>NZ_JBNAIC010000042.1:0-71783 GCF_050031695.1 Pleomorphochaeta sp. | reverse complement strand
ATGCAGTTAATGCAGGAGGAATATCTTAAATCTCTTGATGGCATCGAAGACGGTCAGCTCGTGACCGGAACTGTGGTTCAGGTAAATAACGAGTATGTTTTTGTTGACGTCGGTTACAAGAGCGAGGGTAAGATTCCTCGTGGTGAGTTTAAAGAATTACCAGAAATTGGTGATGGTGTTAAAGTTGTTATTGTTTCAAAAGAAGGTAAACACGGTCAAATCGTAGTTTCTAAGAAACGTGCAGATGCGAAAGAACGCACTGAAGAATTAAAAGTAGCAGCTGAAGGTAGAACACCAATCGAAGGTAAATTTATCAAAGTAATTAAAGGTGGCTTTGAAGTAGATTTAGGTGGAGACTATAAAGGTTTCTGTCCATTATCTAAAGCGGACATTGTTCGTGTTGAAGAACCAGAAACTTTAATTGGAATTACTGACTACTTTGTAATTGATAAGTTCCATGCCGGAACAAAGTTAAAAAGTGTTGTTTCACGTAGAGAATACTTAGAGAAGAAAATTAAAGAAAACAAAGAAAAATTCTTCGCTGCAGTTAAAATTGGTGATGTAGTAGAAGGGGTTGTTAAATCATTTACTTCTTTCGGTGCATTTATCGATTTAGGTGGATTTGACGGATTATTACATATTAATGATATGAGCTGGGGCCATGTAACAAGACCAAAAGATTTTGTTAAAAAAGGTCAGGTTGTACAATTAAGATTAATTAACATCGATCCAGAAACTCAAAAAATTAATTTAAGTTTAAAACATATGAGTGAAGATCCATGGGAAACTTTTGAACAAAGATACCATGTTGACGATGTAATCACAGCTCCAGTAACAAAACTTACTAGTTTTGGTGTATTTATTGAAATTGAACCAGGTGTTGAAGGTTTGGCTCATATTTCAGAATTAACATGGACAAAAAGAGTAAACAATCCAAAAGAATTATTAAAAATTGGCGATGTAGTTAATGCTAAAGTTCTTGGATATGATTTAGACAAGAAAAGAGTATCATTAGGACTAAAACAATTATTAGAAAATCCTTGGGATACTATAGCCGAAAGATATCCAGTTGGAATGACATTAAACAAACCAGTTGTTAAAATTACTAACAGCGGTGCTTTTATTAATTTAGAAGAAGGTATTGATGGTTTCTTACATGTTGATGATATTTCTTGGACAAAGAGAATTAAAAATATGTCATCATTCTGTAAAGAAGGTGATTCAATCGATGTTGTTGTTACTAGAGTAGAACCAGATAATAGAAGAATTCGTTTAAGTGTTAAAAAATTAGAAGATAACCCTTGGCAAGTTCTAAGAAAAGATTATCCAAAATATAGTAAAATTACAGGTACTGTATCAAATGTTACTGATTTTGGAGTTTTTGTAAAAGTTATCGGAGATATCGAAGGATTAATCAGTAAATACAACTTAGTTGGACCAGATGAAGAATATACTGATGAAGTATTACAAAAATTCAATGTTGGTGATAGTATCACAGCAATGGTTATTGAATGTAATCCAAGTACTCAAAAACTATCTCTTTCAATTAAAGAAATGATTAAGCGTTCACAACAATCTGAAATTGCTAAGTATATTCATGGCAATGATGATGAAGAGGATACTTTCACATTTGCAGATTTAATGGCTTCAAAAGACGAAAATTAATATTTGTAAATTTTAATAACAGGCGGAGTATACCGCCTGTTTACATTTCCTAAAACGAGGGAGTTTATCAATGAGTAATAATGATAATCTAAATAATGAAGACAAAGTTATTGAAAGTCGTTTATCGACTTTTTTAAATAATAATTCAAAAATTATTGGAATTCTTGCAATTGTTATTGTTGTAGTAGTTGTAGCTATTGGAATAATTAATGCTACAATGAATAAAAGAGCATTAGCTAATTTTGATGCATTAGATAGTGCCCAAACAGCATATTCAACAGTAATTTCTAATCAAGAGTCAGAAACTTATGATACTGATTTAGTTCAAGCAGTATCTCAGATTGAAGAACTTCAATCTATTTCTGGTTATGTTGGAAATAAAGCTACATATTTATTAGCAATTAATGAATATAATAATGAAAATTATCAAGCTGCATTAGACTATTTCTTAGAAGTTA
Organism: Pleomorphochaeta sp.; assembly: GCF_050031695.1. Taxonomy (GTDB): domain Bacteria; phylum Spirochaetota; class Spirochaetia; order Sphaerochaetales; family Sphaerochaetaceae; genus Pleomorphochaeta. The sequence continues at coordinate 69,660 of NZ_JBNAIC010000042.1, read as the reverse complement.
AAGAAAATGCTAAGAATACTTATCTTGGTTCTTTATCATTAAGTAACGCAGCAGTTTGTGCTGAACAACTTAATCAAGAAACGAAAGTAATTGAGTACTGTCAAGAATTAATTGATACTTATTCAAACGATGCTGCTGAAACTCCTAGAGCAATGTTTACTTTAGCTAGAATTTATGAAAGTCAAGGTAATTTAGATTTAGCTCAAGGTCAATTCCAACAATTAGCTGACCAATTTCCTAATTCAGAATATGGAAAGTTAGCAACTAATAGTTTATTAAACTATTAATTATGCAAAATAGATTAAATTTTATTTGTAAGAAACACACAAAATTTTGTAGAGCTACAATTTTGTGTGTCTTTTTATTTCTATTTTCATCTTGTGGTATTCCTACATATCTTTATTTATTAGACAGTGAAAGCGATGATTATAGTTATTGTGAATTTGATTCAACTAGTAATAGTGATGGATCAATATCAACAAATTTAAAATTTAATATAGATAGTTCTTATGAAGTTGATGGCACACCATCTATCTGTTATTTTTATGCAATTTATCCATCTTCAATTAGTAGTGATGTAAGTGAAAAATATTTTAGTGACTATATAGTGAGTGAATTTGAAGATACTTATTCAGACAATTATCCTGGACAACGATTAGATACATCAAGTGATGAATCTTATGTTTTGATATATGAAACTAATGACATTGATATTAAGTTATATAAGTTTACTTATGATGGATTAGAACAGGATGCTCTCTCATATTTAGCAACAGCTTATGATTATGACAATGATAGTTTTTCATATGTTGATTGGGACGTTAATTTTGATATTTCTTATAATAGCACAGATAATTATTTTGAATTTACTCAAGATGATAGTGACACGGATTCTTTTACAACAAAAAACAGTTCTGATGATTATGTAGACACTGAAAATCTAACTCTAAAACGTTATAATAAATCTAAATTTATAACATCAGATATTTCTACATCTGATTATGATTATTTGTGTACTGATATAGATGAAGTAAATGAATCAGTTGACTTTACTGTATATGTTTATGCAGCATTAACAGTTGAAGGTAATTTTACTAATATTGTTTGGAGTGATTTATATGAAGTTGGATCATTTGATCTTTAATATTTTTTTTGTAAATAATATATATTCTGTTAACTAGAAAATAATTAATTATCTTTTTAACATAGATACTTTATTTTTTTAACTAAACTTTATAATCTATATTTATGATTAATTTTGACATTGAAAGAAAAGATACATTATTAGCAGCTCTTTCTCAATTAAAAGAAATAACTGAACTATTAAGAAGTGAGAACGGTTGTCCTTGGGACAAAAAACAAACAAATAAAGATTTTGCTATTTATCTTATAGACGAGACTTATGAATATATAGATGGAATTAACAAAAAAGATTTAAATAATATTTCAGAAGAACTAGGAGATATGTTTACTAACATTATAATGCTTTTAACTATTCATCAGGAATATAATGATATTAATTTATTAGATAGTATAAACGAAGTCTGTGAAAAATTGATTAGACGACATCCTCATGTATTTAATTCATCTTTTATTAATGATAAACCATTAAACAGTGATCAAGTAATTGATATTTGGGACAGTGTTAAAAAGAATATTGAAAATCGACATGATGATAAATTAGATTTTTTTAAAAAAGTTCCAAAATCCCTACCCCAACTTGAATATTCCTTTGAGTGTATGAAAAAAGTAAGCAAAGTCGGTTTTGATTGGGATAATAAAGATGATGTTGCTAAAAAAATATTAGAAGAATTAGATGAAGTTAAAGAAGCAGATATAAATCAAGATAGAGATTCTTTAGAAGTTGAAATCGGTGATTTATTATTATCTGTAATTAATTATTCAAGATATTTAAAAATTAGACCTGAAGTTGCATTGAGACGTTCTACTAATAAATTTAAAGAACGATTTAATGATTTAAAAGAAATCTGTGATGATAAAAAAATCCCAATTACTCCAGATAATGTCGATGAATTAAATAGAGTATGGGATTCTGTAAAAAAGAAAAATAAATAGGTTTTCAATAAGCCGGGTTCTGTATAATGATAATCATCTATCTACGATATATATTACTATATATCTCTAGCACCCTACCCGTGAGATAAAAGCGGACAACTCAACTCACTGCTTGGGTTTGCTCCTAACGAGGCTTGCCATGCCATGAATGTTACCATTCATGCGGTGAGCTCTTACTTCACCATTTCACCCTTACCAAAATTTGGCGGTATACTTTCTGTTGCGCTTTCTATAGCATTACTGCTCCCGGGTGTTACCCGGCGTTATTGTCCTGTGGAGCCCGGACTTTCCTCATACAGAAAAAACTGCATGCGATTATCTAGAAAACCTTAAAATTAATTTAAATATTATCTAAATCGAATTCATCTTCACTTGCGAATGATGTTAATGAACCTTCTTCAATTTCCATATTTTCATCTTTTGCTAGTTCAGTTTCTTCGAAATACAATACACGTGAACAATAAGGGCAGAATTCAATTTTTTCTAAACCACGAACATCATTAACAAATTGTACAGGTAAAAGCATATGGCAACCACCACACACATTATCATGAATTGGAACAATTCCACTACCTGCTTTATTTTTAACAATGCTTGAGAATTTGTTAAATAATTCTTTAGAGATTTCAAATTCTTCAACAATTTTATTACAACGTTCTTCTAATTCATTTTTTTCTTTAAGTTTAGAAACTAAAATTTCATCATATTTTGTTTCTTCAGCTTTTACTTCTTCTTCAACTTCATTTAGAACAACTCTTTTTTGTTCTAATTCTTCTTGGAAAAGTGTTAATGAACTTTCTTTTGCATGTAATTGCTTTAAAAGATTTTGTTCTAAAATATGAGAATCACTAATTTGTTTTTCTAAAGCTTCAAATTCTCTTTGTGTAGAAATAACTTCCATTTGCTTTTGATTGTTTTCATGAGCAATAACAGCATTATCATATTCAAAACGTAGAGTTTTACATTCTTTTTCGATAGTTTCAACATTTGAATTTAATTCTTCAAAATCACTTCTAATTTTTTCAAGATGAGCCTTTTTTAGTTTTAATTCATGTGGTAGTTGTTTAATTTCATCTTCTACATGAAATTTTGCTTTTAAGCTTTCTTGAAGTGTTTCTAGCTTTGTGAATACTTCTTTTTGCATCACTTTCTCCTGAAAATCTGATCTATACTCATAAAAATGAGTTATGTTTTATCTGATGAATATATAAATTCACACAGAAATTTAATTTATCATAAATTATATTTATTATCAAGAATATTATTATAAATGTAATAAATATATCCTAAACCCTATGTATTAATAAAGTCTTTAAGTTGTTTTGCTCTTTTTGGATGTCTTAATCTTCTTAAAGCTTTTGCTTCAATTTGTCTTATTCTTTCTCTAGTAACACCAAAATATAATCCAACTTCTTCTAATGTTAGTGAATAACCACCATCAATACCAAAACGCATTTTTAATACTTCTTGTTCTCTTGGTGGAAGTGTATGAAGTACGTCTAATAATTGTTCTTGTAACAATCTATATGCAGTTTGTGTTGCTGGGTTCTCAACATCTTTGTCTTCAATAAAATCTGATAATAAAGAATCTTCTTCTTCACCAACAGGTGTTTCTAATGAAATTGGCTCTCTTGCAACATTTTTTACAGTTTTAACTTTTTTTGCATCCCAGCCTAATCTATCTGCTATTTCTTCATCAGATGGATCACGTCCTAGAGATTGCATAAGTAATCTTGATTCTCTAACAACTTTATTAATTTGTTCAATCATGTGAACCGGAACTCTAATTGTTCTTGCTTGGTCACTAATAGATCTTGTAATAGCTTGTCTTATCCACCAAGTTGCATATGTACTAAATTTATAACCTTTTCTGTACTCAAACTTTTCAACAGCTTTAATTAATCCAATATTACCTTCTTGTACTAAATCAAAGAAGTGTAGTCCCCTATTTGTATACTTTTTAGCAATGGATACTACTAATCTTAAATTGGCTTTAATTAATCTATCTTTAGCTGTTTTCATCATTTTACGACCACGTTTAATTGTAACAGCTTCTTCAAGAATATATGTTCTTGTAGCTTCAAAAGTATGCTCAATCTCTTTTAGTGTTTTTTCAGTTTGTTGATAAGAAGAAATAAGTTCTTTTATTTCATAAGCACTCATATTCAATTCTTCTTCAATTAACTTACTTTTGCTTCTAGTTGCTAAGTCTCTACCAAGTTGTCTTAATTCTTTAGCAGAAGTAATATTTAGTTTATTTTGAAGATTTTGCATCAAATCCATTAATTCAATAATACTTAATTCAGCATTAACATATCTTTCAGTTATTGAAGTTAATTCCTCAGGTTGTAATTCAACAACATTAAGAACAGAAAATAATTTTTTTCTTTTCTTTTGTAATTTAGGATCTTTTAAATATTCAATACCTTTTGAAATTAACTCTTGTTTTAAACTTTGATATTCTTTAATAGCTGATTTATGTGGATTTAATTGTTCTCTATAATATTGATTATATCTTTTTTGTTCAGCATAAATTTCTTTCAACTCTTTTTGAGAGAATTCCATTTCAGTTTCATCAATTTTAGCTTCTAATTTCTTTATAATATCTGTGAAAAAAGAAATTAATATACCATTATCTTTGATAACATCTAAAATAATAGCATTACCTTCTTCCATTTTTTTAGAAAGAATAACTTCATCTTCAGCTGTTAATAATTTTTCTTTACCAATTTCACGTAAATATAATCTAATAGGATCATCTACATCACCTTTAGAGTTTGTTAAAACAGTTGATTTTTTGTCTTTATCTTGTGAAGTACTAGATTGACTACCAATTGAATTAATGTCGAAAACTTTTTCTGATGAACCAACTGTATCTTCTGATTCAAAAGATGAGAAAGAATTTAAGTCTTTAGAATCAACTAATTCCTCTTCGTCCTCTTCATCTTCATCCTCTTCGTCCTCTTCATCTTCTTTTACAGGAATAATTATTTTAGCAGCATCTGGTGATAAAACTATATCAATATCGACATCATCATCATCATCATCACTTACATCATCCTTAACAAAAGCTTCATCATCAGGATCTTCTTCAACTTCATTATAAGCAGATTCATCTGGTTCATCTTCTATTTCATCTAAAAGCTCTTCTAACATTTCTCTTTTTTCTTCAGAAAGTGTGTCATCAAGTTTTTGTTCTTTTTCAATATTTTTTTTGTTAGATTTTAATGACTTAGCATTACTATCACTAAGGTCATCTGCTTTTTTTAAATAAGCACCAAAATTAAAAAGAAGGTTTTTGTCCAGCATTCTCTATACATTCCTCATTCTTTATTTTTAGGGATTAATTTCCCTCTCAATTCGGCAATATCTTGATCTAATAAAATTTGATCTTTCAATAAAGCTTTAATACTCTCAATATTATTTGACGATTGTGCAATTTCTAATATTTCTTCATATCTCTTTTTTTCAACTTCTAAGGTTCTAAGCCTTAATCTATTTATCCCCTCTTCAATTTGTTTCTCGCAGTATTTTTCATTAAACTCTTCCATGTAATATGAAGATGATACATCTGCCCTTATTTGAGGATTTTCAATTAGTTGTAAAAAATAATCATTCCCACAATCTTCGTCATTAAGCCTAAAATAATCTTCTAATATATTAAATAATGATATAGCCTCCTCGTCGTTCAATTCATCTATTGTTATATTCTTTCGAAAATATTTATAATATTGTCTATTATTTACTATAACAAGCATTATAAATAAATCTAAATTAAACCTATTTTTTGTCAAAGGGTAAATGTCAATTTTTTTTATGTTAGTATTTTGATATTCTCTCTTGTTCCCATTTTCTTTTTTGTATTGAGATAATACACTTTTATGTTTTACTTTTAATAATTCTGATAGTCTTTGTAGCAATGCATCTTTTTCAATTTCTGACTCTGTTGCATCGATATATGGTTTTACATATTTATAAATCTCGTCTTTACCTTTCGAATTCTTTATATCATATAATTTTATTGCATTATTGACAAGATACATAAACCCATCTACATTATTTGTTAGTGCTTTTTTTAATTCAATCTCTCCTTTTTTTTCTAACATTTCTGCCGGATCATTAAATTCATAAAAATTTATTACATAATTAGAGATTCCTTGACTTTGTAAAATAGATAAAGTTCTAATTGTAGCTTTAATTCCAGCCTCATCATTGTCAAATAATATGTAAGCTTTATTAACATATCTTGATAAAAGTCGAGCTTGTTCACTTGTAAAAGCTGTTCCTAATGAAGCTACGGCACTGTTTATATTAGATTGGTGTAAAGCAATTACATCAAAATTACCTTCACAAATTATTACTTCTTTGGTTTCTTTTAAGGCATCTAAAGACTCATATATTCCAAATAGATTATTTTTTTTTGAGTAAATTAAAGTTTCAGGAGAATTTCTATATTTTGCTTTTGATGCTCCGCTTAAGTCTCTAGCAGAAAAAGCTACAGTCTTTCCATCCCAAGTTCTTACAGGGAATATTAGTCTTCCATCAAATAAAGAATCTTTAGAATTGTTATAAAATATTCCAGAAGAATTTAAAAAATCATCATTGTAGTCACTATTTTCTTTTATTCTGTTATATAAAAAGCTTTTTTGCATAGGAAGATAACCTAATGAGAATTTTTCAATCATTTTTTTGTTAATATTTCTTTCTTGTAAGTATATTTTTGCTTTATTTCCTATTTCAGAAAATAGAACTTTTTGCATAAATATTCTAGATCTATCATATAATTTATAAAAATCAGCTTTTTGTTTATAAGAAGAGTTAATAGTTTTTGTATCAAAATTTAAAGGCTCACCTATTTCTTCAGCTATTTTTAGAACGGATTCGTACCAACTTAAATGATCATATAAAGAAACAAATTTAAATACATCACCACTAACACCACATCCAAAACAATGAAAAAACTGTTTATCATCATGTATATAAAAACTAGGAGTTTTTTCATCATGGAAAGGACAACAACAAATATAATCACTACCACGCTTGTGTTTTACATCAGCATAGCGAGAAATATATTGAGATAAAGAAATTTTATTTTTTATATTTTCAATTGTTTGTTGTGAAATTTTTGGCACTAGTTCTCCTAATTAATGATTTTTGCAACAAATTTATCCATTTTATCTAATTGTTTTTTTATATCTTTTTCTTTAATTATTTGACCTTTATTTATCCCTGGACAACTTTTAGCTTCTGCTTCCCAAGATTCTTTATCTTTTACGATACTTGGCCAAAAAGGATATGTTCTACATTGTAATGGTCTACTTTCGTAACAACTGCATCCTTTTTCAGTTAAAAAAATGCAATCATAATTTTCTTTTTCTAATAAACTAATTCGATATCCAAAACCCAAATATACTTTTCTACAGTACGTTTTGATAAAAGTTTCTTCATCCATTGAAAAGTGATTACAGAGGGTTTTTAAATCATCATCGCTTAAAAATACATATCCTGGTTCACAACTACAACAATAATTACATCCTTGGCACTCAAACCTTAGGCCTTTATTTATAAGTTTGCCCATAAAACCTCTTTAATAAATGCAAATAGGTCTTCTCTAAAAGAGAAGACCTACATTATTGGGGAGAGAAGGATTCGAACCTTCGAAGGCTGAGCCAACAGATTTACAGTCTGCCCCCTTTGACCGCTCGGGAACCTCCCCATCGTCAATCGACATGTAGGAATATAAATAATATTACTAATTTAGTCAACCAATTTTGAAAAAATCATTTCTTTTTTTTCTTAATAATAAATAAATTGCATTTTTTCTCAATTAGCTTCAATTATAACATGCTTTTTTTTGAAAAAAAACAGGTAAAAACTTAAAATTTTAATTATTTTTATATTTTACTAATGATGTTACAATTTTTATTTCGCATTTATTTTAAAAGAATTTAGAGATATACTTGATAATGGAGAATTATCAATAACCCATTTGATAACAATATCTTTAATTTTAATATCTGAAATATAAAATTCTTTGTTTTGAATTTCTACTAAGTTGTTATTTGAATTAGTACATAATTTATATTTTTTAGAATCATCTATTTTTTCTAGTTCACCGTTATCGTTAATAAGATAAATTTCTCCATTTATTTTTTTAATACCATACAAAATTATATCAGATTTATGGTTTTCTATTAGCTGCAAAATTTCATCTTTTGTAAATTCATATGTAATTATTTGTTGATGGTTTGAATTAATTATTTCTTTATTTATATTGTAAGGTAACATATTAAATATATCTTTTACATAGATATCTCCCATATCGATAAATATGGGTATTGAAGAATACATTGTAGATAATTTATCTAGTTCATTTATCTCGTCAATATATGTTACAAATGAAGCGTCACATTCAATACTAGCTTTAATTGATTTAGCAAGAATAATAGAACAATCTCTCGAAGTCAAATCAGTTTCTGTTTTAGCTATACTAACTTCGTTTAAATTAAACTGACTTACTAATACATCTTGTTGCCAATAGCCCAAAAATTGATCTCTATCAAAATCACCATTTAAATATTTATATACCGCGTAAGATAGAAATTCCTCACCTCTATTAAAATCGTAGTAATTTGTAATTTTATTTTGATTATTGTTTTTGTTAGAAATATATTGTTTATCAAATGTTGAACTTGTTATATTTATTAATGGTTCGTATATAGAATGGCTGTCATTAACTATAGAAGAGAATCCTTTTTTACCTACTATTTCTTCTAATAATAAGTCTATAATTTCCTTTTTATTCGTCATAGAGTTTTTATTAACAGCTAAATATAGATGGTTATTCTCTAATATATAATTTTCCTCAGATAAAGCTGAATAAAAAGGAATAGCTTGAATATCTTCATTATAATAATTTTCTATTAATGAAAGTTCTTCAACTTTTAGCTCTATTATTCCAATTTCATTTTTAATAAATTTATCAACTGCTTTATTTATATCAAAATTATTAGTTTCGTATTGCTTAAAAAATAATGAATTATATTGATCTAAAAAATTAAAAGTATTCGTTAAATCTAAATCATAGACACTAGCATTTCCATTTTCTAAATCTTTTGCCCATTTATATCCTGAAATTGATAAACCATCCGTTAATGAAAAACTAAAATTAAATAAATCTGTTCCAAAATAATTATAGTCATTAAATCTAAAATAAATTAAGTTCTCTAGATATGAATAATTGTTTAAATTAAATAAAAGTTCATTATAATCTTTTGGGATTGTAATATTGTTAATTTCAAAATATTTTTTATTTACAAATAAGTACCTTTTTGTAGATTTGTATGGAATTATATATATATTTCCATCAATATCCATTTTACTAATTTCGCTTAATGCTTCATTTGGAAAATATGGTTTACCAGATAAATTTGCAAAATTATCTATATAATCATTAGATATATATTTAGAAATAATTATATCTTGACTAAAATTAGAAGATAAAAATTTTTTCATAAAGAATTCTTTATTTTTTGCTATATTAGTTTTTATTACAATATCGATATCTTCAAAAGCATCATCTAAACTATTCAAGTAATTGATTATTCCCGAATCAACATCATCATCAATATAAATTTCAATATAATTATCTAAGGTAGTTGAATCATTTTTGCATGAGATTAATGATAAAAATAATATAAAGAATAAAAGATAAAGCCCTATTTTACTATTTTGCATATAGTTTCCTTCAATTCATTCAATTGTACAGGTTTACATAGTGAGGCATCTATTTTATATTCACTTTTAATTTCTTCATCTTTAGAATTAGCACTCATAGTAATTATTGGAATATAATTATCTTTTCTATTAGATTTTCTAATTCTTTGAATTAATTGATATCCATCTAATAAAGGCATTCTAATATCTGTTATTATTAAAGAATAATAATTTGCTGGATTTTTATAATAATATTCTAGGCCCTTTAATCCATTTTCAACTGTATCAATTTTGTTTATACCTATAGAGTTTAATTGTTTTTCCCCAACTAACCTATTTATTGGATGATCTTCAATGTATAAAACTGATAATTTAGAAAAATCAAATAAATCACACTCTTCTTTGTTTTGTTTCTCGATATTGATAGATTTTTTTAACTTAAGAATAACTTGAAATTCTGTACCAACACTTTTTTCACTTTTAACTTTAATCTTACCATTCATTAATTTAATTAAATTATCAACAATAGATAAGCCTAGTCCTGATCCACCATATAATGAGGAAATGCTTAAATTTTCTTGTTCATATGGTACAAAAAGTTTGTCTAAGAATTCTTTTGACATTCCAATACCTGTATCTGAAACATTAATGATTAAATTATCAGTATCTGAATTGAGTTTCTGACTCTCTACTAATATTTTTACATTACCATTTTCCGGAGTAAATTTGATAGCATTAGAAATTAAATTCATGAGTATTTGAGATAATCTAAGCTTGTCCCCAATGTACCAAGAGTCAGCATTGTAATTTTTAATTATATTAAAGAATAAATCTTTTTCCTTTGCTCTAGGTTGATTTATAGCTTCTATTGTATAAATTACATCATTCAAACAAAAAGGTTCTTCATTTAATTTTAATTTACCACCCTCTAATTTGCTTAAATCTAATATATCATTAATTATTTCTAATATATAATTTGCAGATGAATTAATTTTTGTAATTGAATCATTAATTATTTGAGGATTATTAACATTATCTTTTGCTATATTAGATATCCCAACAATAGCTGACAAAGGAGTTCTCATATCATGACTCATTTGTGATAAAAACTCGCTTCTTGATGTAGCTTCTTTTTCTCTAATTTGACTTTCAAATTTATTTTTATCTCTTTCAGCAAGTATGCGATATATTATAATTATAAATACTATAAATAAAATAAAAATAGAAAATAAACTAAAATATGCCATTTGAATTGTTTTAGAAACATCTGAAATTAATTCGTTAGAGACTACAGAAACTGGAATTAAACTGATTATATATTCTTTACCTTCATTAAATGCAGCATATTGTATTAACCATTTTTCTTCAATTTGGAAATATTTATAATTACTTTCACCTTTACTAAAATCATTAATAATTTGGTTTACAACTTTATCATTTACACCTAATTCTAAAAGTGAGATAAATAAATTATATCCCATTATACTGAATCTATCGTATTCAGGATTAATTAATAGCCTACCTTCATTATCACATACAAAAGACATTCCATATTTATTAAATAATGGCAATGTCATTCTCTCTCTATAATGGGTTTCTGTTGTTGCTAGTATAATTGATGTAATTTCTTCATCTTCGATAGTAAAGGGAGTTATATTTTTAGAAGTAATTAAATAATTATCTCCAGATGGTAATCTTATAAATTTAGAAACTTCTTCTTTGTAAATAACTATTTCTTCTAATAAATCTTTATCTTCTAAAGAAAATAAAGAGCCATCATTTCTATAACATTTGCCACTTTTTGAAACTAATATAAATTCAAAATTATCACTATCATTTAATTTGTTGTAATTGTGTTTTACATCTGAGAAAGATGTAGGTGGATTTTCATTTAATAAAACTGAAATAAAATGTAAATTATTTTCTATATCATTTCTAATTTCATTTGATCTACTAACTAATTGATTCTCAATTTCTTCTATGTATCTTGATCTTTCATTGTCAATGCTAATTTCTAAGTTTTCATAAGATAAAGAAAAGACACGAAAACTAAATAAGATTATTAAGATGATAAATATAACTAAAGTTCCAATTTTTTTACTCATAAGCACTCTATTAGGAATATTAGCATTTAACAATTAAGAACTCAATAAAATAAGTAAAATTTGTATTTATAGTTGCTATAATTATTACTTTTTTAAAAAAAAATAAGAAAAATATATTATTTTTCTATTTTCTATTGACAGCAATGCTCATCTTTTGTATAGTCCCAATTGTTCGCCACCTTAGCTCAGCTGGCCAGAGCACGTGATTTGTAATCTCGGGGTCGTCAGTTCGAATCTGACAGGTGGCTAAACATTAAAAATATATTCTTGCCACCTTAGCTCAGCTGGCCAGAGCACGTGATTTGTAATCTCGGGGTCGTCAGTTCGAATCTGACAGGTGGCTTATTTATTTTAAAAAAGCAGTGCATTACTTATGCACTGTTTTTTTTAGGTTCATGAGATTTTTTAGTGAGACTATTAGCAATCTATTAATAAAGGAAATAATAAACGCCCTTCTTAAAAATATAAAAGAAGATAAAAAAAATGGCTAACATAATATCGAGTTAGCCAAAATCAAAATTGTTGCATATGTATTATTTAGTAATCTTATTTAATTTGATTATTTAACTGCGTATTCTTTTCTTAAACAAGCAGAACGATGTAAATATACGTGATTTACAGTACTTTTATCTTTATAGCATAAAATCATAATTCTTATAACTTTTCCCATCATACCCTCAATTTCAGCTTCTTGAGAGCAAAATAAAGGGACATTGCTTGCGTATTTTGATTTTCTTAATGCTGCAGCTGGATTTCTACTTTTTAAATCAGACGTTATTGTAAAATTAATATTTATTAATTCATCTTCAGTTAAATTATTTAATTCTAGTATTTTTTCATATAACTCTTTTACTGCTAAATCAATATTATCAATTGAATCTTTTTCTACTGTTGTAGCACCTCTTATTGCACAAATATTTTGCATTTTTAAACCTCTTAAATAAATAATGATTCCCCAGCTATGTTATTTACTACTGAATAAATGATATCTAGTACTAAAATTATTAAAATTCTTAAAAAACTTAATATAAAAATTCTAGTTGGGAATATTTTATCTCTAAAATATATAGCTAAAGAATAAACTAATGTCCATATCCCAAAGACTAAAGAAAATAATAAAAATGTAGATAAAACTCTAGAAACAAATATTAAATATTCACTATTTACATCATAAAATAAACTTAAAAAATAATAGATAAAAATTCCAAAGCTTAGCCAAATCATATACCAATATAATCTATTCCCTACTTCTAATACTCTTCTTGATTCTAGCATTTAATCCTCTTCCCTAGGTCTTAAAAATGAAACAAAGACCTTTCCACTTTTACACTTTACACTTAATGTTCCATCATTTGCATTGTTTGATAGTGAAAAATGATTTGAAGTTACCATGAAGTTATTTAATGGCCATTTTAGGTTTTTTGCAGTAATGATTGATTTAGAATCTATTATTGCATTAAAAATGCTAACGGTTTCACCTACACTTGTTGAAAAAGTTTTTTCATCTTTAACTAAATATAAAGCATCTTTTCTTGTTAACCAACAAATAGGAGGTCCATAATTTTTAAAAATACCCCAAATACCTAATAGATGATCCATTCTACCTTCCCCACCACCTAATAGTATATATTCATCACATCCTTGATCTTTTGCATATGCAATAGCTAATTCTGTATCTGAAAAATCTTTATCTTTATCATATCTTTGATATTTTATATTGTCTAATAGTTCAAAATTTTTTAATGAATCAAAGTCACCAATAGCTATATCACAATCTAACCCTAAAATTTCAACGATCTCTAAACCACCATCTGCTGCAATAATTAAATCAGAATCATCAACAAAATTACTTGGGAGAGATAATGGAGCATTTCCATTTGTTACTATTATTGCTCTCATATTATTTTCCTTTTTTATTTATCCTAACATTTATACTTTACTAGATTTTATTTTATTTATAAACAATAAATGATAATAAATTAGTAATTTAGTAAATCTTCATTACATTTTATACCTTTATAACAAATTTATATATTTTGTAGTTTATTTATAAAGAATTTAAATATTAATTAATTTTCTTGTAATATTTTAAGTTAAAGTAAAATAAATCTTATTTAATTTTAAAATAATAGTTGTCAAACTGTTTTAAGTAATGTACTATAAAATCATAAAAAAATAAAGAAAGAGAGGGTAATTATATGTCGTCAGCTAAAAGTCGATTAAGCAATTTAGCGCTCAATCCAGCAGATATTATGATTCCAAAAAAAGGAATAGATTTAGAAAAATGGGCTGTTGTTGCATGTGATCAATATACTTCAGATAGAGCATATTGGAAACGTGTAGAAGAGAAAGTAGAAGATAGTCCTAGTACTTTAAATTTAATTTTTCCTGAAGTTTATTTAGAAGATGGAAATGAAGAAGATGTAATTGAAAATATTAATGACACTATGAAAAATTATGTTAATGATGGTATTTTTGAAACATACAAGGAATGTTTTTTCTTAGTAAAAAGAAGCGTTAATAATACTCACAGATGGGGATTGGTGGGTTCTTTAGATTTAGAAAAATATGATTTTAGTGTTGATTCTACTTCTTTAATTAGAGCAACTGAAGGTACAATTTTATCTAGAATACCACCTAGAAAAAAAATCAGAAAAAATGCACCTCTAGAACTTCCACATATTATGGTATTAATTAATGATGAAAAAAAATCTTTAATTGAACCTTTTACTGCAGATTTATCAAAACTAACTAAAGTTTATGATACTCCATTGATGGAAAACGGAGGACAATTAGAAGGTTATTTAATTAATGATGATTATGCTTTTAACCAAATGGCTGATGCATTAGAAGGATTATATAATTCTTTAGATAAATCAAATCCTTTATTATTTGCAATGGGTGATGGAAATCATTCTTTAGCTACAGCAAAAAGTTGTTGGGAAGATATTAAAAAAGATTTGACAGAAGAAGAAAAATTAACTCATCCATCTCGTTTTGCACTTGTAGAAATTGAAAATATTCATGATGAAGGACTCGAATTTGAACCTATTCATAGAGTTTTATTTGATATTTCAAAAAATAAGTTTGATGACTTATTAAGTGCTCATTGTAGTAGTTTTGAAGTAACTAGTTGTAATGATAGAGAATCATTGCAAAAATTAATTGAAGAAGTTGACGGTCAAACTTTCGGTTTAGCTAGTAAAAAAGATGGTCTATTATTGTATAAAATTAATACACCTGACGGAGCAATTGCTGCAGGGACAATTCAATTAATATTAGATGAAATTATAGAAAATAATATTTGTACATTAGATTATATACATGGTTTTAATGATACTATTGACTTAGGTAACAAAGATAATAATTTAGCTCTATTAATGCCAGATGTATCAAAGCATACATTCTTTGAAGCAATTATAAAAGACAAAGCTTTACCAAGAAAAACATTCTCAATGGGCGAAGCTCATGAAAAAAGATATTATATGGAAGCTAGAGCTTTAAATAATTAATTAAAATAATAAAAGGAAACATTAATCAAACTTTGATTGAGTTTCCTTTTTTTTGTTATTTAATTTAATAAACCTTCTGGTAAATCATATATTCCTTGTCTTAATAATTTATAAGGTTTTTGAGTAACATCTATTAATGTTGAAGGAATTGCCCCTTGCATTTCACTATCAACTACAAAAGCTGCAACTCTATCTTTATAATTTAAGATAATATCTACAATATTAGTTAAAGAACTATAACCACTTTCATTTATGCTTGTTGAATAAATTGGGGATCCTAGTTTTTCTAATATTGATTGTAAAAAAGGATCTGAAGGTACTCTAATTGCTAAAGTTCCGCCTTCTTTTTTGTTTAAAACAACAGTTAATGCACAAGGCCATAGTTCAATTATCTCTTCTGGTATATAACATAATTCTTTAGCTTGCTCTAATGTTGCTAATACCAAAAAAGGTTTTGTTTCACGTCTTTTTTTTATTGAACGTAAAGTCTCTTCAGCATCACCCATTTTAGCACATAAACCATATATAGTATCACATGGTAATACGAGAACTTTATTTTCATTTAATAGTTCAATAGTCCTATTAAACGTATTTTCTTGTTCTATATATAATACTTCAGAATATTCTTCATTATTCATTTTCTTTATCTCCGTTTTTTTGATATTAATAAATAACAAACAGTTATTGCAATACCAATTAGTATTGAAAATATAAAAAATTGATAGTTTTTCCATCCAGTAAATACACTTTTATTTAAATTAATATTAGATTTAATTTCATATTCTTTATTATTTACTAAATTTGTATTATCAGTTTCGTTAACTATATATACTTCATCACCAGAATTTACATATCCTAATTCATATGCTAAATCTAAAACTTGTCCTTGTTCTTCTAAATTTTCAATTTCTTTTTCTAATTCATTAATTTCTTGTTCTAATTGTAAATTTATTCTTTTTTCTTCAAGATTATTGCTTTT
Source organism: Pleomorphochaeta sp. (assembly GCF_050031695.1). GTDB lineage: Bacteria > Spirochaetota > Spirochaetia > Sphaerochaetales > Sphaerochaetaceae > Pleomorphochaeta. Next base: position 53,272 of record NZ_JBNAIC010000042.1, on the reverse strand, counting down.
AAGATGTTGATATTGTATAATTCCTATGTCAGAAGCTACAAAAATTAAAGTTATATATGTTAGTAGTGTACTTATTATAAATATTTTAATTAATTTTATTGTCACAGTGCACCCCATCCTATATAATGTTAAATATAATAGTATTTGCTAAGACTATTATTGTAAAGTGTCCTATGGAGGAAATTATGGCAAAACAAAATGGATATGCTAGAAATATATTTTTCTCAATAATTATATCGTTATTAGTTCTAATATCTTTAGGCTTCCTCTCAATTAAATATTTAGTTCCAATATATGATTTGCAAACTCAAGATATTTATAAATTTTTAATTTATCTATTACCAATATTAATTGGTTTAGTATTGATTGAAATAGGATCTATTATTTCTTCAAGAAATGATGAAAAACTTGAAGATAGTGAAGATTTGTTACCTCGAAACAGTTATGATAATCCTTTATTTACAACTATTAATGATGACCCAAATGAAAAAGTTGATATGAATCATTTTAATCCTATTGCAAAAACTCAAGTTGAAATGGTGCAAAGAGAATATACAATAGAGGATTTCTTAGATAAAGAGGTTGCTAAGCGTATCTCTAGATATAATACTAAACAAATTTTAAATATATTTGATGAGTTTGAAGAACCAAAAAAAACAGTTATACCTTCCCCATTTAATGCAGATATAACAAAAGAAATTTCTAAACTTAGTAACGAAGAAATTATAAAAGCCTATAAGTGGATTGAAAATGGTGCAATAGATATAAAAGATATTGGTATTAAGTTAGATAATCTAAATGAAGATACAATAAGTAAGATACAGACTTTATCTCAAAGAGAAGCAGATAAAATTTTTGATATTTTAGAAAATAATAAAAAGTATTTTAATTTTGAGAATATAAGTGATGAAAATTTATGTGCTTTATCTAGATTAAATAATGAACAAATTAATAATGCTCTTAATTGGATTGCTTCAGGTTCTCCAACTGCAGCAGATCCAAATGCTGTTTATTTTGATAATTTAGATTCAGAAACTATTGAAAGGGTTAAAGATTATAATTCTCTTCAAGTCAATGTTGGACTAAATTATGTTGATGATGGTGCTCCAGATATTATTACTTCTGATTATATAAAATTTGATAATTTAAATAATACAACTATTGAAAGAGTAAAAAATTCAAGTGATTTATTAATTAATAGAGGATTAGATATTTTAGAAAATGAATTTGTAAATAACTTAGATTTACAAACTGTTGATAGATTAAATTCATATAATAATACTCAAGTTAATCTAGGTTTAGATTATATAGATAGTGGAGAAAAAGAGATTCATGAAGACTTACCATTTGGTCATGAAATTAACCATGCAATTAGAAGTTTAACTTTAGAAGAAGCTACAAGGGCTATTAATTTTATTAACAATCCTGATGATTTTATTCCAAATGTAGAACAAATCGAAGATTTACCATTTGGTCATGAAATTAATCATGCTATTAGAAGTTTAACTTTAGAAGAAGCTACAAGGGCTATTAACTACATAAATGAACCTATAGATATTGAAAATAATTTAGGTGATTTATCAAATAATTTGGAAGATTTTTTAAATTCAGAACTTAAAGATAATGAAGAATATAATTTTGATATCAGTTTAGTAATTTTTGATAAAGAGAATGAAATAACAGATGAAAATAAAAATATGTTACTTAGTTATTTACCAGCTTATACCTATATTTATGATACAATAGATAATAGAAAAGCTATAATTTTCCCTTATGAAAATAAAGATAGTGCAAAATTACATATCCAAACTATTTTAGATAATCATGCTAATTTATTAGAAAATAAAGATATTGTTAATGGATATTCCTCAAAAGATGGAAGAAAAATTGATGCTAAAACATTGATAGATGAAGCTAATGCTTAATTAATTTCATATTTTTATAAAAAAACTCGAGATTTATATCTCGAGATTTTTTTATGTTAATAATCTAATTTTATTCGATTTCGATTTATATTAGTTATTTTTTCTATTGAAATTTCTATTTCACCAGCATCATTAGGGATTGAAAAAATCATCCTATCTTTTGTTAATATTGTATTTTCAAAAATTTCTCGAGCTTGATATTTTAGTGCTTTTAATTCAAAGTCATTGTATCGTGGACTATAATGGATTAATGCAAGCATTCTAGCATTGGCGTCTTTAGCAATCTGTGCTGCTTGATTAACACACATATGTTTTTTATCTTTTGCTATATCTTCCATGCCTGCTTCAAACATGCCTTCACAAATTAATAAATCTACATTTGAAATTTTATTAGAAATATTTTTCAGATAAAGCGTGTCAGTAATATATGAAAATGATCTCCCTTTTCTACTTTTTCCCATAACCATTTTAGAGGTAATTAATTGGCCATTATTGTTTTTAATAGACTCACCTCGTTGTAATCTACCAAAATCAGGACCGGGTTTAATATTATATTCCATTGCTTTTTGTGGGAAAAATTCACCAGGTCTGTCTTTTTCTCTTAAAATATATCCATAACAAGGTTTTGTATGATTGAGTTTTATAGCTTCAATGCTATACTCATCATTATCAATAATTACACCTTCAGTAACTTCTTTAAAAATAATTTCATAATTTATATACATATCTAAAATTTTTCTAGAGGAATCAATATATTCTTTTAATTTTTTTGGACCATAAATATATAATGGTTCTTCTCTATCAACTTGAGAAGATAACATTAAAATACCAGGTAACCCAGTTACATGATCTGCATGCATATGAGATATAAATATTTTATTAATTTTCTTCCATTTTAGATTTAACATCTTTAAAGATACTTGAGTACCTTCACCACAATCAAAAAGGAATAACTCACCTTTTCTTCTTATCATAGCACTAGTTAAAAATCTACCTGGTAAAGGCATCATACCACTAGTACCTAAAACAAACACTTCAAAATCCATAAGCACATTATAAGAAAATAACTTATAGATAGCAACCTAGTTTATTCATGATTTAATAGATCTAGAATTTCAATTTTACGTATTCTAATTAAACTTAGATAAACACTTAACATTGAAATTATTATTAGAGAAATAGAAATTATAATTATATCGTTAATAGGAATAATAATATCAAAATCTAGTAGATACCATTTTAATGCTGGTATTTCACTTAAAGGTAAATTTCCTATTAAGGATAAAAAAGTTTTACTTAATATTATACCAAGAAGAACACCAATAAATGTAGAAAAAACAGTAAAAGTTTCAATTGCAAAAAAATAGTTGAATCTAATATCTTTATCTCTTAATCCTAATAATTTATTAATTGCAATGGTATTGTGATCTTTTGTGATTAAATCAGATGATACTGATGAAATAAAATAACCTGTTAATAGTGCTATTACAACTAATACAATTAATAAACTTTGTGTACTCACTAATAAATTATTATAAACTGAAGGCTGAAGTTCATACCAGCCTCTAGCTATATAATTATTTATCCTAAGATCAATTAATGCATCATCTAAATCTACTTTATCATTTAAAATTATTTCTCTATTTACACTTATATCACCATCAAACAATTTTATTAAATCATCTAAGTTGAAATAACATAGACTTTGATCGATTTCTTTATAACCAGAGTTATAAATACCTTCAATAAATACCAATTTAGGTCTAATTTTTTCTTCATTTTTTGCAAATATTATTGCAGCTTTATCACCTATTTTTAAATCTAATGAAGTTGCTAATTCATTTGATATAATTATTGAAAGTAAATTAGTATCATTTTCAATTTTTTCTAGATTTAATGCATTTAATCTTAAATCATTAAAGTATGATTTTTCTACACCTTTTACACTAATTAAGGAAGTACCTTCTTTGCCATATATTAAGGCACTGTTAAAAGATACTAAATCAGAGGAATATATAAAATCAAATTCATCCTCTAATTTATTAGTTGTATATACTTCAATATCACCATTAACTAAAAGTGAAAATTTATTCGATATACCAATAGACATCGAATTAATAAAAATTGTAGATATTATTAATAAAGAAACTATTAAAATAATTAAAACTCCAGATCTAATTAATTTATTCTTAGATTTTTGAGAAAATAATATTTTATTTATAAGTAATTTATTTATATCTTTATTCACTTAATTCCTCATTTATTCTTCCATGTGTTAATTTTACTACTCTATCACATCTAGATGCAAAAGATAAATTGTGGGTAACTAATATTAAAGTTACACTTTCTTTATCTACTAAATTTAATAATAAATCTTCAACATACTGAGCATTTTCTTCATCTAATGATCCTGTTGGTTCATCAGCAAAAATTACCTTTGGATTAATGCTTAAAGCTCTAGCTAAGGCAATTCTTTGTTTTTCCCCACCTGATAATTGTGAAGGCTTATGATTTATTCTATTTGTTAGCCCTATTTCATCTAATAAATATATAGCTCTATCTTTTGCTCTTCTTTTACTAACATTGTTAATTAACAGAGGCATCATTATATTTTCTAAAGCACTAAAATCTTCAAGAAGCAAACTATTTTGAAAAATAAAGCCCATTTCTTTATTTCGGATCTTACATAATTCTTTATCGTTTAGTTTAATTAAATTTTTATTGTTAAATAAAACTTGACCACTACTTGGTTTTAATAACGAAGCAGCTATTTGTAACAAAGTGCTTTTTCCACAACCACTTTTTCCAATTATTGAAATAGATTTACCTTGTTCAACTTCCAAATTTAACTCAGAAATAATGGAGAGATTCTCTTCTTCATTTGGCTGTGGATATGATTTATAAATATCTTTAAGTTCTATAATGTTATTCATTCAATAAAATCTCCATACTATCATTAACTAATATCTTTTTAATTGCAAATTTTGTCATTAAATAAGTCAAAAGGATTAAAGGTATAGCAATAAAAAGACAATTTATTACAGAAAAACTTAAATCAACATTTACACTTAAAATTGGGATACTATAATTTGTAATTTCATTAAAATAATACATAATAGTATTTGAATAATTTAATAAAATAAATGAAATAATAGTTCCTAATATGATTCCTAGAACACTTATTATTAAAGAAGAAATAATAAATACTTTTTGAGTTTGTTTTTTGGTTAACCCTAAAGCTCTTAACATTGCAATCTCCCCTATTTTAGTTTTAAGGAGGTTTAATGTACTATTATATAATTGAATTAAAATAATTAAACTCATAATAGATAATGTTAAATACATTAGATATTGTTCAAGTTTCATAGCAGCATATAAACTTTCATTTTGATCTATCCAAGTATTTACAATTGCTTTTTCATCAACTATTTCATTTATAGTTTCTAAATTACCAAAAATTCCAATTTGATCTTCTGCATAAGGAGCATATTGTTTTAATATTTCATAATCCATAATTGCATAATAATTATTGAAATCTTTCATCGGAGTAAAATATACTGCTGAAATTTCATCTTCTTTTTGATATGGGACAACTGTTACAACTTTTCCTTTCTTTAAAATTGTTAAATCAATAGGTTTTAAATAAGAAAAGTTAGTATTTTGTATTGTAGAATAGCTTAAAATAATACCACCTGAATCAAAGTCACCCTTAATCAAGGAATATGATAAATTATTAAAATCTTCTTCTTTAAAAGCTCTTATAGTACCAATAAACTGAGAATTATCACTGTTTCTTATAATTGTTGGAACTTCTATAAATTTAAATGCAAAATTAATATCATTACTAGAATTTAAATCATTTAATAATTCATCTACATCAGTATTTTCTTCTAGCTCTAAAATTGCATCAAATGATTGATATTCTTTTATTAAAGAAAACTTTTTATCTTGAAGCCCTATCATAAAAGCTAATATTACATTAAGAGCTAGTGTTGAAAATAAGAGGCCTAATGCAATTCTTATTGAAGTCAATCTATGACGATTCTTTTTTGAAAAAGTATATCGCTTTGCAATATTAAAAATCATCACTTACCTCTCTATATTGAATATCTATTATTTTATCATTTTCTAAAGTAATAGTACAATATAGTTTAGAATTTTCATATATATTCTCTATTTTTAAATTGCCTTGATAAGAATAGTCACTAACTAATACATTGTTTTCATAATTCTCAACTTTTTGTATATTACTATTTTTATAGGTTGTTATAGTCTTATTAATACTTGATATTTTATTTGAATATTTATTATAAACATTTTCAATAATAATTTCTTGAATTAATATGTAATTATCATCATATTCAAATTCACTTACATTAATTAATTGATCATTAATATAGGATTCTATTTTTGTTAATATTCCAGATTTATAATATTCCTTTATTGTATGATTTGTATCTGATTTAATTAGTATAGTTTCATCATCATTTTTATTTTCAATCTCTATATTATTAATTAATTCGTCATTTTCATATTCTATTGAATTTATTACACCATTAATAATGCTTGATTCTTGATAATTTTTATTATTGTTAGTGACTGTAATATTTAGATTATCTTTAGCAAAAGTAAAAAAATTAGTTTCTACATCATTGTTAAAAATTTTTATTATTGCTGCTAATTTATTATTGGAATCGTATAAATATTTATAGATTATAGTATTTAAATTTTTATCTTTTTCAACTTTTGAAATTAATAAATTATCTTTATAATTATATAAAACAGAAAAATTATTATTTTCTTCACTAACTATTAAATTATTAGAATAAGTTTGAATAGAAAAAAAAATATCTCTTTTTTTAGTAATTGTTTTAACAGAATCTATTTCTTCTATTATTGTTGTATCAATTAATTCATTGCCATGAAAAAGTTTTTGAGTAATTATATTATTTGAGGCCTCTTCAGTTAAATAATATTCACTTTTATTAGTATATTCACCCAACTTTTGTCCAATAAGATTGGAATTAAAAGTATCAGCAAATAAACTAAATAGTATTAATGAATATAGACCAACTAAAAAGGCTTTTTTTTTCATGTTATGTTTTAATTTAACCCAATTAAAGAATTTAAAAATTCTTCTTCATCAAATGGCTTGATATCATTATATGATTCACCAACTCCTACATAGGCAACTGGTAAATTTAATTTTTCTCCAATTTGTACTAAAGTACCACCTTTAGCTGCACTATCATATTTAGATAAAATAATTGCATCTAAATTAACAGCATCATCAAATAATTTTGCTTGAGAGAACCCATTTTGACCTGTGGTACTATCAATTACTAATATTTTCTTATAATGAGCTTCATCAATCCCTTTAGTTTTAATAATTTTATCGATTTTTTTAAGTTCTCTTAATAAATTATCTTTATTATGCATTCTACCAGCTGTATCAGCTAAAATTAAATGATCTCCTTTAGATTGAGCACTTGTTATTGCATCAAATATTACAGCACCTGGATCACTGCCATTGTTTTGCTTAACTATTCTAACACCAAGTCTATTTGCATGTAATTCTAATTGATCGATTGCTGCTGCTCTAAATGTATCCGCTGCAGCAAGAACAACATTATATTTATCATTGTTATACTTATTAGCTATTTTTGCAATTGATGTTGTTTTACCAACTCCGTTAACTCCTAAAACTAAAACAACAGTTAATTGTTCTTTATCAACTGGAAAAGTATAAGGTTTTACTTTACCTTTTAATAAATCTTTCAATATTAATTGAAGACCTTCTTGTGAATCACATTTTTCTTCTTTTGCTCTAGCACGTAATTTATCCGAAAGATCCATTGCCATGGATGCTCCTAAATCACCTTCAACTAATAAATCTTCTAAATCTTCGAAAAAACTTTCATCTAGTTTTTTAGTATTTAATAAGGCTTTTAATTTTGCCCCGAATTTTTCAAACATGTTATCTCCATATTATTTTCTTAATTAGTAGCTATTTTTATATAAGAAATCAACTTATTAAAAATATTGATAGTACTTAGAATCTTTATTGAAGAAGAGAATACATCAATAGTAGATTCTATTTCATTGTTATCTATAGCATTATTTATATTATTTATAGATAAAGTTGTAAAGCTTATTATTACATATGATAGTAAAGAAGAATAAAAATTCTTTTGAGCTTTATCAATTACTTCATTCTTTGATTGCCAAATAGGAGTTAGATTAAATTTAATACTATCTACACTATCTTCAATTTGATACAATAATGGTTCAAATCCATCTTTTTTAGCTTCTAGATAAAAAGGTAGCTCTACATCATCTAAAATGACTGAGTTAGCACTATCAATATATGATCCATTTATATAATAGTCTAAAATTCCATTTTGTGATATCAAATTTAAAGAATCTATATCTTCGATTTCACCTATATAATCTATAGTAAAAATATCACTATCAATATCGATTTTAATTATTTGAGAAATATAATTATTGTTAACCTGAAGGAAATGGATTTCTTTCTCTAATAATATATATGAATTATTAATATTTATTTGAGAAAGATCTTTATTTCTTAATTTTATATTATCAAATTCATTTTCTTCACTCTTTTCTAATCTTTCTTTTGAAATATCTTTTATATCGTAAATGGAGGTTACATTTTTTATATTATTTAAATTACAAAGACTATACTTATCATTAAAATAATTAACAAAACTACTTAAGATTTTAGCTTCAATTTTAGTTATTTGATTGTTAATTATAATTTCATTAAAAATAATATCTCTTTTTTCTTTATCAACATATTCAATTTTTAATTGTTTATAACTGCTGATATCTTCAAATGAAATTAATAAAAAAGCATCACTATTATAATAATTTAATAAAGAACTTATAATTTTATCATTATTAGATGATGATAATAAATTAAATGGATAAGAATTGTCAATTTTGGTGAATTTAGGTTTTATAGATTCTATTGTAGATTCTATAATTTTAGTATTTATTAAATCATCTATATTTTCAATTTCCTCAACATCTAAATCAGTTGAATAAGAATTATACTTTTTTTCTATATCTTTATTTAATTCAATTTGCTGTTCGTTATTAAGATTATTTTCTTTTATTTGTATAAAATTTTCATTTAAAGCTAACGAAGATATATAGGTTTCACACAATGAATATATATAATCCATATTATTTGATTCATAATTAGAAAATTTAATTTCATTTGAATTATTTAAGATATCATTTACTTTACCACTGTTTAATATTTCAGATATTTCATCTGAACCCATTATTAATGCACAAGATATATCAAAAGTTGTTTCATTTGATTTAGTTGCTGAAAATAATAATTGGGTTGAAAAAAATAATAAACAAATGATAAAGTATTTTTTCATTATTTATTCCTCATGTAGCCATTGTAAATAAGCTTCAATGAATAAATCTATTTCTCCATCCATTACTGCATTTGTATTAGTATTTTGAGCATTTGTTCTATGGTCTTTTACCATTGTATATGGTTGAAATACATAACTTCGGATTTGAGAACCCCATGTAATTTCTTTTTTCTTTATAGCATTTTCTTCATGCTCTTTTTTTCTTTTTTCTTCATAATATGCATATAGTTTAGATTTAAGCATTTTAAAAGCCAATTCTTTATTCATTAGCTGTGAGCGTTCATTTTGACATTGAACTACTATCCCAGATTCAAAATGAGTAATTCTTACTGCACTATCTGTTTTATTAACATGTTGACCACCAGCTCCACCTGCTCGATATGTGTCTAAGCGATAATCATCAGGCTTTATAGATATCTCTATATCATCATCAATTACAGGGGTTGCATATACTGAAGAAAAAGAAGTGTGTCTTCTTTTTTGAGAATCGAATGGAGAAATTCTAACTAGTCGATGAACTCCAACTTCCCCTTTTAAATAACCAAAAGAATATTCACCCTTAACTTCAACTGTAGCACTTTTAATTCCACCTTGATCTTCTTGGATATCAATTATTTTAGTCTTATATCCTTTTTTCTCACACCAACGTAAATATAATCTCAACATTATATTTGCCCAATCACTTGCATCTTTTCCACCAGAACCCGAGTGGATTGTTAAATAGCAGTCATTTTTGTCATATTTTTCGTCTAATAATGTTTTTATTCGTAAAGGATTGTATGTATTTTCTATATCAGAGATTTGAGTATTAATTTCATTAATTATTCCATCAATATCATCAGGATTATCTTCAACTTCATATAATTCAATTAAATCTTTTAAATCATTGATTGAAGTTAATAATTCTTTCCAAGGAATATAGCTTTCTTTTAATTCTGTTAGTTCTGAAAATATTATTTCAGGATTAGGATTCTTTGTCCAAAAATCTTGGCTTGCTGTTTCATTCTCTAATTTTTTAATTTTTTCTAAAATATTAGAGTTTTCAAAGACGCCCCCATATTTTTTGTGCGTCATTTTCTATATCTAATAAGATTGATTTTTTTTCTATAAACATTTTTTGCTCCAAAGTCTAATTATTTCTAGCTATTCTAAATATTATATTTATTTCTTTTTCTTCTTTACTATTTAATGATATATCCCAGCAAGGTAAAAATAAAGTAAATTGATATAATTTTTCATCACCTAGAACAGTTAAAGTGTTTAGATAAGAATTTTTATAAAAGAGTTCACTTGTTTTATCAAAACTAATACTTATGTTAGTTTTATTCTTTTTATCTTTTATTTTTATACTATTAACATCTTTATAAACATTGTTTAATTCATCAGCATTTATTTCATTATTAAATAATATATTTATATCATCATAAGGGAAAAAACTTAATGGCATTTCTAAACCTATTTTAAAGATTTTTCTATGTGAAGAATTATTTTTTATTCTATATAATAAAGATATTTCATTAGAACTAAATTTATAATCTTTTTTGAAGTTAATTCCTAATGAATATTTTTCTTGAGATGTTAATGAAAAATTTGTAAATTTATTATCATTTATTTTTATATTATATTTTAATTCATTGAGTTTATTACTTTTCATTGAATAAGAAGTTAAATCAAAATCTTTATCTAAAAGTACATCAGAAAATAACTTTTGTTTTTTTCCTGAAATAGCTAAATTATCATTTTTATTACTAATATTGTATGGTAATAAAGAATTTATATAATTGTATTTAGCTGGAAAATATTTTAATTCTAATAAACTTCCACCCTTAGAATCAATTAATGCATTAAAGTTTTTACCACCAGAAAAAACTTCATTTTCTCCATCTTTATCTATATCTTGTATTAATGGATATGTAAAATCTTCTAAAGATATTAATAATTTTTCTAATTCGATAATAGACTTATAAATATTAGAACGTATAGATCCTTTTAAAATTGAAGCATTAGAATCATATATATAAGGCGCTCCACAAAGGAGTTTAGGAATTATTTTAGAAATCCTTCTTTTGATATCTCTATTTTTCTTATATAATTTCGCAACTTCTATTAGAGAAATAATTCTATTATATAAAAAATTTAAGCTTTCATCTTGATATAATTCACCTTGTATAGATTTCTTAGAAACTAGTGCATCAAAACCATACCAACCTTTATCTAAATAACCTAATTCTAGTTGATTTTTATTATAAATTTTATCAAAAGACTTTTCACAATTATCAAAAAGATAAGAAAATAATAAATTAACCTGTTCTTTTGTAATTTGTCCTTGGCATAATTGATTTAAATTTATCATTACTACTTGAATAGAATTATCATTTAAGTTTTTTATTTCTAAAAACATTTCTTCAAAAGTTATTTTTTGTAAACCAAAATCATGTACTAATTTACTAATTCTTGTATCAATTGGAATAACATCTACACTTTTCCCAATTTCTTGCATTTTAAAAGGTTTATTTAATCTATTTTGAAATGTTTCTTTGTTATCTAAAGAAATAATAATTTTTTCAATTTTACTTAAACTTAAACAACTTATTAAAGACGGATCCCAAATCTCTCCATAACACCAAAAAGTTTTAGGAAGCTTTTTAAATTTTTTTGTTATTAGTGCAGTTGTTCTTTCAATTTGAGAAACTCTATCTGCTGAAGGTACAATTGGTAAAATGGCTTGATGAAAGCTTCCTGTCATCATATCTATTTTATTAGATTTTGATAAATCTTTTATTAATAGATTAGCTTCACAGTGCTTTATTTCAAGCCATTGTAAAACAGCTCCACCTAGATATAGTTGTAAAAAAGCATCTTCTCTTGTATAAACCTCTGTTAACAAAGGTTGTAAAGTAGTATTTAAAATATGTTCGAAAACTTCATTAGAAGTTCCCTCAGCTAATTGAGAATAAGCTCCAACTATATATGACATGTTCTAAGTGTAACTCCTTATTTTCTTTTTACTATACAATTCTTAGGACATGCTTTTGCGGCTTCTTCAATTTGTGAATGAGGTTTTGAATTATCAAATTCAGATAAGAAACCATCCATAGAACATCCTGACTCAGGGAACTTTCTAACACATATTTGGCATCCTATACAACCCGCATCGCAAATTTTTCTAACAATTGCTCCAGAATCGTGGTTATTACACTTTACTACGTATTCACTATTATCATCAATAAGTTTTATAACATTATGTGGACAAATATCAACACATTTTCCACATCCGATACATAATTTAGGGTCAACTTCTATTTGTCCGTTCTCTTTTTTGCTAATTGCATCAACAGGACAAACTTCAATACATGATCCTAATTGTAAACAGCCTTCTTTACATGAAAGATCGCCATCAAATAATAAAGCTGCTGCATTACAATCTGTAATACCTTCATAATCAAAATCTTTTTTGGTTTTATCACAATCCCCATTACAGAAAACATAAGCTACTTTTTTTACATCACTTGTTTCTACAACTTGGCCCATAATTTCGCCAATCTTTTTAGCTACTTCACTGCCACCTGGCGCACATAAATTTAATGCACATTCCCCTTTTGCACAAGCTTCAGCATATCCAGCACATCCTGGATAACCACATCCGCCACAATTTGCATTAGGAAGTGCATTTTCAATATCTATTTGTTTTTGGTCTTTTGCAACAGCTAATTTTTTTGCTGCAAAAGCAAGGCCAATACCGAGTATTAACCCCATTATAGTTATTACTAAAAATGCTAATAATATATTCATTTTTTACTCTCTTATACTAAATGTAAATTCATTAATAATGATTTATCAAATGCCATAAATGCTAAAGCCATTAATCCGGCAGACACAAAAGCAATTGGAACACCTTTAAAACTCTTTCTAACAGGTGCTAAATCTAATTTTTCTCTAATATTACTCATTAAAACAATTGCTAATGTAAAACCTAAACCAGCAGCTAAACCACCGAAGAAAGATTCTAAACAAGTATATTTTTCATCAATATTTATTATAGCAATACCTAATACAGCGCAGTTTGTTGTAATTAATGGTAAGAAGATACCTAAAGCTTTATATAAAGGAGGACTAATTTTTCTTATAACTAATTCTACTAATTGAACTAATGAAGCAATAACTAAAATAAAAGATACTGTTCTTAAATATTCAAGTTGAAAAGGAAGTAATAAAAATTGATAAACACTCCATGTAATTACAGAAGCAATGGAAGTAACGAAGGTTACAGCCATACCCATACCAAGTGCACTTTCACTATTTTTAGAAACACCAATAAAAGGACACATTCCTAAAAATTGTACTAAAATAAAGTTACTTATAAATATATATGTTATTAAAATAGCTATATAGGTCATGCAAGTTTCTCCTTCTTAGCTTTTCTATTATTAGTAAAAACTAAATATGCTTTTAAATATCCCATCAATAATAATGCACCAGGAGCTAAAGTCATAACTCTGATTGGCCATTTATTTAATATAGGAATTTCAATTACACCATCAAATGAGCCCATAGGGAAAAGTGTAATAGTTCCTGATCCAAAAATTTCTCTAATAGATGCAATTAAGATTAAAGCAAGAGTAAATCCAATACCCATTCCTAAACCATCTAAAATTGAATCAAATATAGTGTTTTTACTAGCAAATGCTTCAGCTCTACCTAAAATAATACAGTTTACTACGATAAGAGGTAGAAAAACACCAAGTGCTGTATAAACATCGGGAACAAAAGCATGTAATACCATTTCGATTATAGTAACAAAAGATGCAATAATTACAATATAACTTGGGATTCTTACAGAATCTGGAATAACTTTTCTAAGCAAGCTAATCATAATATTACTACAAGTTAATACAAATAATACGCTAAAACCCATCCCAATAGCATTTGATACCATTGTAGTAACACCAAGGGTTGGACATAATCCTAATAATAATACAAAAGTTGGATTTTCTTTAATTATACCTTTTGTAAATTCTTTTTTATGATCTTTCTTCATTAATTACCCCCTAAGCCTTTAACAAAGTCACTACCCTCTGATAAGGATTTACCAATTGCTGCAAAGGTAATTGAAGCACCGCTAATAGCAGCAGCTTCGTCACTAGTTAATTGAGTTTTTTTAGTTGGTACAACGCTTTTATTTAAATATTTAGTCATATACCAATCTTCTTCACTCTTTTTACCAAGTCCTGGAGTCTCACTATTACTTACAACTTTTGCTTGTAATACTTCACCTTCCATATTATAAGAAGCAACTAATGAAATAGTTCCTCCATAACCTACTGCATTTAAACTTAATAAATATCCCTTTAAATTGTTTTTTTCACTTAGATCATAATAGTAATTAACTAAATCATTATTTTTAACTTCAGTATATTCATCACTAATAACTAAATTATTACTTACAGCTTGTAATGCATCTAATGTCTTTTGATTTTCATACTCTACAATTATAGGTTTTGTTACACCATTTAATACAGATAAAATTATTGCTGCAAATGCACAGATGATAGCTAAAACTATAGAGGTTTTAAAATATTCTTTCATTATTTTACCTCCTTAGCTTTTTGTTTTTTTACGAATCCAAATTTCTTTGGAATAATATATCTATCAATAGTAGGAGTCACAATATTCATCAAAATAATTGCTAAAGATACAGCTTCTGGTAAAGAGCCAAAATATCTAATCAAAAATGTGAAAAACCCACATCCGATAGCATAAATAATTTTACCTTTTTTAGTAATTGGAGATGTAACCATGTCAGTTGCCATAAATATTGCACCTAACATTAATCCTCCTGAGAAAATTTGTGAAATTACTTCACCATTAAATAATCCTAAATTATCTCTTACACCACCAAAAACCCAAGTTAATAAGGAAAATGATAAAATATAATAAACCGGAATATGATAACTAATTATTTTTTTAGCTAATAAGTAAATTCCACCTAAAATAAGTAAGAAAGCACTAATTTCACCGATACAACCACCAATATTTCCGAAGAAAGCATCAACTGCATAAGGTGATAAACCAGTTGAATTTGCAATATTATTTGCAAAATTTGTTGTTGGATAAGATGCATTACTTAATATTTCAGAAGGATTTAAATTAGTAACTCCTGCACTTAAACTCGTTTTAACAAAGGATAAAGGAGTTGCACTACCAACAGAATCAACCATCGTTAAAGTTTTAGGAACAGTATAATTACTCATAGCTGATGTAAAACTAAAGAATACAAATACACGACCGGCAAGAGCTGGATTCATCCAGTTTGCTCCAAGACCACCAAAAGTCCATTTTACTACAACAATTGCAAAAGCATTAGCTAAGATTATAATAAATAATGGTACTGTAGGACTTAAGTTCATTCCTAACAACAATCCTGTTAAAAATGCAGAGCCATCAACTAAACTGCTTTCTTTTATATTTTTACCTTTATCAGATAATCCAAGTAAATATTCAAATAGACAACTAGATACAATTGAAACTAATAAAACCAATAATGCTCTCAATCCAAATACATATACTCCCCAAAGAGCTGCAGGTGCAAGTGCAAGACTAACACTCCACATAATTGATTTTGTTGAATTTTTGCTATGAAAATGAGGAGACGATGTAACTTTTACTCTCATTTTTTTCTCCTTGCTAATTTTTTACCTGTTTTAAATGCATGAACAAGCGGAATATGTGCAGGACAAACATAAGCACAACTACCACATTCTTTACAATCCATTAAGGAATATTTATCTAGAGCAACTTGATAGTTACCATTTTTAATATTTCTATATAACATTGTAGGCATTAAACCAATAGGACAAGCATCAACACATTTACCACATGAAATACATGCAGTTTCAATAGCTTTATTATTTTCTTTTATGCAAATAACTCCGCTAGTTCCTTTTAGAACTGGAAGTTCTAAATCGGCAAAAGCAAAGCCCATCATTGGGCCACCACTAATTACTTTATCTGGATCTTCTTTAAAACCACCACAGTAATCAATTAAAGTAGAAATTGGGGTACCAATAGGAACAATTAGATTTTTTGGTTCATTTACACATTCACCAGTTACACAAACAACCCTTTCAAATAATGGCTTATTTAGAGCAACAGCTTCATATATTGCATAACAAGTACCAATATTTGCTACTACTGCACCAATATCTAATGGTAATTTACCACTAGGAATTTCCCTATTTATAGTTGCTTTTAAAAGTTGTTTTTCATCACCTTGAGGATATTTCATTTTTAAAGGTTGAACTTTGATTGGATAGTTTTTTTCTTTAATTACAGATCTAAGTTTTTCAACTGCATCCATTTTATTTTGTTCTATTCCAATAATTACTTCTTTAGCTTTTGAAACTCTTTTGGCAATCATTATACCTTCTAAAACTTCTTCACTTCTCTCAAGCATTGTTCTATAGTCACTAGTTAAATATGGTTCACATTCAACACCATTGATAACAAGATATTCTACAAACTTACCTTTTGGAATCATAAACTTAACATGAGATGGAAAAGTTGCTCCCCCAAGACCAACAATACCTAAATCTTTAATAGTAGCTAATAACTCTTCATCTGTTTTACTACTATAGTTTACTCTTTCAAAAGCAATTTCTTCTGCATCTAGATCAACTTCAATAATGTAAGCATCAGCTACTACACTGTTTGCAAGTCTTTGTTTAATGATTTTCTTAATTACCCCAGAAACAGGAGAATGTACTTCTGCACTGATGAAACTTGAAGCAGTTCCAATTTTTTCCCCTTTTAATACAGCATCACCGACTTTTTTTAAAGGTTTTGCTGGGGCTCCCAAATGTTGAGATAAACTTACAACAACTAAAGAAGGTATAGGCAATTTTTCTAATTTTTTATCCTTAGAGAATTGCTTTTGATCTTTAGGATGCACTCCACCTCTTTTAAACGTAAGAACGTCTTTAGGCATTTTAGGCTCCTTATTTTTTCCCAATTTGAATATTAATTGATATATTTGTGTATTATAAATAAGACATTCCTTTTTTTTGTGAAAAAAGGATAATTAATACAATACTTTGGTAATAATAAAGCTTATAAGAACCATTTTCAAGTACACATTTAAATTATTTGTTCAAAAAAAAATCGATATTTTATTATTTATTTTTCTATATATTTCCCCTTTTATAAATCAATTTATTATATATAACAAATAGATTATATTTTACTTGTGATTAACTCTATATTTTTATATTTTTTTATAAAATAGTTTTAAAAATTAAGATCTATAGTTATAATATCAAATATGAATCGAATTTTTAAATATGCATTTTGGAAAATAGGAGGCACAAAAGTCTACGCTTTAGTTGGTAAAAGCGGTACAGGCAAAAGCTTTAGATCTAAAATGCTAGCTGAAGAATATAATATAGACTTAATAATTGATGATGGACTATTAATAAAAGGAAATAAATTATTAGCGGGTAAAAGCGCAAAACAAGATTTAACATTTATTGCTGCTGTTAGAACAGCAGTATTTGATGATAATGATCACTATAACAGCGTAATAGAAGCTTTAAAAAAGGAACGTTATAGAAAAATATTAATAATTGGCACGAGTGAAAAAATGGTAAGAAAAATATCAACTAGATTATCACTACCCCAACCGGATAAAATTTTTAATATTGGAGATATAGCAACAAAAGATGAAATTGATACAGCTATGAGAATTCGTTTCACTGAAGGTAAGCATGTTATACCAGTTCCTTCAATTGAAATTACAAGAACTTCTCCAAAGATTGTTATAGATTCTATGAAAGTTTTATTTACAAGAAAGATATTTAGACCATGGAAAAGATCTAAAGTTTTTGAAAAAACAGTTGTAAGACCAGAATTTACAAAATTTAATAAAACAATATTAACTGAAGCTAGTTTAATTCAAATGGTTATACACTGTTTAGATGAATTTGATCCAGCAATCAAAGTAGTTAAATTAAATGCTAAAATAATTGATGAAGGGTATTCTTTATCAATTAAGTTAAGAATCCCTTCAAAACATATGATGAAAATATCTCTAGGTGAACTTCAAGAATATATTTCAGAATCTTTAGAAAAATATGGTTCTATTTTTATTGCTAGAGTATTTATTGAAATGGAAGAATGGAACTAATTTGTTGTTTGAGTAATTGGTTTTTTCTTTC
Organism: Pleomorphochaeta sp.; assembly: GCF_050031695.1. Lineage (GTDB taxonomy): Bacteria > Spirochaetota > Spirochaetia > Sphaerochaetales > Sphaerochaetaceae > Pleomorphochaeta. The sequence goes on along the minus strand of NZ_JBNAIC010000042.1, from coordinate 34,720 downwards.
TTTTAGCTGTTTCGTACTTTTTTACATTACGTTTTTTATTAGATGAATACTTCCTTCTTCTTTCAAAATTAACATTATTTTTGTTAGATTTAGGATGTCTAACACAGCCTTTAGGAACTTTATAACCTTTCATTTTTAATAATTGTGCACAACATAGCTCGACTTCATAATTACTTGGAGTCATTGGAGAAATTAAGACTTTAATTTGTCTAAAAGTTTCTTTAAAACGTTCTCTTTGAGTTAATCCTTCATCACTGAATATAATTAATTCTTTTACCAAGTGTAAAAGCATAATATGACGAGCAACTTCATCAATTTCACCATTTTTATATTGTCGTACTTTATAATCTAATTCTAGTAAGCTATTTTGAACGCTGTCTAATGATGCATATATATTAAAACATGGTAACAAATATACTAGTAGTTTATATTTTTGTAATTTTATAAAAATATCTCTACTGTAGCCAGAGGCTAAAATTTTATTAACTTCTTCAGTCAATCTACTAGTTGAAACTTTTGATAATTCACTATGGTTATTTTTTATTGCTCTTTTTATATTAAATCTTAATCTATAACCTGTAGTGATACTATATTTTATTGCTCTAAGCATTCTCACAGGATCTTCAGTAAAACTGGTTTTTAAATCTATTATTGATGAAATTCGTTTCTTTTTAAAATCTTCCATTGCATCATTAAAATCAAAAACTTGTTCATTTATAGGATCATAATATAAAGCATTAATAGTAAAATCTCTTCTTTTTGCATCTTGATCTACAGTACCAAAAACATTGTTATTAATGCCAAAGTTTTCTTCATCAGATCTAAAAGTTGAAACTTCTAATATTTTATTTCCGTATTCTAAATGTACTAATTTAAACCTTTTTCCTATTATTCTTGAGTTCCAAAATAGTTTATGTATTTGTCTAGGAGAGGCACTTGTAGTTATATCAAAATCTTTAGGATTTTTATTTAACATTAAATCACGAACAGCGCCACCAACTATGTATGCTTCAGCACCAGTGGATTGTAATTTCTTTACTGCACGATAAGCATCCCTATCTATTAATGAAATATCTATTTTATGTTCATCTTTTGTATATATTTTAGCAAATGGAATGCTGTTGCCTTTTGAATCTTTCTTATATCTAATTAGCATTAATTTTATCTCATGTAGAATTTATAACAAATTCTTTTTTATTTTTAACTATTTGAGCATACAATGATTAATAGCTTTTTGTAAAGTAATAGATGCATATTCAACAAAACTTATTAATCTTTAGGATTATATAATATATTTCTAATTGAATAAAATAAATTATTCTAGTATAAATAATTTATAAATTTATATAAAAAAACTTAACATTTACAAAAATTCTTGGAGTAAATACATGTCTACAAAAAAAAAGATTATCGAACCTAAAGTATTAAAAGGTTTTTCTGATTCATTACCAACTATAGAAATTCAAAAAAGAAGAATAATAAACAAATTAGAAAGTCTTTTTTCTTCATTCGGATTTGTACCTATCGATACTCCAGCTTTAGAATATACTGAAGTTTTACTTGGTAAAGGTGGAGGAGAAACAGATAAGCAAATTTTTCATTTCCAAGATAACGGGAAAAGAGAAGTAGCACTACGTTTTGATTTAACAGTTCCTTTTGCTAGATTTTTAGCAGCTAATTTTAATGATTTATCTTTTCCCTTTAAAAGATATCACATCAATAAAGTTTGGAGAGGCGAAAAACCTCAAAAAGGTAGATTTAGAGAATTCTATCAATGTGACTTTGATATAGTTGGTGTTGATAATAGCGAAGCAGATTTCGAAATATTAGCTATGATGAATCACTCTTTTTCTAAACTAGGAATTGATAATTATAAATTCCATGTAGCTCATAGAGGATTGTTTAATTCATTTTTAAAACACTTAGAATTATTAGATGATAGTGTAGAAATATTAAGAGCTGTAGATAAAATTAGAAAAATTGGTGAAGATAAAGTTAGAGATATTTTAATTGAAATAAGTAATGATGAAAAGAAAGCAAATTTAATTCTTGATTATATTAAGTATGATGAAAATGAAACTTTCTTACAAACTGTTTCAAGATTATCTGCTTTAAGTGGTGGAGAAGTTGAACATACAACTAGAATGACAGAAATCTATAACTACCTAAAAAAAGCAGAAATAGCAGATCATTTTATATTAGATCCTTCAATTACTAGAGGCTTAGATTACTATACTGGTATCGTTTATGAAACTTTCTTAACAGATTTACCAAATTTTGGTTCAGTTTGTAGTGGTGGAAGATATAATAACTTAGCTTCTCTTTATACTAAAAATGAACTTCCTGGAGTTGGTTCTTCTATTGGCTTAGATAGATTATTGAGTGCTTTAGTTGAACTTGATAGTCCACTTATTAAGGGTTCTAGTTCTTCTGATGTAATTATATTTAATAAAGGTGAAGACTTTTATCCAATTGGAACAATGATTGCTACAAAGCTTAGAGAAAATAATATAAGAGTGGATTCATATTTAATAAATAAAAAACTACCACAACAGTTTAAATATGCAGAGAAAAACTCAATAAATTATGGTATAATGTTAAATGATGAAACAATTAGTGATAATACATTTACTCTTAAAAATATTCAAACAAGAGAAACTATTAATCACATTACTATTGAAGAAGCAATAAAAATCATCAAAGGAAATTAATGAAAGACATGAGTCATTTGCCTGTTTATCAACACAGGCAAGAAATTATAGATAGTTTAAACTCAAATCAAGTAATTGTTGTTGAAAGTCCTACCGGATCAGGTAAGACAACTCAACTCCCAATTATTTTACATGAAGCCGGGTTTGATAATAATTTATGTGTAGGTATTACACAACCAAGAAGAATCGCAACTTTATCTGTTTGTGATTTTATTAAAAAACAAGTTGAAGATGAAAATAGTTTTGTTGGATATAAAATGCGTTTTAGTGACACAACTACATCTTCAACAAAAATAAAAGTTATGACTGATGGTATATTATTAATGGAATTAAAATCTGACCCATTATTAAAGAACTATTCTGTTATTTTAGTAGATGAAGCTCATGAGAGATCTTTAAATATTGATTTTATATTAGGTATGTTGAAACAAGTAATGAATCAAAGGCCTGATTTTAAAGTAATTATTTCTTCAGCTACTATTAATACAAAAAAGTTTTCACACTTTTTTGATAATTGCCCTGTTGTATCTATTCAATCAAAACTCTTCCCTATTGAAGAATTTTATTTTAATGAAAACTATAGTAATAATGATATTTTAAATAATAGAATAGTTAAATTAGTTAGTGAAAATTCAAATAATGAAAGCGGTGATATATTAATTTTTCTACCAGGAGAATTTGATATTAAAAATTGTGTAAAAGCATTAATAAAAAATGATCCAAAGGAAAATTTAATTATATATCCTCTATACGGTAGATTGAGTAAAGAGGAACAAGAATCAGTATTTACACCAACTCCTAAAAATAAAACAAAAGTTGTAGTTGCAACAAATATTGCTGAAACTTCTATTACTATTGATAATATTTCAACTGTTATTGATTCAGGTTTAGCTAAAATTAATTTTTACAATCAAAAGAATTTTACATCCTCATTAGTAACTCTTCCCATTTCTAAATCTAGTGCTATGCAAAGAAGAGGAAGAGCGGGTAGAACTAGAAGTGGTAAATGTTTTAGACTATATTCAAAGAAATCATATGAAACTAGGGATATGTTTACTCTAGAAGAAATCTTAAGAACTGATTTAAGTGAAGTAGTTCTTAGAATGAGTGATTTAGGTATATTTGATTATGAACATTTTCCTTTTATAACAAGACCAAATAAATCTGCTATTAAGAGCGCTGAACATACTTTAAAAATTATTAATGCAATAGATGAAACTCGTAGATTAACTAATATTGGTGAATTTATGGTTAAATTCCCTTTGCTCCCTAGACACTCAAGAGTAGTAGTAGAAGCTATATTTAATTATCCAACTGTTATTAATGAAGTTCTAATTGCTATAGCATTTTTATCTTCTAAAACCCCTTTTGTTTTACCACCTGATAAAATTGAAGAGGCAAGAGCAGCACATAAAGCTTTTAACAATGATAGATATGGTGACTTTGCGAGTTATTTGACTCTTTTTAATACATATATTTCAATTGAAGCTAAAACTGATAGAATGGAATTTTGTAAAACTAATTTCCTTGATTATCAATCAATGCAAGAGATTGCACATATTGTTGAACAATTAGGTGAAATTGTAAGTGAAAATAATATCCCATTAACTGGTAATGGGTCTATGCATGATTATATATGTTGTATAGCAAGCGGATTAAAACAATTTATTTGTATTAAAGAATATGGTTATATGTATAACACTTTATTTGCAAATCAAATTTTTATTCATCCAGGATCTGCTGATTTTAGAAATTTACCTAAATACATTGTTGCTGGTGAATTAGTTCAAACTTCAAGATTATTCGCTAGAAGCGTATCCCCTATTCAAGAAAATTGGCTAGATGATATTGAGAAGGGATTAAAGTATGAACTAGAAAACAAATTAGAAACATTGGATTCTAAAAAAGGTAATAAGAAAAATAAAAAGAAAACAAAGAAATTTGATGAAGCAACTTTAAAAGGTGGTTCAATTACTATATATAATAAAAACTTTAAGATTTTTAAACATAAAAAAGGTAAAAAAGAAATTAAAATTGCTCAAATTCCTTACAATGATTTATCTTATCTTTCAAGAAAACACTATAATAGTAAAAAGCCAATTCAAAATATTAGAGCTGAAGTTGTTTATCAAGGAAGAATTATTCAAAAAAACAGTTCTTTATATGCTTGTTTTGCCTTAGCTGATAAATTTAATAATCCTAAAAATGATATTTCTTTTGTTCCAATGAATAATTATACTTTTGAAAATGTAGATGAAATTATTTCTAATTTTAATAAAATTTTAAAATTAACTCCTCATGGTAATAATCAATATTATTTTATTAAATTGCATGCTTCAAAAAATGGTGTTTTTTATTTTGAACCAGCAAGAGATTATTCAAAAGCTTTAAATGATTCTTTATTCTCTTTATTAGAATTAATAGAAGATTTAAAACAAGTTAATGATAGAAATAATTTTAATATAGTTAATAAGTTTTATTATAAATTATTAAGATTATTAGATGAATAATAAAAAGGCACTGTATTTACTAAAATATAATACAGTGCCACAAAAATAAATATTTTTTAATTAAGATTTTAAAATATATTCTAATTGTTTATAAAGAGCTTCCATTGAGAAGTTCTTCTCTCCAATATTAAAATTTTTTTCAACAATTTCATTTCGTAGCGTTTTATCAAATAATAAATTATAAGTTTGTAATGATGCTTTTTTTAAAATATCTTCATCAATATAAACTAAATCTGTTTTATTATCTGTTTTATAAGTATCACCTAAAGAAATGTACTTGAATCCTTTATTTTTTATATCACTTTTGAATACAGGATATTCAAAAAGTGCTATTGGTTTTTTACTAAATAATCCTTCAAGAAATTGATTTCCCCAGCCTTCCCAATAAGATGGATAAGTAATCATATCAGCAAATACATAAGTATCCCATAAACTATATATTTTTTGATCTTTTTCTATTCTTCTTTCATGCGAAATTCTATCACTAATTATCTTTATTTTTACACCATTTTTATTAGCATGATTTTTTAATCTTTTTAAATAGGTACCACTATCATCATCACCATCATATCCAGCTAATACCAAAAGAAAATTACTACCTTTTGTAAAAATACGACCATCGTACAAAGTTTTATTATAATATTTTTCTTTTGTTTTATTCATCATAGCAATTAAATCAATTGCTAATTCAATTGCTTTTCTATCTACAATTCTTGTAGCTTGTAAAAACATTATATCTTTTTCACTAATATTTAGATCTTTTTTAAAATCTTTATTATAATCATCAATTTTCCATAATGGAGCTTTAAAATCAAAAACATTAGGAACAATGTAACTTTCTAATTTTTTTCTTTTTAATAAAGTATCATGTCCTTGTTGATTGATTACAACATGTTTATAAGTTTTATTTGAAGGTGGTAGGTACTTATTTGCAATTTCTTTTGCAAAATCACAACCATACTTTACTCCAGCTTTTCTTTCCCAAAAGAAATCATGATGTTGAGCTAAAACTTTTAACTTTTTCTCAGCTAATACATTTTCTAAAGCTATAGCTACACTAATATTCATAGCTACAGAAAAGATATTTTGAACAATAACTAATTCTATATTATTCTTTTCAATAAATTCTTTTATTATTTTCTCACATTTTAAAACTTCAATATTAACTTTTTCTCTATATTCCTTTTCATCTTTAAATACTAATTTATTTTGAAAAGAATAAGCATAAAAGTCTTTAGCAATTTGACTAGTATGAAATAGAGGTTCATACACAATTTCATTATTCATCTCTCCTGCTAAATATGATACTTTATGACCCATTATCTCGAGAGTTAATTTCCATTTATCCATTTCAAGTGAAACACCGTCTGTTCCGCCACTTTTGTAATGTATCATTAATATATTCAAAATTTATTCCTCTTTTTTAAACCAAGCCACTTGAAATGGAGATAAAGTTCCACTAAAAGTATTAGAGTCCAACATTTTAGTTTTTTGATAATCTGTTTCTACAAAGCTGTTACTAACATTTGTTAAACAAACAATTGTTTCATTATTAATACTTCTCTCTAATCCAAAAATACGTGAATCTAAATTATCTAATATTTTTTGCTCAGCCCTTGGTGAAAAACATTCATTAGATTTTCTTAAATTCAATAAGTGTTTATATCCTTTTAATATTTGAGATCTTGCATTATCATCGTCACAAATATGTTCTTCTAATAAATTAATTTCGATTTTTTCTCTATTTATAGATCTATTAGATTTATAAAGTTTTACACCTTCTATCCAATTTCTAGAACCAATTATACTATGTATATATATACCAGGAACGCCTTTCAAACATAATAATATAGATTGACTTGCAAGAAAGCGTTTAACTTCAACTTCTTGAATTACTTCACCACTGATTTTTAATGCATCAAAAAAATTAATATTCATTTCATAAGGAGTTATATCTCCATTAGATTCTGTTTTGTAAGAAACGAAACCACCTAAATCTTTAACTTTTTGGGCCATGAGATTTACGTTTTGATCATCTACTAATCCTTTAGTTGGTAATAAACCTATACCATCATGACTAGCTAAAAAATTAAAAAAAGTAATTTCATCTGATTTTAATTTTAAAGTAGATGCCCATTTTCTAATTATTGAAGCATCTCCTCTCATAAAAGTATATAAAGTTAATGGTGGAAGAGGAAAATTATATACTAAAGATGCTTCATTATATCCATTTCCAAAATAGGAAATATTTTCTTTATGAGGAACATTAGTTTCTGTTATGATTTTTAAATCAATATTAGCTAAATCAACCATTAATCTAATTAATTGAATAATTAAATGAGTTTCCTCATTGTGTAAACAATTAGTGCCTAACTCTTTCCAAATATATGCAATTGCATCAAGTCTAATGTATGTAGCACCTTTTTCTACATATAAACAAAAAACGTCTAATACTTCCATAAGTAATTCTGGGCTTTGATAATTCAAATCAATTTGATCACTTGAGAAAGTTGTCCAAACGTTTTTAATCCCCTCTTCTGTGGTTACTTCAGATAATAAAGGAAGTGCTCTTGGTCTAAATACCTTAGAATAATCTTCATTAGGATCACAAGTAATAAAATAATTATTATATGGTTTTTCATCTTTTAGATATTTTTTAAACCATATATGGCTTTTAGACACATGATTAGCAACTAAATCAAACATCAATTTAAAATCATTATTTAAAGATTCAATATCTTCCCAATCACCTAATATCGGATTCACCCTTTCATAATCAGAAATAGAAAAGCCATCATCTGAGGTATAAGGGAAAAAAGGTAAAATATGGATAGTGTTAATAGAATCTTCTAAATATTTAGATACAAAATAATGTAATGTTTTTATAGTTTTCTCTTTTGTTTTATTATTAAATAAACTATCTCCATAAGTAATTAATATTACTTCATTACTTGATATATCCTTATTTACTAAAGGTTTACCTACTTTCTTAAGTTTTTCTATTTTATCATTTATTTGATCAACATATATATTTGCAACTTCCTTAGAATATATTGAAGTCATCAAGTCTATGATTTTTGAATTATCAAATTGTTTCATATTTTATTCTTTAACTCCACCTTCAGATTTATTTCCCGTTAAGAAATTTTGAATTAACATAAATAATATTACAACAGGAATTGCAGTTAATAATGATGCTGCACTTATTCTATCCCATATAGCATTCTTTGATACAAATAATGCTTTTAGAGCAATTGGTAAAGTATGCATTGATGTATATGATTTTAAGAAAACTGAAGCAAATAAATATTCATTCCAAGCAATCATGAACGAGTATACCCAAACAGTAGCAATAGCACTAAAACTCAATGGAATAATTATTCTAACAATAGTTTGGAACCTAGAATAACCTTCTATAAAAGCTGCTTCTTCGATAGAAAATGGTATTGATCTGAAAGAATTACCCAACATATATAAACATACTGGTAATGTTTGTACCATATATATGATTACTAATGAAAAAGTAGTACCACCTTCTGTTGCACTTAAACCTAAAGCAGTAGATATTTTATATAATGGAATTAATAATAAGATTCCTCCAACCATATAAACAAATAATACACCTCTTTGAATTAATTTCTGCCCTCTATATTTCATCCTAGCTATTGAATAAGCTCCAAATATAGCAATTATTAATGAACAAAATGATGCCGTTAAGGAAAATTTCATTGAGTTTCCAAAATATTCAAAGAAAGGGAAAACATCTGAGTTATCAGTATATTTATCGATTATTGCACTTCGTTGCTCATCAGTTAAATTAGGTGTTTCATCCAATAATTTTTGAACAGATTCAGGTATTTCAATCTCAACTTCTTCCCCTAATCCTAAAATCTCTGAATAAGCTGTTGTATTTACTTCTGTTGGAATTAATGAAGGATTCCCCCAGTCCCAAGAATGTTTTAATGATGTAGATAACATTTGAATAAATGGGAAAATACTAAACAATACAATTAGTATAACTAAAAGCGTAAAACCAATATTTTTTAAAACTTTATGTCTATGTCCTACCATTTTAAAACCTTCTTTACATATAAAATAATTAGTCCAATTAACAATGAAAATTGAATCACAACTAGAGCAGACCCTTGTCCTAAATCCATACTTCCTGTGAATGCTTTGAAATAAGTATAAACAGAAAGAACTTTTACATTATCTGTTAGTAAATAGACCTCATCAAATTTATTGAAATTCCAAATAAATCTTAATAAGACGATTGATCCCATAACAAAATATAATTCTGGAAGAGTGATTGAGAAAAATTTTCTAATACTACCAGCTCCATCAATTTCAGCTGCTTCATAAAGTGTTAAATCAATACTTTGTAATCTAGATAAAATCATAAGATAAGTAAAAGGAAATGCTTTCCACATACTAAATATTACTGCAACCCATATTGCATATTTTGGATCTGCTATTAAATTAAATCTATTATCAGATAAATGTAATACATCAACAATTACATGCATGAATATCCCATTTACAGGATCAAAAAAGAATTGCCATGAATAAACAGTAGAGATAACTGGTGCAACATAAGGTAATAATACTAAAGATCTAACAATAGCTCTTCCTGGGAATTTTTTATTCATAACTAATGCTACAATTAATCCCATTATTGTAGTTAAAACCGTTGTTGAAATAACATAGAAAAAAGTTGTACCGACAGCTGACCAAAATGTTATATCAGTTAAAACATTAGCATAATTTTTTAATCCTATAAAAAAAGCTTCTCCATTTAATTTTACATCAAAAAAACTTAAATATATGTTATAAAAGATTGGATAAACTATTAATAATGCAATAATAATTACTGATGGAAGTACTAATTTTAAACCTAATCTTGCATCTTTTTCTTGTAATGTAAGTTTTGTCTGAGACATTACTTACCTCCTAATAAGTAAGTGAATAATAGGAGAAGGAATTACCCTTCTCCCGAAAAACTTATATAAAGAATTAATCAATATTCTTTATTTCTTTAAGTGCCCAAGCCATTGCACTATCAACATCCCAATTTTCTTGTGTATATTTATATAACATTTGAGGGATAATTTGTTGTGCAGTTACTTTATCTGCAGCATCAATTTTAACGCCATCAACTACACCAAAGGATTTAATATCTTGCATACCATCTACGATTTCAACTATTGCGTCTTTGCCATAGTTTGTTAATACTTTGTTATTCATAAATTCATCAGTATCAGCAATACCTTTAATTACAGGATTCATTCCACCTGGTGCCATATGTAAGAAAGTAATATATGAATTTGGTGCAAATAAGAATTCTACAAATTTCTTTGCTGCATCTGTTTTAGCCATATCACCTTGATCAACAATACCTAATGAAACAATTGTTCCATAAGACGCTGTTTCAGTATTAGTAATAGATGGAGCCATAGATGTATGTTGAGCTAAATCTGGATCAAATTGAGTTCCTTCTAAATCTTTAAAGTTTTCACTTGTTAATGAAGAAGATGCTACTTCTTGTAGAGATAAGTCATCCATAATATAAGTTGAATAGAAGAACATTGCCATTTTACCTTGTAAATAATAATCTCTTGCTCTCCAAGTTTGAGGTCCAGGAGGATTATATTGTGCTAATCTACCATAATATTCAATAGCTTCTTTCATTTCTGGAGTATCAAAAGTTAAATTACCATCTTTGTCATATAAAGATGCACCGTTTGCTTGTGCAATTGGTGTAAAGCATTGTTCAGTAAAGTTTTCTGCTTTTGTTCCAACTAATATACCATATGTATTTTCATTAGGATTATAGAAATACTTTGCAGCTTTTTCTATACTTTCCCAAGTTGTAGGTGCTTCTAAACCAGCTTCTTCAAACCAATCAGCTCTATACCAAATACCTTGTAACCAACCATGAAATGGTATACCGTATGCATCCCCGGTTTCAGATTGATTTACTTTAATAGCACCATCAAAGAATTTATCTCTTCCTATACTATTAATAACATCACTATTAGCATCAGCATCAATTAAGTTATCCCCACCAAAAGATACAATTGTAGCGGCAGCTCCTTCAACAACACTTGGAAGTGTATTTGAATTAGCAGCAGTAGCCATTTGTGAAGTAAGATCATTTTCATCAACTGCAACTAATTTAACCTTAATATTAGGGTTCATAACTTCAAAAGTATCAATCAATAACTGAATAGTTGATTGTCTATCTGTTTGAGTTTGAGTAGTCCAATACTCAATTTCAACAGGACCTTTTGTTTCTACTTCAGTAGTTGATTCTACTTGACCATTAGCAAATACCGTTGCAGTAGCCATCATAATTAAAAAAGTACAAATTCCAAATTTTACATATTTCATAAATTCCTCCTAAATATAATTTGTGCATATGTAACTAATTTATTTTAAATAAAATAAATAATTGTTAACTATTTTTTATATAAATAACATCTATTTCAATGTTTCTCTAACAATGATTTTGGGTGTAATGCTTACTTCATCACTCATGTCAAATAAGAATTCGTGTTTAGGATTTAACCTATTTAATAAGTAATTAACAGCAATTTGACATTTCAATTCTATAGATTGATCTAATGTTGTTATGGCTAAAATTGAAGAAATATGCATATTATCAAAACCCATAATTCCTACATCATTAGGGATTGAATAATTATTCTCCATTAAATATCTATAGCCACCTGCGGCCATATCATCACATCCATAAAAAATGGCTTCTGGTGGATTATTAAGATTCATTAAATATTTTGTAGCTTTATATCCGCCTTCAGCAGATAAATCGACACTGATATGATAATTCTCATCAAAATCAATCTTTTCTCTTTCTAATGCAGATTTGAATCCCATATATCTATCTCTAATATGTTCATCAAAAGGTTTCCAACTTACAAAACCTATATTTTTATAGCCTCTAGAAATCATATAAAGCGCAGCATCATTACATCCTAAAAAATTATTATTATGGATACTAAATTCACCTTCACATCTAGTTTGTAATAATACAAGTGGAATATTATTTTGTTTAAAAAAACTTTTAGCTTTCTCATCAACTAAAGCAGTACTAATAATTAATCCATCAATTTTATTTAAATATTCAGGATGTTTGTCAAAATAACTTTTTATATATAATCTTTTTTTTATGTCAAAAACTAATAATTGATAGTTTGTATCAGAAAGTAATTCACTAATACATCCTATTAATGCTGAAGCAAATATAGATCTAGGATTAGAAATAGTTAAACCAATTACCATGTTTTGTTGTTTACGCTTATTATCAGATAGCGTATAACCAATCTTTTCTAATTTTTTATATATAAGCTCTTTTGTTTCAACTTTAACAAGTTCAGGATGATTAAGTACTCTTGATAAAGTACTTGGACTCACACCTATTTTAGTTGATAACTCTCTAATCGACATTTTGTTTGACATGCTTATATAGTAAAGTTGTTATTAGATTTAAGTCAAACAAAAATGAATATGTTTCATATTTTATATTTGAAACGTTTCATAGTTATGAAAAAAATAATACACATATTTCTTTACAATGTAATAAAATATATGTATTAAAATTTATAAATACAAACATATTATTCTAATATAAAATTAGATATAATATGAAACGTTTCAATTATAGTTTATAAATTATTATTTTTCTTTATATGTTTTAACAAAGATTCACAGCCGATTTTTACATCTTGATAAGTTAATTCAAAATTCCCTGTATACCAAGGATCTGCTATATCTCTATTTATATTAGCATAGTCTAATAATAAATTAATTTTATTATAATTAGGTTTATCAATAATTCTTTGTAAATTATAAATATTATTTTTATCCATACAAACTAATAAATCGAAATCATTAGCTTCTTTTTTACTAATTTGTTTTGATCTATGGTCAATTAATTTTACACCTTTTTTAGATAAAATTTGTTTTGTACCATAATGTGGTTTATTACCTATTTCTTCCCTACTAGTTGCACTTGAATCAATTACAAATAAAGAATCTAATGATTCTTGTTTTAATAAATGTGAAAAATAGCTTTGAGCCATAGTACTTCTACAAATATTACCATGACAAATAAACATTATTTTAATCATTATTTATACCCGATGGAATACTTAATACAAGTTTCATTATTAAATTCTTTTCTAAAGGCATCAAAACATAATCGCCTTGATTTTTCATTAATACAAATTGAACAATACCATCTTTTTGTTTTTTATCTTTTAAAATTTTATTAAAGAAATCAATCCAGTCCCCACGACCTATGCGATAATCGATATCATAATTATATGATTTAAATAGTTTTATTGAACGAGATGCAAAACTTTCATCAATTATTTTCAATTCTAGTGCAGCTTCAATTGCTCTAACACAGCCCCAAGCTACAGCTTCTCCATGAGAGAATTTAGAAAATCGGCCACATGATTCTAGTGCATGACCAAAAGTATGTCCTAAATTTAATGCTTGTCTAATTCCATGTTTTTCTTCTGGATCTTTTTCAATAAAATCTTTTTTAACTTCAAGACTCATTTGTAAAAGTGTTAATAAAGTATCTTGATCTCTTTTTAAAATTTGGCTTTTTCTAGAAATAAGGAATTTATATAAAAGCTCATTTTTAGATAAAAGAGAATGCTTTAATACTTCTGCTAAGCCATTTAAATATTCTCTCTCATTTAAGCTTTTTAATAAAGATGGAGAAATTAGTACTTCTTTAGCCGGATAAAAACTTCCAACTAAGTTCTTTGCACCCATAAAATCAAATGCAGTTTTTCCACCTAAAGTTGCATCTACCATACATAATAAAGAAGTAGGAACTAAAATAAGTTTACAACCTCTCATATAAATTGAAGCAACAAAAGCTGCTAAATCACAAACTACTCCACCACCAAAGCCAATTATATAATCATGTCTTGATAATCCCTCATCAACACAAACTCTTAATATTTTTTCAACAGTTGATATAGTTTTAGACTTCTCTCCAGCAGCTATGACAACATTAGTCGATGGTAATTTTTTAAATAAATGAGCAGTGTTAGAATCTGCTACCCATAAAGCTCTACTACCAAAACTACCTAATTTTTTAGACAGTTCATTTAAATCATTAATAAAACTTACATTAGTTGATTTACCACAAGATAATTTAACATTCATACTTTCATTCATATAATCAAATATATCATAAAATATATTACAATGACTATTGTTTTTTCTAAATTAAATACTTGAATATTTTATGAATTTGTTAAAATATATAAATCATGTCTATATATTTCGATAACGCAGCTACAACTAAAATTTCTAGTAAAGCTTTAGAAGCTTTATGTGATACATCTAATAACTATTATGCTAACCCTTCAGCTAATTATTCACTTGGAATAAAAGCAAAAAAAAAGTTAGAAAATTGTAGAAATACGATTGCTTCTTTATTAAAAGTAAGCCCTTCTACAATATACTTCACATCTGGTGGAACTGAATCTAACAGTATTATTTTATCATCTCTTTTATGGAGTAAAAGTCCAGGAGATATTATTATAAGTAGAACTGAACATGCAAGTGTAATTAATTTTAAAAGAATACTAAAAGAAAAAGGTTATAATGTTATTGAAATTAATGCCCCAAATGGTTTTGTATCTCCTGAGACTTTAGAGAAAAAAATTACTGATAAAACAAGAATGGTTGTTATTCAAACTGTTAATAATGTAATTGGTTCAATTAATGATATTGAATCATTAGTTAAAGTAGTTAGAAGAAAAGAGAAAGAAATTGGTAGAAAAATATATTTTCATTCTGATGCTGTACAAGCTATAGGTAAAATTGATTTTGATATTAATAAATTAGATGTAGATAGTGCATCTTTCTCTGCTCATAAATTTCATGGACCAAAAGGTATTGGTTTTCTATATTGTAAAAATGATCAAGTTCAACCTCTTTCGAAAGGTGGTGGTCAAGAAAATGGACTTAGAGGTGGTACTGAAAACTTAGCAAGTATCGCATCAATGACAGTTGCATTAGAAGAAACTTTATCTACAAAATGTGATAATGTTATTGAGATAAATAAATATGTTAGAAAAAATCTAAAACCTGAAATTCTATCACCCAAAAAGAATTGTTCGCCATTTATTATAAATTTTTCTCTTAAATCATTTCCTTCTGAAGTGTTTACAAGAATGTTAGATGATGAAGGCTTTTTAGTATCTGCAGGTTCTGCTTGTAGTAATAATGCTAAAAATAAAGGAGAAGGTGTTTTAATTGCTATGAATTTTAAACCACAAATTGCAAAATCAAGTATTAGAATATCATTTAACAAATTATCTAACTTAGATGAGGTAAAATTACTTGTTAAAAAAATCAACTCTTTATATGATACTCTCGTAAGGTAGGATAATGTGGATAAAAAATTATATTTAATAAGATTAGGTGAAATTTCACTTAAAGGTCTTAATCGTTCATTTTTTGAAAAAAAATTAAAAAATAATATTAAAATAAAACTAAGACCATATCATAACGTAGTAACTAAACAAAAAGGTAGATTATATTTTGAAATAGATGCAGCTTGTAGTGATGAACAATGCGAATTAGCTTTTTCAACTACTTTTGGTATTGTTGGATTTGCTAAGTGCATTAGTTGTAAAAAAGATATTGATTTAATCAAAGAAAATGCTAGAAAGCTATTAAAAGAATACCCTTTTTCAACAACTGGAACTTTTAAAGTAGCTGCAAAAAGAAGTGATAAAAGTTTTGAATTATCATCATATGAACTAAGTTGTGAATTAGCAAAAGTAATTCATGAAGAATACCCTAACTTAACAGTTAACCTAAAAAATCCTGATAACGTACTACATATTGAAGTTAGAAATAAAGTATATATGTATACTAAAGAAAAAAAAGGACCTAATGGTTTACCTGTTGCAACAGCTGGAAAAGGTATGTTACTCCTTTCAGGAGGTATTGATAGCCCTGTAGCAGGATATAAAATGGCTGCAAGAGGACTAAAGATGGAATGCATATATTTTCATGCTTATCCATATACTTCTGATAAAGCCTTAGAAAAAGTTAAAGTATTAGCATCTAAAATTGCTCCTTATTTACAAGGTACTAGATTACATGTTGTTCCATTTACTGAGCAACAATTATGGATTAAATCCCATAGTAATGTTGAAGAGACAACTCTTATGTTTAGAGCTTGTATGATGAAAGTAGCTACAATGATTGCAAAGAAAAATGCAGGAACTTGTTTAGTTACAGGTGAAGCCCTATCTCAAGTTGCAAGTCAAACTCTTGATTCTATGGCTTTTACTGACACAACAACAGATATGTTAATTATTAGACCTTTAGTTGGTATGAATAAAGAAGAAATAATGAGGACAGCAGAAGATATAGATACTTATAAAACTTCAATTTTACCTTATGAAGATTGTTGTGTTATATTTAGTCCTAAACACCCTATAACTCGACCTGAAATCGATGTAGAAACAGAACATTATAATAATATGCAAATTGATGAATTATTAGTTAAAGCTGTAGAAGAAACTGAAATTTTTGATTTCTATTCTTCAGGAAAAGAAGCAGTTAATTAAAAAGCATAATAAAAATCAACCTCATAACTATAAGTTTTATTTTCAAAGTCATAGTTTAAACAAAGTCCAGGGGATAATTCAAAGGAAAACATCCCAACTTGAGTAACTGAAGATGTAAATAAGGTATATAAACTTATTACATTTTCAGTTGAATAGTTTACATAAGATTCTAAATTATGAAAATATAGTGGCATTTTTTCAAAAGACTTTTGAATCTCTTTTTTAAATAATAATATACTAATATCAAAAATATACTCATTCTTGTTTATTTTATATTCATAACTCAATTTAAATGGCATATTTAGTGTCATTGAATCACAATTTACAAATGGTAATAGATATGGAAAATAAACAGAAGCTGTTATGATATTATTTAAATATATATCTGCGTTATATCTTTCATAGTAAAATAATGGATTATACTTTAAAGAAATAGCAAATATGTTTTCTTCTTTAGGCCCTATACTAGTATCAAAATAATACCCAAATGTAGGCTCAAATATTAAGGTATCAAAATTATTAGAACTTATAGATGATTTAAAAATTAAATTATTATTATTTTTCAAATCAAAAATTTTTAAATAATTATAAGTAAAGTCTAATGTAGAAGTATTTAATACATCTACTAACTCTGTATTATAATTCATAAATAAACTACTGCCTTTATTTCCGGTTACATTACTTAATTGTAAAAGCATTGATGTATCATAATTATCATATAATCCAATATAAGTAATTAAATTAGTATGTAAAGATTCAATTGGATCAATACTTTCAAAATATATTAAGGTATCAAAATCTAAAAAATCTTTTGCTGGTAGTATAAATGGGAAAAATGAACCATCTAACATATAGTCAAATTTATTATATCTATTTAAACTAGTTAAATCATAGTTGATATTTTCATGCCCTACTACAGTATTTTCATTAACATTAATAGCAACTTCATAAAAATCAAATTGTGTTAAATTCGATTTTCTAGCTTTGTATTCTTGTGAAAAATTAGAAATGTAATATACATTATTATCAATTATTATAGGATTATAAACTCCTCCTAATATATCAAAATTACAGATATATGCTTTATTTGTGGATAAATCTATATAGGACAATCTAGGTAATTGATTCTGATTTACGGTGTTCAAAACTATTTTATTTTCATTTATAGAAAAATCGATAATTTCTGTATCTATATTTTCAAAAGAATATGAAATGCGTTTATTATCATTTAATATAATGTTTAATTGATCTTTTTTATTATAACGTGAAGAATATATTAATTTATCATTAATTACATCTATTTTTTGTATATATTCATCATCTTCAACTGATATTTTTTTAAAAATTTCTCCGTCTTTATAAAAACCAATGTATTGATTTTGTCCTTCATTATAAATACCAACGATAGAATCATTATAATAAATAGCATTTTTAAAATGTTCAATCTCATATTCTTTTTTATTATTATCTTCATCTATTACAAAAATAGAAGTAGAGTATAAATTATCTAATTTTAAAGTGCTTAGTACTAATTTATCATCATTAAAGCTAGCAAAATAAGTATTATCCAATAATTTTGCTATTTTTTTTGAAGATTCTATTTCTCTAATACTATCATTTCTACTTTGATAAACATAAACTTCATCATCAGCTTTAAAAATTGTACTTGGAATGTAATTAAATTCTTCATATTCAATTTCTTTGATATCAATGCCATTAAATGTTTCTTCAAAGTCATTCCAAACATTATAAACACTTTTTTTAAATGCTGCTTTAAAACATGAATTAGGATCAAAATAAAGAAGTTTTAATTTATGTAATTCATTAATATATTTTCTATATTTTTCAATTCCATATGTTTTATATAAATATTCATTAAAAAATGAGCCATATAAATAAAATGTATCGTATGGATAAACATCTCTATTACCTTGAGATTCATTAAACTTTAAAAAGTTATTTTCTGCTTTAGCTTCTAATAATCTTGATCTGTATAAATTACTATTAAGCCTTCCCTCTCCATTAAGACTTTCACTTAATACAGCAAAGCCTTCTGAATTAAATTGAGTTACATTTAATAGAGAAAAATTTAAACTTTGAGAAAAGATTTTTTGTATAAAATTATTTTTACCTGTTAGTGTTAAAGCATGTGTTAATTCATGTTTGAAAACATTAAGCAAATAGTTCGATGAAAAATAATTAAAACTATTATTAGTACCAATAGTATTATATAAAACAATATGTGGGGAAGGATAAATACTAAAGTAAGCATTAAATTGATCTATATCACTAGTAATAGCAACATTAAATTTTTGATCTCTTGTTAATCCAAAAAAATCACATATCTGAAAATATGTTTCTTCACAATTTTCAGAAATTATATATCCTTCATTTACTGATTCTTCATCGAAAATAATATTAAAATGATCAGTTTCTAAAGTATATAAATCTTGATTATTCTCAAAAACACTACAAAATATATTAAAATTTATTAATAACACTACAATAATGCTAAATATTTTTTTATTCATAAAAGTATTATAAACTTTTTAAAATATTTTTAAAGAGAATTAAGTTTTTTAATAAAAAAACTATCAACTATCGATTATTTTTATTATATTTATTATTATTATAATGATTAAATTTATTAATCATTAATTTAAGGAATTATTATATATATGAAATTGGGTTTAGATATAGGATCAACAACAATTAAATGTGTTTTACTTGATGAAGAAAATAAAATTATATATAAAACTTATAAAAGACATTTTTCTAAGATTCAAGAAACAACAATTACACTATTAGAAACAGTAAAGAATTTAATAGACTCGCCTTCCATTAATATTTCATTAACAGGTTCTGCCGGAATGGGAATGGCAAATAGATTAGATATACCGTTTATTCAAGAAGTTTATGCAACTAGAACATCAATTCTAGAATTTAATAAAGATACGGACGTTGTTATTGAATTAGGTGGAGAAGATGCTAAAATATTATTTTTACAAGGTACTTTAGAAGTTAGAATGAATGGAACTTGTGCTGGTGGTACAGGAAGTTTCATTGATCAAATGGCTACACTTTTAGACTTAGAAACTGAAAGTTTGAACGACATTGCAAAAAGAGCTTCAATCTCTTATCCAATAGCTTCAAGATGTGGTGTATTTGCAAAGGGTGATATTCAACCATTAATAAACCAAGGAGCTAAAAAAGCTGATATTGTATTATCCATTTATCAAGCAGTAGTTAACCAAACAATATCAGGATTAGCTCAAGGTAGACAAATTAAAGGTAATGTAGTATATCTTGGTGGCCCTTTAACCTTTATGAGTGTCTTAAGAGATTGTTTTGACAAAACTCTCGATACTAAAGGTGTTTGTCCTGAAAATTCATTATATTACGTAGCACTAGGAACAGCTTTAGGAGCTAACGAAGAATTTGATATTAATTCAGTAATTACTCTATTAAAAACATCAAATGTTATAGGTTCTTATAATTCACTGCCTGCATTATTTGAAACAGATTTAGATTTACATACTTTTAGAGAAAGACATTCTAAAGCTTCTCTTTCTTATAAAGATCCTAAAAATTATAATGGGAATGCCTATTTAGGAATTGATTCTGGTTCAACTACAATTAAAATGGTAATTGTAGATGAAGATAATAATTTATTACACACAAGATACCAATCTAATAAAGGTAACCCTGTAGAAGCTGTTAGAGAATTTTTAACAACTTTCAAGTCTCAATATCCTAATATTAATTTAAAAAAAGGTTGTTCAACTGGTTATGGTGAAGTATTAATCAAAAAGGCATTTAATTTAGAATATTCATTAGTTGAAACTATGGCTCATTATAAAGCTGCAAAATATTTTGATAAAGATACAGATTTTATAATCGATATTGGTGGTCAAGATATTAAATGTTTTAAAATAGTTGATGGAGTTATTGATGATATTTTCTTAAATGAAGCTTGTTCATCAGGTTGTGGATCATTTTTACAAACTTTTTTCCAAGCTTTAGGATATTCAACAGAAGAAGCTTCTAAACTTGCATTAACGTCTAAACACCCTGTTGATTTAGGCTCAAGATGTACTGTATTTATGAACTCTAGTGTAAAACAAGCACAAAAAGATGGGGCTCAAATTGAAGATATCTTTGCAGGACTTGCTATTTCAGTTGTAAAAAATGCTTTATATAAAGTTATTAGAACAAATACTGGCCTTGGTCAACATATAGTTGTTCAAGGTGGTACTTTTTTAAATGATGCTGTTCTTAGAGCTTTTGAAATGGAATTGAATTTAAATGTTACTAGATGTAAAGAAGCTGGATTAATGGGTGCTTTTGGTTGTGCTTTATATGCTAAACAAGAAGATAATAACGATGAAATAGAAACTTCTATATTAACTTTAGATCAATTAGCAAATTTCACACATAACACTTCAACTAGAATTTGTAAAGGTTGTACAAACCATTGTCAGCTTACTATTAATAAATTTGATAATAATAGAGTATTAATTAGTGGTAATAAATGTGAAAGATTTACGAATCCTGATAACTTTGTAGAAGATAGTGAAACATTAAATATATTTAAATATAAACAAAATTATATTAATAATTTAAAGCCTATAAAAGGGCCTAGAGGTAAAATTGGTATCCCACTTGCCCTTTCAATAATTGAACTTGCTCCTTTATATTATACTTTATTTACTGAATTAGGATATGAAGTAATTATTTCTCCATTTTCTAAAAGAGATACTTATCTAAAAGGACAAAGTCAAGTTCCAAGTGATACAATTTGTTATCCTGCAAAATTGGTTCATGGCCATGTTATAGATTTAATTGAAAAAGATGTCAAGAAAATATTCTTCCCAAATTCTTCTTTTAATATTGATGAAAAGAAGAGCGATAATAATTATAACTGTCCAGTTGTAGCTTATTATGGTGAAGTTATTTCCAAAAATACACCACAGTTAGATGAAAATAATGTTACTTTTATAAATGAATATCTTTCTGTTGCTAATAAAAAGGTATTTAAAAAACGATTAAATATAATTCTTAATAAATATGATAAATTTAGTAAAAAAGAGATTTCTAAAGCTGCTAATAAAGCCTTTGATGCACAAGAAAAATATAATAACGATGTTATTTTAAAAGGTAAAGAAATTGTTGAATTAGCAAGAAGTACAAATAAAGAAATAATGGTTTTATGTGGTAGACCATATCATATTGATCCTGAAGTCAACCATGGTATTGATGAATTAATGCTTCAACTTGGTTGCGCTGTAATTAGTGAAGATTCTTTAGCATCTTTTATTGATAAAAAGCAATTTAATGTATTAAATCAATGGACTTATCATAATAGAATGTATTTAGCTGCACATTATGTAAATACAACAAAGGATATGAATATTGTTCAATTAGTTTCATTTGGTTGTGGACTAGATGCTGTTACAGCAGATGAAGTTAAAGATATCTTAAAACAAAAGAACAAAATTTACACTCAATTAAAAATTGATGAAATTGCCAATTTAGGTTCAGTTAGAATAAGACTTAGAAGTTTACTAGCTGCATTAAAGGAGGAAAATAATGGATAATAATAACAGAGTAGTTTTTACAAAAGAAATGAAAAAAGATTATACTTTATTACTACCTCAAATGTTACCTATACACTTTGAAATTATTACTGAGATTTTCACTAATAATGGTTATAAAGCTGAATTATTAAAGAATGAAGGGCCTAATGTAATCCAAGAAGGATTAAAATATGTTCACAATGATATGTGTTATCCAGCTCAACTAGTAATTGGACAAATGCTTGATGCAGTTAATAGTGGCAAATATGATAAACATAAAGTTGCTTTAGTTATTACACAAACTGGTGGTGGATGTAGAGCTAGTAATTATATCTTTTTGTTAAGAAAAGCTTTAGAAAGAGCAAATTTAGAATTTATACCAGTAATTTCTTTATCATTTGGATTAGAAAAGAATCCTGGATTTAAATTAACTACTAAAATTCTTTTACAAGCTTTTGCTGGAATTGTTTATGGTGATTTATTAACTTTATTAAGTAATCAAACTAGACCTTATGAAGTTAACAAAGGTGAAACTGACAAAATTGTTGAAAAATGGATTAAAATCTTAGCAACTAAATTTAAAAATAATAGTGGTTATATTGGTTTTGTCATGAAAAACAATTTGATGAAAATAACTGAAGACTTCAACAATATAGAAATTAATAAAACAGAAAAAATAAGAGTTGGAATAGTTGGTGAGATTTTTATTAAATATGCTCCTTTAGGAAATAACCATTTACAAGACTTCTTAGAAGAACAAGGTTGTGAAGTAATGATTCCATCTTTACTTGGCTTTTTCTTATATGGCATGGAAAATGCAAAATATGATAAAGAATATTATGGCGGATTTAAGAGAATATTTAATTACCCAATAAAAAGATTAAGTTTAGGTGTAATTGAATTTTTTGAAGGCATGATTTATAGAAATGTTGAGAGAGTTACAGATAATTTTATTGTTCCTAAAGGATTTTCTCATATGAAATCATTATGTAATGGAATAATTGATCATGGTGTTAAAATGGGTGAAGGCTGGTTATTAACAAGTGAAATGCTTGAACTAAGCGAATTAGGTTACAAAAATATTATTTGCGCACAACCTTTTGGGTGTTTACCAAACCACATAGCTGGAAAAGGAATGATTAGAAGTATTAGTGAAAAACATAAAGATACTAATATTGTACCTATTGATTATGACCCTTCAGCTACAAAGGTTAATCAAGAAAATAGAATTAAATTAATGCTTTCAATAGCTAAAGAGAATATGGAAAAATCTAAAATATCTTAAGTTGCTAATTTAAAAACAATACCTATTAAAGCACCTGCTAATATAAAAAATAGCGGGTGTATTTTTATTTTCTTATATAAAATAACAAATATTATATAAATAGAAAATTCTAATAAACGAAGTGAATTATTTTCTCTAAATAAAGATATAATAAAGATTTTTGAAACTGCAAAAATAATTAATGCTAATACGACACTTTTTATTCCATACATAGCATCTTTTACATACCATTTCTGATTAAAATGATCTAAATATCTAGAAATAATCATAATTATAATAAAAGCTGGCATCGCTAAAGCTATACTTGCAACTACCCCACCTAAAACACCAGCAACATTATATCCTGTAAAGGTTGCCATATTTACACCTAATGGCCCTGGAGTAGATTGACTTATTGCTATCATATTAGAAATATCAGTTGATGTTATCCAAGTAGGATAATTAATTGATAAATCATTTATAAAAGGAATTGCAGCAAGTCCACCACCTATTGTGAATAAACCAATTTTAAAAAATTCAACAAATAATAATAATAAATTAGTTAGCATGTTTAAAACTCCTTTTTATATGATTAATAACTAAACCAAGTAAAATAGAAGAAATTATTATGATAATAATGTTAATGTTAAATACAAAAATTGAAATTAATGCTATTATAAATAAAATAAAAGTAGTCTTATCAACTATACTTTTTTTTATCATCTTGTAAATTGTATGAGTCATCATGGCACAAACAACTATCTTTATACCACTAATAGCTCTAATTACATAAATATTATTTTGAAAATTTTTAAATACTGCTGTAATTATAGTAATGATTATAATAGAAGGTGATATAACACCTAAAGAGGCACATATTGCTCCTAAAAAACTTCTTTTATTATAACCTATATACGTTGCAACATTGATCGCAATAACACCAGGTGTACATTGTGCTATTGCATAAAAATCAAATAATTGATCACTAGTTATCCATTTTTTATTATCACATAACTCTCTTTCTAAAAAAGGAAGCATTGCATAGCCTCCTCCAAAAGTTATTGCACCTACAGAAAAAAAGGAGATATATAAGGTAATCAAAGAAACTTTATTGTCTTTCATATTAATTCAATAATTTATTCATTTCAATATTAACTAAAGTATCACATCTTTCATTCAATTCAATTCCAGCATGACCTTTTACCCATCTATATTCAACATTTAATTGAGAATTTAAATTATCTAATTCAACCCATAATTCTTTATTTTTAACGGGTTTTTTATTAGCTGTTCTCCAGCCATTCTTTTTCCAATTAATTATCCATTTAGTAATACCATTTTTTACATACTGGCTATCTGTATTTAAAATAATCTTATTAGGATTAGTAGATAAACAAGTTCTAAGGGCTACAATAACAGCAGTTAACTCCATTTGGTTGTTAGTAGTAAATTCTAATCCAGAACTTTGTTCTGTAATAAAATTATCACCACTATATATAACAAAAGCCCAAGCTCCAACACCTGGATTTCCTTTACAACCACCATCTGTATATATTATTAATTCATCCATTAATCTCTAACTCCAGTTTTTTTTATAATATGATAACCAAATTGAGTCCTAATTGGATCACTAATACGATTATATGATAATTTTTTTACTGCATTTTCAAAAGCAGGAACCATTTTACCTGGTCCAAACCAACCAAGATCTCCTCCTTTGCTTTTAGAAGGACATGTTGAATATTTTCTAGCTAACATTGCAAAGTTTTTACCTTGTTTTGCTTCGATTGATATTTTTTGTGCTAACGATTTATCTTTAACTAAAATATGAGAAGCTCTAAATTCCATAATACTACTCCATAAAAATAGAGACTTTTAAAAAGTCTCTATTATAATATACTATAAATTGTTTATAAACAATCCTATTATTAGAATGGTTCACCACCAGCTTTAGGAGCTGCACTACTTTTACTAAATAATACTAATGCAACTAAAGTAATAGCATAAGGGAATACCTTAAATATTACTGGAGGGAATGATGAAAGAGATGCAAATAATTGTGAAACGTTACCAATAGTTGTTGCAATTCCAAAGAAGAAAGTTGCACCTAAGATACCTAAAGGTTTCCATTGTCCAAATATACTTGCAGCTACAGCTAAGAATCCAAGACCTGCAACAGATCCATTAAATTCACCACTATAAGTTACAATCATAACACCACCAGCTAAAGCGCCTAAAGCTCCACTCATCATAACAGCTATATATCTCATTTTATGAACATTAATCCCTGCAGAAGCAACAGCAGATGGATGTTCACCACAAGCTCTAAGTCTTAATCCAAAACTAGTTTTATATAATAACCACCATAAGAATGCCCATAAACCAATACATAACCAAGTACTCCAGTATGTATTTGTAAATAAAAGTTTACCAATAATTGGAATGCTATGAAGTAAAGGGACATCACTTCTAACTATACCTAACATAATAGATATATTTCCTGACCCTGTTACATTTCTAGCTACATAAACAGTTAAAGCTGCAGCAATCATGTTTACAGCAGTACCACTAATAACTTGGTCTGCTCGTAAATTAATTGAAGCAAAAGCATGTAATAGTGAAAAAATAGCTCCACCTATAGCTGCAACAACTAAACCAATAAATAAAGCTGAATTTCCAATTACTGGTTGTAAAATAGAAATTGTTAATGCACTTAAGAAATAACCTACAAGCATAAAGCCTTCAACACATAGGTTAACAACACCTGCTCTTTCACTAACTAAGTTACTAGAAGCCCCCATTAATAGAGGGATAGTATATGCTACTGCGTAAGGAGCAATTTGAGTAATAGTTTCCCACATATTATTTATCCTCCATTACAGCATTTGAATCTGCTTTTTTAATATTTCGTTTTTCATTTATAGATTTAAATCTCTTATCCCAGAATTTTTTAAACATTACACTTGTTGCAGTGAAGTAAATAATTACTGCAATAATAGTATCTGCTAATTCAGGAGGTACTAATGTATTACCACTCATAAATCCTTTACCAGCTTGTAAAATACCGAAGAAGATTGATGAGAAAACTACACCTATTGGATTACTTGCACCAAGTAGTGCAACTGCGATACCATCAAAACCTTGATTTGGTAAAATACCAATTTGAATTTTACCTGAATAACCACAATAATAAGAAACACCTGCAAGGCCTGCTAAGCCGCCTGCAATCATCATCGATAAAACAACTGATCTATTTACTTTGATTCCAGCATATTCAGCACCAAATCTATTATATCCACAAGCTTTTAATTCATAACCCAAAGTCGTCTTATCCATAATAAATTTAATAACAATAACTGCAATAATAGCAACGAATAATCCTAAATTAATATAATTTGAACCATCAAATAAATCTGTTAGCCAATTAATTCTTAATGTTTTCTCATAAGGTAACATTGCACTTTCGGTTTCTAGTGAAGGTCCTTTTAAAAAGGCAGGAACATAATAATACACACTCCAATAAGCTATCCAGTTCATCATTATAGTTGCAACAACTTCATGAACATTAAAATATGCTTTTAATAATCCAGGAATTAACCCCCATATAGCTCCAGCAATGAATCCAATTAATATCATTAATAACATTGTAGGAACATGAGGTAAATTAGAAGAAAAAGCAAATGCTGTTGCAGCTGTACCACCAGCTAAAATTTGACCTGAAGCACCAATATTAAATAAACCAGTTTTAAATGCAAATGCGATTGATAAACCAACTAGCATTAAAGTAGTAGAAATAGCAAGCATAGTACCACTTCTTCTAACATTCATTAATGCACCTTTATATAAATATTTAAAAGCAGCAAAAGGATTTTCACCTATTAATAATATTAAAATAGAACCAGCAACTAATCCTAAAAATACTGCACTAATTGCAATTAGAAAATCATTGCTTTTTAATTCTTTTTTCTGTTTCAATTTTTTATCACCCATAAACTATTTATCTCCCTTGGAGGAAACACCAGCCATCATCAATCCAACTTTTCTTTCATCAGTATCTTTTGTATAAACTACATCCATTAATTTACCATCACTAATAACTGCTATTCTATCAGATAAATTAAAAATTTCATCTAATTCAAATGAAACCAATAATACAGCATTTCCTGCATCGCGGTGTTCAACTATTTGTTCATGAATAAATTCAATAGCACCTACATCTAAACCTCTAGTTGGTTGAACAACTATCAACAATTTAGGATTACCTGTTATTTCACGTCCAACAATAGCTTTTTGTTGATTACCACCAGATAATTTTCCTGCTAAAGAATTTAAACCTTCACCTGATCTTACATCAAAAGTTTTTATTATTTTTGTTCCATATTCTTTCATAGTATTTTGTTTTAATATACCATTTTTACTAAAAGGAGCATGATAATAATCTTTTACTACAAAATTATCTTTTAAATTATATTCAAGAATAAGGCCTCTTTTTTGTCTATCTTCTGGTACGTGACCAATACCAACTTCATTTCTTTCTCTAATGTGTGAATGAGTTATATCTTTTTCACAAACGATAACATGACCACTTTCAATTTTTCTTAAACCAGTTATAGCTTCAATAAGTTCAGTTTGTCCGTTACCATCAACACCTGCTATACCAACAATTTCGCCTTCTTTTACATCAAGAGAGAAATCTTTTACTCCTAATATTTTTTTTGAATTTAAAACATTAAGATTTTTTACTTCTAAAATTGGTTTACCAGGTTTTGCTTCAGTTTTATCTACTTTGAAATTAACAGGTCTTCCAACCATTAATGCTGCCATTTCAGCTTGAGAAGTATCACTTACACTTACAACATCAATCATTTTACCACGTCGAATAACTGTACATCTATCAGCTACTGCTTTAATTTCGTCTAACTTATGTGTTATTAAAATAATTGATTTTCCTTCAGCTTTTAATCCTCGCATAATATCTAATAAATCATCAATTTCTTGTGGTGTTAATACAGCTGTTGGTTCATCAAAAATTAGGATATTTGCATCAACATATAACATTTTTAATATTTCAACACGTTGTTGCATACCAACAGTAATATCTTCAATAACACTATCTGGATCAATATTTAATCCATATTTATCTGAAAGCTTTTTAATTCTTTGAGAAGCATCCTTCTTGTTCAGTATAAAACTTCCCTCTTTACCCAAAATAATATTTTCGGTAACTGTATAATTTTCAATTAATTGGAAATGTTGGTGTACCATACCAATCTTAAGAGCAGTAGCATCATTAGGATTGTTAATAGTAACTTTCTCCCCATTAATCTTAATTTCACCCTTATCTGCTTTGTACAAACCAAATAGAATGCTCATCAAAGTTGATTTTCCAGCACCATTTTCACCTAAAATCGCATGTACTTCACCTTGTTTTACCTGCAAAGTAATATTATCATTGGCTACTATGCCTGGAAATTCTTTTCGAATATTAAGCATTTCAATCGAATAATCCATTTATTGTCTCCTACAACTTTTTATTTAATAGTAAATGTTTTGATATAATAAGGCCACCAAAAGGCGGCCTTATTTAGAAATTATTTACTAATTATTTCCATAAACCTTGTAATTGTTCAGCAGCAACAACGATTTCACCAGATTTCATCATTTCCATTACTTCATCACATTTAGCTTGAATATCAGCAGATAAGTTAGGGTTTTCACTAGGAATACCAATACCATTTTCTTTAGCTGTTAATTGAATAGCTGTTCCACCAGGGAATTCACCATTTAATTCAGCTTCAATCATATCATAAGAAGCTCTGTCTAAATATTTCATAGCAGAAGTTAAAATACATGATTCACCACTAGGCATTAAACCATCAGCATATTGGTCAATATCAACACCAACAACCCATTTATCTTTTCCAGCTGTTCTTTGAGATTTACCTTCATTGATAACACCAACTCCAACACCACCAGCTGCAGCAAAGATAACATCAACATCTCTATCAAACATAGTAGCAGCCATTTGTTGACCTAAAGCTACATCACTGAAAGATCCAGAATATAAACAGTCTTCTTGTGCAATTGAAACATTAGTACCTAAGTTTTCGTTTGCATATTTAATACCTTGTTGCCATCCCCAGTTGAATTTTTGAACTGCAGGAATTTCCATACCACCAACAAAACCAAATTTGCTGTTAGGCATTTTTAAAGCAGCAGCAACAGCAGCTACGAAACCAGATTCTTGTTCAGCCCAAGAAATTGCAACAGTGTTAGATTTAATTTCTACACTATAATCGCCAGGATGTGGAACACCGTCTAATAATACAAAGTTAACATCAGGATATTGTGTTTGTGCTTTATAAATAGTTGTTTCAAATTTGAAACCAGGTGTGATAATAAAATTATAACCGCTATCAGCTAAATCTGCTACACCAGCTAAATAATCAGCTTCTGTAGTACC
Organism: Pleomorphochaeta sp.; assembly: GCF_050031695.1. Lineage (GTDB taxonomy): Bacteria > Spirochaetota > Spirochaetia > Sphaerochaetales > Sphaerochaetaceae > Pleomorphochaeta. Next base: position 4,566 of record NZ_JBNAIC010000042.1, on the reverse strand, counting down.
TGCAGGTTTAATATATTTTGGAGTGAATCCGAAATCTTCACCAGCTCTTACAATACCTTCCCATGTACCTTGGTTAAAAGATTTATCGTCAATAGTACCAGCATCTGTAACCATACCAACTTTTACAGCTAGTTCGTCTGATGCAGTTTCTTCAGTTTGTCCATTAGCAAATACAAATGAACTTAGTGCTAACATAGCACATAATAAAGTAGCAAATTTTTTCATTACTATTTCTCCTCTTAAAATTTTATTAGTGGATTTTTATATAATATCATTATCGTAAAGATTGTCAAATATATTTATTAATTTTTTTTACATAATTATAAAATATCTCAAATTTTATAATTTTATTTAGTTATTTTAATAAAAAAATATATTTTTTTTATCAAATTCCATTATTGTTGTAAAATAATAATATATCTAACAAAATATAAAATAAATCAATTACAAACCTAATTATATCATATAAATAATTAATAATCTAAATAAATTCAAAATTAATCATATTTTTTAGTCAAGTTCATTAAAAAAAAATAATTACTTGACCTTTAATTATTAAAATTCAATAATAACTGTTGTGAAAAGAAAAGCAAAAATATTACATAACATATATAAAACAATCGTTAAATTCTCTCTGAACTTTAACTATGATTTTCATGTATGGAAAGAAGAAGAATTTCCTAAAGGTCCTAAAATATTTTGTTCCAATCATTTTTCTTCTTCAGATGTGCATTATGTAACTACCTTAACAAAAGAACCTATGCATATGGTTATAGGTCCAGCGTTTGGTATACCTTATGTTAAAAACTTTTTGCATTGGACTGAACAAATTCCAGCTCTTACAACCGAAGATAAAAAAACTGTAATAAATAAAGCTGTAAAATACCTTAAACAAGGTGATAATATATATATATTCCCTGAAGGAAGATTAAATACTCAAGAGGAATTAGATATTTTTAGAGCTGGAATTGCAAGAATATATTTAGAATATCCAGTTCCCATTATACCAATAGGACTTATTGCACCAAAGAGAAGAGTTAGAGATAAACATAGCACTGCAGCTAGAAGAAAAGTAACTGTAGTAAATAAAAATTATTATGCAAATATTGGTAAAGCAATGTTTTTTAAAGAAGAAGAAAAAATTGCTAAAACTGATAAAAAATTAGCAGAAAAACAAATATTAGAAAAACTAAAAGATACTATTTCTTTTTTAATTAATGACGTAAAAACAAACAAGTTTTGGAGTTAGAAAATGGAAAATAATGAATTAAACACTTTATTTAATGACTTTAAAAAACAAGTATTAGATATAACAGATCATAGTGATAAAGTTCAAAAATTAAATTTTAACTGTACCTTATTAAATGGCACAGGTTTTAAATTTAATTATGATGTAAATAAATATAATAAAGAGCCCAAAAAGTATAAACCTGCAACTACATTTAATGGAATAGTTGATATTTTAAGTGCAGTTCTTTCAATTGTTTTTTTAGTTTTATACTCAATCAACAAGCTGAATTTCAACTTTATTTCTAGTAATATAACTAATATTCTAATTATAATACTTTTTTCTTTTTTAATATCTTTTTTTATTTTGAGAGCTATTTATCACCTTTTTCATGCAACTAGTATTGTAAGAAACCCTCTTTTTAGATTATCTGAAGCATTAAAATTAGTTATTTTATTAAATTTAAATATATTAATTTCTGTTATTTATAATATAAACTCTATTAATATAGTTATTTTTATATCTTTTATATTATGTGCTCTTGCTCTACTTTGTATGGGTATTGGAACTAAACTTTCTTTTAAAATTGAAATGTTTTTTTCAGCTACTCTACCTTTTTTAATGTTAATAAGTTCTACAGAATTTTCTATTATATTTAGTAGTATAATTTTTTGTATTTCATCATTGATTTATATAATCATGAATAACAATGAAGCTAAAACTAATTCAATATTTATGATCTTAGGCATTAGCTTATTAGTATTAAATTTATTTATTATAGTCTAGTAAGAAATAAATAAAACTACCAATCAATGTATAATATTAATTGGTAGTTTTACTTTTCTTATTCTAAAATCATTTGTGAATAATATCGCTTTTCAATATTAGAGACAGGAATATTAAATAATTCTAATGTTTTATACAATTCAGATACAAATTTTTTTGACTCTATTTCACTTATATCTTCATCTACAATAAACTCTATTTCAAAAAACCATCCGAGATTATTAACTTCTAATAATTCAATATGAAGATCATTCTCGAATTTGTTAAATAAAAAAGAAAATCCTTTTTTCTTTTTTCTATGCGATTCTTTAAATCCTAGTTGATTAAAAAACACTAACGAAGATGAGAATTCACCATAAGGTAATTCAACCTCATTTTCAATATTTTGTTCTATACCTTCGTTGATAATTTTATCTTTAGTTGTATATACAGTGTTTTTAATTATTTTACCTTTAGAATCAATATTCACTTGTTGTCTTACTCTAAATGATAAGTTTTTAATTGGATTAAAAAAATATACATCTAATTTTTCACTACTTTTCTCATTATAAGTAAATTGATTACTTTTTAAAGCGTTTAAAACTTTTTTATAATCATCAACATGAGCTTTTAGTTCTATTTCTTTTGACATATTAATCTTTCCATGGGAAAATCATGTTTTTTATTGTTCTATGGCCAACATTTTCTCTTTCTTCGTATAAAATGTCATCCCAATTAACATGTTTTATATTTTCTTCAGGGTTTTCTTCAAGCCAATCTAACTTCATTAATAACAATTTAAAAGCTGTTTGACTAGCTAAAGTCGTACCAGTAAAACTAAATAATAAGCCAGCAGTTAAAAAAGTTAATATTAATTGAATAATATTAAATATTGCTAAAAATATTGTAGTACCTAAATTCCCTATAGCTATAATGAAACATTTTTTGAAAGTTTTAAATGGTTTATCACCTGTGAATCTACTCATTAAAGGCAAGTAATATTGAATACTCAATAATAATGTTAATAAAATCCAAAAAGTTATAATTCCTAAAAATAAACCAATATAATTCCCAAGATTTAAATAAAAGGGCATTACAATTAATGCAAGCGTTATAATTAATACATTAATTAAAGATAAAAATAATGCATGTGTTGTAAATAAACTAATGCCTTCTTTATATCCTTGAAATCCTACTCTTTTATAATCACTATAATTTTTCGTTATATTTGCTATTCCAACGCTATGGAATGAAAACAAAACTATAGAAAGTAGCATAACCAATATAGTAATTACAGATGAAGTTCCACCATATTGCATACCTAATGAAAAAATCATGAATACAGCAAGAAATCCTAAATTTGAAACTACTAAACCTATTAAATTATCCCAAGCATCAAAAAAAGCTTTTTTAATTAAAAATCCTATCATATAATATTAATTTAGGAAAAAATCCAAGATATTCATGCCAGTTGAACTGTTTTTCTTATAAAGCTCAGTGTATCCACAATTATCACAACTAATTGTTACAAACTTTTTATTTTGAACATCGAATAATTTCGAAAAATTACCACCTGTTGCTTGTAAAGTATCACTTTGATAATGTGTACAACCACATTTAGGACAAACATATTGTTTTTTTACCATAACTATCTCCTTATTTAATAAATATAGTATAAATATAATATAAAAAATAAAATAAAAAAATATCTGTGATAAAAAAACCACAGATATTTCACAATCACAAGAAAAATAATTATAATAATTTACTAATTTCTTCTTCTAATTTAACTACACTATAGGTAGGTTCATATCTCTTTATTAATGAACCATCTCTATCAAATAAAAATTTTGTAAAATTCCATTTGATAGTACTTTTTTTATTCCAATCTACATCAAATTTAGGTAATAAATCTTCTAGAATTGGAGTTATTTCATGTTCTTTATCAAATCCTTCAAACTTTGTGTTTGCTACTAAATCTTTATATAAATCAATTGCATCATCTCCATTCACTTCTATTTTAGCAAACTGTGGAAATGTTATTCCAAATCTACCTGTACAGAATTTATGAATATCTTTTTCTGATCCAGGAGCTTGTTCACCAAATTGGTTACAAGGGAAATCTAAAATTTCTAATCCTTTTTCTTTAAATTCTTTATATATTTTTTCTAAAGAAGCATATTGCGGGGTAAAACCACATTCAGTTGCTGTGTTAATTACTAAAACGACTTTACCTTTATATTCTGATAAAGAAACTTCTTCATGTTCCATATCTTTAACTTTATAATCGTACAAATTCATATGAACTCCTTTTATTGATATTTATTATTAATAAGTATATATTATCAATATTTTTATAATAAGTCAAGAAAATTAATATAGGTAGCAAATTATTGCTACCTATAAATTTTTTAATCACTATATATAAGATATTTATTGTATCTACTATTCGATTGTATAAGAGATCTTTACGTTACTTACATAATCCCCTGCAGGAAGTTCACTGTTACCTTCCCAACTTAAGTTAAAGTAATTAACTAATAAGTCATCATGTTTACCAGCATCTAAAACTT
>NZ_JBNAIC010000041.1:0-54375 GCF_050031695.1 Pleomorphochaeta sp. | reverse complement strand
ACCAGGTATCATTGAAGTTATCTAAATCAAAAGCTAAATTTTCATCAAGATTTTCTTCATCAGTAATTTCATTTATACTTTGTAAGAATTCATCTAAGGTATCACATGATCTAGCTGTATCTAATATCCAAGGAAACGCTGGTAAATCCTTTCTTAATTCAATTTCTTTTCTTACTACTTCACTCTTATCAATTAATGGATATAAAGCACTAGAAGGTACATAGAAGTTCCTATTTAAAGCTTCTTCTATATCTGATACTTCAAAATTATTAAATATAGAATCTCTTTCTTTTTGTTCACCTTGCCATAGTTTTTGATTCGTATCTAAATTATATTTCTTGACAATATCATCTCTTGTAATTATATTATAGATAGTACTAGATGAAGAAACCACCCGAACATATTGCATGTCTCCGGCAGGCGCTTCTCTAGTATTTTTTTGACCAAATTTTGAATAAACTTGATACTTTCCTACTTTGTCTTTAATATAATTATGAATATTATTTCTACCATAGATAGAAGCTATTTGATTTATTTCATTTAGTCAAAAATTTCAATGACAGGATAATTACAGAGCTAAGACGAACTGAGCAAAATAAATTAAAGACTGAAGAAAAGAGGCTTATAAATAATATTGAAACACTTAAACTAAATAAGAGAAATGCAGATAAAATAAAGCGTAAAGAAATTGATGATATTATTGCAGAATTTAAACAACAAAAAGAAGATGTTAATAGAGAATATAAAGGATTCAAAAATACAAGATTTCTTTTATTAAGTAATCGTAAAGTCCTAAAAAGAAAAGATGAGATAGCTAAGGTCCATAATTTAGAGTTATATGAAAAATATGAGAAAATTGGATTAAAAATTCCAGAAGGTGAAAGAAAATGGTCTATTACTAATGAGAAAAGATTAGATGATATTTTGAATTTAAATGATAATTTAAAGATAGCCTATTATTTAGGAGATCAATTAAAAGCTGGATTAGATTCAATAACTAATAAAGAATTGAAAACAGGGATGAAACAATGGTTAAAATTATCACAATCTTTTGAAGAACAAATACCGATGCTAAAATCATTTAACAAAATGATAATAAAAAGAATGGATGGTATATTATCAAGAGTTGATTATCCAATATCAACTGGACCATTGGAAGGAATGAATAATCTAATAAAAGTAACAAAAAGAATGGCTTACGGATATCGAGACAATGAATACTTCTTCTTAAAATTATATGATTTAAGTCGGCAAAAAAAAAAGTATAAATCTTTTAGGAACTCTTTAGAAAAAAGAATTGATAAATTGTAGGGCTCTAGCCATCACTCTAAATTATCCCAAGAACCAAATTATTTCTCTATATGGATTTAAATGTATTTATTTTGAAGTATTTTGTTTTATTTTTTTTATTGATATTTTCTTATTGAATTATTATTTATCTCTTCTTAAGATAAAATAAATTTTTTAGAAAATAATAATTTAATAAAGGAGTAATTTTAGATGAGAAAATATTTTTTAATTTTTACAACTTTTATAATATTATTTATGAGTGGATGTGCTAGTGCTAAACCTATTATTATCCCTAAATCTCCAACTGTAATAAAACCCAAAACAGTTACAACTAAAAAAAAATATCAAATTATCACAAAAGATATTGTTTTTGATAATGATTGTTTAAATGTTTCAGGAACATTAAAAGTTCCTGAAGGCGATGAATACTACCCTTTAGTAATTATTGACTATAGCGGAGAAGAAAAAGATCAATTCTCTAAGGCAATTGATTCATTTGCTTTAGAACTGCTTGATAATAATATTGCAACTTTTATTATTGATTATTCTCTAAGTGATGAAATAACAGCTACTGAGATTAATGCATTAACTGATTATTTAGCTGATCTTGATGAGATTAACGGATCTAGAATTGGTTTATTAGGTTGGGATATAGGAGCAACTAATATTTTATTAGCTGCAAAAAATAGTAATAAATATGAAAGCATAGCAACTTGGGCGGCAAACCTAAAAGAGTCTGATAAAAATAGTACTAAAATTTTAATTAGTTATGAAAATAGTTTTTTCACGCATAAAAAAAATCGTTACAATAAATTTATACCAATAAAGAAAAAGATTGTTTACAAAACAACTATAAATAATGATTTTGATTTTGTATCAGATATAAATATTCCAATAGCTTCTTTTTATGGTGATGAAGATAAAACAGCTTCTATTTCTTATAGTAAACAGATACAAGAATTAAACACAAATAAAAAAAGTAAATTAGTATTAATCGAAAATGCTAATCATACTTTTCAATTCTCAACAGATGATTCAATTATATTTGAAGATTTAGAAAAACAAACAGTTGATTGGTTTGTTGAGACACTTACTTAGAAAAACATTATAAAAAGAATTAACCTTCCTTTTATTAGTTTTTATTTCTATATATATGTATATCATAAATATTAATTAATTTATGATATTATACCTCCAAATGTTATTGTTAATAATTATTTGGAGGTTTTTTATTTATCTGTTATACATTATGTGTTACTGGTATATCTTCTACACCTAAAAGAGATCCAAGTCGATCTAGTGACGCTAAAATCATCATTTGTTCCCATTTTTCTAGTTTATTAAACTTTTCATAAAAGTCTTCTTGAAATAAATTTACATTAGTTTTCAAAACTTCTTCAGCTTTTTCTGTTAATACAATATTAACTTTTCTTTTATCAATTAAACTTCTTTGTCTTTTTGCATAGCCCTGTGTTTCTAATCTATCTAAAATACTTGTTACAGTTGCTTGTGAAAGACTAATATCTTTAGCAATAGCTGAAATTTGCATATTAGAATTCCTAGCTATAGCTTTTAAAACCATTAATTGTGGACCTGTTAATCCAAACTTTTTCTTTAATTTTTTTGAATGTATATCAATAGAACGATCTATTTTTCTTACTGCGATAAATACCTCATCTGCAATGCTGTTGTAATTTTCCACTGTAACCACCTAATATCAAAAATATACTTTTATATGTTATAAAAATATACTTTGTGAGTGTCATTTTTAACTTTTAATATTTAACACTTATATTACCCTTAAATGTTAAAATTGCATACCTAAAAAATCTTTTTTTTACATACTTTTAAACTTCTTTTATAAATAAATATAAATATTATAATCTAATAAAAAACCTTAAAAAATGTAAATTATCTAATAAAATCAATAATAAAACAGCTAACTTTATGAAAAATAAGTATATTTTGTTTAGCACACTAAATATAAGTAATCATTATTTATTTAGTAGTCTAAATATTAGCTTCATACTTAAAATATATTATTATTATCGATATTTCAAGTAATATAAGCATTAATTCATTTACAAAACTAAGCATTTTTACTATACAGTTGACAAAATTTATATATATTGTTTAGTATTATAATGAATTATATGAAAAATTAATATAGAGGTATAAAAATGAAGAAAACGAAAAAAATTATTTCAATAATGATATTTATTTTATCATTACCATGTTTATTATTTGCTGGAGGCGAAGAAGAAGTTAAAAATGAAACTATAATTTTTGGTGATTTATCTTGGGACAGTGTTCAAGTTCACAATAAAATAATGGGATTTATAATTGAAAATGGACTAGAAGGATATACTGTAGATTATTTACCTGGAGATACAATGCCAATTATGAATGGCTTAATTCAAGGAGACATTGATGTTGATATGGAATCTTGGCATCAAAATGTTTATGAAATTTATAAAAAAGGAATTGATTCTGGAAATATTATTGATTTAGGTCAAAATATGCCTGACGCACCTCAAGGTTGGTGGGTTCCTCGATATTTAGTTGAAGGAGATGATGCACTTGCTCCAAACTTAAAAAGTATTACTGATTTACCAAAATATGCTCATCTTTTTAAAGATCCAGAAGATCCTTCAAAAGGTATAATTTATGGAGGTGTCGCAGGATGGGGACAACTAGAAATTTCTGAGGCTTTTTTCAACGATAATAATCTTGGTGATACTTATAACCTAGGAGTTACAGGCTCAGGTTCTGCACTTGCGGGATCTATGGTTGGTTCATACAAAAAGAATGAACCTTGGGTTGGATATTATTGGGCACCTACAGCTGTTTTAGGAAAACTAGATATGGTTTTATTAGAAGGAACTGAATTTGAACCTGCTGATGTTAACATTTTAGTAAATAAATCAATGCTTGAAAAAGCTCCTGATATTGTTGAAATTTTAGAAAAATATGCTACTTCAGTTGAAGATAATAACGAATTCTTAGCAAAAATGGATACAGAGGGATGGACTACTGAAGAAACAGCTCATTGGTTCTTGAAAAATAAAGAAGAAGTTTGGACAAAATGGGTGTCTCAAGATATAGCAAATAAAGTTAAAGCGGCTTTATAAGGAAATATATGGATATAAATAATGAAGAAAAACCTCAAGTTATAATTGAGGATGTTTGGAAACTATACGGTAAAGACACAAAAAGAGTATTTACTAAAAAATTAATGGATAAACCTAAGTCTGTTATCCAAGAAAAAACAGGCTGTATTGTAGGAATGAGAAATATTAATCTCGAGATAAAAAAAGGTGAATTTTACATTCTAATGGGTCTTTCTGGAAGTGGTAAATCCACATTAATCAGAGCCTTAATTCGTCTTGTTAAAACTACTAAAGGCAAAATATCCATAAATGGTAAAGATATTACTAAAATGAATAATGAACAACTCTTACAATTTAGAAGAGATACTTTTGGTATGGTTTTTCAGCATTATGGACTTCTCCCACACCTAACTGTATTAGATAATGCAGCTTATGGGTTAAAAATAAAAGGTATGCCAAAGGGGGAAAGATACGCTAAAGCTATGCAAACTTTAGAAACCGTAGGATTAAAAGGCTGGGAAGATTACTACCCAGGATCTTTAAGTGGTGGTATGCAACAAAGAGTTGGCTTAGCTAGAGCACTAGCAAATGATCCTGAAATTTTATTAATGGATGAGCCTTTTAGTGGTTTAGATCCTTTAATTAGGAGACAAATGCAAGATGAATTAGTAGAACTTCAAGAAAAAATGCAGAAGACTATTATATTTGTTACCCATGATTTACATGAAGCCTTAAAACTTGGAGATGAAATTGCAATTTTAAAAGACGGAGAAGTAGTACAAGTAGGTACTCCCGAAGAAATTGTAACCTGCCCTGCTGATGAATATGTCGAACAATTTGTTCAAGATGCTTCACCTGCTAGAGTATTAACAGCAGGAAGTATAATGGAAGAACCTCGGATAATAATCTACGATTGGGAAGGACCAAGAACAGCATTAACATTAATTAGAGCAAATAAAAGACGTGCCGCTTTTATAATTAATAAAAAAAGACAGTTACTCGGTGTAATTAGAGAAAAAGAATTAGAAAAATTAATTAACTTAACTGAAAAATATAAAACTATTCCCACTTCTTCAATTAAAAAAGTTACTTCTGTATTAGAAGATGCATTAGTAGAAGATTTATTCCCAATTGTTAGTGAGAATCCTTGGCCCATTCCAGTAGTTGATGAAAACAATAAATTCAAAGGAATGGTGACGACTGACCATATTTTCGAATCTCTTTCCCCATTAGGAGGTGAATAAAATGTTTAATTTCCCTGATATTTTAGATATACCATTGGCTAAAGTTATTGATAATATAATGGATTGGCTACTTTTACACCTAGATGGTTTTTTCAATGTGATAGGGGCTATAATTCTCCATGTTGTATTAGCACTTGAAAAAATATTAACCATAACGCCTTGGTTTATTATTATTCTATTAATAGGCCTTGCAGGCTGGAAACTTCTAAATAAAATAAGTACCGGCATTACTTTTATGGTAATGATGTTTATTATTGGAACTTTTGGTTACTGGGAATTAGCTATGAACACATTAAGTCTAGTATTAGCATCAGTATTTTTCTCTTTATTAATAGGTCTTCCATTGGGTATAAAAATGGCTAGAAGTGATCGTGCTGAAAGAATACTAAAACCTATGTTAGATGCTATGCAGACAATGCCAAGTTTTGTATATCTAATCCCAGCATTGATGTTTTTCGGTATGGGTAGAGTTCCTGCAATGTTTGCAACTATTATCTATGCGGTTCCTCCTGTAATTAGATTAACTAATGTTGGAATTAGAACAGTCGATATTGAAGCATTAGAAGCAGCAAAAGCTTTTGGAGCAACTCCTAAGCAAATTCTCTTTGATGTACAACTCCCACTAGCTAAACCGTCTATTATGGTTGGAATAAATCAAACAACTATGATGGCTTTAGCAATGGTTGTAATTGGATCAATGATTGGTGCAAAAGGTCTTGGAATGGAAGTACTTTTAGCAATAAGCAGAATTGAAGTTGGAAGAGGATTTGAAGCAGGTATATCAATAGTATTCTTAGCAATAATTATTGATAGAATAACTCACTCTTTTTCACAAACAAAAGTAAAATAAAAAATAAATTCCCCTTTATATTATGTAAATAAATTAGGGGAATTATATTTATTATAAATTATTATTTTTTAAAAAATGCTGCAAAAGGATTATATGTGTCATCATCATCATCATCATCTTGATTACTCATATAATCTTTTATTGAGTCTTCTTCTTCAGTTGATTTTGTTGGACTTAAAGCAATTTTATGCTCATCTTGTAAAATCTCATCTATTTCAACAAACATCTTACTGCCAATTTTATATATTTTTTTTAGATTGGTATTTTCATTTGCATCAGATAATTTAGAAATAAAAACCAAACCATCAATCCCTGGTTCTAAATTAACAAAGATTCCAAAATTCATTATTTTAGAAATAGTACCTTCTAACTTATCTCCAACGGTATATTTGTCTAAAACATCATCCCAAGGATCTTTAATTAATACTTTACTACTAATAGACATTCTTTTTCTATCTAAATCAAGTGATAATATTTTAGCCTCAACATTTTGTCCAACAGACAATACTTCTTCTATATTATTTACTCTTGATCTATTTATTTCGGAAATTGGTAATAAAGCCTGAATACCTTCGATATCAACAAAAGCACCAAAAGTTTGAAGCGAAATAACAGTTCCATTAACTATCATTCCTACCTTTAATTCTTCTTTTAATTTTTGTATTTTTTCTTTCTCAACATTTTCTAAATATAATCTATTAGAAACAATTATATTATGTTGCTCTCTATTAAACTCTTGAATTATAAAAGGTAATGTTTTATTTATAAAAAAACTTGGTTCTTCTTTCTGCCTATATCCCATTTGAGAATATGGACAAAAAGCTTGGCTATCACCTATTTTTATTTGATAGCCACCCTTAATTTCATTTAACACTGTACCTTCTACAGGAATCTTTGAATGATAAGCTTTTTCTAACACTACTGAATTAGCTTTATCACCTTTTAACTTGGTTGTAAAAAGCATTTCACCTTTTTCATATCCAATATAATAAGCACTAACTGTATCTCCATTTTTAACAGTAAGTTCTCCTTGGTTGTTAAGAAATTCTGAGCTATCTATTATGCCTTCACTTTTCATATTCAAATCTATAAATACGCTATCACCATAGATTGCAAGAATAGTTGTTTTTATAAGTTGACCTTCTTCTAATTTGTTATTCAAAATTTTTACCTCAATTTTATTTATCTGATTATTTATATTATAGATACATTTATACATTAAGGTAAATAGAAGTTTATAAAGAATTAAAAAGCAGCTCTTATTACGAGCTGCTTTTTAATTGTCTATTTACTTAATATTCATTTTTTAAAATATACTTGAGATAAATTCTCTTATTGGACAAAGTCGCTTTCAACTTACTTGGACATTATCACTTTCTTTTAAGAAATATTTTATCTTTTTTTTAATAACTAGTTGACAATAAAATACCAAAGTGATACATTCCATAACGTGCTCGGGCGGATAGCTCAGTGGGAGAGCGGTTGCTTTACACGCAACTGGTCGGGGGTTCAAATCCCTCTCCGCTCACTATAAAAGATTCTCATTTTTTGAGAATCTTTTTTTTATTTTTTTCTTTCTTTAATTTTATTTTGAATGTAATATATTTTTATGAAGAAAAATATATATCAAGCTAAAGGCCATCTTATTGATTCTGGCCTATTTTCTAAAATAGTAAATACAATTTTAAGTGAAGGCTTAGATTATTCAGTTGAAAACCTTGTTATTGGAAAACAAGAAGATGAACAATCTATAGTTAGATTTTCTATTAGTGCAGAAACGGATAAACAATTAGATAATATCTTAAAAAAGATATCCCCTCTTGGAGTTTACCCATTAAGCTATAAAAATGCAGTATTTGTAAAAGCCGATAAAGACAAACATGCTGCTCAGAATTTTTATTCAACTACAAATCATAGAACAGAAGTATATACAAATGATAAATGGATAGAAGTTATAGATCAAAGAATGGATGCTGTTATTATAAAAGAATCCAACTCCGTTCTTCGTTGTGTAAAACTTAGAGATGTCAAAAAAGATGACTTAATTTTAGTTGAAGAAGATAGTGTTAGAGTATATCCACCACAAATAGAAAACTCTAATGATAACTTCTCCTTTATGTCTAATGATGTTTCCTCAGAGAGAAGATGTGAAATTGCTGTATTAAAGATTGTTGATCAAATAAAAGAAATAAAAAAGCATAATGGTAAAATTGTAGTAGTAGCTGGACCTGTAGTAGTTCACACTGGAGGTGCTGATTATTTAGCTGCATTGATTAGAAACGGTTATATAGATGGATTTTTAGGTGGTAATGCTATAGCTGTTCATGATTTAGAATCTCGTTTTTATAACACTTCATTAGGAGTTGATGTTGAAAGTGGTAAAGTAACTGAGCATGGACACAACCATCATATGAAAGCTATAAATATGATATATGGTGAAGGATCTATTGAAAAAGCTATAGATAATGGAGTGTTAAAAGAAGGCTTGATGTATGAAGTCATAAAAAATAAAATACCATATTGTTTAGCAGGATCAATTCGAGATGACGGACCACTACCTGAAACAGTAAATGATATGATTGAAGCACAAGCTCAATATGCTGAAATAATAAAAGGTTGTGATATGATTTTAATGCTATCTACAATGCTTCATAGTATAGGAACAGGAAATATGACACCTTCTTGTGTTCAAACTATTTGCGTAGATATAAATCCAGCTGTTGTTACAAAATTATCAGATAGAGGAACAGGACAAGCGGTAGGCGTTGTAAGTGATGTTGGTCTATTTTTAAAAACATTAAGCGAAAAACTTGAATGTAAATAAAAGATAAAGGTTATTGCAATTTGCAATAACCTTTTTTTTAATAAAAAAAACTAATTTTTATTTCTTCTTTCCTTAAGTGTTACATCATGAGCACCACCTTCAACTATTGAAGTTGAAGAAACCATAGTTAGTTTTGCTTTGTCTTTCAATTCTTCTAAAGTTAATGCACCACAATTACACATAGTACTTTTTACCTTATGAAGTGATTTTTGAACATTGCTATGTAAACTTCCTGCATAAGGAACATATGAATCAACACCTTCAACAAAAGATAATTTTTTCGCTCCTCCTAAATCATAGCGTTGCCAGTTTCTAGCTCTTGCACTCCCTTCTCCCCAATATTCTTTCATATAAGAGCCATTAACATTTATAATTTGGGTAGGACTTTCGTCAAAACGTGCAAAATATCTACCTAACATTAAAAAGTCAGCTCCCATTGCTAGTGCTAAAGTCATATGATAATCATGAACAATACCACCATCAGAACAAATTGGAATATATATACCAGTTTCATTATAGTATTCATCTCTTGCTGCTGAGACTTCAATTAAGGATGTTGCTTGACCTCTACCGATACCTTTAGTTTCGCGAGTAATACAAATAGAGCCCCCCCCAATACCAACTTTAATAAAATCAGCACCAGAATCAGCTAAGAATCTAAAACCTTCCCTATCAACTACATTACCAGCTCCAATTTTGACATCATCACCATATTTATTTCTTACAAATTCAATAGTATTTTTTTGCCATTGTGTATAACCTTCTGAACTATCAATACAAAGAACATCACATCCAGCATCAATTAAAGCAGGAACTCTTTTTTCATAATCTCTTGTATTTATACCAGCACCAACAATATAACTTTTATTTGAATCTAATAATTCATTAGGATTATCTTTATGAGTATCATAATCTTTTCTAAATACAAAGTATTTAAGTCTTTGATTATCATCAATTATAGGAAGAGCATTAAGTTTATTATCCCATAATAAATCATTAGCCTTTGATAAAGTAACACCCTCTTTTGCTAAAACAAGCTTATCAAAAGGAGTCATAAACTCTTTAATTTTAGTATCAGGGCTCATTCTTGATATTCTATAATCACGAGAAGTTACAACACCTAATAATTTTCCGTGTTCACTACCATCTTCTGTAATAGCTACAGTTGAATGACCTGTTTGCTCTTTAAGATTAATTAAATCTTGAAGAGTATCGTTTTCACTTAAATTAGAATCTGATGGAACAAATCCAGCTTTAAAAGCTTTTACTTTTTTTATCATTGCAACTTGATTTTCTATAGTTTGTGATCCAAAAATAAAAGAACATCCCCCTTCTCTAGCTAGTGCAACTGCCATCTTTTCCCCACTAACGCTCTGCATTATTGCACTTACCATTGGGATATTTAAAGTGAATTTACTTTTCTCACCCTTTTTAAATCTAACTAAAGGTGTATTTAGTTTTACATTATCAACTATGCAGTTTTCACTAGAATAACCTGGAATTAAGAGATACTCAGAAAAGGTTCTCGAAGGTTCGTCAAAAATATATGCCATAAAAAAACTCCTACTTTTTGACAACTTATTTTGACCTAAATAAAAAATAATTGCAACTCATCATTACCATAATCCGTAGAAAACAAGTTAGTTTTTTTAGTTTTTCCCAAAATATAGTAAGATAAGTTACAAATAAATATTATGTATTTATTATAGTTTATAATCTATTAAATACAAGAATTGTATTTTCTTTAGGTTTTAAGCTAACTTCTTTATCAATAACTTTAGTATTAAATAATGATTTTTCTAATTTATCTATTGTTAAATATTTTATATCTAAATCTAAATTAATAGGTTTTTCGCATTTATTTAAAATTGAGAAAATAACTTTTTCTTCATTATATCTTGCTAAAATAAACAAATCATCATTTATATCTAATACTTTAAAAGATCCTAAATTAAATACCTCATAATATTCTTCTCTAAAATTACCTAATGTTTTATATAAATTGTAAAAATCTTTATCCCATTGCTTTTCATCCCAATTCATAGGATAACGACTCATTTCAACAGAACCCATTTCTCCATCCAATTTTATTTCATCTCCATAATAAACACTAGGCATACCAGGAAGAGTATACATCAGAATAATACCCCCTTTATAAGTATTAAAATCAAAGACTTCTTTATTATTATGCAATCTAGGAGTATCATGTGAATCAATTAAATTAAATTGAAATTGTGCCATTTGAGATGAAAGTGATTTTAGTTGAGATTTTAGAGCAATTGCTAAATCTTTTACTGAGTAATCATTTACTTTTCTTGGTAGATGACCCCAATCTAAACAAGTAAATCTATCTTCTTCCCCTAACCATCTTCTAATTATTCTTCCACAACCAATATAATTCATGGTTGCATCCCATTGATCTCCTTTTAAATGAGAAGAACTATCAATCCAACTTTCACCTAAAATATAAGATGTGGGATTAACTTCTTTAATATTTTTTCTAACTTCTCTCCATATTTCATCATTTAATTGATCATCATCTTTTCTTCCAACTTCATCAGCAACATCGAACCTCCAACCATCTTGATTAAAAGGTTGTTTTAAAAACTTTTTAATAACTGATTTTTCATCTCTATACATGATATCTCTTAACTCTTGGTTATTATAATTTAATTGAGGTAAGGTCTTTACATTTTGCCAATATGTAATTTCGCCATTTTCTTCAAAATAATAATAAGATGCTTCAGTTGAATTTTTATCTTCTAAAGCTTTTTTAAACCAAGGGTGTTCTATACCTGTATGATTAATAGAAATATCAACTATAATTTTTATTCCCTTTTCGTGTGCTTTATCAATTAGTGAAATTAAAGCTTCATCTCCTCCTAAATTTGGATCTACATGAAAAAAGTCACAACAATCATATCTATGAGTAGTTTTAGAAACTCCAATTGGATTTAGATAAATACAATTTATTCCTATTTTCTTTAAATAATCTAGAGATTTTTCAATTCCAAGTAGGTCACCATTAAAAAAGTCTAAACATTTTCCATTCTCAAAATCCAAAGGTTTTTGATCAAAAGTCATTTCTTTAGTAAATGAATTATCAAACTTATAAGCGTCAGTTTTCACTCCTAATTCTTTATTTCCATTCTTAAATCTGTCAGGAAAAATTTGATAACAAGTAGATCCACTAACCCATTCTGGTGCTTTTATATTTATAAGTAATTTAAAACAGTCAATATCACTTGGAAAAGCAATTGATAAGCCTAGTTGACTGTAATAATAAAATGAATTTTCAACTTCAATAGTAAAATACATCAACGTATCTTCATTTATTATAAAACTCGTGTTGTAATATGAAAGTTCATCATTAATTTCTTTGTATTTATTTAAAACTATTCTTTCCCAGTTTCCATTTTTTTTATAATTGAAATAAATATTGCTAACTTTATTAAAAGCGATTAACTTAATTTCTACTTTTTCATTATCTTTAGGAAAAAGTGGTGTAATAAAATTTTTGGCAACATTAAAATCAAAATAATTTTTTAAGTCCATAATTATTCCTCTGTTATTATATCTATTTATACACATTACAAAGTGAAATTCAAAAAATATCAATCTTTATTCTCAAAAATAATAAAAATAACATACTTTTGTTTACTAAACCGGTTTTATACTAAATTTATGTATAGTAATATATTCAATTTTTCTTATTTTTTATATATATTAAATTTTTTTATTAAATTAAGTTGACCGGTTTACTAAATCGGTTTAGTATAACGTCGTAAACTAGATATTTCAAAAAATCACATTAATTAGAATCAAAGATTTTTGAAAAAGGAGAAAATCAATGAAAAAAAGTTTAGTTCTATTAACTACTCTATTAGTCTTAAGTTCTTCTCTATTTGCACAAGGTGCAAGTGAAGATAAAGCAGATGAAGTATATTTTTTAAATTTCAAACCTGAAGTTGCTGAAATTTATACTGAAGAAGTTGCTCCAGCATTCGAAGCTGAAACAGGAATCAAATTAAAGGTAGTAACAGCAGCTTCTGGATCTTACGCTCAAACATTAAAAAGTGAAATGGCAAAAAGTAATCCGCCAGCAATATTCCAAACTAATGGTCCTATTGGTTTAGCTGCTGATAAAGATAATGCTATGTTACTAAGTGATACTAAGTTTTATTCAATTTTAGGTGACAAATCAATGGCACTACAAATTGATAATCAACCTGCTGCTATTCCTTATGCAGTTGAAGGTTATGGCATTATTTATAATGATTCAATTATGGAAAAATATTTTAATCTTTCATCAAACAAAACTGGTGTAATAAGTATGGATGAAATCAATAATTTTGATACATTAAAAGCTGTTGTTGAAGATATGCAAGCTAATAAAGACAAATTAGGAATTAAAGGTGTATTTGCATCAACTTCTATGAGTGCAGGTAATGACTGGAGATGGCAAACTCACTTAGTAAACGTTCCTTTATGGGCTGAATTCGCTGAAATGGATGGTTATAATAGTATTGTTGAAGCTGGTTTAGCTGCTAGCAACTCAAACTTTAAATATAGTGATAATTATAAAGCTTTATTTGATTTATACTTAGATAATTCAACAGTAGCAAAAACATTAATTGGTGCTAAGAGTGTTGATGATTCAATGGCTGAATTTGCTCTAGGTCAATGTGCAATGGTTCAAAATGGTAACTGGGGTGCTGGTCAAATTCTAGGTGTTAGTGGTAATAAAGTAGATGCTGATGATATTAAATTTATTCCTTTATACATGGGTTTAGAAGGTGAAGAAAGCCAAGGACTATGTGTTGGAACTGAAAACTATCTATGTATCAATAATAATGTTAGTGATGAAGCAAAAGCTAATGCTGATGAATTCTTATATTGGTTATTTGCATCAGACACTGGAAAAAAATTAGTACAAGAAAAACTTGGATTTATTACTCCATTTAACACATTTACTGAAGCTGAAATGCCAAGTGATCCACTTGCTAAAGATGTTATCAAATGGATGAATAAAGATGGCGTATCTAGCGTTCCTTGGGCATTTGCTGCTATTCCTTCACAAGAATTCAAAAATAACTTTGGTGCAGATTTATTACAATATGCACAAGGTCAAATGTCTTGGAATACTGTAGTTAACAATTATGTTACTAACTGGGCATCAGAATATAAACTAGCTCATAACTAGATATTTATAATGTAAGCTGTCTAGAAATAGGCAGCTTAATAATTATTGAAAATAACAAGGATTTTTTATGCAAAAAGCTCTAAAAAAATATTTTGCTTTATTTGCTTTACCCGGATTAATTTGTTTTGCAATAGCTTTTTTTATTCCAATGATTATGGGAATAATTCTATCATTTTGCGAATTTACTGATGTTACTAATGCTACTTGGGTAGGACTTGAAAACTTTAAATATGTTTTCTTAAATGGAGAGTTTACTAACGCTTTATGGTTTACTGTAAAATTCACTGTAGTAAGTGTCATTACAATAAACTTAATAGCATTTACTCTAGCTTTGCTTCTAACAAGAAATGTACCCGGCACTAATATCTATAGAACAATATTTTTTATGCCTAATTTAATTGGGGGAATTGTTTTAGGCTGGATTTGGCAAGTAATTCTAAATGGGGTATTACTAAAATATCAAGTCACTTTAGTATCTGATCCTAAATATGGTTTTTGGGGATTAGTAATTTTAATGAATTGGCAAAATGTTGGTTATATGATGATTATTTATATAGCAGGTATTATTAATATTCCAAAAGAATTAGTTGAAGCTGCACAAATCGATGGTGCAAATAGAAGAACTACTCTATTTAACATTACAATCCCTTCAATAATGCCATCTATTACGATTTGTTCTTTCTTAACATTAACAAATGGATTTAAACTATTTGACCAAAACTTAGCATTAACTAATGGGGGACCTGGAAAAACAACAGAAATGTTAGCATTAAATATATTTAATACTTTCTATGGAAGAGTTGGTTTTGAAGGGGTGGGACAAGCAAAAGCTGTAGTATTCACAATTATTGTTGCAACATTAGCTCTTACACAATTGCACTTCACAAGAAAAAGAGAGGTAGAAGCATGAGCATGGCAGGTAAAAAAAAATCTTCAACTATCATACTAACAGTACTATTAATATTACTTACAATTGCTTTTTTAGCTCCAATATTTATAGTATTTTATAATTCATTTAAACTTAAATTTTATATAAATGATAAACCCTTTGCAATACCTTTCAATACAGATATGTATGCAGGAATGTCTAACTATGAAACAGGTGTAGATAAAATTCACTTTTTTAGAGCATTTGGGTATTCCCTTTTTATTACAGTATTTTCAGTTTTAGCAATAACTTTTATTACTAGTATGTTAGCTTGGTATTTAACTAGAGTAAAAACCAAATTTACATCTATTACATTCTCACTATTAATGTTTAGCATGATTGTACCTTTTCAAATGGTTATGTTTACAATGAGTAAAACAGCAAATTTACTACATTTAGATAATCCAATTGGTATTATCATCCTTTATGTTGGATTTGGTTGTGGTTTAGCAACTTTTCTTTTCTCTGGCTTTATTAAAAGCGTACCAATAGCTCTAGAAGAAGCTGCAATGATAGATGGGGCTACTCCAGTAGTTACTTTTTTCCAAATCGTACTACCTATGTTAAAACCAACAGCAATTACAGTTGCCATATTAAATACAATGTGGGTATGGAATGATTATCTACTACCTTATTTAACTATTGGTAATGATTATAAGACAATACCCGTTGCTATTCAGTATCTTAGAGGAGGATATGGATCAGTTGATATGGGCGCGATGATGGCCATGCTAGTACTTGCAATGATTCCAGTAATAATTTTTTACTTAATTTGTCAAAAATTCATCATTAGTGGTGTTGTGGCCGGAGCTGTTAAAGGTTAATATTAAAGCTAATATTATTGTTAGAGGAAAATAAATGAGACAAAAGAGGACTACCATTATAGATTTAGCAAAAGCATGTAACGTTTCAAAAACTACAGTGTCATTTGCGTTTAATAATCCTGAAAGAATTGGAAAAGAAACATATAATCTAATTATGGAAAAAGCTAAGGAATTAGATTACATACCTAATCCTGCTGGAAGAAACTTTAGTTTAAAGAAAAAAGAAACCATAGGTTTTCTTTTGCCTCAGAATTTTGAAGGAACACTTAGCAATCCATATATTACACAAGTAATACAAGGTATAGGAAATATTTGTAGTAAAAAAGATTTTACACTAACATTAATCCCACCTTCTAATGGAAGCATGAATGATGCAGTATTTAAAGTATCAGTTGATGGGCTTATTGCTATAGGTATAAATGTAGAAATGGAACTAGTTGAGTCCTTAAAAAGAATTCAAATACCTTTAGTTACTATTGATGGGCATCCTGGAGAAAATATGCCATCAATTAATATTGATGATAAAAAGGCTTCTTATGAATTAATGAAAAAAGTTTTGGAATTTGGACATAGAAAAATTGCAATAGTTAGATTAAGAGAAAATGATTTTGATAAATCATCTAAATATGCTAGTACAACAAAAATGAGATTAGAAGGGTTTGATAAAGCCTTAGGGGAATATGGTCTATCACTAAAATCTTCATCAATTACAATATATGATGAAGAATGTAATATTGAGTCTGGGAAAAGAGTTGCTCAAAATATTATCAATGATAGATTAGATTCAACATGTATTGTATGTATGAGTGATGTTATTGCAATAGGTTGTATAACCTATTTTAACCAAAACTCATACGATTTACCTAATGATTTTTCAATTGTAGGCTTTGACAATATTGAAATCTCAAAACTAATTACTCCAAATTTAACTACTATTATGCAAGCTTCTATTGAAAAAGGCCAATTAGCAGCAGAAACATTATTTAAATTAATTGATGGAGAAGAAGTAAATAATATTCATAAAATTCTTCCACATAAATTAATTATCAGAGATTCTTTAAAAAAATTAATTTAGGATAAACATATGGACTTTAATAAGAGAAATAACGGAATTCTTCTACACTTAACATCTTTACCAAGTAAATACGGTATTGGAGATTTAGGAAAAGAAGCATATCAATTTATTGATTTTTTAAATGAATCAAATGTTGGTTTTTGGCAATTACTACCAATAGGACCTACAGGATATGGTAATTCCCCCTATTCTCTTAGATCAACTTTCGCTGGAAACGAAAATTTAATTAGTATTGATTCATTAATTGAAGATGGGTATTTAAATACAGAAGACAAAAAAATATTTAAATCAGTTAATGAAGGAAATATAGATTTTAACTTTATAGATAAAGTTAAAAGACCTCTTCTTTTTAAAGCTGCAGATAATTTCTTAAAGTTAAACAAAGAAGAAAATAATTATAATAAATTTATAATTGAAAATTCTTTCTTTCTAAATGACTATGCCATCTTTATGGCATTAGTTGATTATTACTATGATGCTAGATGGTATAGCATTTGGGATGAAGATTTAGCAAAAAGAAAACCTGCTGCAATAGATAAAATTAAAACCAAATTATGTGTAGAAATAGATAGATATAAAGTATTACAATATTTATTTTTTAAACAATGGTTTAAATTAAAAAGTTATGCCAATGGAAAAAACGTTAAAATAATTGGTGATTTACCAATTTTTGTTGCAGGTGATAGTGTTGATTCATGGGCAAATCTATCTATGTTAAAGACCGATGAAAACAACCATTATAATAAAGTTTCAGGTTGTCCACCCGACGGATTTACTGCCGATGGACAATTATGGGGTAATCCAGTATATGATTGGGATTATTTAAAAAAGACTAATTACGATTGGTGGATCAAACGTATAAAACATCAATTGCGATTATTTGACGTAATTAGAATAGATCATTTTCGAGGCCTTGAATCTTATTGGGAAATACCTATAAATCATAAAACAGCAAGATATGGAAAATGGATAAAAGGACCTGGTCAAAATTTATTTGATAAAATAAAGGAACAACTTGGAGAACTTCCAATAATTGCTGAAGATCTTGGATATATGACTAAAGAGGTTGAAATATTAAGAGAAAATAATGGATTCCCTGGAATGAAAATCGGAATATTTGGATATGAATGGGATGATAGTGATAATTTTATTTTCTCTAACATGGATTTCCCAGAAAATTATGGGAAAAACTTTATTGCATATCCAGGAACTCATGATAACCAAACAATATTGGGTTGGTATAAAAGTTTATCAGAAAAACATAAAAATGATTTAAAAGAATTATTTAATTTTAAAGAAGAAACAATTTCTTTACAAATGATTGAAACTTTATATAAAAGCAAAGCTAATACTGTAATCGTACAACTTCAAGATCTTTTAGAACTTGACGATAAAGCTAGAATGAATACTCCCTCTACTTGTGGACCATTCAATTGGGCTTGGCAATTAACAAGTAAAACTGATTTAACTTATATAAAAAAGATATTGTTATTATATAATAAGAAGTATAAAAGATAAAAAAATATATAATTTTTATACTATTTATATTTAATAATTGTATATTTTACCTTTTTTATTGTTGATTAAAACAATTAATGATAAAATAAATTATATGGAACATTTAATTAAAATTAATAATAAAAAAGACATTAAAGGCATAGTAAATTATTCAGACTTTAATGTTGAGGACTATTTAGAATTTGATTACTATAGGATAGTTAACCCTTTAACAAAAGAAGTATTCTACTTTGATGAAAGTAATATATTAAAAAAATATAATAATTATAAATGCTATGAAATTTGGGGTTCAGGAAGAAGTTGTGATTACTGTGTATCTACTAACGCTCTTATTACATCTTCTACAAAAAGAAAACTCGAACAAATAAACGGTGAATTATATTTAGCAAAAGTATTCCCTATTTTAATTGATGATAAAAAATATATTGTGGAATTATTTCAAAATATAGGAGACAGTTACGTTAAAACAGAAAATAAGAATTTAAAACTATCTCAACTAATTACACAAATGAATCATTTAGCTACCATAGAAAGCTTTAGTGGACTTTATTCTCATGGTTTTATGTACAATAAAGCAATGGAAATTTCAAGAGATAATATATTACCTGTATCTTTACTATGCATGGATATTGATAAAATGAAATATGTCAATGACACTTTTGGACATTTTGAAGGTGATAAATTAATTAAAAATATTTCAAAAGAATTATTAAAACTTAATAATGATAAGGTCTTTGCTGGTAGAACTGGAGGGGATGAATTTCAAATTTTTTATATAGGCTACAATGAAAAAGAAGCACTTGATTATTCATCAGATGTGCTTAAAAATTTAGAAAAAATTCCAGTCAAAAATAATTATTATAGTTCAACAAGTTGGGCTATTGGAGAGAGAAAAGCACTTCAAACTCCTAAAGAATTTATGGAAACTGTTGACGCTAAAATGTATCGAGTAAAAGCTAATCACCACGCTATTAGGAAAGAATAAATTATATAAAACCAGTTCGTTAGAACTGGTTTTTATTAATTAAATATTATTTATTTAATGCAGCTTTTACATCAGCTAAAACTTTTTCAGGAGCTTGATTTGAATCAATATCAATCAATAATCCTTTTTCTCTATAATAATTTATAAGAGGTTCTGTTTGAGCTTGATAAACTTCTAAACGGTTTAAGATTGCATCCTCTTTATCATCATCTCTTTGAATTAATGCTTCACCTGTTTCATCATCAATTCCTTCAACTTTAGGAGGATTATAAATTACATGATAAATTTTGCCTGTGCTTTTACACATTCTTCTACCAGATAATCTCTTAATTATTGTATCTCTGTCTAACACAAAATTTATAACAGCATCAATTTTTTTCATTTCACTTA
Source organism: Pleomorphochaeta sp. (assembly GCF_050031695.1). Lineage (GTDB taxonomy): Bacteria > Spirochaetota > Spirochaetia > Sphaerochaetales > Sphaerochaetaceae > Pleomorphochaeta. Next base: position 34,134 of record NZ_JBNAIC010000041.1, on the reverse strand, counting down.
AAGAATCAGCTTGAGCAATAGTTCTTGGAAAACCATCTAAAATGAAACCATTTTGAGCATCATCATTAGTAAAACGGTCTTCAACCATTTTAATTGTTACACTATCAGGAACTAATTCACCACTAGCCAAAATAGCTTTAACCTCTTTTCCTAATTCTGTTTCATTTTTGATATTATATCTAAATAAATCGCCAGTAGAAATATGAGGAATTTTAAAATCATCTTTTGCAATAGCTGCAATTGTACCTTTACCAGCACCAGGAGGGCCTAAAAAAACTAAATTCATAATACGTTTTAAGAGTATAAACTCTTTTCTCCTTCTTAAATTAATTTTATCATCTATAAGTAATTTATTAAAAAAAGAGAATTGAAGCAATATATTTAGCAAAGAACTTTCATGATATCAATAAAAAAATATTTTTATTTTTCTTTAGCTTTAATTTATTCAATCAAGGTTGTAAATTTTGGGTCTATAGAGTAATATAAATTTTCAGGAGTAGTTATGAACAAAATCGTTTTACACGCAACTGACTTAGATGGTTTTCTTTTAGATGAGGATAAAAATGCAATTGAAAATGTACGAAAGATGTACGAAACTTCATTAGAAAACTGTGCAATTATTGATCAATCAACGGACGAATCAGAAATTACAACAGCAAAATCAAATCTTGTAACTTCTGCTTCTCAAATTGGTGCCTATTTAAAAGAGTTTTGCTCTAAAGAACCTAATATTCATGTATATTCATTTGAAACACCAAAAGAACAACACGGACAAGCATCTCGCTTAATTGCAAAATTAAGACAACCTGATACTAGCCATGAAGAGTTCTTGTATTATATTCAAAGAGCATATGAAATGATGTTTGCACATGTATATTGCGATGCAGCTCTTCCAAACAAAAGGTCATTAATTACTGAAACACCTGTTACAATCCCAGTAAGAAACTTCGCAGCACATAAAATTCCTAATATTGACCCAACTGTAGAAAATTCTGTTATGTGTGTTATGTTAAGAGGTGCGCTATTACCTTCAATGATTATGAGTAAAGAAATCCAAGATTATAGTTCTAATGATTTTATTACACCTTTTGCTTTATTTAAAATCAAAAGAGATGAAACTAAAAAAGAAAGTAATATGGATTATATTCTTGATTTAGATAAGAGTTTCTTTAATCTTGAAGAATTAAATGGAAAAGATTTAATTTTTGCTGACCCTATGAATGCTACCGGTGGATCTTTAGTTACTATCGTTAGATATTTAAAAGATGAAGGAATTAAACCTAAATCAATAAAATTCATCAATGTTGTAAGTGCATTTAAAGGTGCTGTTAGAATTTGTAGAGCTATTCCTGATGTTGAAGTTCACACTTTATGGATGGATCCAGTACTTAATGAAAATGCATATATTCTTCCAGGTCTTGGAGATGCAGGAGACAGATTAAATGGTGAAGATGGTGAGAAACCTAGAAATATGATACAATTAATTGCTGACTATGGTGCAAATATAACAAATCTATATAGAGACCAAGTACGTGAAATTGAAGAAACAGTTTTAGGAAAATAATAATGAAATACAAGAGACAATGGTATTTAATATTTATTTATATTACTGTATTAAGTATAACTCTTGTCTCTTGTAATAGCTTAAATTCTGATTCCTATAAAATTGAAAAACTCTTATATGATGCCAATCTTAGTGCATCTGAGAATGATTATTCTCAATCAATTAATTATTATGATCAAATTTTAGATATAGATTCATCAAATCAAAAAGCTTTATATAATAAAGCTATAATTTTATTTGATAAAAAGTCATACCAAGAATCTTTATATAATACAAATTTGATTATTAAAAAGTTTCCTAATAATCTAAAAGCTTATGAATTAAAATGTGAAATATATTTAAAATTAGACGATATATCTAATTTAATTAATACTTATAATACTATATTCGAAATATATCCCTATCTCTATGAACAACGATATAACTTTAATGAAATATTGATATCAAATTTCGATATTAACAATAGCATTATTGTATCGAATTTATATAAAAATTCTATTATTTTAATTGAAGATGAAGAATATAATGAATCTGCTATAAAAGCATTAAATTTACTTTATGAAAATAATGATGAATATTCTATTTTATTTTATCTATATAATAAAAAAGCTTGGGAAGAATTATATTTCCCAAGCGAAAATTAACATTAATTAAATAACCATATTCATAGCTTCTCTAACTTCTTTTAAAGTTTGTTGAGCTTCATTTCTAGCTTTATCAACTCCATCTAACAAAACTTTTCTAATATATTCAGGATCCTTTTCAAGTTTTGCTCTTCTTGCTCTAATTGGTCTAAAATATTCATTTACAGCTTCAGTTAAAGTTTTCTTTAACATTCCACCTCCACCATTTCCAATCCTTTGTGCAATATCGTTAGGATCTTCATTAGTACAAAGAGAAATAAGTGATAATAAATTAGCTACTTCTACTCTATTTTCTGGATCATAAGTAATAAATCTCTCAGAATCAGTTTTTGCTTTCTTAATAAGTTTTGCAGTTTCATCTTCGGTAGACGATAAGAAAATTGCATTATTTCTACTTTTACTCATCTTTTGATCACCATCTAAACCTGCAACATGAGGAGTTTTACTTAATAAAGCTTGAGGTTCAGGGAAAATAGGATTTTTCTTTGCATATTTATCATTAAATCTTCTTGCGATTAATCTTGTCATTTCTAAATGAGGTAATTGATCTTTTCCAACAGGAACTACATCGCCTTTGCAAAATAGAATATCACAAGCTTGATGTATTGGATAAGTATACATTCCGGCATTAACTTTTTTTATTCCTGCAGCACTTATTTCTTCTTTTACAGTTGGATTTCTACTCAATTCAGAATTAGAAACTAATGTTAAAAAAGGTAACATTAATTGATTTAATTCTGGTACATAGCTGTGAGGGAAAATAACAACATCTTTGGCAGGGTCTAATCCAATAGCTAAATAATCAATTGCTAATTGCTTCGTATTTTGTGATATTTCATTATATGCATCATGATCAGTTAATACTTGATAATCTGCAATTAAAATATATGTAGGAACACCTAGATTTGCTAATCTAACTCTATTTTGCAAAGTACCAAAATAATGACCTAAATGTAATCTCCCTGTAGGTCTATCCCCTGTTAACACTTTATGTTTTTTTGGATTTTCATGTATATCTTTTTCAATTTTTTTGCTTTTAGCTAAAGCAACTTCATAAGTGTCCATTCTATATCTCCAATTATTTTTTTTATTTTTTACTATCTGTACAATAAAACCCTGTTCCTTTATACAAAACTGCAGTTGAACTGTAATTTTGAGATAAAGAGTTTTTTGCATGACATTTTGGGCAATCGACAGGTAATTCATCCTTAATCGATTGTTCTATTTCAAATTTATAATTACAATTTTTACAATAAAAATTATATCTAGCCATATTAAATTCCTACGTTGCTAGCACTAATAGTACTTTTTAATAAATCCATTTGTTCATCAGATAAAGGCATATTTATTATATTAACAATATTTCCATCTCTAACAAACATTAATTTAAGAGATGCAAAATCAAGTTTTTCCCCAGCTTTTTTTAGTGTAGCTGTATAACCGGCTTTTATCATTCTATCTAAAGTTTTAGCATTGTTTTCTGTATCTACATCAAATTTTGCAGTTAGTAACATGCTTTCACTGTCCCCTTCATCAATTAATAATAATAAGGAATCAAAATGAGAAATCATTGTTTTTGTTAATCCTATTCCAAAATCAAAAAGAGTAATAGGATTACTACTATATAAAGCAAAATTTGAATTATACATTTCAATTGCAGTTGTCGAGTCTACTTTTTCAATTTTACTATCAACAGTATTCAATAAATCAATATATGACGTACTACTAGCACCAATCATATTTTTATGCATAACTCCTATTTCAGTATCACCTGCTTTATAATATGATTTAGAATCTTCAAGTATTTTTTCATAGTCTGTAAAATGATTTAAAGTAAAGTTAGTTGTAAAAAAAGGAAAATCACCTTCAACTACAGCATTGTAATCAAATGATTTAATAGGATATTCATCCGAAGTTGGTATTATTTGTATTGTAATTTCTTTAGCCCTAGAACCAATTTCTTCACCTAAAAGCGATTCAACTAGTTCTTCTTCTTTTACAGCATCTATTAATATAATAGTATCCCCTTCATCTGCTAAGCTTTGAAGGGGTACGATTTGAGATTCAGGACTTAGAAAATCGGTAGTACTACAACTCATTAATGTAAAAATTACAACATATAAGAAACTATATAATTTTATCTTTTTCATAAATCCTAAATCCTTGTTATAGTTTAGAAATATCTATTTTTATAGTATTATTTCCAACATCTATAGAATCTAATTCTAAATTAACTTTTGCTAATTTATCACAAAGTGTTTCATTTAAAATATATTCTTTATATTGTTCGAAAACTGCATCTATAGAAGAATCACCTTCATAACTAATAGATATATGATCACTTACATCGAAGTCTTTATCTTTTCTTAAAGTTTGAATTGCTCTAACTATATCTCTTGCAATACCTTCATTAATTAACTCTTCAGTTAACTCAGTATCGAAACCAATTGTTAACTCATTTTCATTAACAACTTTAAGATTAGCTTTTTCACTTCTTTGAATCATTATATCATCAGCTTTTAATACAATAGTTCCATCTGAATATTCAACTTCTTTATCATTTCCATCAAGAATTGAAGCAATTTCATTTGAAGAGAATTTCATAATTAATGAAGCTACTTCTTTCATCTTAGGACCTAATTGTTTACCTAATACTTTAAAGTTAGCTTTTGCACTATATTCAACTAATGAAGATTCATCACTTTGGATAAGGACTTCTTTAACATTTAATTCTTCTGCAACAATATCTGTCATTGATGATAAAATTTGTCTATCTTCTTCGCTTCTATCTACTAAATAAACTTTAGATAATGGTTGACGAGTTTTTAAACTATGAGCACTTCTTAAGCTTCTTCCCATATTAATTGCTTTCATTGTTAAACTCATTTGTTTTTCTAAAGCTAAATCACGTTGAGTTTCATCGTATTCTGGGAAATCACAAAGATGAACAGAAATAGGCATTTCTTTAGTTCTTAAATTACCATAAATTGATTCTGTTAAGAATGGAATTACTGGTGCAGCAATTTTAACAACTGTAGTTAATACATAGTATAATGTATCATAAGCCATTTTTTTATCGCCATCATTTTCACTTCTCCAGAATCTTCTTCTGCTTCTTCTAATATACCAGTTATTTAAGTCATCAATAAAGCTTACTAAAATACCACAAGCTTTTTGTATATCATATGAATCAAGAGCTTCTGTTACATCTTTAATTAAACCTTGAGTTGTTGAGATAATCCATTTATCTAATGGATTTTCTAATTTTTCAAAAGGTGTTGAAGATGGTTCATATTTATCAATATTAGCATAAGTAATAAAGAAGGAATAAGCATTGTAAATTGGTAATAAGAAAGTCTTAATTTGATCTTTAACACCATCTTCACTGAATTTTAGATCATCAGCTTTTACAACAGCACTATTCATTAAAGCAAAACGTAAAGCATCAGCGCCATACTTATCAATTACTTCATTTGGATCAGTATAGTTTTTATCTCTCTTACTCATCTTCTTACCTTCTTTAGTAAGAACAATTCCATTTGTAATACAATTTAAGAATGCAGGAGATTCAAATAAACCAGAAGCGATAATTGTTAATGTATAGAACCAACCTCTTGTTTGGTCTAAACCTTCACAAATAAAATCAGCTGGGAAATTATTATCAACATGTTCTTTATTTTCAAATGGATAGTGATGTTGAGCATAAGGCATTGAACCTGATTCAAACCAACAGTCAAGAACATCTGAAATACGTCTCATTGTTCCTTTACCATCTGGGCTTGGCCATGTCAAATCATCAACATAATGTTTATGTAAATCTTCAACTTTTACTCCACTTTTTTCTTCAAGTTCTGCAACAGAACCAATAACTTCAATATAGTCAGAATTATCACATTTCCAAACTGGAATAGGATTACCCCAGAATCTATTTCTAGATATAGCCCAGTCTCTAGCACCTTCTAACCATTTACCAAAACGACCATGTTTTAAGTGAGAAGGAACCCATGTAATTTTTTCATTGCTTGCTAACATTGTTTCTTTAATTTTTTGAACATTAACAAACCAACAAGTCATAGCTCTATAAATCAATGGCATATCTGTTCTATAACAGAAAGGATATGAGTGGAGATAATTTTCTCTCTTAACTAATAAACCTCTTTCTTTTAACCATTTAATAATATCTTTATCTGTATCTTTTACAAATCTACCTTGGAAATCTGCAACTTCTTCGGTGAATTCACATTCATCATTAATAGGACAAACAACAGGAATACCAGTTCCTTTTAATACTTGATAGTCATCTTCACCAAAACCACTTGCAGTGTGAACAATACCACAACCATCTTCAGTAGTAACATAGTCACCTAAAACCGTTGTAAAAGCACCCTGTTCTTTAAGCTCTGCAAAATATGGGAATAATGGAGTATATCTTAGACCTTCTAAATCAGATCCTTTATATTCTTCAACTACTTCATAATCTTCTTCATTTTTATAATAATGAGAAAGTCTATCTTTACCTAAAATATAATATTCATCACCATCTTTAACTTTTACATAATCAATATCTGGTCCTAAAGCTAAAGCTAAGTTTGATGGAAGTGTCCAAGGTGTTGTAGTCCAGGCTAAGAAATAAGTATCAGTTGTGCCATCCATCAAGAACCTTACAGTTATTGCTTGATCAACAACATCTCTATAACCACCTAAATTTACTTCAAAGTTAGATAATGGACATGCTAATTTTGGGCTATATGGTAAAATATTATAACCTTGATATATTAATCCTTTATCATATAGTGATTTAAATACCCACCAGATTGATTCCATATAATCTTTATCCATGGTTCTATAACCATTATCAAAATCAACCCATCTACCCATTCTAGTAATTGTTTTTTTCCATTGGCTTGTAAAACGTAATACGATAGAACGACAATCTTCATTAAATTTAGCAACACCATATTCTTCAATGGCACTGTGCCCACTAATACCTAGATTTTTTTCCATTTCATATTCTACTGGAAGACCATGACAGTCCCAACCAAAAGTTCTAAGAACTCTTTGGCCTTTCATCGAATGATATCTTGGAATTACATCTTTTATTGTACCTGGAACTAAATGTCCAAAGTGTGGTAAGCCTGTTGCAAAAGGAGGACCATCATAAAATACATACTGATTATCTTCAGGTCTTTGTTCGATGGATTTTGTGAAAACATCTTCCTTTTCCCAAAATGAAAGTACTTCTTCTTCTACTTTCGGAAAGTCTATTTTTGTATCTATTGGATTAAACATTTCAACTCCTAGAAATGAAAACTTATTTTATGCTATTCTAAAGTAAATTTAAAATAATGACAACCAATATAACTACATAATTAATCAGCTTGACGTAGATTAAAAGGAAGGTTAGTTTTAGCTTATGAAACATTTTCCAATAAATAAAACAATAAAAGAATTTGCAACCATATTTAACGATAATGGGTATAAATTATATATAGTTGGAGGAGCTGTTCGAGATTATATTCTAAACATAAAAAATGAAGATTATGATTTTGCAACAGATGCTACTCCGGAAGAGGTTATTTCTCTTTTTCGAACAACAATTCCAACAGGAATAAAACATGGAACAGTCACAGTTCTATTCAAAGGGAACAACTTTGAAGTTACAACTTTTAGAAATGAATTTGATTACAAAGATGGAAGGAGACCTGATAAAGTAAAATTTATAAGAAGCCTTGAAGAAGATTTAAAGAGAAGAGACTTTACAATAAATGCATTAGCCGCTGATGCTATTAGTGGAATAATAATAGACAATCATAAGGGACTAGATGATTTAAAAAACAAAAGAATCAAGGCAATTGGGATTCCCCAACAACGTTTTGAAGAAGATGGTCTTAGAATAATGAGAGCTTGCAGATTTGCATCAAAACTAGATTTTGAAGTTGATAATGAAACTAAAATTGCAATGAAAGAAAAAAGTAAAAAAATAATAAACGTTAGTCATGAGAGAATTAAAGATGAATTATTTAAATTACTAAAGGGCAAATCTCCTATAAAAGGCATAAACTTACTTGAAGAAAGTGATATATTAATTTACATATTACCTGAATTATTGAAATTAAAAGGCCTAGAGCAAGGTGGATATCATAAATTTGATGCATATACACATACACTATTATGTGTTCAAGCTTCTGCAGATTTAAACTATCCTTTAGATGTAAGACTTGCAGCGCTTTTCCATGATATTGGAAAAGCAGAAACACAACAAATCGATTCTAAACGCATGTCTATGTACACTAAAGTGTCATACTCTTTTTATAACCATGAACTCATTGGATCTAAAATAACTAAAGATGTACTATCTCGTCTAAAAGCTTCTAACAATAGAATTGATAAAGTTAGCAATTTAGTAAAAAATCATATGTTCAATTATATTTATACATGGAGTGATGGTGCTGTAAAAAGATTTATAAATAGAGTTGGATATGATAATATAAATGAACTCTTTATGCTTCGAATGTGTGATCAAAAGGCAATTTACAATAAAGCAAATTGGAATAGTATTAGTGAATTAGAAGATAGAATAGCTATAATAATTAAAAACGATGAAGCATTAAGTATTAAAGATTTAGCAATAAATGGTAATGATTTGATTTCATTAGGAATAAAAAAAGGCCCTCTATTTTCAAAAATATTGAATTATCTACTAAATACAGTATTAGATGATCCAAATTTGAATAAGAGGGATAAATTATTAGAAATTGCTTTAAGTTATTATAAAAGCATATACTAATCTTCTTTTTCAATTAATTGTTCATAAGCAATTTTAGCTGCAGCTTGCTGAGCTGTTTTCTTATTTTTACCAGTTGCAGGCCCGAATATTTGCCCATTCAAATTTACACTAACGTAAAATACTCTACAATGGTCAGGGCCTTCTGTTTTTTCAAGAATATATATTGGAACTTTTTTCCATGATTTTTGGCAATATTCTTGTATAGCTGTTTTATAATCTCTAACTATTTTATGATCTAAAAATGCATATATTTGAGGAACCATTAAAGATTCTATTAAATTTTTTGCAACTTCAAATCCTTGATCTAGATAGACACAACCAAAAATTGCTTCCATACAGTCAGATAGGATGGCTTTCTTTTTTCTGCCACCAGAATGACCTTCCCCTTTACCAACTAAAACGACATTACCTACTCCAAGTTTTTGAGCTACTTGAAATAGAGAATCTTCGCTAACAACAGCACTTTTTATTCTAGAAAAATCGCCTTCATGTTTAGCTGGCAAGTTCACAAATAGCCAATTACTAACAGACAAACCTAAAATTGAATCGCCTAAAAATTCTAATCTTTCATTATTATCTGTTACAATAGGGCATTCGTGAGCAAATGATCTATGAGTAAATGCAAGATTTAATAAATTTAAATCATTAACAGTTACTCCCAACTTATCCAAAAAATATAAAAGCTCCCTTTTTCTCCTAGGAGAAATTGAGGGAGCTACTCCGACTTTAGCTTCTGTCATCGATAAACAGTCCTTAGTCTAGCTGAGAATCTAGATACTCAACAGCATCTTTAACAGTTTCGAATTCATTAGCTTTTTCATCAGGAATAGTAATTCCCATTTCTTCTTCTATAGCATAAATTAATTCGTAAGTGTCTAGACTGTCAGCTCCTAGATCTTTTCTAAAAGAAGCATCTAATGTTACTTTAGATGGTTCTACTTCCATTTTTTCTGCAATTAATTGCTTAACTTGATCAAAAGTCTTGTTATCCATGATTTAGCTCCTATGTCTCTTACTTATCGCTAGTATCTACTATCATTTCACCACGATAGAAACCACATTTTGGGCAAACGCGATGTGGAAGGATTTTAGCACTACATGTTGGACATACTGTCAATGTAGGTGCCTTAAGCTTCATATTCGCAGCCTTTCTTGATGCAGCTTTAGATTTTGAAGTTTTATATTTAGGTGTTGCCATTTCATACCTCTTAAATAGATGATTTTTTTTGTTGACGCTTTGAGAAGAATAACGAAATAGTATGAAAACGTCAACAACTTTTTACTTCTATATTTCAAATATTATCCTAAGATTAACTTTTTTTCAATTTTAATTTATTTTTTTTATATAGATTTAATATAAAATAACATTTTCTTTCACCAAAATATAACTAAAAAAAATAATGTTGCTTTTTCTCTTTTCTTGAATAACAATATATTCATGCTTATAAAAACCAAAAAACCTAAACTATTTACAACTACCATATACTCTTTTTTACTTTTTGTTTTAATTCCAACATTTATACTATTTATTCTTCTTTCTTCAATAATAAGAAATGAAATGATTAGCCAAAATACCGAAATACAAAAACAAGCCCTAGACCAAATTGTATATAATATAGAAAGTGAAATAAAAACTATTTCAATAATGTCTTCTTCTATAGTCCATAATGAAAAAATAATAAATGAAGGAGTTTCTTTTAGTAAAGCAATCAACAGAAGTGAAAATTACCAAAGTCATACTAACTTAGATAAATTACTAGAAAACTATTTAGTCAGTAATAACTTTTCAGGAGAAATATATTTATTATTTGAAGACTCCAATAAATATCATTTGAGCAGAAATTCAGCATGTATTGATGCCGATTATGATAGTTTATTAAATTTATTAGTTAACACAGATCCATCCCTCGATAAAACCCAAATTGTAGATAATCTTTTTTATAATTTTGGAAACGAATACCCATTTTCAGCTGCAATAGTAACCTACCCTCCAGCTTCATGGGGATATGAGACTTCCTATACAGCTGAAATAACAATTGCTCCATTAAGTTCGATTAAGCAATTTTACAACAATAAAAATTTACAGAATGGAAATGTAATATATTTAATAAATAAAGACAAAGAAATCTTAGCATCTAACGATACCGAAAAAATAAATGAAAAATATAATGAACAATTATATGTTAATAATCAAATTATTATTCAACAAGAAATATATAATACACCTTGGACTATTATAAATATCGTAGATCCAAAAGAAATTACAAAGAATGTAGATAAAGTTTTTTCAATAATATATATATTACTAGGAATTTTGTTTTTACTATATTTTATTTATAACATAATATTTTTATTATTAATTACTAGACCTATCAACAATTTAATTAATGATATGAGTAAAGTTGGAAAAGGTAATTATACAATAGAAAAAACTATTAACCATTTTTACGAAATTGATTCATTAAGCAACAGTTTCTATTCAATGGTTAACGAATTAGAAATATTACATAAACAAATAGAAAAGGCTCATAGAGAAACATTAATGAGAGAAATAGAGGCATTAAGATTTCAAATTAACCCACATTTTATGTGTAATACATTAAATTCCATTAGAATGATGGCTATGATTGCTAAAAACGATGCAATTAAAAGAATGAGCACCTCATTAATGGTAATCATGGAAGATAATTTAAATGGTACTAGTTCATTTTCCACAGTTGAACATGAATTAAAAAATATAGAATCTTATATCTACATAATGCAAGTAAGATATGGAAACTCTTTTAAATTTGAAAAAGAAATTGAAAATACAATATTAGATTATTCTATACCTTCTATGTTACTTCAACCATTAATTGAAAACTCAATATTACATGGACTTAGAACTAAGGAAATTGATGGTAGAATTAAATTAATAATTAAGCAAAAAAACAGTAAATTAATTATTAAAATATTCGATAATGGAATCGGTGCTAATAAAAATAGGATAAAACAAGTTCTAAATCAGAAAAATGAGCATTCAAAGGGATTTAACCACATAGGATTAAGAAACGTAAAAAGACGACTTGATTTACTATATAAAAACGAAGCAAAGATGAAGATTATAAGTAGAGAAAAAGAAGAAAATAAAGCATCTTTCTTTTTACAAATCATAGAAATACCATTAAATTATAAAATAACCAAAAAAAAGGAATAAAATGAAAAAAATATTATTAGTAGACGATGAACCTTTAGTAATAGTAACACTCAAAAGCTTAATTAATTGGGAAAGTTATGGTTTTGAAATTTTAATGGCATGCTCAAATGGAGAAGAAGCATATAATTATATAACTCATCATAAAGATGAAATAGATATCATTTTATGTGATGTTGATATGCCTATATTAAATGGCATAGACCTTTGTGAAAAACTACTTGCTAATAATATAATTATAAATACTATTTTCTTAAGTTCATACAGTAATTTTAGCTATGTTAGATCAGCCTTTCATAACGGTGCTTATGATTATATATTAAAAAGTGAATTAGATGAAAATAAACTTGTTAAAATATTAACATCCCTTGAAATATCTCAAAAAACAGATATAAATAAATCTAATAATAACATTATATTCAAAAACCGAACAAATTATTTTTTATCATGTATAGATAATACTAATTCTTCCAATATAACTTTTCATGAATGTAATTTTGATATAAATTATCCATTTTATCTTATTTTTCTAAAAATAAATCATTTTAAAAAAATAGATAATAAAAAAGAAATAATTAATATAATTGAAGAAGAAACTAAAAACTATCTATTCAATAATTACAAACATTTTGCACTACTGATTGAAAAAAAAGATTCTATTCAAAATGTTATAAATCGAATTGGATCTAATCTATGGAATTATATAAATGTTAGCTTTGATTACCAGATTAGTACAAAAATAACTAATGAAGAGCAATTTAAAAAAGAAATAAAAGAAATATACAATAAAGCTCATTCAAGTAGTAGATTAATATATTTAAGTCGTAAATATATTCAAGAGAATTATAAAGATTCCAACTTAAACCTTTCTAAAATTGCTAAGGAAGTTAATGTTTCAAAAAATCATCTTTCAAGAGGTTTTTCAAAAGAAACTAACGAAACAATAGTTGAATATATTTCTAAGATTAGAATAAAAGAAGCTCAAAAATTATTATCTACTTCAGATTTAAAAACATATGAAATTGCTGAAGAAGTTGGGTTCTCAAATTCTGAAACGTTTTTTAGAACATTTAAAAAGTACTGTGGAATAACCCCAAAACAATATCAAAAAAAATAATTATTATAACATTTTTTGTCATTAAATGATATTTTTCATCATTTACGAGTCTAAAATGCCATGAAAAAATAAGACTATAAAAAAAAAGGAGTTCTAAATAATGAAAAAATTATTAGTTTTATTATCAATGATGCTATGTTTAACAGGCATTTTCGCTCAAGGTTCATCTGAAAAAGATACAGATGAAACAATAACAATAAAAATGGGAGACAGTCTTCCTGATAAAAATAATGGCATGGGTTTAGTTTACCAAACATTAATCAACGAATTTGAAGATACACATGCTAATGTTAAGTTTGAAAACGAAAGTTATAACGACCAACCATGGCAAGAAAAAGTTAGAATTTATGCAACAGCTAACCAACTTCCTGATGTTTTAACTTATTGGTCATTCTCAACACTTTTACATCCTTTAGTTGAAGCTGATATGGTACAAGAATTGGATTATAATACATTCTCACAATATGAATTCTTACCAGGAGCTTTAGAAGGTAATATGGTTGATGGTAAATTATATGGTATTCCAACAAGTTCTGACTTCTGGGTAATCTACTATAACAAATCATTATTCGAAAAAGCAGGTTTAGACATTCCAACCACTTGGGATGAAATCATGGAAGATGCATCTGTATTTAATGAAATGGGAATCATTCCAATGGTAACAGATGGAAAAGATGGTTGGCCTCTATGTGAATTATTTGATAACATTGCACAAAGAATCAATGGTGATTTCTCATATGTTGCAAAAGCACAAGAAAGAGAAATGAAATATACTGATGAATCTTTTGTTCAAGCAGCAGATTACATCCAAGAACTAATTAAAGCAGGAGTTTTCCAAGAAAATTTAACAACAAGCGACTACGGTGATGCAAAGAATGCTTTTGGACAAGAAAGAGCAGCAATGTACATGATGGGTTCTTGGGAAATGGGACTATATAATGATACTAACTTTAGTGAAAACTTTAGAAGTAATCTAGATGTAATGGCTTTCCCAACTGTAGAAGGTGGTAAAGGTACAGCTCAAGACACACTAGGTTGGTACGGTGGTAACTTTATTGTTAGCTCAAATAGCGACAACACTGAATTAGCACTAGAATTTACAGAATTATTAGCAGAAAAATTTGGACAACTTGCTTGGGATTTACAAGCAGCTTTCCCTCCAGTAGTAGTTGAATCATCAGAAAATGATACACCAGTTGCTAAAAAATTATTAGAAATTGTTGGAAACTCAAAAACAATGAGTGGTACACCAGGATTAGACAGATTAGATAACGTATTTAAAGAAGATCATCAAGAATTAATGAGACAATTATGTTCATTAATGATTGATAGTGAAGAATTTACTTCAACTTTAGACGCCTCAGCACAAAGAGCATACGACGAACGTTAATCGTTATCGATTCTATTAGCTCGCTTGAAAAACAAGCGAGTTAATTAATTTAACTTGGAAAGTACCATGCAATCAAAATTTAAAGATAAAAAAGTAATAACTTTTTTAGTCCTTCCTGGAATATTAATTATGCTATTAGCAATAGCTACACCAATTATAATATCTTTTGGACTTAGCTTTGTAAAATGGACAGGTTTTGGAAAAATGAAACCTATTGGATTTGATAATTATCTAAGATTATTGAAAGATCCAATATTTTTTAAATCAATAAGAAATGTATTTGTTTTAATTTTCGTAACTGTTGTTTTTCAAAATACTTTTGCTTTCATTTTAGCAATGTATTTAACTTCATTAAAACAAAAATTATCCAATGTCTTAAGAACAATTTATTTTATACCGGCAACACTTTCTTTAGTCGTTGTTACAAAACTATGGGTAAATATTTTTAATCCTTCATATGGATTATTAAATAAATTATTAGCAAGTATCGGACTTGAAAATTTACAACATGCCTGGATTGGAGACACCTCTACTGCTTTAGGATCAGTTATTTGGATTATAGTTTGGCAAGGATTTGGTTGGGCTCTTCTCTTTTATTATAGTGGAATTGTTACAGTTCCTGAAGAACTAAAAGAAGCTGCTCAAATAGATGGAGCAAACAAATTAACTTTATATTCTAGAGTAATTATTCCATATATTATGCCAATTGTTCAATCAATAATCATTATTGACGTTACATCTTCATTAAAACAAATGGAAATGATTTATTTATCAACTGCAGGTGGACCTGGAGATACAACTCAATTTATTGCACTTTATTTATATCAAAGAGCCTTTAAATATTCAGAATATGGTTATGGAAATGCTATTTCAGTCATCTTTGTTATTTTAGCGTTTGTATTAACAATATTAATTCAAAAGTTTTTTGAAAAAAGAACAGACTATTTATAGAGGAAAAGTCAAATGAATAATGAATATTATATTAAAAAAAATAATCTTGAAAAAAGAAAAAAAATGGCTAGAAAAACAATCTTAATGATTCTTCTAATTTTAATAGCCTTATTACAAATTTTTCCTTTAGTTTGGGCTTTTTCATACTCAATTAAAACAAGTGGAGATTTATTTGGCCCAGAATTACTAAGTTTTCCTAATGATCCACAATGGATAAATTATAAAACAGCATTTATAGATGGGAAAATATTACAATATTTAACAAATACTTTAAAAATTATTATTCCATCAGTTACACTTGGAACAATTTTACCATTTATGCTTTCTTATGCTTGTTCAAGAATGGAGTGGAAATTAAAACCAGTTATTTGGACTATAGTGATTGCTGGATTAACAGTTCCAATCCATACTACACTTTTACCTAATTTTATTTGGTTTAATAAAATCCATTTATTAGATACACACTTAGGAATTATTATTTGTTATATAGCTTTTAGTATGAGTTTTAATACTATAATCTTTAGTGGATTATTAGCGGGTATACCAAAATCAATGGAAGAATCTGCTTTTATTGAAGGAGCTTCATACTATACTATTTTATCAAGAATAATTGCACCTATGGCAGTAACTGGGTTTTCAACTGTTGCAATTCAAACTTTTTTAAATCACTGGAATGAATATATTATGGCTAACACTTATCTTTCTACAGAAGCAAAGAGGACTTTACCTTTCTCATTAATACTTTTTGACGGCCAATATTCTTCAAATTACGCGGTACAATTTGCTTGTATGGTATTAGTCGCCCTACCTCCTCTTGTATTATATTTTGCATTTAGTAGTAAAATAATGGCTGGTGTAACAGCTGGCGCTGTAAAAGGATAATTATCATGTACAAAGAATTTTTACAATTTCCAAAAGATTTTGCTTTTGGAGTTAGCACTTCCTCTTATCAAATTGAGGGAGCTGCTTTTGAAGATAATAAAGGTTTATCAATTTGGGATGAATTTACTCATGATCCAAAAAATATAGAAGATAAAACTACAGGTGATATTGCATGTGACCATTATCACAAATGGGAAAGTGATCTTGATTTAATGAAATCGTTAGGTATAAAAAACTACAGATTTAGTATTGCTTGGGCTAGAATCTTTCCTAATGGAAAAATTGATAGTTTAAATCAAAAAGGAATAGATTTTTATAAAACGCTAGTAATAGAAATGCTAAAAAGAGATATTACCCCATATATTACACTTTTTCATTGGGATTTACCTTTAGAACTTCAAAAAGAAGGAGGTTTTGCTAATAAGAAAATTATCGATTATTTCTTTGATTATGCAAAAGTTTTATTAAAAGAATTAAGCCCATATGTTAAGAATTGGATGACATTTAATGAGCCTTGGGTTTATGCTTTCAATGGAAACTTAATCGGATTAATCGCTCCTGGAATTAAAGATTTAAAAATTGCTCTTGAAGTTTCACATAACATGTTATTAGCTCATGCTAAAACAGTAGAATATTGTCACAAACATTATAAGAATTTAAGGATTGGTTTAGTAAATAATTTAGAACAAATTGAGAGTTCCTCTAAACGAGAAGAAGATATAATAGCAGCTAAAAGGTGGGATGAAGCATATAATGCTTGGTATATGGATCCATTATTTAAGGCTAGTTATCCTAAAGATTTAGAAAAATATTACAGAAATCATCCAACTCAAGATGGAAAAGTAGAAAATGTTATGTGTGATTATACACAAAAAGAAATGGACTATATATGCAAAAACAAAGGTGACTTCTTAGGTATAAACTACTACACAAGACATGTAATTGCATTTGATAAAAATGATAATCACATTAATGCAAAATGTGTATTTAAGCCAATGATTAAAAGAGCTGGAATTGATAGCTGGGAAGTTAATCCAGAAGCTTTTTACAATGTTCTTATGGGTGTTAGAGAAAAATATGGAGACATAGAAATATATATAACAGAAAATGGTACTTGTGGAAATGATTCAATAGGAGAAGATGGCTGCGTTCATGATAGCTACAGAGTAGAATACATAAGAAGGCACTTTGCTGCTGCACACCAAGCAATGAAAGATGGAGTCAATATAAAAGGATATTTCGTTTGGTCTTTCTTAGACAACTTTGAATGGGCATATGGATATACAAAAAGATTTGGAATAGTTTTTTGCGATTATGAAAACAATCAAAATAGAATAATTAAAGATAGTGGACATTTTGTATCTCATGTATTTAACAAAAACGGATTTAATATAACTTAAGGAAAAATAATGATTAAGAACCCAATATTACCAGGCTTTAATCCTGATCCATGTATTATTAGAGTAGATGATGACTATTATATTGCTACAAGTACTTTTGAATGGTTTCCTGCAATTGCTATTTACCATTCAAAAGACTTAAAAAACTGGCATCTTTTAACTCATGTAATAAAGAACGAAGAAGATATTGATTTAAGACAATTAGAATCAGCAAAAGGAGTTTGGGCTCCTGATATAATTTATGATAAATTTAGAAATAAATTTATGGTTACATTTACTAGAATGGCTAATTCCAATTGTGGATATAAAGATTTAGATAATTTTTATGTTGAGTCTAACAGTATAATGGGACCATGGTCTAAACCTGTATATATTCATTCAATTGGTTTTGACCCTTCTCTATTTATAGATGATGATGGTAAATATTATGTTACTTCGCTAGAATGGGAGTTTAGAACTAATCATGAAGATCCTGGGACAATAGTATTACAAGAATTAGATATTATAAATAAAAGAGTTATTGGATATGCTAAAACTATTTCATCAGGTGCAAC
Source organism: Pleomorphochaeta sp. (assembly GCF_050031695.1). Classification (GTDB taxonomy): domain Bacteria; phylum Spirochaetota; class Spirochaetia; order Sphaerochaetales; family Sphaerochaetaceae; genus Pleomorphochaeta. The sequence goes on along the minus strand of NZ_JBNAIC010000041.1, from coordinate 15,652 downwards.
TGATAGAGGTTGTATTGAAGCTCCTAGAATATATAAAAGAAATGGATATTACTATTTGATGCAAGCAGAAGGTGGAACAGGTTATGGGCACAGTGTTACTCTTTCAAGATCAAAAAACATTTGGGGGCCTTATGAAAGTAAAAACAATTCACCTATTGTAACCTCTCACCTAGAAGATTTTAATGATAGAAATGTACCAGGATTTCTTAAACCTGAAAAGTTTGTTGAAAACGGAACTCATTTACAAAAATCAGGTCACGGAAGTATATGTGAAACACAAAATGGAGAAGTCTATCTTTGCCATTTATGTGGAAGACCAATTTTACCACATGCTTGTTGCACATTAGGAAGAGAAACGGCTATTCAAAAAATGAAGTGGACTGATGATAACTGGTTAGTTATGGATGATGAATCTAACTTAGCAAAAGATGAAGTTATAGAAAGTGGATTAAAAGAAGTATTATTTGAAAGTGAAAATGGTAAGTCATTATTTGAGCCATGGCCTGAATATTTAATCTCGTTAAGAATTGATAAAAAATCTTGGTTAACAGTTAATGATAATAAACAAGCTGTTATTAGAGGTCAACAATCTCTCAGCTCAATAGATAGAGTTAGTTTAATTGCAAAAAGACTAACCTCACTAAATTGTGAGTTTTCAACTTTATTAGATTTTAATCCTAAAGTTTTTCAACATATTGCAGGTATTGCAATTTATTATGATAATATGAATTATTTATCACTTCAAAAGACAATTGAAGATAATCAATTAATTTTAGAAATAGTTCAATTTGATAATAATAAAAGAATTGAAAGATTTAAAACAAAATTAAGGAATAATAATAAATTAGAATTAAAAGCGACCTTAAATTCAAAGTATATTAACTTTTGCTATAAAGAAATTGGTGAAGAAGAATACAAAGATATTGAAATTGATTTTGAAACTTATAAATATAGTGATGAATATAGTCAATATGGAGAATTTACAGGAACGTTTTGTGGTATTTTTGTAATTGACTCTAATCAAAGAAAAGAAAAAGCTACTTTTGATTATTTTAAATATAATGATTTATAGAACATTATTTTATTTATTTTATAATATCAATAATTAGCCAATATTAACTAGGAATTATAAATGATTAAAAACCCAATATTACCAGGCTTTAATCCTGATCCATGTATTATTCGAGTAGATGATGACTATTATATTGCTACAAGTACTTTTGAATGGTTTCCTGCAATTGCTATTTACCATTCAAAAGATTTAAAAAATTGGCATCTATTAACTCATGTAATAAAAAATGAAGAAGATATTGATTTGAGACTTTTAGAGTCAGCAAAAGGTGTTTGGGCACCAGACTTAATATATGATAAAATTAGAAATAAATTTATTGTTACATTTACTCGCATGGCTAGTATGAAAGGTCGTTATTTTGATTTAGATAATTTCTATGTTGAGTCAAATAGTATTATGGGTCCTTGGACAAAACCTACTTACATAAATTCTGTTGGTTTTGATCCATCTATATTTATAGATGAAGATGGTAAATACTATGTCACTTCTTTACAATGGGAATTTAGAGAAAACTATGAGAAACCTGGTACAATAGTATTACAAGAATTAGATATCATAAATAAAAAAGTTATTGGATATGCTAAAACTATTTCAACAGGTGCAACTGATAGAGGGTGTATTGAAGCTCCTAGAATATATAAAAGAAATGGATATTATTATTTGATGCAAGCTGAAGGTGGAACAGGCTATGGGCACAGCGTTACTCTTTCAAGATCAAAAAACATTTGGGGACCTTATGAAAGTAAAAACAATTCACCTATTGTAACCTCTCACCTAGAAAATTTTAATGATAGAAATGCTATAGATTCTTTAAAGATAGAAAAATATAGAGCCAATGGAACAAACTTACAAAAATCAGGCCACGGAAGTATATGTGAAACTCAAAATAGAGAAGTCTACCTATGCCATTTATGCTCTAGACCAATTTTACCTCAAGTTTGTTGTACATTAGGCAGAGAAACTGCTATTCAAAAGATGAAGTGGACTGATGATGATTGGTTAATCATGGATGATGAATCTAACTTAGCAAAAGATGAAGTTATAGAAAGTGGATTAAAAGAAGTAATATTTGAAAGTGAAAATGGTAAGTCATTATTTGAACCATGGCCTGAATATTTAATCACTTTAAGAATTGATAAAAAATCTTGGTTAACAGTTAATGAAAAAAAACAGGCTGTTATTAGAGGTCAACAATCGCTTTGTTCTCTCGATAAAGTGAGTTTGATAGCTAAAAGATTAACATCTTTAAATACTGAATTTTCAACAACTTTTGAATTTAGTCCTAAAACATTTCAACATATTGCTGGCATAGTAATTTACTATGATAATATGAATTATTTGACACTTCAAAAAACTTTTGAAGAAGATTCAATAATTTTAGAAATTATACAACTTGAAAATGGTAAAAGAATCGAAAGATATAAAACAAAATTAAATAATAATAATAAATTAGATTTAAAAGCTACATTAAATTCAAAGTATATTAACTTTAGCTATAAAGATAATGGTGAAAAAGAATATAATAATATTGAGATTGATTTTGAAACATATAAATACAGTGATGAATATAGCGATTTTGGAGAATTTACAGGAACATTTTGTGGTATTTTTGTAATTGATTCAAATAAAAAAGAAGAAAAAGCAACATTTGATTATTTTGAATATAATGATATTTAAAAAGAGATACCAAATTAATGATATCTCTTTTAAAGTATATATTTTTTTACTAGCCTTTTTCAACAAATAAATCTTTTATACCACCTAGTGAACTAAGTACTCCACTAGCTTCATATGGCATATAAACTAGTTTAGAATCTTTTCCTTCAGTCATTTCTTTAAATGCATCAATATATTTCACTGCAATCAAATATTGAGCATAATTATCTTGAGTTTCAAATGCAGCTCTAACAGCTTTAATAGCTTTTGCTTCACCTTCGGCTCTTAATATAGCAGCTTGTTTATCACCTTCTGCTTCATTAATTAAAGCTTCTTTTACCCCTTCTGCTTTTAATATAGCAGCGCGTTTTTCACCTTCAGCAAAAAGAATGGATGCCCTTTTTTCTCTTTCAGCACTCATTTGTTTTTCCATCTGTTTTTTAATATCTTCAGGTGGAATAATATCTTGAAGTTCAACTCTATTAACTTTAATACCCCATTTATCTGTAGCTTCATCTAAAATTAATTGTAATTTATTATTAATGGTATCACGACTTGTTAAGGTTTCATCTAACTCAAGTTCACCAATAACATTTCTAAGAGTTGTTTGAGTTAATTTTTCTATAGCAATTGGATAATTCACAATTTCATAAATTGAGCTTTTTGGATCAATTACTTGAAAATATATAACAGCATCTATTGCAACTGTTACATTGTCCTTAGTAATAACATTTTGCTTAGGATAATCTAAAACTTGTTCCCTTAAATCAATAAATCGTGAATTTGAAACAACCATTTGAGGAACAGCTAAAGCTTTTTTATTTACCAGAGGTCTTAACTCTGGTACTGTTTTTGCCTTATCTAAAAATGGAATAACTACATTAATTCCACTTGGTAAAGTTCTTTGATATTTTCCTAATCTTTCTATAATCATAGCTTTTGCTTCAGGAACAATCCTAATTCCCATTCCAACAGTAATTAAAATTACAATAACTATAGCAATAAATACATAAATCATTAGTCTTCCTTTGTAACAATAAGCTTGTTACCATCAATTCTTACAATTTTTACTTTACAATCTTTTTCAATTAATCCAGTTTCACTCCTAGCTTGCCAATTAGAACCATTAAGTTCTAAAACACCTTTTTGATCATCAATATCTTCTTTAGTATATAAAATCTTACCAATCATTAATTCACTATTAAATTTTTCTTTTCTGTTTTTATATAATACAGGTTTAAGAAAATAAAAAAATATAAAAAAGAATACAAGAAATACAATTATTTCTATAACTAATGAATCAACAGCAAATGAAACTAACCATGCAAAAAGTGCTCCAAATGCAACTGATAAAAAGAAGAAAGTTGGCGTCATTAATTCTATTACAAAACTAACAATACTTAAAATAATCCAAAATAATGTAAAATTTTTCATTTAATCATCCTTATATAGATAGTCTATTGCTCTAAGAAGTAAAAATCAAGGTTTATTTTTTAGCTATTGAATTTTGTAATACATTGTTAACACGCATTTTTACAATATTTACATCAAAAGGTTTTACAATCATATCTTTAGCTCCTTTAATAAGAGCTTCAGCTTCGAAAGATGAATCAGCTGAAATAGCAACAACTGGAATTTTAGATAAAACAGGATCATTTCTATATATTTCAAGAAATTGAGATCCATCCATAATAGGCATTTTCATATCTAAAATTATAATAGAAACATTTTGATGATGTGATAATTTTTTTAATGCCTCATTACCATTTTCTGCCTGTATAATATTAAAGGATTTATCAAAATAACTTTTTAACAATTGTCTTGCAACAAAAGTATCATCAACAATTAACATAGTTGGATTATTATTATCAATATCTTCAGAAACATAAAACGAATAGGAATCTTTACCAGCTAATTTAACATCATAGAGAGCTAAATCTGCACGAGCAAAAATTAAATTAAAATTATCTTTTTCTCTTACTTTTGATATTCCAATAGATAAAGAAATATTTTCATCAACCGAATTTTTAACTAATTCATTAAACGTCTTTTGGATTAATTTAGCAAATGTTTCAACATCAGATTGCTTTAGTAAAGGTATAAAGACTACAAATTCATCACCCCCAACCCTTCCAACAATTGAATTTTCAGGTGAAATATCAAATAACCTATTAGAAAAATCTTTTAATACTATATCTCCAATTAAATGACCCTTTTTATCATTAACATTTTTAAAATTATCTACATCGATAACTAATAAATAGCCATCAGAGTGTTCACTTAAATATAAATCTATCAAATATTGAGTTGTTCTTCTATTCAATAATTTAGTTAATGAATCTAATGTGGATAATTTTTCTAATCTTGATAAATTATTTAATTCAACTTCTCTTGTACCTGTTATTATATTAGAACCTAATAATACAAATACATAAGATGTTGAAGCTATTAATAACTCTTGTGCTTCTAGTCCACCTTTATTTACAAAATATAATACAAGAATATAACAACAAGTAGAAATCGAAGAGATTATAAAAGTTGAAACAAAAGTTAATTGAAGAACTAAGCCCATAAGGATTTGAACCATTGCAAACAAATAACCTGCAAACTTATCATAATAAAAAACATTTAATAATATTACATAGGAAATAAATAAAAACCAAAAGACTATACATAAAAGGCTAGTTTTATTTATTTCTTTTGAACTTAAATATTCTTTAACAAATTTAAAAATTAAGAATACACCAAAATAGATTAATGAGAAAACAATTGTATGTAGAGATTTAGAACTTATTATACTAAAAATAGCAAAAATAGAACTAGTTGATAATGATAACAATATTAATGCATCTAATACTGTTATATTCCAAGCATCAATTTTATCTGAAAATTGTGCCCTCAATTCTTTTGTTCTTCTCGAAGAATCAAAATCAAGCATTAAATCTTTCCTTAATTTTTTCAGCTACTATTGGAGGAACCATTGTTTCAATTTCAGCACCATGAAAAGCTAATTCCTTAATAGCAGAAGATCTTAATAGAAAATAATTTGGACTCGTTGGCATAAACAATACTTCTAAATCCTCAAATAACTGTTTATTTGTCATAGCTAATTCAAATTCATAACCAAAATCAACTAAAGCTCTAACTCCCCTAATCATTATCTTTATATTATTCTTTCTAGCAAAATCAACAATTAAGCCATTGTGTATAACAACTTCAATATTACTTTTATCTTTAAGAATATCAATTAACATATCTTTTCTTTCTATAGCTGTAAATAATGTATCTTTATGAATATTATCAGCAATAACCACATATAGTTTATCATACATTTTAGCAGTTCTTTCAATAATATCAATATGCCCTAATGTAGGCGGATCAAAAGAACCTGGTAACATAGCTATCATATCTTAATTTCCTCTACATATTTTTTCATTGCATCAAATTGTTTTGGATCTTCAAATTGAATTGTTTCGACAAATTTAATTTTCCCTTCTTCATCCTTTTCTATAATAGCAAAAGCTCCACGACCAATATAACTAACTAATTGACCATCTTTAATTGTATTCTCTTTTTTTATTTTATCTAAAACACAATCAAAATGATAATATTCATTTTCACCTTTGATCGCACTAGCTATATTTTTAATAACTTTATTACAATATGCACATTTTTCTAATGGTTCTTTAACTTTTTTTATATCAATTGGCGGCAGAGAACTTCTAGGTGTAACTTTATTTTGATTAGGAAGTAAATCTTTTCCACCGCTAAAATTTTTCTTATTTTTGGAAGAGTTCTTTCTATTCCTTTTTTTATAATTTTTTTTACGTCTATTTTTATCATAACTAGGCTGTATTACATTTTCCATAAATTTCTCCTAATTAAAAAAATACAGAATATTAGACATAATAGCAATAAAAAAAAGCTAAAATAAAAAAAAAGGATGACTTTTACAGTCATCCTTGTATATCTTTTCAGATAAATGAAAAAACTATTTGTTTTTACGAACAATAAGTTCTTTAACTTTAGCAGCTTTACCAACTCTATCTCTGATATAGTAAAGTTTAGCTCTTCTAACACGTCCACGACGTACTACTGTGATATTTTCAATACGTGGTGAATGTAATGGGAAGATTCTTTCAACACCTACACCGTAGGATATTTTACGAACAACAAAAGATCTTCTAATCCCTGAATTGTTCTTTGCGATAACCAAGCCTTCAAAAACTTGGACACGTTCTGTAGTGCCTTCAATAATCTTAAAAAATACTTTAACAGTATCACCAACGTTGAAATTTTCAGCGTTTTCTTTCATTTGTTCTGCTTCAATAGCTTTAATTAAATCCATTTTTAGGTCCTCTTTGCTCTGTTTCTGAGTTCTTCTAAAGTTTTTCTAGATTCTAAATCTAAAGATTTTTCTTCTAGAAGTTCAGGTCTAAAACATTTTGTTTTTTCTAACCTTTTCTCTAAACGCCATTGTTTAATTGCTTTATGGTTTCCACTTAATAAAATAGGTGGAACTTCTAAACCTTTAAAAACACTTGGCCTCGTATACTGGGGATATTCCAATAATCCATCACTAAAACTTTCTTCATCTAGTGATTCACTACTGATGACTCCATCTACCAAACGATAAACTGAATCTATAATAACTAAAGAAGAAACTTCTCCACTAGATATTACATAATCACCAATACAAACCTCGTCATCCACATACAGGTCTATTACCCGTTGGTCAATACCTTCATAATGTCCACAAATGAAAACTAAGTTTTCTTCCTTACTAAGCTCTTTTGAAAGGGCTTGAGTAAGTCTTTTTCCGGACGGAGAAGCGTATATAACCCGCTTTTGTTTTGCTTTGATACTCTCGAGTGCCTTGCACAGCGGCTCGGGTTTCAGCACCATTCCTGCGCCTCCTCCATAAGGAGAATCATCACAAGTTAAATGCTTATCCTCAGCAAATTCACGAAAATCAATCATATTATAAGAAATTATGCCATTTTCAACAGCTCTTCTCATGATCGAATTCGAAAAAAAACCTTGAACTATCTCAGGAAATAGTGTTACTACATCTATATTCATGCCAACAACCATTGCGTCAACAATTCAATAGTTTTATTATCAATAGAGACCTCTTTTACATATTGATCCATTAAAGGAATCAAAAATGTTTTATTTTCTCCATCTTTTACTTCAAGTAAAATTGCTTGAGGTCCATCATAATAATTTACTACTGTAGCCATTGGCTTGCCTTCGTACATAAGTGTGCAACCTAGCAAGTCGGAAACGTAATACTCACCTTTCTTAAGAGGAGCGGCCTCACTTCTTGGAACAAAAAGCGTAGCACCAGCAAGTTTTTTTGCTGTTTCTGGGTCATCTATCCCATGAAACTTCATGTACACTTGGCCACCGCTCTTACGAAATCCTTCGATTTCATATTTCACCTCGCGGCCATCCTTCAAGAGGATAATTCCTTGCTTAATATTTTTTAAGTAAGAGCAATCATCGTTGAATGGGCGGACCTTCACCTCACCCTTTAGACCATATGATGTCTGGATGATAGCCGTTGCGAGTTTTTCCATATATTAATCCAAAATTTCCAAAACAGCACGCTTACCGCCTTTAGTTGCTGTAGCACTTAGGATGGTTCTAATTGCTTTAGCAATGCGGCCTTGCTTGCCGATCACTTTGCCAATATCCTCTGTTGCAACTTTGAGTTCCAATATAGTAGATTTTTCACCTTCTACAACGTTCACAGTTACATCATTTGGAAAATCAACAAGTGACTTTACAATGTATTCAACAAGATCTTTTTCCACAACTAATCCTCTTATTCTTGACTAGTTCTAGAAACTTGTACACCTTGCTTATTCAATAAAGCGCGTACAGTTGCACTTGGTTGTGCACCTTTAAGTAACCAATCTTTTACTGCTTCAACATTAAGAACAACTTGTTCTTCTTTGTTTTCTACAGGGTGGTATTGGCCTACTTCTGCAAGAGTTCTACTCTTGTTTGCTGCTCTTGAATCCATTACTACGATCCTATAATAAGGTCTTTTTTTGGAACCAAAACGCTTAAGTCTCATGCTTGTGCTCACGATAATTCCTCCTACTCGAATTTCTATTAGCTTCTATATGAGTTATATTTAATTCAGAATTTTGAATTAAATAAATATTCACACTTAAAAGGATAAAAATAGCTTTTTTTTTGCAAAAAAACATAATTATCCGTATCCTTTCACAAATTAAGGATATTACATTTTTATTAACATTAAATCAAGATAAAAGATTGATTTATTATGTTAAAAATAACTTTTTTTTAATATCCCATTTGTTTTTGTAACATTTTTTGATATTTCTTATTTTTTGTCAATTTTCTCATAGTGTTTTTCATCTTTTCAAACTTTTTAATGAGTCTATTAACTTGGGCAACACTTACACCACTACCTTTAGCTATTCTTTTGCGTCTTGTAGGTCCGATAAGTCTATAATTTGACCTCTCTTGTGGTGTCATTGATAAAATAATTGCCTTCTCTCTATTGAGTTCATCTAAAGGGATATCATCAGCTGATACTTGACCTGCAGCACCTGGAATCATTTCAATTAATTTATCCATTGAACCCATTTTATCCATTTGATTTAATTGATCTAAATAATCTTGTAAATCAAATGTATTTTTTTTCATTTTTTCTTGAAGTTTTAAAGCTTCTTCTTGATCAATTGTTTCTTGAGCTTTTTCTACTAAAGATACAACGTCTCCCATTCCTAAAATTCTAGAAGCAATTCTATCTGGATAAAAAGGATCTAAATCCTCCATTTTTTCACCGCTACCAATATACTTGATAGGTTTTCCAACTACGCTTCTAAGCGAGAGTGCAGCACCACCTCTTGTATCAGAATCAAACTTAGATAAAACAACGCCAGAAATTCCAACTTTTTGTTCAAATTCCTTTGCAATAGTAACTGCATTTTGACCAGTCATAGCATCAGCAACAAATAATGTTTCATCGGGTTTAATAGCTTTAGAAATACTTTGAATTTCATTCATTAATACTTCATCTAAGTGCATTCTACCTGATGTATCAACAATTAATACATCATATTGGTTCTTCTTTGCATACTCTAAACCTTTTTTTGCTACTTTAACAGGATCTTTACATCCATCAATTGTAAAAACAGGAACATCTACACTTTCCCCTAAAACTTGAAGTTGTGTAATAGCTGCAGGTCTAACTAAGTCAGATGCAACTAACATTGGCCTTCTACCCTTCTTTTTCAAGTTTAAGGCTAACTTTGCACTTGTTGTAGTTTTACCACTACCTTGAAGACCCATCATAAGTATTGTAGTAGTTGTATCTGGACCTTTTAATAATAATTCTTGATTTTCTTCATCACTTAAAAGATTGACCATTCTATCATAAACAATTTTTGTAAATTGTTGACCTGGGTTAACGGCTTTTAATACTTTTTCACCGAGAGCTTCTTCTCTAGTACCATTAATAAAACGTCTTACAACTCTTAAATTAACATCTGCATCTAATAATGCAATTTTAATTTGTTCTACTGCTTCTTCAATATTTTTTTCTGATATTTTACCTTTACCGGAAATATCTCGCATAATAGAAGAAAATTTTTCACTTATTGATTCAAACATATCTTACTCATAATTTTTAGGATTTCAATGCTACTTATACATTAATAAAAGTCTAAATGTCAAGGTTAGTTGTTTAAACATCAACTTCTTTATCATCAGCATTTAGTATTACTTGCGATCCTTTTTCTACCCCAATTTTATAGCTAACAGTAGTTGAAACACCTGCTTCTATTTGTGTTACACCTAATAAAGTCCTACTTCCTGTAACTGTATGTTTATTATGGGTAATAATAATAAACTGGCTATCCTTTGAAAATTCTTCTAAAACTGATAAGAAAAATCCAATATTTCTATCATCAAGCGCTGCATCTATTTCATCTAAAATACAAAACGGACTAGGCTTAACTTGATATGTGGCAAATAAAAGACTAACAGCTGTCATAGATCTCTCCCCACCACTTAGTAGTGAAAGATTTGTTAACTTCTTTCCTGGTGGTTGAGCTAATATTTCAATTCCACTCTCTAATACATTCTCAGGATCAGTTAATTTAATTTCAGCTCTTCCTCCACCAAATAATCTTCTAAACATTAATTGAAAATTATTCGATATATCCTTATAAGTTTTAATAAACCTTTCTTCACTCTCAAATCTAATTTTTGAGACAACATCCATCAAATCTGATTTTGCTTTTAATAAATCATTAATTTGGGAAGTTAAAAAATCATATTGCTGTTTTGCTTCTTCAAATTCATCTTGAGCCATTTGATTTATATAACCTAATCTTGAAATATCTTTTTTTATTTCTTCTAATTTATTTCTTAATACTTTAGGCTCTTCTAAATCTTGATCTAACTTTTCTTCAAACTCTGCTAAATTTCTACTATAAGTTTCAAAAAAATTAGTATAAATTTGAGAAATCATATCATCAATAGATTGAATTTGTAATTCAGATTGATCTTTCTCTCTTCTTAACTTATTAACATTTTCAAATGAAACATTTTTTTGATTTTGTTTCATTGTAATTTCATTGCTTTTGTTTTCAATTATTTCAATTAGCTTTTCAAGTTCTTCAGATAAAGCTATACCTCTTTGGGCTATATCATCCATTTCTTGTTCTGTTAATCGAATGTTATCTTGATGACTCTCGGCTTTTTTAGCAGCACTTTTAGCTTCAATTAATCTATCATTATATTCTAGCTTTAACTCATCGTTACTTCTCTTAGTTGCAGAAATAGATACCTTTTTTTCATTAATGTTAGATTTAACTTGTTCAAGCATAATTTTAAGTTCATTAATGCTATCTTTATAATCTACACACTGATCATTTAATTTTTCATTATCACTTCTTAAATAGTTTATTTGATTTCTATAAATACTTATAGCCTTTCTATTATCTAATATTTCTTTATCTAATTTATGCTTTTTAGAAACAACACCATCTTCAGTAATAAAATCATCTATAAAGGAAGGTATTGCTAGATCATATTGTTTAATCAATGCTTGCAATTCTAGTAAACTAGAAATATTAGATTCTTTATTCTTTATAATTTGATCAGATAAACTTGCACTATCAAGATTAGATAGACGATTAATCATATCTTTCTGATTCTCTAAAATTAAAATAATAGAAGATAATTTATCATCAATTTGAGTTTTTAGAGATGATCTTTTCTTAATACTATAACCACTATCTCTTAGTTTATTATCTAATTGAATAACTATTGTATCAGTAATTTCATTTAATTCTGTAGAAAGAATTTCGAACTCATCTTCTTTTTTAGTAATTTTAATCTCTAAGTCATTTATTTCTTCAACTTGTTTTAAAATTAAACCTTTAGCACTATCATATGATGAACTTAATTTATTTATATCTTTTTCAATATCAATTGCTTCTAATTTATATTTTTCAATTTTTCCATAATTTTCATTTATTTCATTTTCATTATTTTCTAATTTCTCTTCTAAACTTTTTGCTTTATCATATGAATTTTTTTGACTTAACAAAGCCTCTTGATAATAACGATTCAATAATTGAATAAAGTCAGTTTTACCTTTATGTTCTTCTTCTAATCTTTTTAACTCTGTTTGAATCTCGATCCGTCTTGTAGTTTTAGATTTTAATTCATCTTGCATATCACTAATCACAGTATCTAAACCACTTAATGAAACTTTTTGATTATTTATTTCATCATCTAAAGTTTTTAATCTTTCTGCTTTGCTATCTTTTAATAGGATATATGATTTTATTGTTGAGAGTTGTACTTCTACTTCAAGATTGAACTTTTCTTTATTTAATTCATTATATTTAATACATTTTGCAGCTTGAGTTTTTTTTGAATCATAAGTTCTTTTTACCTCATGCAAAATTGTATCAACTTGAGAAATGTTTTCTTCAGTTCTCTCAATTTTTCTTTGAGCTTCCTTTCCTTGTATCTTAAATCTTGATATACCAGCAGCTTCTTCAAAAATATAACGTCTATCTTCTGGTCTAGTTGATAAGATCTGATCGATTTTACCTTGTTCAAGAATTGAGTATGCAGTCTTTCCGACCCCTGTATCAAAAAATAATTCTTTAATATTTTTTAAAAGAGCTCTGTTTTTATTTAAATAATATTCACTCTCTCCAGAACGATAAACTCGTCTCTTAATTTCAACTTCGTTTACATCCATATTTAGATGTCTTTCTTCATTGTTTATTAATAAAGTTACTTCTGCCATTTGAAGTTGATTTCTTTTATCTGAACCATTAAAAATGACATCTTCCATTTTTTTAGCTCTTAATGTTTTTGTAGATTGTTCTCCTAAAACCCACTTAATTGCATCAACTATATTACTTTTTCCACAACCATTAGGACCTAATAAACTAGTAATACCATCTGAGAAATCTAATTTAGTTTTATCTGCAAATGATTTAAATCCATATAGTTCAAGACTCTTTAAAAACAAAATAACACCAACTTATATATAATTTTAATAATAATAACACATTTTAATGATAATTTAATCATATTTTTCATATTTATCAAATAATAAGATTAAAAAGATTCTATTAATTATAATATAAATTATATATCAAAATTATATTATAATAAATGTAAAATGATTGTTAAACTTACTATTTTTATATCATATATATATTAACTTATTTTTATAATTAATATTTACAATATTAATTCATTAATTATAATAAGAAAAAAGACAACCTTCAAAAAGGAATACTAATGAGTGAATTTTTATTTGATAATTTAAATGAAAAAGAAGACTTAAGTAATAAAATTATTATAGGCTTAGATGAAGCTGGAAGAGGCCCTCTTGCCGGACCTGTATGTGCTGGTGCATGTATTTTAAATAAAGATTTTCCAATTGAAGTTTTAAATGATTCAAAGAAACTTAACAGAAAACAATTACTAATTGCTTATGAAGCTATAATAAAATATTCTACAAGTTATGCAATAGCTTGGTGTACTGCTAAAGAAATTGATGAACTAAATATATTATGGGCTAGTATGAAAGCAATGGAAAAAGCTTATTATAAAGTTGAAAAAAAATATGGTAAAAAGATTAATCTTGCATTAGTAGATGGCAACAAAATGCCCAATCTCTCTATAGAAACTAGAGCTATTGTTAAAGGAGATTCAATTTATCCTGAAATCATGGCAGCTTCTATCCTTGCAAAAGTTACTAGAGATAACTTCATGCTACACTGTGATAAAAAATGGCCTGTTTATGGATTTAAAAAACATATGGGATATCCTACTAAATATCATAGAGAAATGATTGAAAGATATGGGATATCCCCTATTCATAGAAAATCTTTTACTTTTAAAAAAGTGAAAGACAAACAACTTGAATTGTTTTAATTATTTTTACTTTTTGAATATTTTTTAATAAAATCTAGTGATTTTTGGAATTCTCTAACAAATTCACCCATATCTTCTTGGTATACTAGAATTGATTGTCTAATATATCTATTTGATTCTGCATCACCTTTGCTTTCTACCATGTTTAAATATAAATCGCCATAAACATTCTCTTTTACATTAAAAAAGTATGTTCTATCATTTTTCTTGATACTTGTTGAAAAAACTTCACCACGCTGTCCCATATTATTCCTCGCTTAATTCTTAACTATTAAATAGTTAGTATTTATTATTACCTATATAAATACTTATTTAAGTATTTATGTCAATGCTTATAACTTTATTATATTAAAATAATTAAAATGGTGTATAATTAATAAAAATCATTTTTTTGTCATTTTTTTTAAAAAACTACTTGACCTATCTAGCTAGTTTTAATAATATCTCAAACGTTGATTAGTGATTTGAATCACTTGTTAACAAAGATAAATGCGCCATTCGTATAATGGTATTACTCCAGCCTTCCAAGCTGATAACGTGGGTTCGATTCCCATATGGCGCTTTATACTTAGGTACTACAATTCGTAGTACCTTTTTTATTGCAAAAAAACAATTTTTATGGTTCAAGGGGAAAAATAGAGGTCTAATAAGTGAACAAATATAATTTAATCAAATAGATATAAGAAAAGCATGTTTTCTGATATTGTTTAGTTACCACACTTAACAAAGGAAAACATGCTCATGAATAACACATATGCTAATACATTTCTTGATTTACCTCAATTCGAAATAACTAAAAACCCTACTTTTTTGTATGAAAATAAATACGACAAAGAATATAAACTAACTATTATTCATGGAAAAAGTACCGCAGCTCTTCCAAGAGAATGTTCTCATTGCAAAAGAGATGGATTAATAAACCATATTTACAAACATCCTAAAGTCAATTTAAAACATCTTTCTTGTTTTGATGAACAGATTATTATAGAAGTAGAATATCTTCAACTAATATGTCCATCTTGTGGTAAAATAACAAATCAAGAAATAGTATTTAAGCAGCCTAAGCATTTCATTACTAAATGTTTTTTTAATCAGATATATGGAATGCTCCAATCTTCTAAAATACCAATTAAAACGATATCTCAAACTATCTTTTGTAATAGAAAATTAATAACAGCAATAGATAAACAAAGATTGAAAGAAAAATATGGAGATATGAAGCCCACTCATTACAGTTCATATTTAGCAGTAGATGAATTTTCTATTAGAAAAGGTCATAAATATGCAACAGTAGTAATGGATTGGATGACTGGAGAAATATTATTTATTGAAGAAGGTAATTCAGAATTACAATTAATTAAATCATATTTATCTGAAGTACTATTAATAAATACTCTATCAGCTTGTTGAGGAGTAACAACTCTAGAAAACTCATATATTTTAGCTGCAAATGCACGTTTAGAATCTTTA
>NZ_JBNAIC010000040.1:0-3072 GCF_050031695.1 Pleomorphochaeta sp. | reverse complement strand
TTTAATTTTGGTTTTGATATATAAGAGCCTCTGCCTCTAGTTCTAAATAAATAGCCCTCTTCAACTAACATATTAAAAGCTTGTCTTATTGTAGTTCTACTTACATTTAATATTTCACAAAGTTTTGTTTCAGCAACCATTATATCATCAGATTTAAAATTACCCGCTTGAATTTGCAATCTTACATAACTTGCAAACTGTACATAAAAAGGAATTTTAACACTGCTATCAAAATCAAATGTTTCTTTAACATATTTTGAGGTTATTTGAGACATATTTTCTCCTATTAAATCTGATTAAAAACCATAATTTAAGCCAATATAAGTTTAATTAATATTAAAGTTTTAAACATTAGTAAAGCTTTTTAAATAATATATTTTTTTAACGATGTTTTCAAACTAAATATTAATAATTATTTGTATGATACATTCATAATAATAATATATTATATATATTTAGTAAATAATTCTTTTATCATAAAAATCCTTGATAAAATCATCTAAATCAATATTTAATTAAAATTACTATTGCATTTTTTAATTTAATATTTCTATAATATTTGTATCATACATTTAATAATATTAAAAGGAGAAAAAATGAAACCAGACAAAAAAGCAATAGATATGGATACTAAAGAGCTTGCTAGATATATTGATCAATCTGTATTAAAACCAGAATTTAGTGAAAAAGAGATAAGAAAATATATTCAAGAAGGTATTGATTATAATTGTAAAACAGTTTGTATAAACCCATCCTCATTACCTATTGCAAGAGAACTTTGTAAAGGCACAAATACCGGGCTCTGTGTAGTTTGTGACTTTCCTTTTGGGTGCTCTTCTACAGAAAGTAAAGTTATGCAAGCTCAAATAATTTGTAAAGATGAGGATATTGAAGATTTAGATCTTGTATCAAATTATGGTTGGATTAAAAGTGGAAAATGGAATCTTGTAGAGAAAGAGATAAAAGCAGTAGCAGAAATTGTTCACAAGCATGGAACTAAATTAAAAGTGATATTTGAAACCGATGCTCTTAATTTAGAAGAAATTGCAAAAGCTACTGATATAGCAGCAAAAGCTGGTGCTGATTTTGTTAAAACCTCAACTGGATTTTTCACAGGCGCTGAAGTAAAAGGGGCAACAACAGAAATAATTCAATGCATGATTAATGCAGCAAAAGGTAGATGTCAAGTAAAGGGCTCTGCTTGTATCAGAGATAGAGAAAAGTTCTTAGCCTTTATTGATCAAGGAATTGATAGAATGGGGATTGGATACAGATCTACTCCCATAGTACTTGGATTGATAAAGAAATAATTCAAAAAATAAGCTACAGCCGTTTTTATAATAGCTGTAGCTTATAATATAATAATTTAGAAAATTTATAAGTTAGTTGCTTTCAAAACCTTATATTTAATACTTTGATTATCACAAGAGATAATCTCTACTTCAGAATCTTGCAAATTTATTGTATTACCTTTGTTCAAATCATAAACAAAATCTAATGTATAAGCACTTCTAATTGTAGAATCTTGATATTCTCTATAAGTAAAATGGACAAGATTTCCTTCTACACCATTATAAACAAATTCCTTAACAAAAGAATCATTCATATCTTCAACACTTTTAGTATATTCTAAATCAGACAAAATTTTCTTACTATCATCCAACATTACATTTCCATCTTGATTTTCTAAGAGTTGAGGATATACAAAATAAAATTTATTGAAATTTGAATTTTGATAGATTTTATTTCCTTCTGAAGATTTACCAATTAAATAATAATCTCCCTTTGGATTTAACATTCCAAAGCTATCTAATAGAGTTATCTTCTCTTTTTTACTTGTGCTTACTTGTTCTAATATAGGACAACCAACATTAACTTCTGAAACCACATTCATTTCAGGTTTTGTAGTAATTGAGCTGCTAGGTGAAATTGAAGTATCAACTTCCGCCAAGTTAGTACAACTAACAAAAAAAACTAATAATAAAGGAATTAATGCCACAAACTTTTTATTCATATTTTTCTCCTGACTAATTAAAGTTTTTATGTTATTAATCTAATAATAAACTTTTAACACCATATAACTATAATAAAAAAGAATCAATCTTTTTTTAAAAAAAAGATGTAGCCTTTTACAACTACATCTTTTATATATCTCTTTTAAATCACTCATAACAAGTAATACTTGTTCACTTTTTCTTATTTGGTATTATCAAAAAGGCTAATAAAGCAACAGAAATAACAGTTCCAACAATATTAAATACAATATTTGGGATTATCATAATTATAGCAACCGAAGCCAAAAGCAACCTTATTGGTAACCCTAAATTCTTACCCAACCAACCCTCAAAAGAAATTGCAATCATAACAACAGCTAACAATGCAATAATCAAAGAAGAAATTGAAGCTAAGAAAGAAGTATCAACAATTAATAAACCTGGATAATAAACAAACATAAATGGAATAATGAATCCTGCAATACCTAGTTTAAACGCTTGTACACCAGTCTTCATAGCATCTGAATCTGCAATCCCACTAGCTGCATATGCACTCATTGCAACAGGTGGAGTAATAAATGAAATGATTGCAAAATAGAATACAAATAAGTTTGAAGCAATTGGAGAAATACCTGCTTTTAATAGAGCTGGAGCTGCAACAGTTGCTGCAATTACATAAGCAGCAGTTGAAGGAAGGCCCATACCTAAAATTATACAAGCAATCATAGTCATCAAAAGCATTAAGAATAAATTACCATTCGATACATCAAAAACTATTTGAGCAAATCTAACACCAAGACCTGTCATACTAACAATTCCAATTACGATACCAGCAGAAGCACAAGCTATTGCTACAGGAACAGCTGATTTTGCTGCATGTAAACTTGCTTCTTTTAATTCTTTAAATGGGAATCTATGATCAACAATACCGATTTTAATAATACCAATTGCTAAAATCGATAAAATAGCAAAGAATCCAGAATAGCTAGCAGATAATTTTAAAACCAATAAACAAAAAACCAAAATAATAATTGGAATAAAATAATAATAACCTTCTTTTAATATTGCCTTAACTCTT
>NZ_JBNAIC010000039.1:0-26590 GCF_050031695.1 Pleomorphochaeta sp. | reverse complement strand
TTTTTGGGGGAACGTTTTGGAAATTAAAAAATTATCTAGTGCCGGGACATTAGAATCTAGTGATATTTTAATTAAAATTGAAAAAAGTGAAAAAGATGGAATTCATATTCATCTTGATAGTCCAGTAAAACAGCAGTTTGGTGATCAAATTAAAAAAGTAATTACTGAATCTGCTGAAATTGTTGGAGTTAAAAAAGCTTGTGTTACTGCGATTGATAAAGGTGCTTTAGATTGTGTAATAAAAGCAAGAGCTTTGACTGCTTTTTATCGAGCTTGTGAATCTGATGATTATAATTGGGAGCTGAATAATGAGCGATAGACTAAGAAGAACTATGATGTTTGTTCCTGGAAATAATCCTGGAATGGTTAAAGATGCATATATTTATAAATGTGATAGTATCATGTTTGATTTAGAAGATTCTGTAGCATTAATGGAAAAAGATGCTGCTAGGTATTTAGTTTATAATTCTTTGAGAGCAATAGATTATGGTGATAAAGAATTAGTTGTAAGAATTAATGATCCAAGAACAGACTGTGGTAAAAAAGATATTAAAGCCATGGTTGCTTCAAAAATAGATGTAATTAGATTACCAAAAACTGAAAGTGTTGAAGATGTAATTATTTGTGAAAAAGAAATTGAAAAGGCTGAGGAAGAATTTGGTATTGAAAAAGGTACTATAAAAATGATGGCAGCTATTGAAAGTGCAATTGGTGTATTAAATGCTAGAGATATTGCTTTTTCATCAAAAAGGTTAATTGCAATTGCTTTAGGTGCAGAGGATTATGTTACAGATTTAAAAACTAAAAGATATGATGATGGTGTTGAACTTATGTTTGCAAGATCAATGTTACTTCATGCAGCAAGAGCTGCAAAGATTGATGCTCTTGATACTGTATATTCTGATTTAAGTAATGAAGAAGGTTTTATTAGAGAAGTAAAATTGATTAAAAAATTAGGGTTTGATGGTAAATCAATTATTAATCCAAGACAAATTGAACCTATAGTTGAAATATTTACTCCAACACAACAAGAAATTGAAAAAGCTTTAGATATTATGGATGCTATTGAAGAAGCCCATAAAAGAAAGAGTGGAGTTATTAGTTTAAATGGGAAAATGATAGATAATCCTATCGTTTTAAGAGCTGAAAGAACTATTAAACTTGCAAAAGCAGCTAGAATAATTTAGAGGAAATTTATGAAAAATAAAAATCTTAATAATATACCAAAATTTGGTAATTTATCAAATTCACATCCTTTATTTACAAGTGAAAAAGTATATAAAGATAGAAAATCATGTATAGAAAGAGAAGAATGTGAATCTAAAGTATTATATAGTATAGAAGAAGCTATAAATAAATCTAATTTAAAAGATGGAATGACTATTTCTTTTCACCATCATTTTAGAGATGGAGATTATGTATTAAATAATGTAATGAAAGTTATAGCTAATATGGGATTTAAAGATCTAACATTAGCAACTTCTTCTTTAATGTCAGTTCATGCACCTTTAATTGAACATGTAAAAAATGGTGTGGTAAGTAGAATAGAAACAAGCGGTATGAGAGGAGATTTAGCTCAAGCGGTTTCTAAAGGATTACTTGATATACCTGTAGTTTTTAGATCTCACGGAGGAAGAGCATATGCTATTAAGAATGGAGATATAAAAATTGATGTGGCTTTTTTAGGAGCTCCTTCATGTGATTCTTATGGTAATGCAAATGGTTATTCTAGAGATCATGATAATGGTGTTATCTGTGGATCTTTAGGTTATGCAAAAACAGATGCTCAATATGCAAATTCCGTTATTATTTTAACAGATAATTTAGTTCCATTTCCTAATCTTCCTGCTGGTATCTTCCAAAGTGATGTTGATTATGTTGTAAAAGTAGATTCGATAGGAGATCCAAAAGGGATTATGAGTGGTGCAACTAGATTTACTAAAAATCCTAAAGAACTATTAATTGCAGAGACAGCTGCAGAAGTTATTGATGCTAGTGGTGTTTTAAAAAATGGGTTATCACTACAGATGGGTAGTGGAGGAGCCTCTTTAGCAACAGCAAGATTTCTAAAAGAAAAAATGTTAAAAAAAGATATTAAAGCAAACTTTGCTTTAGGTGGAATCACTGGTGTAATGGTTAAATTACATGAGGAAGGTTTGATTAAAAAAATATTAGACGTTCAATCCTTTGATTTAGAAGCTGCTAGAAGTTTAAAAGATAATAGATTTCATCAACAAGTTTCAGCTTATTATTATGCTAGTCCTAATAATCCAGGTTCTGCAGTAAATCAGTTAGATGTTGTTATTTTATCTGCTTTAGAAGTAGATGTTGATTTTAATGTTAATGTACTAACAGGCTCTGATGGAACAATAAGAGGTGCTATAGGTGGGCATCAAGATACTGCAGCAGGAGCATCTTTATCAATTATAGTTTGTCCTTTAACAAGAGGTAGAATTGCTAGTATTGTAGATAAAGTTAATACAATAGTGACTCCTGGAAAATCTGTGGATATTGTTGTAACAGATCAAGGTGTTGCAATTAACCCAAACAGAACTGATTTAATAGAAAAGCTAAAAGATTCATTTATTAATTTGACAACAATCGAAAAGCTCCGAGATAAAGCAATTAACCTAGTAGGGAAAGCAAATCCTATTGAATATACTGATAAAGTCGTTGGTATTGTAACATATAGAGATGGCTCAGTTATCGATTTAATTTATCAAGTAAAAGAAGTAGAAGATGATGATTAGTTATTAATTTCTATATTTTTTGTTAGCCATATTTCTTTCAATATATTATATAGTTTATTACTATTTATTGGTTTAGAAATATGGCCATTCATTCCAAAATTTGTGCTTTCTTCAATATCACTTTTAGTGACATTTGCAGTTAGTGCATATATTGGGATGTTTTTAGAATTTTTTATGTTAGATTTTCTTATTTTTTGCGTAGCTTCTAAACCATTCATTATTGGCATTCTAATATCCATCAAGATTAAATCATAATCACTTCCATGATTGTTAATAAATTTGTTTAATCCTATTAATCCATTTTCAGCTATTGATACTTCACATCCAAATGTTTCTATAAGATGTTTTCCTACTAATTGATTTATATCATTATCTTCACATAATAAAACTTTTAATCCAGATAATTTCTGATTTAAATAAGAATAATCTGATATATTTGTTGAATGTAAGTGGTCAAGGTTTTCAATAATATATTCAATTGAAGATAAGAACATAGGCTTTCTTAAATAGTGTTTTATTTCTTTATTACTTAAAGCTTTCTTTAAATATGTAATATCATATCCACTAATTATTAGATATTTATTTTCTTGAATATAATATTTACATAAATCAGATTCAAAGAAATTAGGAGTTGTTGTTATAAAATTATTATCAATTATAATTATATTATAAGGGCTGTTAGATTTATCTGCTTTTTGTGTTTTAATTAAAGCTTCAGAGAGGTTGATACAATAATCATTTTCAATATTAATCGTTTTTAATTGCTTATGAAAAGAAATGGTTGATTCTATTTCTGTATCAACAATTAATATTTTATTATTTTTAGTAGAGTCTTTTTTTAGAATCTTATGATTAATAGAATTATCAATTTCAAGAGGAATGTTTATTGAGAAAATTGAACCTTCATTTTTTTTACTTTTTAAGGTAATTGTACCATTCATTAAAGATACTAAGTTACTAACTATAGATAGTCCTAAACCACTTCCACCATATTTATTAAATGTATCAGAATCAGCTTGAACAAATTTCAGAAATATTTTGTTTTGTAATTCTTTTGAAATTCCTATTCCTGTATCTTTTACTACTATATTTAGTAGAATCATATTCTCGCCTGAAGAAATCTCACTTACTGTTAAATAAACTGTTCCTTCTTTTGGTGTAAATTTAAAAGCATTACTCAGTAAATTTGTAATTATTTGTTTTATTCTAAAGTAATCGCCTTTTAGATTTTCATGGTAAATACGATTTAAATTAACATGAAAATATATATTTTTTTGTTGGCTATTTACATTGTACATAGTTGTTATTTCTTGAACTAAGTTTTTGAGATTTAAAGGGGCGTTTAAAATTGAAAGTTTACCGTCTTCTATAGCAGAAATATCTAGAATGTCATTTATTAAACCTAATAAATATTTTGAAGATATATCTATTTTATTTATATATTCTTCAACTTGATCGGTATTAGTTATATTATTTTTTGATAACTCAGTTAATCCAATAATAGCATTCATTGGTGTTCTTAAATCATGAGACATTGAAGCTAAAAATTCAGATTTAGCTTTATTTGCTTTCTCATATTTTTGATTGCTTAAGTTTAATTCTTGCTCATTCTTCTTAATTTTAGTATTAATGTTTTTTTGATACCTAGTAAATAAATACATACAGGTGATAATAGTAAATGCTAAAAATATGATTAAATTAAAGAAATCTCTATTCGCATAATAAGAATCATAGAAAGAATATTGATAGTTAGTTATTGCACCTTTTAGTATTATATATTCAAGAGTAGAATTATCAATATTGCTGATTGATTTATTTAGAATTGAAAGTAGTATTGGATTATTTTTTTTAATGCCTATCGATAGAAAAACATTAGTCAAATAATTTTCTGTTGCAAATATGTCTGAATATTTAGGATTCTTCATTAAATATTTTATTTCATATTCATTTCCGATTGTAACATCAACTTTTCCTTTTACTAAAGGATCTAGGATGTTATTTGCATTAGTTTTATAAACTTCCCATTGTGGATAATTATTATGTATAAAGTTTAATAATCCTTGATAATTACTAGGACAAGAAACTGTTTTTATATCTTCAAGGTTTTTGGGGTTGTTTTTGTTGAACGTAATTAATTGTTTCATATTAATATAATTGATTGTTAAGTCAATATTAGAATTATGAATTGTTGAATAGTTTCTATTTAGATAAGGGGATATGTCACATAATCCTTGAGCGATTGCTTCAGGTGCTGTTAATCCAAATGGAATTAATATAAATTCAAACTTTAGGTTTGAATTTTTCTCAATTTCTTTCATGTAATCAACAATAATACCTTCATACTTCTTTGTTTTTGAATTATATCTACTTTGTATATATGTATCAGGTAATAGTCCAACAGTGATAACTTCTTGTTCATTTATAAAATCAGTTTCTTCTTTAGTAAAAGCATTTATCGAATAAATATTGTTATTATTATTTGAAATGAAATTTGGTCTTGTTTTTCTATTTTTTTCAGTTGAAAGATTGATAGATTCATTAATTACAGATGTAATGGAATCCCCTTTCATGGCAATAATATAAACAGGAGATGAACTAATTTCACTTATTGAAATTAATTTTGTATTAGAATATTTAGCATAATCAGTAATTATTGAATCTATTTCTTTATTGTTAAGAGCATTCAATAGTGATATTTCAGAATCATATTTTATAATTTTTAATTGTATATTATGTTGTTTTTCATATTCAATAATAGAGTCTATGGTGGAGAGATCTTCTCTTATCCCAACAATCATATTATTAAAATTTTCAAAATCATCATAATAATAATTGTTATTACCTTCTAATGCATATAAGTTAGTATTTAATATATCTATAGGTAAGTCATTGAATTCAAATTTTTCTTTTAGCTTTTCATCTTTGTATTGAATACAGCTTATATCAGCTTTTCCTTGTTCAACAAAATCTAAACATTGTTGGTTGTTTTCAGCCATTATATATTCAAAATGTAAGTTATGAAATTCTCCTATCTCTTCTAAATAATTTGCTAAAAATCCAACATATTTATTGTCTGATTGAAGTTTTATATATCCTGAATCTTTTACGCAAGCAACTTTAATTGTAGAATCGTTTTTGTGTATGTCTTGGGTATCTGAAAAAATACAATTATTGATTAATAAAAATAATGTTATAATAATAATTGTTTTCTTCATATCAAAAATTTCCCATTCCTTGAATTATATGTTCTTATTATACAATACTTTACTGATATGAAAAAGTTAAAAATATAAAAATAATTATTTATTAGCTTTATCAAATATAGTTTTTGATATATGACAATAACCCGAAGGGTTTTTGTCTAAATAGTTTTGATGATAATCTTCTGCAAGATAGAAATTAGATAAAGGCTGTAGTTCAATTTGAATAGGTTTTTTGAAATTTTGTTGTAATTCATCTAGCTTATTCATAGCTATATTTTTAGCTATCTCATCAGTATAATATATTCCAGTTCTATATTGTAATCCTCTATCTCCTCCTTGTTTGTTTAAGGAAGTTGGATCGATTGTTAAAAAATATTTATCTAAAAGTCTTTCTAATGAAATTATAGTATTATCATATTCAATTTTTACTGTTTCAGCAAAATTGTATTTTTGTGAGCAAACTTCTTCGTAGGATGGATTATTAATTGTTCCATTTGCATAGCCAACTTTAGTATCGATAACGCCATCTATTAATGAAAAAAAATGTTCACATCCCCAAAAACATCCACCAGCTAAATATATAGTTTTCATATTACTTCCTCCAAAGTTATTTCTTATAAATATTATAGTATGATAGAGAGAATAATCAAAGCTTTAAGAACCTTGATTTTTAATAAAAAAACAGCTCCTAAGGAGCTGTAAAACAATACTAAATATATGACTAAATAATAACTAGAGGAGTATCTTGTTTTTCTATAACTTCACCAATTATCCAAGCATCATCTAAATCATTAACTAAACTTTCGGCATCTTTTTTATTTAAAGAAAAAAGTAGTCCACCTGAAGTTTGTGGGTCATGTAGCATGTCAATTATTTCAACAGGAATGTTTTTATTGTAAGTTACTTTCTTATCACTAAAATCTCTATTATTGTACATGCCTTCAGGGAGCAAACCAAATCTTGCTAAATCTAAAACACCATCAAAAAATGGGACTTTTTTAGAATCTATTTTTATTGAGTAATTTTCATTTCCAACCATTTCAATAGAATGTCCTATTAGTGAAAATCCTGTAACATCTGTAGCACAAGAAACATCATATTTAATAGCTGCTTCTTTAGCTTTTTTGTTTAAAGTGGTCATTGAGATTAATGCTTCTTCTTTTAGTTTTTCACTTACTAGTTCAGCTTTTGTTGCTGTATTAATTACTCCAACTCCAATTTTTTTTGTTAGAACAAGACTATCTTTGATTTTTGCACCATGATTTTTCCAAAGTTTTTCTTTTGTACCAAATCCTGTTACACATAATCCATATTTAGGTGTAGCATCGCTAATTGTATGGCCTCCTGCAATTACGCAATTTGCTTCAATAGCTTTGTCTAATCCTCCTTTTAGAATTTGACGCATTACTTCATCTTCTAGACAAGAAGGAAAACATAATAAATTTAGGGCAATACTTGGTTCGCAGCCCATTGCATAAATATCTGAAATAGCATTTGCTGCAGCAACTTGTCCAAATGTGTAAGGATCATCTACCATAGGTGGAAAGAAATCTACACTTTGAACCATTATTCTATTTTCTCCTAAATCGAAAGCAAGAGCATCTTCATTGCCACTAAAATCTTCTAATAACTGAGGAGATTTATAACTTGGAAGAGTTTTTAATATTTCTTCTAACTTTTTAGGAGGTAATTTAGCAGCACATCCACTAGTTTTTACCATTGATGTTAATTTGACTTCATTCATATCTTTAAATATCCTCCGTTTTGATTTATATATACTTCTTCAAATGTTAGAGATTTTAAATTATTTATATTATCAGTATATATAAATGCGCAAGTCCCACACGATGAAGATAAACATCTTGGGACTGGTGCAAGTTTACATTTTATATTATTTTTCTCACAATATTTTTTTGCTATTACTGCATCTAATTGTGTGTTAAACGTAAAAACATAATCTTTCATTATTTTAGCTTTAGATTTAAGATAAATTCTTCATTATCCATATCATTTATTTCTATACTGTAACCCATAGCATTTGCAAATCTACTTACGTTTTCTTTTGCAGCAACATTATCTACAATAACTTTTAATTCTTGTGGTTTTGAATCAATTGCTTTTTTTGTTAAAACAACTGGTATTGGGCAACTTTGACCTCTTGCATCTAATGTTTTAATTTCCATAAAATTACTCCTAATATTGTTATTGATAAATTATCAATATTTTATAATTCTTTTTAATTTCAATCATTTTTTTGATGATTAATGATTGTTTATTATTTTTATAATCCTAATTTTTTTAATTCTTCTTTCTTTTGTTTAGTGATTACTATAGCTATAGTTGATATAATAATTAATCCAACTATTACTGCTATTTTACCATTAGGGTTAACTGTTGTAGGGGAAGAAGCTAGTGAGAAATTATGAGAAATTGCAGCACCAAAAATCATACCAATAATTGTAATCATGCTATCAGTATTACCTTCTCCTGCTAAAATTAATTGTCTAAGTGGGCAGCCTCCTGCAAGAGCCGCTGCAAAACCTACTAAACTCATTGATAATAAATACCAGATTGCATTTGTAAATGTAATGGAGAATGAGAACTGTCCTGTAATAATATTGCCAATTAATACAACAATAAATAGTGATAAAGAACCCCAGAATAATTTAAAATCTTTAAATAAGAAGATATCTCTATATCCTCCTACCATACAAAAACGTGTTCTTTGTGCTAAAATACCAACTATAATTGCAAAAGCAAAACTTGCAATAAAAGGTGCATGTGTTGCTATATCTACATTACCAATCATACCTAGAGCAGAAAGAATTGTTAAGAATACAATAATTGCTATAAAGCTATAGCCCCCAGCTCTTTCAATTCTATAAGATCTTCCAAGTGAAAAACCTTCTCCAAGAAATTTTGATCCAACATATATTCCACCGATAAATCCGATTAAAGCAAAGATCGCTTTTCCATCTCCACCACCAAGTCTTAATACCATTCTAAGTGGACAACCTAAGAAAACTAGTGCTCCAACCATGATAAAAAAGCCTAATACAAATCTAATAATAGGAGATGATCCTCCTGTAGTATTATATTCACCATTAGCTTTAGCAACTATAAAGGCTCCTAAAATAATAGCAAAAATCTCGGCTCTAGCATATTGTAATTTTTCTATTGTGTGTAATTCTAAACTACCTGTAATATCTCTGATAAAACATGCAATACAAAAACCCATGTTTGCTGGATTGCCTAACAGAACTAATATAACAGCAGCAATACCTATAAATGCACCTGTTAATATTATTTTGTAATTTTCTTTTTCCATAAAAACTCCATTATATTTTTTAACCTAATATGAGTTTTATCATTATATTTTAAAAAAAGCAATGGATTTTTTATATATTAAATGATATATTTATAAGTATGTTTAGTAATCATCAAATTTATTTGGATAATTCTGCAACAAGTTATCCGAAACCTAAAAGTGTTGTATCTTCTGTAAGTGATTATTTAATTAATTGTGCGAGTAATCCTGCAAGAGGTGTTTATGAGAGTGCATTAGATGCATCATTAATACAAATTGATACAAGAGAATTGATATGTAAATTGTATAAAGCTAAAGACTTTAAAAATGTAATTTTCAATAGTGGTATTACACATTCTTTAAATCAATTGATTTTTGGATCTTTAAATAAATTAGATCATGTTATAATTACACCCTTTGAACATAATGCTGTTGTTAGATCTTTAGAGATGAATGAAATTGAATATAGTATTTTAAAAAATACTAAAGAAGGTTTTGTTGATTTTTCAAAAGCTAAGAATCTTATTAAAAAAAATACTAAAGCTTTAATTTTTAATTGTGCTTCTAATGTTTTTGGATTAGTTCAACCTATTAATGATGCTAAACAATTTTCAAGAGAAAACAATTTGAATTTGTTTGTTGATACTGCTCAATCTACTCCAATAATTGATTTAGATATTGATGGAATTACTGCTATATCTTTTACTGCACATAAAGGGTTGATGGGCATAATGGGAACTGGGGGTATTGTCTCTAATGATAGTGATTTTTTATTAAGCTTAAAACCTTTGATATCTGGTGGTACAGGTTCTAAAAGTGCTTTATTAAAAATGCCAAATATTTTACCTGATTATTTAGAACCTGGGACTCAAAATATGGTTGGTATAGTTGCTTTAAATGCTGCTTTAAAATATTTCTTTGAAAATGAACAAAAGATTAAAAGTATTTATAAGTCTAGGGTTTCTCAATTGATAGAAGGTTTATCAAAAATTAATGAAGTAGACATTTATGGTTCTTTGGATATTGAAAGAAGATGTGGAGCTGTTTCCTTTAATATTCAAAGTGTAGATCCATCATTAACTGCTTATGAGTTAAATGAAAGAGGTATTGAATTGAGAGTTGGTTTACATTGTGCTCCATTAGCACATAAGGCAATGAAGACTTATCCTTTAGGTACTAATAGGTTAAGTGTTAGTTCTTTTACAAGTGAAAGTGATATAGAATATACTATAAATGCTGTTAGGGAAGTCAGTAAAAAACTATAAAATTTAAATGATATATATGTTATGTTATTAATTTAACAATATTTTTTATATAAATAGCCTAATATTGAGTATTAAATGTTTTTTTTATGTAAATAAAAAGATTTTTGTTTCTAAAATTTAATTTATAATTTATTCTATATTAGATGTCAAAAGAAAAACCAATTTTTATAAGATTT
The DNA here is from genome assembly GCF_050031695.1 of Pleomorphochaeta sp. Taxonomy (GTDB): domain Bacteria; phylum Spirochaetota; class Spirochaetia; order Sphaerochaetales; family Sphaerochaetaceae; genus Pleomorphochaeta. Next base: position 15,889 of record NZ_JBNAIC010000039.1, on the reverse strand, counting down.
ATAGCAAAGCCTTTGTACAAAACTTTTTATCTTAACCCTAGAGTTAGAATAATTAAAGAAGATGGAGGCTTGTTAGATAAGATTAAAGGGCCAGCAATTATTGTCGGCAACCACTGTCATTCATTAGACCCTATGTTTGTCTATGCAGAAATGAAACCTCATGTTAGATGGGTAGCTGGTGCATATTTATTTAAAACAAAATTTGTTGGATTTGTCGTAGAACATTTAGCTATGTGTATTCCTAAACAACAAGGTCGTAGTGACTTAAAAACTATTAAAACAATTAGTAGTGCTTTAAAGGCTAATACTATTGTAGGTCTTTTCCCAGAAGGAACTAGAACTTGGGATGGGGACAGTTATGATTTAGATCATAAAGCTACTGCCAAAATGCTTAGAATTTTTAAAGTTCCTGTTTATTTTCTATCGTTAGAAGGTGCTTATGATTTGCATCCTAGATGGGCTGATGAGAAACGAAGAGGTTTATTAGTTATTCGTTTAAAGAAGGTGTTAACCACTGAAGAACTTAAAACTAAAAAATTAGATGAGTTAATTCAAATTACTAAAGAAAATCTCTCCTATAATCATGAAGAATGGCAAAATAAAACTAAAAGGCCTTTTTCTTGTAAGAATAGAGCACATGGTATTCAGAGATTGTTATATGTTTGTCCTAAATGTCATAGTATTCAAACAATTATTGGAAAGAAACATTCTGTAATATGTACAGCTTGTAATACAGAGGATATCCTAACTGAACAAACCCTTTTAGAAAAAGGGACTTTTGGTTTTTCTTCTTTAGCTAAATGGAATTCTTTCCAGCAAAAGTATATTAAAGAAAATTTAATTACTTATAAAAATGATAAAGGAGACTTCTTTAAAAAAGGAGTTGAAAATCGCTTTGAAATGATTTCGAAGAATTATGATTGTTTATTAAATCCTAATGAATTAAGATTTTCCTTAGATAATGGAAAAACTTTAGTCTTTGAGTTATGTAAAATAGAAAGTATGATTTTATCGGTTAAGCAATCAATAGAATTTTATTATGAGAATCAATTATATAGTTTTAGATTACAACCTAAATTGAATTCTCTAAAGTACGTGCAACAATGGGAGGCTGCAAATGCTAGAATATAATATAATGGTGCATTTAGGTGCAATTTCTGTAGCTTTAATTTTAGGTGCATTTATTAGACATAAAGTAACTACATTTAGTAGATTCTTAATTCCAGCACCAATAATTGCAGGTTTCTTTTTATTATTCTTTTATAATTTTATAGCTCCTAAATTTGGATTAACTCAAGATTTCTTAGGGGATCTTGTTTATCATATGTTAAATATTTCATTTATTGCTATGATGCTTAGAACTAAAGATGGAGACTTTGAGAATAAGAAAAATGGTAATGTTTTTGCCAATGTTTTTACTACAGTAAATCAATATGGATTACAAGTATTTTTTGGACTATTAGTAGTATTAATTTTAATGTACACAATTTCTCCAAATTTGTTTCCAGCTTTTGGATTTCTTTTAGCTTTAGGCTTTGAATTAGGCCCTGGTCAAGCATATTCAATTTCTAATGGATGGATTGCTATGGGTTTTGAAGGAGCTTCATCTGTAGCTTTAACAATTGCCGCAGCTGGTTTCCTTGTTGGTGCTATTGGCGGGGTTATAATTGTTAACTGGGGAATTGCAAAAGGGTATGTAGATAATCCCGTTAATAATAAAGAAATTGATGAAAGAAAACATGATGGTTTAATCGAATATTTTAATCTTGATTCACTCACCTTCCATTTTGCAGTTGTGATTGGGACCTATTTACTAAGTTTAATTTTGTTAACAGTACTTACATATTTACTTGCTTTTTTAGGTCCCATAGGTGTTCAATTTGGGGATAGTTTATGGGGATTGAATTTTATTTTCTCTTCTTTAATTGCTATTCTTGTAAGACGTTATGTAAAATTTGTTGGTATTGGATCTTCTATTGAAGAATCTATGTGTAATAGAATTAGTGGTATTAGTATAGATTTAACTATTTCTGCATCTTTAGGTGCTATTTCATTAACTGCAATTAGTAATTATCTCTTTGAAATATTTATTATGATTGTTTTGGGTATATTTATTGCTACTAAATTATTACCTTTATACTGTAAGAATGTATTTTCTGATAATTGGTTTAAAAGAATGTTGATATTATTTGGTTGTGCAACAGGTACTTTGCCTACTGGATTAGCATTACTTAGAATTGTTGAACCTAAAATGGATTCTCAAGTAGCAACAGATTATATGTATTCTGCAGCTATTGTTTTTCCAATAATGATACCATTGATTTTATGTGCTAATTTACCAGCACTTGCTGCAACAACTAATAATATGATGTATTTCTATACTGCCTTAATTGTAGCCTTTGTTTATTTAGTTGCTTCACTTATATACTTATTCTTTAGAAAAAAAAGAATAAAATCATTAAAAGCTTAAATTTTGGATATTCAAGCATTTCCTTTTTTGTTAAATTTATACTATGAAAATTGAAAAGGAAATGATTGATAAAGATTATCGCATTGGGTTAAGGCTTTCGAAAGTTATCCTTAATCCTACTGTGAAAAGATATAAGCAAATAAATAAAATTAATTCAAGATTAATTAATAAACCTCTTAAAAAATTTATTTCCAAACAGTTTTATATTCAAGATAATATTACAAAAAACAAAGTTAGAGTACGTGTTTATATGAGAAAGAATCATAATCATGACTGTCCTGGAATTATTTATCTTCATGGTGGTGGTTTTGTTTTAAATTATCCTGAAAATAGTCACTCTGAAATTAAACATATTTTAAATTCAATTGATTGTGTAATTGTAGCTCCTGATTATAGAAGAAGTTTAGATGCCCCTTATCCTGCAGCAATAGATGATTGTTATCAATGTCTTTTATGGATGAAAGAAAACAGTAATAGCTTAGGTTTTAGAAATAATCAAATTTTTGTTATGGGTAAAAGTGCAGGTGGAAATCTTGCAATTAGTTTATCTTTATTAGCTAGAGATTATAATAAGGTATCAATAGCATTCCAATTCCCTATCTCCCCTATGTTAGATGATAGAATGAATTCTTTATCAATGAAAGATCATGATGGGCCTATTTGGAATGAGGCACAAAATAGATTTGCTTGGGATTTGTATTTAAAAAATGTAAAAGATGTTCCAATTTATGCAGCTCCAAGTCGATTGAAAGATTATTCAAATCTTCCTCCAACTTCTGGATATATCGGGGATTTAGATCCTTTTATTGATGAAACTGTTGAGTTTTATAAAAACTTATCTAAGTTCAATGTAGAAAATAATTTGAAAATATTTGAAAGTGTTTATCATGGATTCACTAATGTAAATCCTATGGCCCCTAAGACAATAGAGGCTAAAGAATTTATTACTTCTCAACTAATTTATGCAAAAGATAATTATTTTAAAGAACAGAATTAGTTTTTAACTGCATATCCTGCAGTTTCTATAATTTTTTTAGCTAAAACTAGTGTTGGATCAACAACTTTATAATCCAAATCATTTTCAGCAAATAATATAGGAAGTTCAGTACAGCCTAAGATTATGTTATCTAAATTGTTCTCTAAATACTCATTAAGATATTTTTTAAAAATATCAACTCTATCATATTTAATACCTTTTTTTACATAATCATAAATTGCAGTCATAACTTCTTCTTGAAAGTCTTGTTTAGGAGTAATTACATTTAGACCCAATTGAGAGAATATTTCTTGATATATTTTAGTTTTTACAGTTCCAACTGTAGCTAATAAAAGTAAATTAGTTTCTCCCTTACTTTTTAAATATTTTGCAGTTTCTTCTATCATATTAATAATTGGTACATTAACTTCTTTAGATAATCTGCTATAGAAATAATGAGCAGTGTTACAAGGCATAGCTAAAAAATCAGCTCCTATTGATTCTAATTTTTTTGCAGATTCACTCATATATTTTAAAGGTAAGTCACTGTTATTTAAAATTGATTTGGTTCTATCTGGAATATCAATATTGTTATCAATTAATATATGTATGTGATTATTATCAGAATCTGAAACAGTATTTGATACTATTTTTTGAAATAAATCTACTGTAGCTTGAGGACCCATTCCTCCAATTATTCCTACGGTTCTTTTCATTTTTTTATCCTTAAATTAAGTAATGTTAAAATGATTATAACATTAAAAGAGAGAAGGAAAAATATAAAAGAGTGATTCTCTTAGGAGTTTATTAGTTTTTGAATTAACCTATATATTCTAAGTGTATAGATAATTTATTTTTATAGATTGTTTTAATTTAGAAAGACTTATAAATAGAAAAGAACCGCTATTAGTATATATAACTAATTAACGGTCCTATTTGTTGTATTTTGTTTAACTTATTAGGTACATAATTGTATAATAAGATTGCGCTCTTTCTATTAGCTCTTTATATATTTCAATCTCGCTAGCTTTTAATTTAAGTTCTTCCTTTAAAATTGAGGCTTTATCTCCAAATCCTTGTTCATATTCTTGATTTAGATTTATAATTTTACTCTGTATAATTTGCGAGTTTAGTTCTTCATATTCAATCTTAGAAGTAGTAAGTTCAATATTATATAAATTCTCACTAAGTTTTTGAGTTATTTCATTTCTTGCATTTGTTAAATCCTCTAGAGACTTCTCTTCATTGATTGTTTTTCTTGCAATATCATTTAATTTCTTTCCCCCATCCCATAATGTTGTGGTAATAGCTATTGTAAAATTAGCATAAGCTTCATCACTAGTATAATAACCTGTTTCTACAAAAGGGAATCTATAACCACTGTAATTAGTTGAAATTTGTAGAGCTAAATCAGGTTTATAATAGATGCTTTCTTTTGCTATTTTTACTTGATCTTCTTGTACGGAATTAAGCAATGTTAGCATTTGGATAGTATCCCTTTTACTATTTAATGATTGTGCAATTAAACTTTCTTTCGGTTTTAAAAGTAAAGAGTTTATTATATCTTCATTAACTACATATTCAATGTCATCACTAGTAATATTTTTGATATTTGTGAGTTTAGTTATTTGAGATAATTGAGTATTTTCTTCTTTTTCTATTTCTTTTAATCCAATATCTATTTGCTTTGCTTGAATTTTAGCTTCTAATACATCTTGTTCAATAACCATATGATTGTCATAAGCATCATTTACCATATTAATTAGTTCATTTGCAATCTCTGCTTGTTCTAATAAATTAGCTTTCATTTGTTTTAGATAATATATAGCGGCTTCTCTTGTTTCTAGTTCACATAATAATTGCTTATATAATGAATTTGATTTTATTGTTTTTATATCAATTACTTTATTATATAAATCTACTGAAGTATTAATTTTACCCCAAGTATATATTGGTTGAGTAATTGTAATTCCAAAATCATAATAAGTATTTTCCATTCCATCATAAACTGTTATAGGTCCATCAAGGCCCAAAGATGAAAGGGAAGATAAGGTGCCAGAGGTTCCTGTTTGACCATCTATATAATCTTCTGTATAGATTACAATTTTATCAATATATGGATTAGCCATATATGTAGCTGTTGATAAAAAATCTATTTGAGGATAATAAGCTGCTTTTGCATCTTTTAAATCAAGAGCAGCTAATTCAATGTCTTTTTTACTATTTTGTAATGAAGGGTTATTTGTCATCATTTTATATGCTAATTCATCATGTGTTATTGCAAATAAATTTCCGATTGATAAACCCATCATTAATAAGGAAATATAGCAAATCTTTTTAATTTTCATATAAATTCCTCTTTTATAGTACATATGTTGTATCGCCATCAACATATACATATGCCTCTACTTCATCACTAGAGTTATTTTTAGTAGTGAATATACTCATATAATCAGTATCATCTAATTCTGGAGAACTTTCATTTTGTACATTATTTACAATAACTTTAAAGTTTTGGGTTAAATATTTAGAAGAAGATGAATATTGATCAAAATCAGCAATTATTGATTGTTCGTATGAAGTGCTAAAATATCCATTTTCAATGTTACTTGAATTAAAATCTGAAGCATCATTTATGTAATTACTTTGAGTTGGAGAGGATAGCTCTATAACATCTTCTTCATCATAAGTTCCATTGAATTCTGGTAATAACCAGACTGTATGGCCATTATCTAATGTTGAGTCATTTAATATAAATCTTCCTTCTAGTGATAAGTCTGTTGGGTATTGATAATCTTTAATATATAAGTTTAATTCATTGTCATTTGTATTTGTTAAAGTGAAACTTTCTTCATATCTATCGTCATCACTTGAGCCAACTGTGTATCTTTCAGTTTCTACTTCATTATCAGGATCATTGCTACAAAGCCTATATCTTACTTCGTTTCTTGTATCTTGTAAGTCAATTGTTACAGTTGTTGAGACACTGTCATTTCTTTCTACTTCAATTGAGTAAGTATTATTTGTAGGAATGCTAGTATATGTTTCAACAACATCTTCATCTCCATCGTTGTATGAAAGAGTAATTGTTGGATCTACATTTGATATTGTTAATTCATCATTTGTTGCAATATTAATTAAATTAAAGGTAATATCATATATTATCTTTTTAGATCTAATATATACATCAACATCTTTGGATGTTTCATTTTCCTCATATGATGTACTTGGAGAATTAGCTAAGCTTGTAACTTCAATTTGATTGTCACTATCATTATCATATAGCATCTCATATGAGTCACTATCAGTGTTAAATAAATAGTATTTTACTATTGGGTAATTAGTATCACTGTTTACACTATCTGGTAGGTCAGCTAAATCTAAATCATCTCCATATTTTTCCCAATTGAAAGTATATATTCCTGTTGCATTTGTATCTTTATAGTATTTTGACAAAACTAAATTTGCATCAGTTGTATCTTCTTCATATATATTTAATTTTACCTTTGGATCAAAATCTTCAAAACTTATTGTTGAATTGTTATCTTCTATATCGTTTAATGTGAAATTAATTGTGTAATCTTCATTTAGTTTTTCCATATCAACATCTACGCTTTTGCTTGTAACACCATTTCTAAAAGCAATTGTATCTACATTAGATATTGCATCTTCTTTTGATTTAATATGGGTATAATTTATATTGTCGCTAGTTGTAATATGGCAATAATTAGGTGTGGTTGTATCATATATAAAATATTTTAGGGCAGGGTATTGAACATTTCCATCGCTATCATATTTTTCCCATTCAAATGTATATGTGTTTGTATCAACTCTTGTATCAGGGTATTTTTCATCAGCAGAAGTAAAATCTAAACTATCTAGTGAAGTAGAGTCTCCGTCGTATGCCACAATATATAATTTTACTTTAGCATAGTATGTAGTATCATCACTGCTATCACTTGTAGCAATAGCTACAGTATCTCCATCTTCATAGTCTTCTAAATTAAATTCAATAGTGTAATCTAATTTTACTTTATCTAAATAAGTATCTGCTGAGGTTGAATAATTATCCTCTGAGTAATTAACGAGAGTTTTTTCAATTTCATTTGTATCATCTATTAATGTTCCATCAATATCTGTTTGTACATATTCAACATCATTAGAATCATCTTCTAGTTGATAAGAAATTGATGGATATATTTCATCACCATCACTATTAAACAGTCTGCTTACATTAAATGAATAATATCCATCAGATGGTACTTCATCTACACTGTAAGTTATTGTTTTATATATTTCATCTTCACTTATATCACTATCTTCTACTTCTATTGAATTACTTGTTTCATCATAACCATCAAAATACACTTTTATTGTAGTTTTTGGGGATAGTTCTTCTAAAGTTGGGGTTGAATTTGAACTGTTTGTATCATCGTTTTGTGGATAGTCAAAATTGAATTCAATTCTATAATCTCTGCTTAAACGATCTACATAAATATCTTTAGATAAATTATCACTGTTATCTGTTATTGAAAAAGAAGTTCCGCTTTCTGATAAGTCATTACCCTCATCATCACACATTCTAAAGACTTTTTCTCCTTCTTCTCCTTTATCATAGAAATATATTGTACCACTTGGATATACTAAATCATCTGTATATGTATTAGTTGAACTATCATAATAGTATTTATCACAAATAAATGAGTAGTTATTAGAATCTACACCACTATCTGTTGTTGGAAGCTCTTCATATGTTTGAGTTATTTCTCCAATGTCTGATTGATCTCCATCTTCTGTTAATAGAGTATATTTAATAACTACTTTAGGATTTACTTCAGTTATTGTGAGGGATGAATTGTTATCAGAGTAATCATATAGATTTAATTCTATTGAATATTCTTTAGCAAGCTTTTCATCATATTCACATAAAAAGGATATGTTTTGTGAAGAGTCAGAAAATACAGAATATTGGCTATCATCAAAGAACATTCCATAATCTTTATGATATACAGCTATATGAAAAGTCTTTTCATCTCCATCTTTTCCGAATAATGGGGAGTTTGTTACCCACATAGTTGTTATTGAAAAACCACCACTTGTATTTGTGGTTGTTGTTCGAATTGTATCACTAACAGTTGGCATAGCAATTGTTGAAGATAAGCTTTTAGTATTTGTGCTACTGTAGTTTTCCCATTTATCTTCATATTCTTCGAACTCTCTTTCATCAAAGAATACATAAACACTAGCATCAGAAAGTGAGCTTTGTTCATCAGCACTACTGTTATCTCTTGGTTCTGCTTTTACTGTACCACTAATTGTAGCACTAAAAGTGCTACTACAACTTATAGTTAATATTAAAAAGGTTAATCCTATTAGTAATAATAAAATATTTTTTTTCTTCATCTTCATTTAATTAGTCCTCATTATTCTTGTTGTAATTTTCATTTATTTTCTTTGCTACTGAATTGAGCATTCTAGTTTGTGTTCTTGAAGCTTTTAAAATCTCTCTCAATCTCTGTTTTGATATTAAATCTTCTTTATCTACTTGTTTTAATTGATCTTCCATTGAGATAGTAACTTTGCTACCATCTAATAATAATTCTCCATTATTTATTTTTTTCTTTATTTGTCTAAGTTCTACTACATAATAAATTGTCGGTATTAAAAATAATGAAATAAGGGTAGAGGTTATTAGTCCACCAGCAATTGATTGGCCTAATGGGGCATATAATTCACTACCTATACCAGTAGCAACTGCCATAGGGATTACCCCAAACATGGTTGATAATGTTGTCATTAATATTGGTCTAAGACGAGAGGCGGCTCCTTCAAGCACTATTTTTCTTAGATTATGTTCATTGTCTTTTTGTAGAGCTCTTTTTTGGTTAAAGTAATCTATTAAGATAATACCGTTATTAACTACAATACCTGCGAGTGATAATAAACCTAATACACTAACAATACTCATGGTAGATCCAAAAGATAATAATCCTAAAATAACACCAATTAAACAAAATGGTACTGTTGCCATTACTATTATTGGTTGTCTAAAGTTTTCGAATTGAAATACCATTACTGTGAAAACTAAGAATATTGCGATAATTAATGCAGTAGCTAAAGGTTTAATTGACTCTTGTATTAATTGCATTATTCCACCAGCTTTACTTTCTACGCCTTCAGAGAGGGGATTTTCTTTTAAATAATCATTAATATGGAAAGTAATTGGTGCTGTATCTTCACTTACTAATTTTGCATTTATAGTAATTTGCTTTGCTCTATCACTATGGTTAATCGTAGATACAGCTTTATTAATTTCTATATCAGAAAGAGAGGCAAAACTTATTTCTTTTCCTGTTGCTGAAATAATATGCATTTTGGCAATTGAATCAGGGGTAATTGGTTCATCTTTAATGTTACTTTCTAATTGAATTGTGTATTGATTCCCATCTTCTGCATGATATATTCCTGCATCTAATCCGTTAAATAATATTATGGATGTTATTCCAGCTTCATAACTATTTACACCAACACTGTTTAAAAAGTCATGGGACATATCAAGTATTAATGTTGAACTGTCAAAGTCTGTGTTTAATGATGTAGAAACAACACTTGGATCTTTTTTAATTTCTTCTTCTATTCTTAATGCTTCTGAATATAATAAATCTAAATCTTCACTTACTAGAGTTAATCCATAACCACCTCCATCAGATACATATCCGATTAATTGGTCAATCCCACCATTAGTTACTGTAGTAGTACAATCAACAACTTTTGCTGAAAGTAGTTTTTGAGTTTCTAGTATTATTTCTTGAACTTTTCTATCTCTTTGATCTAAATCTTTTAAAACAATATGGGTGTGTGAATAGTTTGCGGGGTGTTGTCCTGAAAAGTCGCCATTATCTCCTGAATATATGACTATTGATTTTGCTTCAGGTATTGAAGCTTCTACTAATTCGATTGCTTCTAATGTCTTTTCACGTGTTTTTTCAAGATTATATCCTTGTGGATATTTCATATATATATCAAATTCACCAGTATCTACAGAAGGTAAAAATGTGAATCCTAATGCAGTAATTATATATAAAGAGAAAGAAAAAACTAAAACAGAAAGTAATATTACATATCTATGTGTGTTTATGCTCCAATTTAAGGCTGATCTATAACCTTTTTCAACTGACTCCATGAATCTATCAAACAATCTTTTTCTTGGAATTTTAGGAACTGGTTTTAGAATTTTATTCATTAAAAAGGTTACAATCCCAACTGCTATTAAAAAAGATGAAGAAAGTGCAAATATTAATACTAATGATATATCATGTAATAATTGTCCAATTAATCCGTTAAGCATTAAAATTGGAACATATACAACTATAGTTGTCATAACGGACCCAAATATTGATGGTCCAACTTCATCAGCTCCTAAAAGTATATTGTCTTCTTTTCTTCTTTTTCTTTGCCTGTAATATCTATAGACTTGCTCAAGCATAACTATAGAACCATCAACAATCATTCCTAAAGCTACAACTAACCCTGCAATTGCTAATACATTCATACTCATGCCACTTATTCTCATTTCAATAAGTGTTAATAGTATTGAAATTGGAATAGATAATCCAATAATTAATGTAGCTCTCAAATCTCCTAAAAATAGTAAAATGACTAAAACTGCCATTATTAATCCTGAAATTCCAGAGTTTAATACTGTTTGAATAGCTACTTTTGTAGTTTTACTATCATCAGATATTATATCAAATTGAATAGCATCTCCATTTCTGCCTGTTTCTTCTTCAAGAATTTGTTTTAGCTCATTAGATATATCAACTACATTACCTTCAGTTCTTTTTGTAATTTGTACAACTAATAATGAGCCTTGAGGACTGTCAACATAATATTCATTCTCAGGATAAGTAAAGGCTACATCAGCTACATCATCAATTCTGATAATAACATTATTGTATACCCCAACTGGTAGAGATTTTATGTCAGCTAAAGTTTTATAATTCCCTTCATATCTAACGTCAATTGTTCTTCCTTGGTATTCTCCATCTCCAATTGGTAATTTTACATTCCCTGCTTGTAGTGCTTTATATACTGTTGCAACACTAATTCCTTTAGCTGCTAAATCATCTAGTCTGAGTTTTACATTTACTTCTAACTCTTTTTTGTTTAATACGTTTACTGTAGAAACACCAGGGATATGATTGATTAGAGGTTTAAGTTCATCTTCACAATATTTAGTTAATTGAGCTATATCTTCTCCACCTTGAACAGTTAGAGTAATTACAGGAAGCATGTTAGCCCCTCCAACAAATACTCTTGGTTCTCCTTGTATGTTATCAGGTAAGTCGTCAATTAGTTGAGAAACTCGATATCTTATTTCTGGTAGTTGATCATATGGATCGATTCCATCATTGAAATTTACAGTAATCATGGAGTAAGAATTATGTGATTCACTATCCATAGATTTGTAGTTTGGTAGTGTTACAAAGTCATCTTCAAGTATTTTTGTTATATCTGATTCAACATCTGTTGCACTAGCTCCAGGGTAGATTGTTACTATTGTTGCTGATGGTTGGTTGATATTACTTAAGAATTCTAAGGGCATACCACTGAAAGAATAACCAGCGAATACTAATAATGCGATTAGTATCATTGAAATGATTGTTGGGTGCTTTATTGAAAAGTGTGAAATCTTCATTTTTGTTTACTCCTTCTAGTTGTTAGAAATTATATTTACCTTTTGAGAATCAAATACGGTATTCTGTCCTTCAACTATGAAGTTGTAATCTTTGAATTTGTCTGGAACTCTAAAAAGAAAATTATTTTCTTCATTAGATTCAATAAATTTTTCATTTAAATAATGTGCAGCTTGATCACTTTCATCATAATAATAAAGTGATCCATCTAATTTTTTTGCTTCTTGATTTAAGACATATACATTTTCAATTTTTTCATATGTTATTGTAGCTAATGTGTACATACCTGGTCTAAAGAAAGTTAAATCGCCTTCTAATTCTGCTTTTACTATAAATACTTTCGATTCTGGTTGAACATATGGGTCAATTGATAATAACTTTGCGGTTGTTGTAGCATTTGATTGTGGTCTAGATAAATTGATTTCTAATTCATCTTTGTTTGTGATAAATACATCATAATATTTTTCTGGTACTTGAATATTTACTATTTGTGAATCTAAATCAGCAATTACTGCTAATGGGTTTGGAGCTGAAGCTACATTACCTGTTGATTGTGGAGCTAACAAAATTGTTCCACTTACAGGTGCTTTTACACTTGCATATCCTAATTGAACGTTTGCAAGTTCTAGTTGAGCTTTTGCTGCATCATATTTTGCTTTAACTTCATCATAGTTTTGTGCGCTTGTAGCATTTTTTTTATACAATTGCTCTACTCTTTCAAATGTTTTTTCATAAGCATCGAATGCTGCTTTAGCTTGTAAAACTTGTTGTTCAAAAGGAGTAGGGTCTATCTGTGCTACAATTTCGTCTTGGTTAATATATTGACCTACTTTAACATTGTAATCTGTGATAGTTCCTTGAACAAAAGGGATAACAGCAATCATGTCTCTAGCTTCAATATATGTGGGGAAAGTTACTTCCTTCTTTATTGTATCAATATGTGGTTTTTCTATTTTTACAGTAGGTTTTGGAGCTACATAAACTATTTTTTCTGTGTTCTCTATTCTGTAATTTACAAAATATATTAAAGAGCCAAGTATTAAAAATAATACTATATATCTTAATATTATTTTAAATACTTTTGTTTTCTTACTTGTTGATTTTTTCTTGTTCCCCATAATTTTACCTCAAAATATTATTCACAAGAAAAATATTCATAAAAAAAATAATAAGCAAGCTGATTTATTGGACAAATCGTTTGATTTGGGTAATAAATCAGCTACTTATAGGACAAATGGTAATATTTGGGTAAGAAAAAAATAATTTTATTGCATTAATTATTTTGTAGTTTTATGTTTTTTAAAAATTTGTTTACTGTATTTTTGTATTTTTTATAATCTGTAACTACACTTTTTGCATGTTCTGCATCATCTACTAGAAGAAGCATTTTATAACCTTTGTGAGAGTTAAAAAGTTCTTGAGCCATTCTAGGTGGGGTAAAGCTGTCGCTTTTACCATGAACAAATAGCATTGGGATTTCACAGTTTTTAAGGATTGGTTTTAAATCCATATCGGCCCAATGTTGGTTGTATTTTTTGAGAGCATATTTTTCAATTCTATTATAGAAAAAAACTGGCATTTTCATTTGACGTTTCATTTGATATATTAACTCATCTCTAGTGTATGAATATCCACAATCTTCTATAATAAATTTTATTTTTTCACTACGTAATGTTGTAACATACATTGAAGAAAAAGCTCCTAAGGATTCACCATGTAATCCTAAGATTATATCATCACCAAATTTGTCATATATTCTATCGATGATTATAGCTAAGTCTTTATGTTCTTGTTCTCCCATTTGAATTATTCCATCATGTTTATTTTTACCATGATTTCTTAAATCATATAGATAAATATTAAAGTTGTTCTCTCTAAATATATCTATGTATTTTACACCACCTAATCGAGAATATCTAAATCCGTGGGTTAAAATTATATATTTATTAGATTTTTCTTTGCTTTTAATAAATGTTCCATGAATTAAATATCCATCATCGAGAGTGAAATCTAAATCTTCTTTTTCTAAAGAATCATAGTTATCCCATTGTTCATATTCACTTTCAATTTCTTTTGTTTCTTCCCAGCTTCTAACTTTTGGAGAGCAAACTTTATTTACTGCTGTTCTAATTGTGTATTTATATATTATAAATAAAAGAATTAAGATTAATAAAATGATTAAATATGTCATGTTGTTTGTCCTTTTTTTATACTGTCAATGAAACTATTCATTGATAAATTAATTGCTTGTGTGTATGTTATATTTTCACTTATGTGATCTATTACAAGTGACATTGCTTCTTTTAATAAAGCAATTGTGTATGATAAACTCCAATATTCAAAAATACCATTTTCTTTGCCTTTTATTAATAGAATTTCGACAAGTGTCCATTCTTCTCTGTATCTGTTGTTTATTTTTGTTGATAATTTAGGATAATATTTAGAAATATCTTTAGCTTTTTCTAGCTTTATTTTATCTTCACGTGTGAAATTTGTAGTAAGTATTTTTCTAAGTTTAGTTTCTGTATCTAAATTTGAATTAAATATTTGTTGCTGCTTAATGTGAACTTCATTGAAGCTTTCATCTATAATATAAGTTATTAGTTCTTCTTTTGAAGAGAAATATTTATATAATGTTTTTTTGCTAATTTGTAGATTTTTGGATAGATTGTCCATAGAAAATTTATAACCATATTCATTAAATAAATTAATTGTTTCATTGATGATTATTTCTTTCATAGTTTGGTAATATCCTTATGGAAACTCGTAACATAGATTACAGTTTCCATAATATATTACTATCTTTGATAAATCAAGAATTTATTTTATTTTAAATAAAGCGCATCTAATAGATAGAGACCTGTTTTGGTTTTAAAAATGTTCTTTTTTATTGAAGGTAATATTGTTTGAGCTAAATTATCTTCAAAAAAGTTAACAATAATATCTGCTTCAACTAGTATTTGATAATCTATACCATCGATATTTTCGTAAGTGTGGTGGTGGGATACAACATAACTTACTCTATCTGCTATAGCTTTTGAAAAGCCGCATTCTATTACCATGTTTCTAGAAGGCTCTTTTCCTAACTGTTCTTGAAGTTTTCCACTAGTATTATTGTATTTTTCTTCAGCATATTTAATCCCAATATCATGTATATAACCAAGTATTGATATAATGGTATATATATCATCTGATACTTTTTCTCTCTCTGCAATTAATGTCGCATATGCTTCAACTTTTAAAAAATGATTTATTCGTCTAGGATCTCCTTTATAGAATTCAATCATTTTATCTCTAATGGTTGTTGTTTTCATAAAAAATTTTAACCTCTTTATGTGCTTATATTATAAACTAACAATATTATAAAAGAAAGTTACAAAATATAGAGAAACATATGATTATTTACCTAATAATTTGTGAAATATAAAGATTTTATACTTTTAAAAGTCTTTTATTGTAAATAGTTTATATTATTTATTTAATTGTTGGTGTAATAAAAGGCAACTATAATATTTTATAGCTGCCAATTTTTCTTTATAATATATCTATCCATTTTGTTGGATTGGTATTCAAATTTTACTATTCGATTGTATAAGAGATCTTTACGTTACTTACATAATCACCTGCAGGAAGTTCACTGTTACCTTCCCAACTTAAGTTAAAGTAATTAACTAATAAGTCATCATGTTTACCAGCATCTAAAACTTCAATAGATTTTTCAGTATTAACTTTAGGTGTAATACCTGA
>NZ_JBNAIC010000038.1:0-15064 GCF_050031695.1 Pleomorphochaeta sp. | reverse complement strand
TTTTAAATTCAAGTACTTTTAAGTTATTATTGTTGAATTTATAAATATATTTATATTTTAAATTAAAGTAATAATTAAGCAATTATTTTGTAGTGCATTCATATAATTAGTTGAATGTTATCTATATAATTGGTAGACTCGGCATAATGTTTAAAATTAGGAGTCGACATGACAAATAATAACAATCTGAAAAATGGTAAAAGAAAATTTTTCAGTATTGCTAATCTACCGTTTTATTATGGATGGGTAATTCTTTTTGTAGCTTCAATTGGAATTCTTGCAAGTATTCCAGGTCAGACAATGGGTGTATCTGTTTTTACAGATTATTATATAAGTAATTTAGAAATATCTAGAGTCCAAATTTCTACAACATATATGATAGGAACATTAGCTAGTAGTTTATTAATTCCTTATGCTGGAATATATTTTGATAAATTAGGTGCAAGGTTTGTTGCTGCTGTTTCTACATTATTTTTAGGGCTCTTTCTTCTATTACTTGGAAATTCTGAGAGAATTGTTAATTTTTTAACTAACAATATTAACCTACCTTATTTAGTTATTGTATTCATTGTAATGACTATTGGGTTTTTTGGAATTAGATTTTTTGGACAAGGTGTATTAACTTTAGTATCAAAAGGTATGGTTGCAAAATGGTTTGGACCTAGACGTGGATTTGCTGTTGGAATTATGGGTTTAATCACAGCTTTTGGTTTCTCCTTTGCGCCTCAACCTTTACATAAACTTATCCAAATTTTTGAATGGGATAGAGCATTAATAGTAATTGCAACTTTTTTAATCTTTATATTTTTACCAATAGTTATTTTATTGTATAGAGCGGATCCTAATAAATATGGTATTGAAGTTGAAGAGGGGATGAAAGAGAAAAAAGCTAAAACTAATAAAAGTGCTATGGACGCTAAGGTCGAAAAAACAGTTCAAGAAGCTAAAAAAGAACCACTATATTGGGTTATCTTACTAAGTTTAGGCTTTTGGGGTATGTTTAATACAGCTTTTACTTTTCATGTAGTATCTATTTTTAATGAGACTGGTTTAGATGCAGAACAAGCAGTTAGGATTTTCTTTCCTATTTCAGTAATATCTGTAATATCACGTTTTTTAGCAAGTTATTTAAGTGATAGAATATCAATTAAATATATTTATATTGCATATATTTCAGCATTAATTTGTGCAACGCTTTCTCTTTTTTTATTAAATGTACCTGGAATTAATTACTTAATTATAGTTGCTTTTGGTGTAGCTGGTGGTTTGTTTGGTATGTTAAATATTGTAACTTGGCCAAAAATTTATGGAAGAAAGCACCTTGGTGCCATAAGTGGCTTTGCAATGTCCATAGTTGTTGCAGGTAGTGCAATAGGGCCTTGGTTCTTTAGTATAATTAAAGAATTCACTAAATCTTATCATTTAGTTGGTCTATTTGGTATGATTATTACAATTCTATTTTTAATATTTGTATTAAGAGTAGATTGGACTGTAGAAAAATAAAAAATTAATATTATAGTTAAAAGAGAGCATTTAGCTCTCTTTTAAAATATTAAGATAATACTATTTTCTTTTCTTTTCTAACAAATAGATTTTTAATAAAGGTTAGAGGAAATACTAAGACTATGCCAATGATGATAGCAATTTCATTTAATAAATTGCTTTCTTTATTTCTCTTCCCTTTAAATCTATCTTTAAAAAATCCAAGTGTTATTCCATGAGCATTACCACCCATGATAATTCTAATTGTAGCTAAAATTCCATATGCTTTTTCTACTCCATAAGTTTCGATTACTCTTTTAAATGCCTCTATATCGTAATTTGATGATGAGTCTGCATAATGTTGAGCAAAGAATAGTGCGACTGCTTCATCCTTATTTACTGCAGCTAAATCGCCATCTAGAAACTGTGAAATTTCATCCTCTGTAGAGCCTGATTCTAATGCATGTTTTGTGTGAAGATAAGAGCACATTTTACAGCCATTTACTTGTGAGACTGCAAGCATTATGTGTGATTCAAAATTTTTATCAATAAGCTTTCTTTCTTTTCTAAATTTAGCCATTGAATATGTTCCTTTATCTACAACTTTTACAAAGTCACCAAATTTAAATACTTTTTCATTACTATGGTTATTCATTATTATTATCCTTTTTTTAGTTAATATTTCTTTTATTCTTTATTATTGTTTTCAAGATTTTCTTTTATTATTTCAATTGATTTAGTTAGTCCCTCAATTTCATCTATATTCATATTCTCATATAGTATTTTGTTTATATCTGAAGATATTTTCTTAAAGATAGGAATTAGCTTTTTCCCTTTATCAGTTAGTTCGATGTGGCAAGATCTACTATCATTAGGATTAATTATTCTGTTTATATATCCATATTTTTTTAAAGTTCTTAAATTAGATGTTAGTGTTGATTTAGGCTTATGGGTCGCTTCAACAATTTCGCTTATTGTAATAGGTCCGTCTTTTTTACAGAGAAGATATATAATCTCTTTGTGGGAAGGAACTATTTTTTCAAAACCATTAGCTTTTAATTCATTTTCAATATATTTGTCACTTAGATCTTTGATTATTGATATCTTTGATAATATTTCATTTGTATTCATGAAAGTAAAATAGTACTAGCTAGTACTAAAGTCAAGTAATTCTATAAAAAAAATATTTTTTCTAAATTTAAGAGATTTATTAAAGTTAGTTTTCTTTTTTTGAAAATAATTTAGTATTTATGTTATTATTTAAATAACTATGAGAATCGATACTATAAATAGAGAGATAAGAAGCGATAAGATAAAATATTTTTTATCTTATGAAGGTATAAAAACTGAAGTATTATATTTTGAAGGTGTTATTAAGCACAGAGAAAAATTAAATATCAGAGATGATATTGAATTTATTCCATTATTAAGAAATCACAGTTTTCTAGGATGGAGTAATCCTCTTAAAGCTTATGAAAGAACTAAATTTTGTATTGACAATCTTAAAGATGAAAAAAGAAATATTTCAGCACTTATGAGTTCAATAGTTGAATATTGTTTTTATAAATCACCTGAGTTTTCTAAAAGGGGAGATGCTTCAAGATTATATGATACTTTAGTTGATTTAATGAAGAGTGATTATAGTTTATCAAAAAAAGAAAATATTTCTTTTTATGATAATAGAGTTGATGATATAACATCTTGTATTAGTGATTATTTTTTAAATAACTATTCTATTAAAAATGTTGATAAGTTTATTAAAACTCAATTTATATCATTTAATCCTGATAAAGATAAGGTTTGTTTAATTGTTGATAGAGATAAAAAGAGTTTGAATAAAAAACAGTATTATCAACTTCTAAGAAAATGTAGTGAAAGTAATTATAAACTTTATATCTCTAACCCTTGTTTTGAATTTTGGCTATTATTACATTTTAATGAAGTTTTTGATATTGATAAAAAACTAATTGAAGATAATATGAAAATGATGGATATTGTAAATCCTCCCCATTTTACTGAAACAGAATTAATTAAATTGCTTCCAGAATATGAGAAGAATAATATATGTTTTAAAGAACTAAAAGAGAGAATATCCCTTGCTCTTAAAAATGAAAAAGCTTTTAGTGAAAGCCTTTTAGATTTAGAAGGAAATATTGGTAGTAATGTAGGATTGCTTATTAAAGAGCTACTAAGTGTGTAATATTATTCTTTTTGTAATAACCAATCTATTGCATTAATAATAATAATTCCATTTAGAGTTCTTTTTATATCATTATCTAGAGTTAATAAATATTTAGGATTATGATCTTTAATCATATTTAAGGGTTTTAGTTCTCTTTCTAGTGTTTTATTATCTCTAACAGTTGCACTAACTTGAAAATAAATTACAGCATTAGGATCATTAACTACAAAATCAATTTCATTAGTATTTATCTTACCTACATAGACCTCTTTAAATCTTCTCTTTAATTCTAAAAAAACAATATTTTCTAGAATATGTCCTATATCAGTATTTTTATTACCTATAAAGGTGTTTCTCAATCCAATATCTGAAACATAATATTTTTCTAAAGATTTTAAATATTTTTTTCCTTTTATATCATACCTTTGTGCTTTGTAAATGAGATAAGAATTTACAAATTCACTAATATATGATTCAACTGTTTGAACAGATATTTTTCTTCCATCAGATGTAAGAGTGTTAGCAATCTTTCTAATTGAAAGCGCATTTCCTATATTATCCATAATGAATGCTAAAATATCCTCTATTTTTCTTTTATCTCTAAAATTATTTCTTTGCATTATATCTCTTGAAATAATTGTTTCTAAAATTGAGCTTAATGCTTCAGTATATTGATTGTCATATTCATTAAGTGTTGTAAGGGAGGGGAATCCTCCTCTTAGTGTGTAGTTTTTATATAATCTTTCTAAAGATATAGAATCTTCATTAACTTTAGAAAATTCACTAAAAGATAAAGGCATCATTTCTATTTTTATATATCTTCCTGTAAGATATGTTGCCAATTCCCCAGAAAGAAGATGTGAGTTTGAGCCTGTGATATAAATATCTGTATTATCGTATCTGTATAAACTATTAATAACTTCTTCAAAATTTTTAACTTCTTGTATTTCGTCTAAGAAAATATAGTACATATCATTATCAACTAATAATTTTGATATGTAATTATATAAAGTTTCAACTTCTTTTAATTTTCTATTAGTAAAATCATCAAAATTTAAAGAAATAATTCTATCTTTAGCAACGCCATTTTTAATTAAATAATTTTTGAATTGAGTAAATAATGTAGTTTTCCCACAGCGTCTTATACCTGAAATTACTTTAATAAAATCTTTATCTTTGAATCCTATTAATTTATTTAAATACCTATCTCTACTAATCATATTTTAATTTACCTTAAGAATAGTATAAGTTGAAATTTGAATTATATAAAGTATTATACAACTATAATTATAAAAAAAAGTATAATAATATATAAGTATACTTTAATATATACTAGAATTTTATATACTTTTATAAAATATACTTAAATAAAGTTTATAAAATTTCATATTTTATATAACTATACTTTGATATAAATTGTATTTTTATCATTATGATAGTTCAATATCTTAATAATAATTCTATAAAAATTATTACACTGTATTATATTTAATATTCTTTTTTAATTTTGATTTTCTTTAAAAGTTGAATATTTAGATTGCAGATTATAAAATATTGCATTTTAGGTTAAAAAAGAATAATATAAATTATTAAATCTAATTTAGGAAATTAAACGATATATGAAATCAAGTGAACCTTCGATGAAAGATGTTGCAATCTTAGCAGGTGTTTCTACAGCAACTGTGTCCCATGTTATTAATAATAGTTGTAAAGTAAATGATAAAACTAGAATAAAAGTAGAAAACGCAATTGAACAATTGAATTATAAAGTTAATTCTACAGCTAGAAGGCTTAGAACTGGTAGTTCTAAGATAGTTGGTTTTGTTGTATCAAACTTAGCACACTATTTTTATCAAGAAATTGGTACTAAAATTGAAGAAATATTAAATGCCAATGGTTATGAAGTTTTCTATATTAATTCTCATGAAAATCCAGATAAAGAGAAACAACAATTAGATTTATGTAAATTAGAAGACTTTGCAGGTGTTATTGTTGTTCCTGTTCATGACGACTGGGCTGAAATGAAAGATGTTTATAGTAATATGCCTTTAGTCTTTATTGATAGAAAACCTGCTCATATTAGACGAGATGTAGTTTTAATTACTAATACTGAAAGTTCTTTTAATTTAACTAATGAGCTTATTAATAAAGGTGCTAAAAAGCTTGCTTTTATAGCTCCTCAATTAGATAACACTATGCAATTGAGATTAGATGGTTTTAAAGATGCAATGAATCAAAATTCAATAGCTATTGATGAAGATTGTATTATATTTAGAAATCATCAATCTAAAACTTATGCTGAATTAGCAGAAGATGAAGAATGGGAAAAAATCTTAGACTATGTTATTTATGAGAAAAAAGTTGATTGTATAGTATCAGGGAATGCTCTATTTGCATTCAGTGCAATTTCTTATTTTAAAAAGCATAATATTAAATTACAAAAAGATCTATATTTTGGAACTTTTGATAAAGCATTCTGGATGATGAATCTAAATGAAGAAATTGTTGTAGTTGAACAAGATACTAGTGCTATAGGGGAAAAGGCTGCATCCATTTTATTAAAAAGACTTAAAAAAGAGCCTTTTGTATATGATGAATATTGTATCGAAACTAAATTAGTGACTATCAAATAAATCAAAAATTATTATTTTATTTTAAAAAAAATAAAGAAGAGGAAGATATTTCTTCCTCTTCAATAGATATTATATGAATAGTATGAAAACTATACATTTAAGATTAAATAGTTGATGAATGTTTCTTTTGGTAACAGTCGAAACCTACAGCTACTATTAATACAAGACCTTTAACAATTAATTGCATGTAAGTACTAATATTTAATAATACCATTCCGTTTGTAAGTACACCGATTATTAATACACCAGCTACAACACCACTGATTTTACCAAATCCACCAGTAATAGATACACCACCTAAAACTACACAAGTAATAACATCAAATTCGTAACCAAGACCAGCTGTAGGTTGAGCTGAATTAGTTCTACTTAGCATTACGATACCTGCAAGACCTGCAAAGAAACCAGCTAATGTGTAAATTAAGAATTTTGTTCTACCAACTTTAATACCTGATAATTCGGAAGCTTCTTCATTACCACCAACTGCATAGAAATAACGACCAAAGTATGTTTTATTTAAGATAAAAGAACCTACTGCAAAACAAACAATCATTATGATAACAGGAACTGGAACCATTCCTAAATAACCTTGTCCAATTACTTTAAATCTTTCATCAAAACCATAGATTGGAACACCACCTGAGATGATATATGCAGCACCTTTAAATATGATTTGTGTTGCAAAAGTTGCGATAATTGCAGGAATACCAATTACTGATACTAATGCACCATTTAAGAACCCAATTGCAACTGCTAATAACATACTAAGTAATATGGCCATTGGAATACTCATTCCCATATTTACCATAAGATATGCACAAACAACGTTTACTATTGTAATTATTGAACCAGTTGATAAGTCAATACCTGCAATTAAGATAACAAAAGTCATACCAATAGATGCAATACCATACATTGAAACCTGTCTTGCAATTGTAAATAGGTTATTTGATGATAAGAATCTTGGATTAGCGATTGTAAAACCTATTACTAATAATAGTAATACAACCCATATAGCCTTAGCTTTAAACTGATTTAATATTTGATTATTTCTATCTTGTGTACTTATTTTTTCACTCATTATATTTCTCTCCCCTTAACAATTTGAGGCTAATGCCATAATTGCGTTTTGATCAAATTCATTCTTTTGTAATTCACCGGTGATAACACCTTCTGAAAATACGATAATTCTATCGCTCATACCAATTAATTCTTCCATTTCAGATGAAATTAAAATAACTGTTTTACCTTTTTCTACTAAATCATTAATGATTTTATAGATTTCAAATTTAGCCCCAACATCAATACCACGAGTTGGTTCATCTAAAATAATTAAATTTGAATTTGCTGCGAGCCATTTACCTAAAATAACCTTTTGTTGGTTACCACCACTTAAGTTTTTAACAATTTGGTTTATTGTTGGTGTTTTAATTAATAGTTCTGCAACTTGTTTATTAGTAATTTCTTTTTCTTTCTTTTCATTGATTTTACTAAGTGTTGAAAAATGATCATAAATTGGCATATTAATATTATGGTTAATTGAATTGTGCAATATAGCACCATGTCTTTTTCTATCTTCTGGTACTAAAGCAATTCCAAGTTCAATTGCATCTTTAGGGCATTTAGGATGAATTTCTTTACCGTTTAAAATAATCTTACCTGAATCTTTATGAACAGCTCCGAAAAGCATTTGAGCAAGTTCTGTTCTACCAGCTCCAACTAATCCGCCAATACCTAATACTTCACCTTTTCTAACTTTAATATTAACATCTCTATCTCCGTTACCACAAAGATCTTGAGTTTCTAATACAATTTCATCACTAATAGTGTTTTCTTTTCTAGGAGGATAAGATTCACTTAATTCTCTACCTACCATTAATTGAATCAATTCATCGACATTTGAATCTTTGGTAATTAAAGTATCAATATATTCTCCATCTCTTAGTACTACAATTTCACTAGATAATCTAAAGATTTCATCTAATCTATGGGAGATGTAAACAATTGCAACACCTTGAGATTTTAATAATTCACAAACTGCCATCATTGATTCAACTTCTTTGCTTGTTAAAGGAGCTGATGGTTCATCCATGATAAGGACTTTTGCGTTTAATCTAATAGCTTTTGCTATTTCTATCATTTGTTGGAACCCAACAGATAAGTTTCCACATAATTCTTTTGGATCGATATCTATGTTAAGTTGTTCGAAAGCTTTTTTAGCTTCTTCTTCCATTGCTTTTTTATCGATTACCATTCCCTTTCTAATAGGGTTACCTAAAAATAGGTTTTCAGCAGCTGATAATCCTTTAACATTGTTAAATTCTTGGTAAATTATTGCAATACCATTTTCTCTAGCTAATTGTGGGCTCATATGAGAAAATTCTTTTCCGTTTACAATAATTTTTCCTGATGTTGGAATAACTGCTCCAGAACAAGTTTTGATTAATGTAGATTTACCAGCACCGTTCTCTCCAATTAAACCTAAAATCTGTCCTTCTTTTAGTTTTAAAGATACATCATTTAGAGCTAGAACACCTGGATACTTCTTTACAATATGTTGTAATTCTAGTATGTATTCACTCATTATTTTTCCTCTTTGTTTAGGGTTAAATACCTTTTATGTTGCTATATTAAATATTTAATATAATCTAGTTTGTTGGTTTATTATAAAATGTATATGAAATATAGCAACAAAAGTTTATTGTTATGAATAATTCTAAAATAATATTTCTCTAATTATGATTTCGCCTATAGGGTTAGGTTTAATTTTTATTACTCTTATTATTCATACCTTTTTCATTATAATATCGTATAGTCTAAAATTATTAATAAAACCCTATTAATTAATAGTACTATTAAATTAATAGGGTTATTAATCTTCTGCTATTTATTAAATATATATCCTATTGGAAGTCTTTTAAGTATTCAGCAGCGTTAGATGCATCCATTACTGTTAATGGTCTGTAAATGTTTTGGTCGCTGAATGTTTCACCGTTTAATAGTTTTTCATATAATGCAACACATGCAGCAGCTGTTTTTTTGCTAGAACCTTCCATACCAACTGAAGCTCTTGATGCTTCACCGTTAATGATTGCTTCTAATTGTTGTTGAGTTGCATCAGCACTGAAGATACCCATATCTTCTGGAATGTTACCTTTTGTACTTGTCATAAATGCTTCGTTAGCTCCGATATCCCCACCAGCTCCGATTGAACATACAACTCTAACACCAGGATGAGCTTGTAAGATTGATTCCATTGCTGTTAATGAAGATGCTGCATCAATACCAGGTTGTTGTGCTACAACTTTGTATTTACCAGGTGCTTCAGCTTCTAAACCAGCTAAGATACCAGTTTCTCTTTCTAATAAGATAGGTGTTTGTGGGTAGTTAATAATTGCAACTTCTGCAGGAGCAGCACTTGTGTAATGTTCAGCGATAAATTTACCAGCTTCACTACCAATTGCGTTACCTAATTCAGTGTTATCTAAAACCCAGTTAACATCAGTGTTTGTCATCTTATCATCCCAACACATTACTTTAATGCCTTGTTCTCTAGCTGTTGCTAAATAATCTTCTAAAGCATTAGGATCTGATGGGTGTACCATGATTAAATCAACACCGTTTGTGATAAAGTTTTCAATTTGTTGGATTTGAGTTGCTGAGTTATCTCTACAACCTAAAATTGTGTAATCCCAACCTTTTGCATCCATTAAGTCTTCAACTTCACCAAATACGCCAGCCCAATAACTGTTTTCTAGAGATTGAATAGTAACACCTACTTTGTAAGTTCCATCATCTTCACTTTGTCCGTTTGCAAACATTGGTGTTACAACAAATGCTACAATTGCTAATGCGCTTAATAACTTTTTCATAAATTACTCCTTTTTTGAAAATAGTCTTTTTCTTTATTTATATTCAATTAATTATGAATTTCTACTTATTAGAAGCAAGTAAATGCTCCATCAATAATAAAATCACTACCAGTTGTGAAAGAACTTGTATCACCTGCTAAATAAACACAGATAGATTGTAATTCTTCAGGATTACCCATTCTTTTCATTGGTGCCATTTTATTCCATTCTGCAATTAAAGGTTTTAATTGTTCAGAATTTTTAATTAACTCAGTTGCCATATAACCAGGGCTAATAGTATTTACTCTAACTTTATATTTTGCCCATTCAATTGCTAATGATTTAGTTAGTTGGATAACTCCAGCTTTTGATGCATTGTATGCACATTGTGGTTGAGGAACATTAACAATGTGAGCTGACATAGAAGCTGTGTTAATAATTGATCCACCACCTTGTTTAATCATTACTTTACCAGCTGCAGTTGCTGTTAAAAATACACCACTTAAGTTAATATCAATAACTTTTTTCCATTGTGCATAAGTCATTTCTTCAGCAGGTTGATTAATACAAATTCCAGCATTACAGAAAGCAACATCAAGTCTATTATATTTTTCTAAAATGATGTCCATCATTTTATTTACATCATCTTCATTAGTTACATCAGTTTTAATTGCGATAGTGTCAGAACCATAAGTTTCTTTTAACATATCAGCAGTTTTTGTAGCTTCATCAATATCGATATCAACAATAGCTAAATCTGCACCAGCTTCTGCAAATGCAATAGCTACTGATTTACCAATGCCTCTTGCACCACCTGTTACAAATATTTTCTTACCATCAAGTCTCATTTTTTCTATGATACCCATTCTTTATATCTCCTAAATATATATTTAATAGTTTTTTTTATTTTCCTAAATATTCTTTTAAAGTAACTTCAATTCCAAGTTTGTCAATTTGAGTTTTGAACTTACTATAAGTTTCAATAACACCTTGATCTTCAATTCCTAAGAAATTCATAAATTCTTCATTATCTTTAATCTTTTCTTGAAGAGTATCTTTAAGTGGATCTTCAATTGGTATTTCATTACCTTCTTTATCTTCACCTTTTAAGAATTCAGCCCAAGCAGCTAATGATAGAATAAGAGCATCTCTTTCTTTTATTTCTAATAAAGGTTTAACAATAGCATTTGAAATCTTTTTAGAACCATCACTTGCTAAGCGAAGAAGTTTATCTTTGATATACTTATTAGAGAATCTATCAATCAATTGATCTTTATATTCTTCTAAATCAACACCAGGGACTGCATCTAAAGATTTAGTAATCTCTTCCATATAATGATTTCTAATGAAATCTTTAATTAAAGGATCTGTTATTCCATCATCTACATCTCTGTGACCTAATAAATAGGATGGATAGGATAGGGCACTGTGTGCTCCATTTAATAATCTAATTTTCATAAGTTCATAAGGAAGAACGCTTTCTACAATTAAGGCTCCAACCTCTTTAAACATTTGAACTTCAGGTATATCAATATCTTCAATAACCCAGGTTCTAAAGTCTTCACAATGAACACCACAAATATCACTAACATTATATTTTGTAGCTAATTCATCAATATCAACTTTTGATGTCGCTGGTGTGATTCTGTCTACCATTGTATTAGGGAAATTAACGTTTTCTTTTACCCAATCTAAAATTTCAGGATACTTGATTGATATAAATTCATATACACAACCTTTTAACATATTTCCATTTTCAGGGACATTGTCACAACTCATAACTGTAACAGGAGCTTTAGTTGTACTATATCTAATTTTAAAAGACTCAGCTAAAGCACCAATTACAGAAGAAGGAGACACAAAAGTTTTTAAATCATTTATAATAGCTCTATGATTTAAATCTAATTTATGGTTTTCACTATCATAGCAATAACCTTTTTCTGTTACAGTTAATGTAATAAGTTTAGTATTAGTTGAAGATAAAACTTCAAATACAGTTTTAGGATCAACAGTAGAATTAGCATAATTTGCAATTCCACCTCTAACTTCAAGTTTTTCATTACCAAAAGGATCTTTTTCTAAAATAGTGTATAGATAATCTTGATTCTTTAATGAAGTAGTGAATTCTTCTTTTGTAGGTATTAAATCTATTTCATAAACACCTTCTGTATAAATTCCCTTTTCCATTAAATCTTCAATATAAGATAAGAAGTGTGCTCTATGGAAAGCTCCAAGCCCAAGATGAACTAGAGATGGGTTTAAATTAGTGCGGTTATAATGTGGTACTTTAATTGAAGCAGCTTCAAATTTGGTTAAATTTTCATTTGAAAGTTTTAACATTTTCTTCTAAATCCTTTTCTTACAATATTTAATCGATTAAATAAATATTTAAAAATAAACAAATAATGAATATTTATTAATTAAATTAAAATTGTCTTTTTTAGTGTAACTCTTAACCTGTAATAGAAAAAATATATATAATTTCTTTTATTACAAGCAATTAACTAACATAAATAAATATAAGATCAATAAAATGAGTTGAAATATTTTGTTAATTAATTTTTCTATCGTTAATCTACCACTGTTTTATTTATCGCGCAAGGAAAAAAAATAAAAAAAATTTTAATCGATTAAAAAAATGTTGATTTTTAGCAAAAAAACGTCAAAAAAGAGGGGTGTTTTTATAATTAAAATGGTAATATTTCTTTACTAAGTAAGAAATTAATAATTTTTTTAAAAAACTTATAAAATATTTTTTTATCGATATAATTTTATAAAATAATATTAATGCATATACTTAACTAAATTTAAGTAAAAGTGAAAAATCAATAAAAAACTGATAAATTAAATAATTTTTCATTAATTTTTGGGTTAATTTGATGTAAAATTAGTATAAATGTATAAATATTGATAAAATATCAGAGAAAAAAGCTTTATTTTTCAATTAATCAGTTAATTTTTTTAAAAAATGTTTGCTTTTTACAATAACCTGTTCTATTATACGCTTATAATCGATTAAAAGTAGGGGTTTATGGATGTAGAGAAAGTTTCTATGAAGGATGTGGCTAATAAAGCGGGAGTATCTACAGCTACTGTATCGCATGTTATAAATGATTCATGTCCTGTAAAAGAAGAAACTAAGAAGCTAGTGAATGATGCAATTAAGGTATTAAATTACAAAGTTAATCCAATAGCAAGGAAATTAAGAAGTGGTCAATCAAAACTGATTGGGTTTGTTGTATCAAACCTTAGCCATTATTTTTATCATGAAATTGGATCAGCTATAGAAAAAGTATTGATTCAAAATGGCTATGAACTATTATATATTAATTCGCATGAAGATGCTGAAAAAGAGAAAAAGCAATTAGAGCTATGTAGATTAGAAGATTTAGCTGGAATAATTGTTATTCCTGTAAATAAAGATTGGAGTAGTATTGAATATCTTGTCAAAGGATTACCTCTAGTATTTATTGATAGAAAACCAATTAATATTAGACGAGATACTGTAATGATAACTAATTCTTTATCTGCTTTTAATTTAACTAATGAATTAATAAAGAGAGGAGCTAAAAAAATAGCTTTTATTTCATCTAAATTTGATTCAACTTTTAAAATGAGAGTTGATGGTTATAAGGATGCTTTAGAGCAAAATAACTTTAAGATAGATGATGAGTGTATTATATATGGGAGCAGACGACCTAAGGTATATAGTGAGTTAGCAACTGATCCAGAGATGGAAGAGAATTTAGATTTTTTATTAAATGAAAAAAAAGTTGACTGTATTATTTCAGGTAATGATTTATGTGCCTTTGGTGCTATTTCTTACTTTAAAAAGAGAAATATTAAACTTCAAAAAGATTTATTATTTGGAACTTTTGATAATGCTTTTTGGATGAATAATATTAATGAGGAAATTGTTTTAGTTGAACAAAATACAAGAGCTCTAGGGGAAAAAGCAGCAAACTTGTTATTAAGTAGAATAAATGGTGATACTTTTGTTTATGATGATTATAGATTAGAAACTAAATTGGTACTACTTAAACAGCAAAGTATTAATGAATTGTAGAAAATTTGATTGATTTATTGTTTTTTTTGCATATAAATTTAATCGATTAAAAAATATTTATTTAAAAGTTTTTATAAAATGTAGAACATAAGGAGTTAATAGTATGGCAAATATTGTAGCTTTAGGTGAATTGTTGATTGATTTTATTCAATATGGGGTAAGTGATATAAATAACCCATTATATGAAGCAAATCCAGGAGGGGCACCTTGTAATTTTTTATCTATGACTAAAAAATTAAATAATAATGCATTATTTATTGGAAAAGTTGGGGATGATAATTTTGGAAAACAATTAGAGGATGCAATTGTTAATGCAGGTCTTGATACAAGAGGCTTAGTAAAAAGTAAAAAATATCCAACAACACTTGCCTTTGTACATCATGATGAAACAGGGGATAGATCTTTCACTTTTAATAGAAGCGCTGATGCTAAAATTAATGAAGATGATATAAGAGAAGAATATTTTAAAGACCAAGATGTTTTTCACTTTGGAACTCTTTCTATGACTAATGAAGTTTGTAAAAAAGCAACACTTAAAGCAATAAGGATAGCAAAAGAAAATAATATGTTAATTTCTTTTGACCCTAATTTAAGAGCAAATTTATGGGATGATTTAGAAGATGCAAAAGAAGCTTTTAGAGAAGGTTTTAAAGTATGTAATGTATTAAAAATAGCAGATAACGAATTAGCCTGGTTTACAGGTGAAAAGGATCTTGAAAAAGCTATTAGAATATTTAGAGATGCATATGATATTGACTTAATCTTTTTAACATTAGGAAGAGATGGCTCTAAAGCTTATTATAAAGATATATGTGTATCAGCTCCAACTTTCTTAGAAGTTAAATGTGTA
>NZ_JBNAIC010000037.1:0-24040 GCF_050031695.1 Pleomorphochaeta sp. | reverse complement strand
GATAGTGATAGTGCAGATAATAAAATTGTTGAATTAGCAGAAGATGGAGATTTAGCAATTACACATGATATTCCTTTAATAGATAGATTATGTGAAAAAGGTGTTTTAGTATTAGATGATAGAGGTAATATCTTTACAGATAAAAATATTAAAGAGAGGTTATCAATTCGTAATGCTATGACTGAATTAAGAAGCTATGGTATAAATATTGAGAAAAATAAGAAAATGGGGCCTAAGGCTGTTAAGTTATTTAGTGATGCCTTCTCTAAAACTTTGGATAAATATAAAAAAGAATTAGGGCAAAAATAATAATTTATTTTATTAATTAAATATGAATGTAAAATATTTAATTAATTATAAAAATAAAAGGGATTTACACCTTCTTAGAAAGTTAGCATTGTATTCTTCAATTTATGATAATTGTATCTTTGTTAAAGAAACTTTAAATAATTGTTATGAAAATTATGATATTTCTATTTTTGTAACACATGATTTATTATCATTAGTTAAATTAAAAGCTTTTTTTAAAAAAAACGCAGATTTGAAATTCATTATATTAGCTGATGGTGAAAATATGAGTATCTTAACTACTTTAAGTGAAGATAATTTTATTGTTCTAGAATTAAATTGTAAAACAAAAGTCTTTAAAGAAAATATTATATATTTACATCCTCAAGTAGCTCTATCAATAAAAATAACAAAAAGAGAAAAACAGATATTAGGCTTAATACTTAAGGGCGAAAATAATAATCAAATTGCAAATTTATTAGGAGTAAGTGAGAGAACAGTTGAAGCCCATAGAAGAAATATTTATATAAAAACTGGAGTGCATTCAATCACTCAATTAACTCTATGGGCTATAAATAATAATATGTTTAACAATTAATTAGGTTAAGCGCTTTTTCAAGGTTTTCACAAGAAAATTGTGCACCTATTTGGGAAATTATTTCACCAGCCATAATTGATGCTATTCTACCACATTCTTCGATTGATAAATTTTTGCAAAGTCCAAAGATAAACCCTGCAGCATAAATATCTCCTGCTCCTGTTGTATCAACAGGATTAACACTTCCATGTACTGGGATATTATAAATTTTACCATTATGAGAAATAAAAGAACCTTTAATACCATTTTTAACAATTGCAGTTTTACATATTTTACCAAGTTCTACACAGTTATCATAAGGATCTTCATTTTCAAACATGATTTTAGCTTCTTCTCTATTAGCAAATACGATATCAATATCATCTTTTATTAATTCTAAAAAAGTATCTTTGTATCTTTTTACTGCAAAAGGGTCAGCTATATCGAAAACTACTTGAGTATTATTTTCTTTAGAAATTTTAAGAGCTTTTTTTATTGCTTCTTTTTGGTTTTCAGTATCCCACATATATCCTGTAAAGTAAAAGTAGGAAGAATTTTTTACACTTTCTTCATTAACATCTTCTTTACAAAATTCTCTATTTGCACAGAGATAAGTATTCATTGTTCTTTCACTATCAGGAGTATCAAAAATAATAGAAGAGCCTGTTTTGTCATTGCAATCAATAAGTTCATCTTTAGTATTATAAGTTAATAAGTTTTTATGATAATTTTCACCAAATTCATCACAACCAACTTTTCCTGCTAATATAGTATTAATTCCTAGCATTGATAATGTAATAATAGTATTAGGGCAAGAACCACCGCAAGAATATTTAATCTTTTTCCCTTTCATAAACTCTACTAATTTTTCTCTAAAATTAGCATCTATTAATTGCATTATGCCTTTAGTAAGGCCAAGTTTATCTAAATCTTCATATTCGACACTACTAATAATATCAATTAGAGTGTTACCAATTCCATAAACAGTTACTTCATCATTTTCCATAAATTTAAAACTATTACAAAAGCCTTCATTTTTCAAGATGGTTTTTAAAATAAAGAACTAATTAAAATAAATAATTATATAATAAATACTGATTTTGATTAATAGTTTTGTTAAGTTTACAAAGTCATAAGTTGTTTTTAAGAAAAAGAAGAAGTAGGGGATATATAAAAAAAATGTTGCATTGTCAACTAAATGACGAGTGCAACATAATATCAAATTTTTATAAGATTTAGAATTCAGCATTTCCAACAGTTCTTGGATAAGGAATAACGTCTCTAATGTTTTGAACACCAGTTACATATTGAACAATTCTTTCAAAACCTAAACCAAAACCTGCATGTGGAACAGTTCCAAATTTTCTTAAATCTAGATACCACCAATAATCTTTTTCATCTAAATCTAATTCTTTCATTCTAGCTTTTAATGTTTCTAAATCAGCTTCTCTTTCGCTACCCCCGATAATTTCTCCAAGTCTTGGTACTAAAACATCCATACCTCTAACAGTTTTATTATCTTCATTGAGCTTCATATAAAAAGCTTTAATTTCTTTAGGATAGTCGGTAACAATAACAGGAGATTTACAGTAACTTTCAGTTAAATATCTTTCATGTTCTGTTTGTAAATCAGAACCCCATTCTACTGGGAATTCAAATTTATCATTGTTTTCTTTTAATACTTCAATAGCCTTTGTATAAGTCATATGAGCAAAAGGAGAATTTATAACTGATTCTAAAGTTTCTTTTACACCCTTTTCTACAAATTTAGAAAAGAATTCCATATCTTCACTGCATTCTTTCAAAACTTTTTTAAATAAGAATTTTAAGAAATCTTCAGCTACTTCCATATTTAAATTAATATCACAGAAAGCCATTTCAGGTTCAATCATCCAAAATTCTGCTAAGTGTTTTTTAGTATTAGAATTTTCAGCTCTAAAAGTTGGTCCAAAGGTGTAAATATTTTTTAGTGCCATTGCATAAGTCTCACCTTCTAATTGACCACTTACAGTTAAGTTAGCCATTTTCCCAAAGAAATCTTTTGAATAATCAATATCACCTTCTTCAGTTTTAGGTACATTGTTTAAATCAAGAGTAGTGACTTGGAACATTTCTCCAGCCCCTTCACAGTCACTTGTACTAATTAAAGGAGTATTTACATAAACGAAGTCATTGTTTTGGAAAAACTCATGAACACCATAAGCTAAAGTGTTTCTAACTCTCATAACTGCACCAATTAAATTGGTTCTAGCTCTTAAGTGTCCAATTTCTCTTAAGTACTCTATACTATGGCGTTTTTTTTGTAGTGGATAATCACTTCCAGCTTCTCCGATAATTGTAATATCTGTGCTAAGCATTTCAACAGCTTGGTTTCCGCCTTGGCTTTTTACGATTGTACCTTTAGCAGATAATGATGCTCCAGTTGTAATATTTGAGATAAGTTCATTATTATTTAGGGCAGCCTTATCGATAACAATTTGCAAACCCTTGAGACACGAACCATCGTTTAGCTCAAGGAAGCAAACATTTTTACTATCACGTTTAGTGCGAACCCAACCTTCAGCTAAATAAACCTCTTCACTTGGGTTTTTAGCTAATAAATCTTTAATTCTATAATTCATAATAGATGCTCCTTGAAATTTCATTTATTATCAAACGTATTAATGCTTTGAGTCAATACATTTTATTAAATAATTGAGATTTCATAACTAAATATTAGAATATTAAAAAATGGAAAATTTGATTTTAAAGGACCTTAAAATATAACAAATATCAAAAAGTAATAAATTATTACACGTTTGTAAAAAATAAGACTATTAATATTTACACAAAAAATACATAAAGTGAAAAATCTGTATAATAATGGCAAAAATTAATATAAATATTTTTATTTTGACAAATTATAAAAATATGTTAATATTGACATATTGACTAGTGGATGTATTTTTAGTAGTTTTCAGTTATAGGAGTCGAACATGGTAAAGACAATAGCACAAATGTTTCAACAAAGTGTAAATAGATATCCAAATCATACATTGATTGGATCAAAGAATAAAAGTGGTAAATTTGTTGAAGAAACATACAGTGAAGTAGAAAATATTGTTATTAACTTAGCATTGGGCTTACAAAATAAATTTGATTATAAAAAGCAAGAATTAATAGCAATTATTAGTGATAATAGAAAAGAATGGTTATACAGTGATTTAGCAATACAATATTTAAATTGTGTAGATGTACCTAGAGGTTTAGATGCAACTGATGTTGAATTAATACAAATTTTAAATGAAACTAAAGTAAGTACTTGTTTTGTTGAAAATGTTAAAACTATAAAAAGATTTGAAGGCTTAAAAGATGATTTTCCATTTATAAAAACATTAATTTTAATGGAACAGACTGATGTTGAAATCGAATCAGATTTTGAAGTAGTGAAATTGTATGATTTAATAGAAAGTGGAAGTAAACTATTAGTTAATGATAAATCCTTATTAGATAATATTAATAGTAGAATTGAAGAAGGTAAGGCTGATGATTTAGCTACAATTATTTTTACAAGTGGTACAACTGGTGCTTGTAAAGGTGTTATGCTTACAAATAACAATTTTATATATGAAGTCTCTAATCTTCAACAAGTTGTTGATAATAAGTTTAAACCTGGACAAAGATGGATGACAGTATTACCTATTTGGCACTCACTAGAGAGAGCTGTAACATATGTTTGCTTATATCATAATCAAGCGATGTATTATAGTAAACCAATTAGTAAAATAATGCTTAGCGACTTTCAAAAAGTTAATCCACACTGGTTTTCTTCAGTTCCAAGGATTTGGCAATCTGTTAATAAAACTATTGAATCTAAGATTAGAAAAACTAAAGGTTTTAAGAAAACATTAAGTTTAGTTTTAATTAAAAGTGCAAAAAATTGGAAAAACGGGTATAACAAGGTTCATGGATTATTACCTAAATACAAAAAAAATCCTTTTAGTTTTATAGAAGTAATATCTGGGTTTATTTCAATGACCTTAAATTATCCATTATTTAAACTTGGCAATAAGATAATGTTTAGAAAAGTAAAATCATTATTTGGTAAAAATCTTATAGCTGGTGTATGTGGTGGTGGATCCATGCCAAAGGGTGTTGATGCATTCTTTAATGCAATTGGAATTACTTTATTAGATGGTTATGGAATGACAGAAACTGCTCCTATTTTATCAGTTAGAAATTTAAGAAAACCTATTATTGGTACTATGCAAATAATAGATGGAACTTCTTTTAAAATTGTGGATGAAAATAATAAGGAAGTCTCTGTAGGGGAAAAAGGTGTATTAAAAGTTAAAGGGCCACAAGTTATGAAAGGTTATTTTAATAACCCGAAGGCTACTAATGCTATTATTGATAAAGATGGATATTTAAACACAGGAGATTTAGTAATTAAATCATTAAATAATGATATTTCAATAGTGGGTAGAGCAAAAGATACTATAGTATTAGCTGGTGGTGAAAATTTAGAACCTGTACCTATTGAAGGTAAATTAAGTGAATTGGATTTTATTGATAATGTTATTGTAATTGGACAAGATAGAAAATATTTATCAGCTTTAATTGTTGTAAATTCTGAAACAATTAAAGAATATGTTGCTTCTTTAAGTGATAAATACAAAGATGATAAAGAGGCAATCCATAAATACTTAAAAGAAAAAATTGATGAAAAAATTAATATAAAGTTAGGTTTTAAACCTCATGAATTAATTAACAAGTTTGCACTTCTTGAAAAACCTTTTGAAGTTGGAAGAGAACTTAGTGCTAAGCAAGAATTAAAGAGAAATAAGATTGAAGAATATTACAAAAAAGTAATCGATAGCTTATATGCTTAATTATAAAGACCTCAAAGTATTCGCTTTGAGGTTTTTTATAGTACAAATTTCTAATTATAGCTTGATAAATCCCTATCCATTGTTTAAAATAATGACAATGTTTAAGGGGAATTATGATTCAAATTATTGGAACAAAAAAATGCAAAGAAACTCAAAAAGCAATTCGAGCTGCTAAAGAGAGAAGAATTGAGTTTCAATTTGTTGATTTAAAAGAAAGAGATTTATCAAAAAAAGAATGGGAAAGCATTTTTAATAAATATGATGCAGAAGAATTAATTGATAAAGAGTCAAAATTATATAAGAAGAAAGGTTTTTCATATATGGTTTATGATGCACGAGAAGAGCTAGAAGAAAATAGTGATTTGTTAATTACTCCTATAATTAGATGTAAACAAAAAGTTAATAAAGGCTTTGATATAAATAAAATAATTGATTGGAGTAAGTAATGGAAAATTTGTTTCATGCTGTGTTAGGTACTGGTTCTTGTGGAAATAGTTATGTTATTTTTGATGGAAAAGATTCAATAATAATAGATCAAGGATATTCTTTTGTTCAATTTAAAAGAAAATTTTTATCATTAGGAATTCCTATATCAAGTATAAAAGCTATTTTTATGACACATTTTCATCCAGACCATTGTTATGGCTTAAAAGTTACATCTAATAAATTAAATGTTCCTTTATATATTCCAAAAGAAGCAATAGAAAAAGAACCTGTTGTTTTTTCTAAATTAAATATTAAGCAAAACAAAATTATATCTTTTGATGTATCTTCAACAATTAATATTGGAGATTTTAAAATTACATCATTCAACACTTTACATGATAGTGGAGGGAGTGTTGGATATAATCTTCAAAATAATGGTGAAGTTGTAACACTTATTACTGATACAGGAGATACTACAGATGAAATGGTTTCTTTTGCTAGCATTAGTGATATCTTATTTTTAGAATCAAATTATGATGAAGACATGTTACTTAATGGTCCTTATTCATACAAATTAAAAAAAAGAGTTAGAGGAAAGTGGGGACACTTATCAAATGATCAAGCTCTTGAATTAATTAAAAAAAGTAATTTTAATGGTAATTATTTATATTTAATTCATTTATCTGATAAAAATAATGATGTTGAATTAGTAGATAATATATTTAAAAGTAATACAAATATTCCAAATGTAATAACATGCCAAAGAGGTAGTGTGGTAAATGTTATGGAGAAAGTTAAAGTTGAAGAATAAACAAAAGAAGAAAAATAAAAAACAAAAACATATGGAGATTGTAACATATAAAAAATGTTTAGCAATTAAGAGAGAAGATGGTCTTCGTATGCGAAGTGTAGATGAATTTACTATGAATGCTACACTTAGATGTACTGTTAGTAGAAATTTTAAAAATCCATTTATGAGTACATATGGTCAAGATGATTTATTAACATACGGAAAGTTTAATTATATAGTTCAAAATATTAGGGCATATTTTTTATCTAAAGGTATAGAAAAAGGTGATAGAATAGCTATAGTTGGAGAATCTTGTCCAAACTGGATGCTCTCTTATTTTGCAATTACAACAATTGGTGCTATTGCAGTTCCAATACTTCCTGATTTTTCTAAAAAAGAAATAACAAAAATATTAGAACACAGTGAAGCTAAAGCTATTGTAATTAATACAAAGCATTTTGAAAAAACAACTGATTATATTGCAGAAATAAAACCTTTAGTATTTAGGCTAGATGATTTGTTTATTATTCCATCTAATATAATTGAAGAAGTAAAAACTAAAAAAGCTTTTGAAGAAGCAGCAGGTGTTGACGTTAAGGCTTTTAAGAGAAAGATGAAAGAAAATAACGCTCTTAAAGAAGTTGTTGTTAAAGAAGATGATTTAGCATCTATTATTTACACAAGTGGAACAACCGGTACTAGTAAAGCTGTGCAATTAACTCATAAAAATTTGGTATGGAATGCTGATATTTCATCCGATGCTTATGTTAAGATTAAGCCAAGATATAAGTTTTTATCAATTTTACCTGTTTCTCATGTATATGAGTTTACCGAAGGCCAATTATTGATGATGATGAATGGTGCACATATAATTTTCTTAGGAAAACCACCTGCAGCAAGTATTTTATTACCTGCTTTAGCAGAAATTAAGCCACAAATTATATTATCAGTACCTTTATTAATGGAAAAAGTTTATAGAAGTGCAGTATTGCCTACAATAAGTAAGAATAAGAATATTAAAAATCTTATTAAATTCCCTTTGACAAGAAGATTTATTTATAGATTAATTGGAAATAAATTGAAAGTTACTTTTGGTGGAAGAATTAAGTTTTTTGGTTTAGGTGGTGCTCCATTAGATAAAGAAGTTGAAGACTTTTTATATAGAGCAAAGTTTCCTTATGCAATTGGTTATGGATTGACTGAAACTAGTCCATTAGTTGCAGCTTGTGGATATAAGAAAAGTGACCATAAAAGAGGTTTTATTGGCAAATTTGTTCCTAATGTTGAGTATAAACTTTTAGATAAAGATCCTAAAACCGGAGTAGGCGAGATAGCTGTTAAAGGTCCTGGAGTAATGAAGGGCTATTATAAAAATGATGAACTAAATAAAGAAGTGTTCACAAAAGATGGCTATTTTAAAACTGGTGATTTAGGAATGGTAGAAAAAAACCGACTTGCACTTAAAGGTAGGTCAAAGACTATGATATTAGGTGCTGGTGGTGAAAATATATATCCTGAAGCTATTGAAAGTATATTTAATAATCAAGAATTTGTACAAGAAACTTTAGTAATACCAGAAGGCTCAAGTTTAGTTGCACTAATAAAAATTGATTATGAAGCCTATTCAAAGATAACAAAATTATCTATTGAAGAGACAAAAAAAGCTGCAAGCGATTATATTAATAAACTAAAACGTGATATAAATAAAGAATTAAATTCTTTTAGTAAGATACATGATGTTTCATTACAAGATGAACCATTTCAAAGAACTCCTACCCAAAAGATTAAAAGATTCTTATATTTAGATAAATTTAAGAAAAATAAAAAAGATGAAGAAAAATAAGAATAAAGACAGAGGTTAAAAATGCAAAACACTGATATTCGTATAACAAGTTATGAATCACTTATTTCTTCAAAAGAATTACAAAAGAAAATACCAACTACTAAAGAAGTAAAAGATAAAATTACTGAAAGTAGAAGGATAGTTAATAATATCATCAATCATAAAGATGATAGAATATTAGCTATAGTTGGACCTTGTTCTATTCATGATCCAAAAGCTGCAATTGAGTATGCTAAAAAACTAAAAGAAATCTCTGATAAAATCAGTGATAAAATTTTTGTTGTCATGCGTACTTATTTTGAAAAACCTAGAACAGTTGGTGGATGGAAAGGTTTAATAATTGACCCTGATATTGATGGTTCCTACAATATTGAGAAAGGTTTATATATTGCAAGATCATTATTAATTGATATTATCGAATTAGGTCTTCCTGTTGGTTGTGAAGTATTAGATCCAGTTGTTCCTCAATATATTGATGAATTAATGAGTTGGTCAGCAATTGGTGCGAGAACAACTGAAAGTCAAACACATAGAAATCTATCAAGTGGACTTTCTGTTGCTGTTGGTTTTAAAAACAGCACTAATGGTGATATTTCTAATGCTATAAATGCTATAAAAAGTGCAGCATTACCAGCAGCTTTTATTGGAGTTGATAGAGATGGTAATACATCAGTAATTAGAACTTCAGGTAACGAATTAGGTCATTTGATTTTAAGAGGTGGTAACACCGGACCAAATTATTATGATGAAAAAGTTGAAGAAGCAAGAGAAAAACTTATCAAAAATGGGGTGAATCCTTCAATTATTGTAGACTGTTCACATGCAAATAGTGGTAAAAAAGCTTATAGGCAAAAAAGAGTTTTAAGAAATATCATTGATCAAATTAATTATAATGAAAAAAGTATTCGAGGTTTTATGATTGAAAGTAATTTAGAGCAAGGTTCACAAAAAATTACAGAAGATTTAGATAAACTAAAATATGGAGTAAGTATCACAGATGAATGTATTTCTATAAAAGATACTAGAGAAATACTTCTTGATGCTTATAATAAATTATCAAAGGAGAATGTTTAAATGATTAATGCATTAATATGTTTGGCTGAAGGGTTTGAAGAAACTGAAGCTATTATTCCAATTGATATACTTAGAAGAAGTTCTATGAATGTTGTTGTTGCTGGTGTAAAAAGTAAAGAAATAAATAGTTCTCATAATGTTAAAATAGTTTGCGATATTGAAATTTCTGAAGCTGAAGAAGTTTATGATGTTATAGTTTTACCAGGAGGAATGCCAGGAAGTACTAATTTAGCTAATAGTTTTGAAGTTGTTAGAAGAATTATAAACACTTCACAAGAAGGTTTTGTTTGTGCTTTATGTGCTGCTCCTGCAGTTGTATTAGCTAATGCAGGTATATTAGATGATAAGAAAGCAACTTGTTATCCATCAATGGAAAAAGTTGCACCACATATCAATTTCACTCATGATAGTAGATGTGTTGTAGATTCTAAGGTTATAACTGCCCAAGGCCCAGGTGTTGCAGAAGAATTTGCATTTACCATTGTTGAAGAGGTCTTAGGTAAAGAAAAGATGTTAGAAGTTAAAAAGGCTTTTTTAGCTCGTTAACAAGCTTGACATTTATATAGGAGGTTGACTAATAGTCGGCCTCTTTTATTATCTCCATGTTTTAAACAAAAATCATGAGCAGCTTTGTCGATACTAATTTTTGGATGTTTTTCTCTGATTAAATATAAGTGTTCTAAAAATGAAAAATATAAACATTCTTTATGTTCTTTTTTAAAAGCTATGTCAAATTCCCAATTTTTAATTATTTTACAAACTGGTAAGAATATATCATTTTCATATGAGATAATTGTTTCTTGAAGACTTGGGTTTCTTTTTAATTTTAATCCTAAAAAATATTTGTGATTAATAATCTGATTTTGAAATTTATCAAAACAAATATCTCCTAGTTCTTTTTTAGCAATAGAATAAAATTCTATCATTTCATTAGATGTATCTGTAGTATCCATTTTTTATTATTCCCTTCTTATATAAATTCCGAATACAAAATTTATTTATTTTATAATATACATATATGTTATTTTTTGAAAAGGGTATATACTTGTTATTAACAAAAAAATACACATTTCTTCTTAATTATTTAGTTAATGAAAGAAATGAATAGCTTTTTATATATTTGGGAGGATATATGTTAGTTGAAAATATACTTGATACAATTGGGAATACACCTTTAGTAAAAATTAATCGATTAAATCCAACTACTAATAATATTTATGTGAAACTTGAATCAATGAATCCTTTATCTAGTGTAAAAGATAGAGCTGCTTTATTTATGATTGAAGAAGCAGAAAAGAAAGGTTTGATTAAAGAAAATAGTACAATTATTGAGGCAACAAGTGGGAATACTGGAATTGGATTAGCATTTATTTCCGTTATAAAAGGTTATAAATGTATTTTAGTATTACCTGAATCAATGAGTATTGAAAGACGTAAATTATTAAAAGCTTTGGGTGCTGAAATAGTATTAACAAAAGCCTCAAGAGGAATGAAAGGTTCAATTACTAAGGCAAATGAGTTGTTAGAAGAAATTGATAACTCTTTTATGCCATCCCAATTTGATAATAGTGATAATCCTTTAGCTCACTATATGACAACAGCTAGAGAAATTTATAAAGATTTAGATAAAAAAGTTGATTATTTTGTATCTGCAGTAGGTTCCTCAGGGACAATAATGGGGTGTGCAAAATATTTTAAAGAGCAGAATCAAAATATACAAATTGTAGCAGTAGAGCCTGAAACATCTGCAGTATTATCAAATGAAAAACCAGGATATCATAAAATCCAAGGAATAGGAGCTGGTTTTATTCCTAGTATTTATGATAAAAATTTAGTAGATAGAGTAGTAAAAGTAAGTAGTGAAGATGCGATATCTTATAGTAAAAAACTATCAAGATTAGAAGCTTTATTAGTTGGAATGTCATCAGGAGCTGCTTTTAAAGGAGCTTTAGAAATAGCAAAACAAGTAGAAAATAAGAATATTGTTGTGTTATTAGCTGATTCAGGCGAAAGGTATTTATCTACGGATTTATTTGAGGAATAATATGATAGATTTTGATCTCGAAAATACATTGTTTTCAGGACAGAGTTTTTGTTGGAAAAAAGAAAATGATAATTATGTAGCTGTTTTAAATAACCAAGTATATAGAATTAACAATAATAGTACTATTGAAGATAAGTTTTTAAGAAATTATTTGGATATGGACTTTGATTATAATACAGCACTTAATGAAATAAAAAAAATAGATGTTAAATTTATTGATATAATTGATAAATGTAAAGAAATTCATATATTGAAACAAGATCTTTGGGAAACTATTTTTTCTTTTATATTAAGTCAAAATAATAATATTAAAAGAATAGAAGGTTTATATGATAGCTTTTCTAAAAATTTCGGTAATGAAGTTGAAAAAGGCTATTTTACTTTTCCACGGCCACAACAATTAGAACATTTGACTGAACAAGATTTAAGGGATTTAAAGGTTGGTTTTCGTGCTCCATATATTCTTGATGCTA
Organism: Pleomorphochaeta sp.; assembly: GCF_050031695.1. GTDB lineage: Bacteria > Spirochaetota > Spirochaetia > Sphaerochaetales > Sphaerochaetaceae > Pleomorphochaeta. The sequence continues at coordinate 11,654 of NZ_JBNAIC010000037.1, read as the reverse complement.
TTCAAAATTCTGATAAATTATTAGAAATTCAAGATTTAAGTTCTAAAGAAAGTGATGATGTATTGCAAAGTATTAAGGGGATTGGGCCAAAGGTGAGTTCTTGTATTAGATTGTTTGCTCTTCATCAACTAAATTCTTTTCCTAAAGATGTTTGGATAAAGAAAGTAATGAAAAAAGAGTTCCCCTCATTAAGTGAAAATGATTTTTATCCCTTTGCAGGAATTGCGCAACAATATATGTTTCATTATGCAAGATTGGGGTATTTTAATGATATCTAAACTTTTGTAAAGTTGTTTCTTGAAAAATAAAATTGTTGAAACTTTTCTATTATGATATAATTTAATTAAGATAACACTTAGGAGGCAATGATGGATACAGGAACAATTTTTACAATTGGTAGACAATTTGGTAGTGCTGGTAGAAGAGTTGGTAGTGAAATTGCTAAAAAATTAGATATACCTTTTTATGATAAGGAGCTTATTTCTTTAGTTGCAAAAGATAGTGGACTAAATGAAGCTTTAATAGAAAATGTCGATGAAAAAGCAGCAAGTTCATTTTTTCAAACATTAATGGCTGGATCAAATCCTTTTGGGGCTTTTCCAATGGCAACTAGTAATTTAGGGCTTCCTGATTTACCTATTAATGATAGAATCTTTTTAATTCAATGTGATGCTATTAGAGAGATTGCTAAAAAAGGTTCATGCGTTATTGTTGGTAGATGTGCAGATTATGTGTTAAGAGAAGAGAAAAATAGATTATTATCAGTATTTATTCATGCTCCATTAGAAGTTAGGTGTGAAAGAGCAACTAATATTTACAAGATTCCTGATAAAAAAGCTCAAAGTGAATGTCAGAAGAACGATAGAACAAGAGCTCATTATTACAATTATTTTTCAGATAGAAAATGGGGTAGTGCTTCAAATTACGATTTATGTATAGATTCTTCTATTTTAGGTGTTTCTAAAACAGCTGATTGTATAATTAGATTTGATCGTCTTAGAAGAGGTATTTCAGTCTAATTATTTAGGATGTATTAAGTGAACTATATGAAAATAAATGAGGAAAATGTTGAACTAAAACAATCATTAAATTTGAGGAATTTAAAAAAAATTCATAAATTATCAATTTTAGTTATAGTTGTTGAAATGTTAATGATTTTATTAGCATTGATTATTGATCTTCCAAAAATTTATTTATATGCATATATAATTTTATTTTCAACTGTATTAATTTTCTATTTTTTTTCTTTGCAAAAAAACAGAATGAAATTTTTTTCAAACAGTGTTGTATTAGATTTATTGTTATATATTTTTACAATCTGGGGTATTGCTGTATCAGCGTTTGATGCTTCTAGGGGGATGGCACCTTTTGTTTATATAATAAATATAAGTTTTATTATTTGTTTTTATATAGCCACTCCTATATGTGCAATAGTATATAATTTAGTAAATATGATAATTTTTTATTTTGTTTTTTTTCTTATTGATAGATTAACAATTGATATTGTAATAAATTTTACTTTATTTCATTTAGTAATGATTTTAATCTCTATTGATAAATATAAAACATTTGTTATGAATTATTTAGATAAAATGCAATTACAAAAAGCTAATGATGAATTACAACTTTTATCAACTATTGATCAATTAAGTGGATGTAAAAATAGAAGAGGTTTAAATATTGAGATAAAAAAATATGAAAAACAAGTTATTTTTGTATTATTAACAGATATTGATAATTTTAAAGAGATAAATGATTGTTACGGTCATGATATTGGCGATTTATTTATAGTAAACTATGCTAAAATTTTACAAACAAATTTTGGAGTTTCTAATGTATTTAGACTTGGAGGGGATGAGTTTTTTATTATCAGTAATAATGAATCACTAAATTCATGCTTAAATAAATTTGAAATTTCTATAAAAGAAATAAGCAATATTACTTTAGTTGAAAATCAAAAAAAATTAATAACAATAAGTGGTGGTTATTCATATACTGTATTATCTAATGTTGGAGCTTTTGATCAAATATATAAAGATTTAGATGTTGCTATGTATAAGGCAAAGAAAGAAGGTAAAAATAAGATTATAAAAGCTGGAATGCTAAATTATAAATAAAATACACTTCAATTAATTAATAGATTACTAAACGTTTTAGAATTTTTATATCATGCATAATTTTTAATTCTAAATAGTATATCTATCATCAACAATAATTAATTTTTAAAAATAGTTATTAAACTTCAATAAAAAGAATACCTCAAAAGTAGTAATATTATTTTCTACTTTGAGGTATGTATAAAAAAGGTATAATATATCTATTATTTATTTATTGAGATTAAATCTATTCTAAAAATTAATAATGAATTAGGTTCAATATTTTGATTTCCTTCTTCTCCATAACCTAGTGCTGGTGGAATCCAAGCAATGATAGAATCTCCTTCATTCATTTGCATTACAGCTTCACTAAATCCTGAAATTACTTGAGTTAAAGCAAAAGTAGCTTCGTTACCTCTCTCGAAAGAACTATCCATTACAGAACCATCTAAAAGAGTTAATTCATAATTGATTGTAACTTCATCTTCAGCTAGAGGGAAAGTAGTTTTATCCCCTTTAGTAAGAATTCTATATTGTACACCTGAATCTAATGTAACAACACCATCTTGAGTAGCATTAACTTCTAAGAAAGAATTAGCTTCATTTAAATTATCTTCTTTAATTTTATTTAAAGCTGCTTCTTGTTCAGCATTATATTGAGCTTCAAAATCTCTCATAGCGCTATCCATTTGATATTGTGTTAATTTAATTTCTGCGCCGTATGCTGCATCTAATACACCTTGAGGGAAGTACATGCTATCAACAGGAATTCCTGAGGTTAAGAATTGTGCACCAATTAAATATCCATAAGCATAAGCAAATTGATTATCTAGTATTTCTGGTTTTTCTAAAGCTAGTACGTCTTCTAGTGTTGACTCTGCACCATTTTCTGTTTTCTTAGGAATTTCAGTATTAGAATATCTTTCTTGATATTGAGCAACAAAGCTTTGTAATTCTTCCATTGTAAAGAAATCTTCTTCATCTATACTAACAATATCAATAACACCACGTGCTAAGTAATCAGCATTAATAAATAGTCCTTGTGAATTAAAGCTAGTCATCAATGAATAACCGTAAGTATAGTTGAAAGAATGTTCTAAAACATTATCAAAACCATAATCAACTTCAGGAACTTCAAATTCAGGTTCAATAGGAACAAAATAAAGAGCTCCAGATGTTACATATGGTGTAATATATTTTATATTAGTAGATACAGCTTGATTTTCTTCAATACTTAAGTTATCAAAACTTACATAGTCTCCAACTGCATAACTATCAATATTATAAATAGTATCGACATTCTTTTTATTTATTGTAACAACAACTTCTTCATTGTCAGTAAGTACTTCAAAAGAATAATAATTCCCATCAACAGAAATGTTTTGAATCATTGCAAAAGTTTCAGTTGATTTAATTTCTTTTGTGCCAGCTGCAAATAAATTTGGACTAACTACTAAAGTTAAAGCCAAAAGTGCAGTAATTAATGATAATTTTTTAATCTTCATAAGTTTATATTCTTCCTTACATTAAATTATGACATTGATTTGACATCATTTATACTAAAAATAGGGTAAGAATTGAAATTAGTCAAATGTAATATTTGATGATGATTAAATATATACGTTAAAAACAGTATTTATTTCATTGTATAGGAAAGGATTATAAAATTTATGAAGAAATATGATTTATTTATAAATAAAGTGATAAATTTTAATTTTTTTGATTATATCTTTTACGATTTTTGTATGATAAAATACATATAGTTTCAAATTTAGTATATTCTAAATAAATTATTATTGAGGAGTATTTATTAATGGATTTAAATTTACCATATTTACTAAAGCCACAAAATATTTGTTATTTTAATGATTCTTCATTTTTTATAGGTAATAGAAAAAAATATCCAATAGAGAAAAGTTATTATAAATGTACCAATTGTAATGAAATAGCTGTCGCTTTAAAAAATATGATTACACAAGGTGGTGCCCCATTACAAATTGCTTTAACTGCATTTAGATATATTGCTAGTGAAATGGAAAGAACTATTATTCCTTTTAAATATAGTAATTTCGAAAAAGAGATAATGCTTATTGTAAATGCAAGACCTACTAATACAACTATGAAAAGATGTGTTGAAAATATCTTAAATAACTTCAAAGATAAATTTCAATCACACAAATTTACTATTGATAAATTTGTAAAAGAAATAAATTTAACTATAGATCAAATAGAAGAAGAATATAATGAAACCTATTATAAAATGGGAAAATTGGGAGCTACTTTAATAAAAGATAATGATGTAATATTAACAACTTGCTTTGCTGAACATACTTTTTTGTTATCTGTTTATTTTGCTATAAAAAGTGGAAAAAATGTAAAAGTTTTGGTAAATGAAACAAGACCTTATTTTCAAGGATCAAGATTAACAGCTCCAAGTTTAAAAGAATTAGGAGTTGATGTTAAAATTATTACAGATGGAATGGGTTCCTATTTTATGCGACAAGGTTTAATTACTCATTATATGAGTGCTGCTGATTTGGTTTGTATGGATGGGTCTGTTATAAATAAAATAGGTACAAATCAAAATGCAATTTGTGCTAAATATTATAATATCCCATATTCGGCATTTGCTATGGCTCCTGATAAAACTAAGTTAACTTATAAAGATGTAAATATGGAATATAGAGATTCTAAAGAGTTATTAGTTATAAATGGTAAAAATATTACTGAAGATAAAATTGATGCTTTATATCCATCTTTTGATATAATAGAGAGCAACTTAGTAACTAATATAATAACAAATAAAGGTGTATTTAAGCCTAATGAGATAAGAGGAGAGTTTTTATGAATGCAATAATTGGTGGAACAGGTATTGATGAGTTTTTCCCTGATTCTAAAATTTATGAAATTGATACAAAATATGGTAAAGCTGAATATTTAAAAAAAGATAATATAATAATAATATTGAGGCATGGTTTGAAGCATTCATTGCCTCCTCATTTAATTAATTATAGGGCTAATGTTGAAGCATTAAGATTATTAGGAGTTGAGCAATGTATTGGGATATATTCAGTTGGATCTATTAGTAAAAAATTATTACCTGGTGGTGTTACAATTATTTCTGATTTTATAGATTTTACGAATGGACAGAGAGAGTCTACATTTTCATGTGAAAATGATGTTTTTCATAATGAAATGACGAGTCCTTTTAATTTGTCACTTAAAGTGAATATTAAAAAAGAAGCTTCTTTGTGTAATTTTCCATTAGATGAGGGTGGAGTTTATATTTGTACTAATGGGCCTAGGTTAGAGACGCCAGCAGAGATTAGAATGTTTGATCATTTTGGGGCAGATTTTGTTGGTATGACAGGATGTCCTGAATTCTCACTATTGTCTGAAGCAAAAATAAAGTATGTATCTTTAGCCTATAGTATTAATTGGGCAAGCGGTGTGAATCAAGATAAAATTACATTTTTAGAGACACAATCAAGGGATAAAATAGCTCAAGCTATTATTTCTTTTTGTATTAGATGTTTTAAAATAACTGATATTTCTTAAAGACATCTTCATAATTCTTCATTAAAGTCATGTGGCAAACAATATTATTTGTATAGTATTATTATTATAAGAACGTTTTAAAATAGAAGGTGTGAAGATGAAAAAAGGATCTATAGTAAGTTTTGTTTTTAGCGGTATTTTATTTATTTTTGGTATTGGTTTAGTTATTGCAAGTTTTAGACAAGCTTTAACACCAATCAGTATACAACATTTTGCTGAAGGTTTTACTATGCGAATGAGTATTAATAATATGAATTATGCAATAACTTCAATTTCTATTATGCTTGTAATTGTTGGATGTTGTTCTTTTTTAAGCAGTATACTTTTATTGTTTTTAGGTTTTTATTTGCTTAATAATTCATGCAAAATAAATGTTGAAAAAAAACCTGAAAATAAAGTTGAAAAAAAACAATCAGATAATAATGAGGTAGTTGGAATAGAAGCAACTAAATGATATTCGATATTTAACAAATAAAAAGAACCGCATAAGGGAGAACTTATGCGGTTATTTATAATTAAGAGATTCCTTTTTTTAAAAAAAAGGAGAAAAAAAATGAAAAAGTATCGAAAAAAAAGATTCCTAATTTTAGGAATCAAATTTTAAGAAATACGCCAGATAGGAGTCGAACCTATGACCTACTGCTTAGAAGGCAGTTGCTCTATCCAGCTGAGCTACTGGCGCATTATTGTAAAATTAAAACTTATTATTCGTTTCAACTTAACGACAAGAGTGAAATTATCATATTTGAAAAAAAGTGTCAACAAAAAAAATAAAGTTTTTTGTTTTGTTTTTTGGCCTTAAAATTATCGCTTTTTTAATTTTAATATATACTCAACAATAATTGCTTATTAGATAAAGAATAAACAAAATACCATCATATTAATAAATATATATAAATAAATTGAGATAATACAAAAAATAAAAAGAAAATAATTGAATAATTAATGAATATCTTGTATTGCTATATTTATTATGAAAAGAGGGGAGAAAAATGATAAGAAAATGTGAAGATAGTGATTTAAATAAATTAATAGCTTATTTATATGAATCTAAAGAAATGAATTTGTTTTTAATTGGCGATATAGAAGTTTTTGGATTAGATAATGAAAATATTAATATATATATAGATATAGATTTAGAAATAAAAGCTGTTTATTTAAGATTTTTTACAAGCTTGAGTATTGTTTCTTATGGTAAAGTTATTGATCAAGATTTTATGAATCAACTAATTGATAAATTTTCTATTGATAATATAAATGGTGAAAAAAGTGTAATTGATAAAATTGAAGTTAATTCATTTAAGCAAAGAGATTATTATTTTGCAACTTTGAATAAATTAAATATTGAAATTGAAGTTGATGAAGTAATTTTATTAGATAAAACAAAGTTAAAAGATTATTTATCATTAATTGATAGTATATTTAATAATAAATCAAACTATGATAGTACTAAAGCAGAATTAGATAATGGTTCAAAACATATTTTTACTATTATTAAAAATGATGAAATTGTCAGTGGTGCAAGTTCAAGTGCTGAATCTAGTGAATTAGCTATGATTATTGGGGTCGCCACTAGAGAGAAGTACCGTAGAAAAGGTTATGCTTTAAAATGTGTATATGCATTATGTAATAAATTAATTAATCAGGGTAAAACCGTTTGTTTATTTTATGATAACCCGAATGCAGCTAAAATGTATAAAAAGATTGGATTTAAAGATATTGGGTATTATTCAATGCTTAAAAAAAATAAAAATAAATAAGAATTGAAATATTAGAGGTAATAAATGTTTAAGATAATAAATAATATAATAGAGACAGATAGATTGTTTTTGAGAGGATTTCTAGAAAGTGATGCTCAAGCAGTTTATGACTATGCTAAAGATGATGAAACTGTAAAATATTTAACTTGGGCATCTCATAAGTCAGTTGAAGAAAGTAGACAGTGTATTGTTAATTTTTTAACAAAAACAGGTGCGTATGCTATTACATTAAAATCTACTAAGCAAGTTATAGGATGTATAGATGTTCAAAAAGAAGAAAACAAAGCAACTTTTGGATATGTATTAAATAAAAAATATTGGAATAAAGGTTATATGAGTGAAGCTTTAGAAGCTATAATTAATTTTTCATTTATTAAATTAGAAGTAAGTGAGGTTTTTGGCCTTTATGAAATAGGGAATGAAGCTTCTATGAAAGTTATGGAAAAATGTAATATGAAATGGTCTCATACTGAAAAAAATAAAATAATAAATAATAAAGTTGCAGATTATGAGTGTTATATAATAAAAAAATCAGACTGGGAAAAATAAACTGTTAATATTCACACTTTTTCATCATGATTCAACCATAATATTTGATATAAAAAAAATGCTACCATAATTGGTAGCATTTTGAATCGGGATGAAAGGACTCGAACCTTCGATATCTTGCTCCCAAAGCAAGCGCCATAGCCGCTAGGCGACATCCCGTATATATATATGTAATATGTAACAGTTATAAAATTGTTACCATAAAAAAGCACTCAAACTACTAAGAGTGCTTATCGGGATGAAAGGACTCGAACCTTCGATATCTTGCTCCCAAAGCAAGCGCCATAGCCGCTAGGCGACATCCCGTAACGAATGAGAGATTACCATTAACCATAATAAAGGTCAATATAAAACACAAAAAAAAATGAAATTTTGTTTGTTTTGATTAATGATTTTAGTGAGTGTGTGATATAAAATTTTAGTATATAATAAAATAGAGTGTGTTATGTTTAATTGTTCTTAATAATATTTTTTATATCAAAAGAAGAATAACCTTATAATATTTATTATTAAAAAATAAAATAAGGTTATTAATTTTTGAAAAATAATTAAAATATAAAAGCTTTATATAATTACTAATGAATGTATAGTCTAATTAATATAATGAGGCTGATATATTAAAAATTATTATTCAATAATATTTAAATTATCAATCTCGTAAATATTTAAATTTGTAATTTCACAATTACCTCTAAATTGTAAGTTATTAATTGTCGATAATTCTTCAATAATTCTAGTAGCACAATGTTTACCATCGTCAATATAAATTTCTAAGATGCTATGATCAATAAATATTATGACATTATAACTATTTAGTTTTTTAAAAGGTATAAAAATACTATCAAATTTTACACTATTTTGTGAAAAAAGTATTTGAGTTATACAGTTCTTTTCATCCTTTAATATTAGATTAGTTTTTGAATTGTCGTTTATTTTAATATTAAAATTAATTTCACACTGAGTTAAGTGATTAGATGTAAAATCTATTATAGAGGAGAGTGAAAAATTTTTATTTTCAACAATTTTATTTTTTCTAAGTTGTTTTAATTCAGAAATTGGTTTTTGAACAATTTCATTGTATTCATCTATATATAATTCTCTCGGTATAGAGATTGCGTTATTCCAGCCCTTATTTTTACTAAAACCTCTTTCAAATGCAAGAATTATTGTTCTTCCTTTATTATCTTGTATTGTATTAGTTGCGTAATATTGTGCACAATGATCAATAATACCTTTTTTTTCAATACTAAAATCTAAAGTTTCGATATTAAAAGAACCTATGTAATATTCAACTTCTTTATAAGGAGAACCCAGTAATACCCATTTTTCTCCTAATTGAAAAAAGTTTGGACATTCGAATAATTCAATAACTGGATTAAAGGTGACTATTTCATTTTTATATTTCCAATTAGTTAAACTTCCATCTTCACATTCAAAAAGTAAGACAGAAGGGTCTTGTAAATCACCAATTGCAGCGGCAATTACCAAGAAATACCTGTTTTTATAAGTAAATACATATGGGTCTCTCCAATCATTTCTTATTTTTGGTATATTTTTCATATCAATAGTGAGAGCGTTAATTCTTTTTTCTTTAAATGAATTTAAATTATCATCTAAGAATACAGCTTTTTGAACATTTGGTATTTCATCATTATTAATAGACACACTTGTATATAAAGCTACTGGTTTATTTTTTTTATTAATTGCAAGACAACCAGAAAAGCAGTCAGTTTCTCCTAATTCTTTTTGTGGTTCTAAATTATTAAAAATTACCTCATAGTTAATAAAATCCTTTGTTCTTGCATGTCCCCAATGCAGATTACCCCAACAATCAGATGTCGGATTATACTGGTAGAAAATATGATAATAACCATTATGGTAGATAGTTCCATTAGGATCATTTATCCAATTTTTATTTGGTCTATAATGATATCTTGGATATGTTGTGTTCATTAGAACCTCCATTATTTAAAATAGTAATTTTTAAGATAATTAATCTGAAATAATAATATTGAAATCATATAAATCTAATTCTTGTTTATATTTTTCATATATCTTTTTAGTTGTGATTACAGTATTTACTAAATTGAATTCTGCAACTAATAAACCAGATGTTTTACTTATGCACTCTTCATCTATATAAATTATTACTTTACGAGCAACATTTATCATATATTGTGTCAATTGTAGATCATCTGTTGGGTTTGCTAAAAAGCCTAGTTCAAAGTCAACACTATAAGGATGCATTATAAAGCAATCAGCTCTTAAAGTTGATAAAATAGAGTAAGTTGTTGTTCCTGAAAAAGTTTTTAATTCTTTATTATATAAGCCAGCTAATAGAATATTATGTAATTTATCAGAATCTTTAGATCTGTCAAAAAGTTCAAGGGAATTTGTTACAATAGTAGCAAATTTATTAGTAATTAATAATTCATCAATTAATTTACAATTAAATATACTGTAATTTAATAATATTACATTCCCAGAATGTATTTGTTTCTCTGTTTTCTTTATTAAGGATTTTTGCTCTTCATTGATACTGTTATTGGTTTCAATTAATCGTTTTTCTATTGGATCTATAATTGAGAGCTTTCCGTAGCTTTTTTCAATATAGTTTAATTGTGATAATTTATTTAAATCTCTTCTAACTGTAGCAGCAGCAGTATTAGTTATATCACTTATTTCATTAACTTTTATATTGGGGTTGATTTTTATAGCATCTAATATTTTTTCTTGTCTCTTGCTTAATTGTGATTTATCCATGTAAGTACAATAATTTAACTTAATTTAACTGTCAATAAAATAATCAAAAAATCAATAAAATATCTTTATTTATGATTATTGTAATGATTTTTTGATTATTTGCTTGTTTATTTAAATAAAATATTGTAATCTAGAGAAAATTTTGAAAAATTGATTTATTTAAAAGGGGTTTTTTATGAAAAAAATAGTAGCTTTAGGTGAATTGTTAATTGATTTTATTCAAAGTGGTGAATCTGGAAATAATAACCCATTATATGAAGCAAATCCTGGAGGAGCCCCTTGTAATTTTTTAGCTATGTTAAATAAATTAGGAAATAAAGCTTCTTTTATTGGAAAAGTTGGTAATGACGCATTTGGGAATCAATTAGAGAAAACTTTAATTGATGTAGGTATAAGCACAAATGGGTTAATTAAAAGCAATTATGAGCCTACAACACTTGCCTTTGTACATCATGATGAAACAGGGGATAGATCCTTTACTTTTTATAGGAAGAACGGAGCAGATGCTGCTTTAGGTGAAAAAGATATAAGAGAAGAATATTTTAAAGACCAAGATGTTTTTCACTTTGGAACTCTTTCTATGACTAATGAAGTTTGTAAAAAAGCAACTCTTAAAGCAATAAGGTTAGCAAAAGAAAATAATATGTTAATTTCTTTTGACCCTAATTTAAGAGCAAATTTATGGGATGATTTAGAAGATGCAAAAGAAGCTTTTAGAGAAGGTTTTAAAGTATGTAATGTATTAAAAATTGCAGATAACGAATTAACCTGGTTTACAGGAGAAAAAGATCTTGAAAAAGCTATTAGAATATTTAGAGATGCATATGATATTGACTTAATCTTTTTAACATTAGGAAGAGATGGCTCTAAAGCTTATTATAAAGATATATGTGTATCAGCTCCAACTTTCTTAGAAGTTAAATGTGTA
>NZ_JBNAIC010000036.1:0-23840 GCF_050031695.1 Pleomorphochaeta sp. | reverse complement strand
GAAACTAATTGTGCTAATGATTCTTTATCATCTACATTTCCTGGTCTATGAAAAGTCATAGCTCCATAATTTCCTTTTGAAAACTCTTTACCAAATTCAATATCAGAGTCTCTATTCAATAACTTAAAATGCATCTTTGATTGTTTTGCTTTTTCTAAATTACCTACTAAAGAATCAATCATTAAATTACCTACCATATGAATTTTCTCGGAAGAAACTCCTTCATTTTTTAAATTTTCATCAGCATCAACACTTGTTGTTAAAAAGACATCACTAATAGCATCTGTAACGAGTCGATTAATTTCTTCTGGCATGGTTCTATCATTACTACGTAATCCTGCTTCATAATGAATCGTTTTGATTCCTAATTTAACGGCTACTAATGTACATGCTGCAGTGCTTGTAACATCACCAACTACTAAAATATAATCAGGCTTTTCATCTAAACATACTTTTTCAAAACGCTCCATTATACGAGCAGTTTGAACTGATTGTGAAGCCGAACCTACTTCTAAGTTAACATGAGGTTTGGGAATATTTAGTTCTTCAAAAAACTGACCTGACATCTTTACATCATAATGCTGTCCCGTATGTACTAATACAGATTTTAATGTGGGGTGTCCTGTTAATGCATGCATTAAAGGAGCTATTTTCATAAAGTTGGGACGAGCCCCAGCTACTAATATAATCTTTTTCATTGTTTCATTCTTTAAAAAACAAAGATAATAAAAATTAGTTAAATATCAGTTATTATACTAACAATATCTTTGTACTTTTTAATATAACTAGAAGCTAATTTCTCAATACCAAACAATTCTAAACCTTGTTGACACCAGTTCTCACGTTTTTCCAAAGATATATCAGAAAAATCAATTGTATCTAGTTGGTTAACATCAGTAATTAAAATACCTGCTTTGCTCTTATTGATATAATCAGAAGCTATACCTACAGTGTTGTTATGTATCACATATAATCCCATAGCGGCAAATTCACTCATTTTACTAGGTGATGCCGTATTATTTACAGGATTATCCTCTCTCCATAAAACAGATATGTCAGCAGCAGATAGATAAGCAGGCATTTCTTGGAAAGGAACTTTCATTGTATGTACTCCCTCAATATCAACTCTTTTAGGTGATAAATTCAACACAAAGATACCTTGGTTTACTAACTTTCTCATAATCATCTCATCCTTTTGCCATGCAGCGGCTCCATTAGAAGAGCACAATGCTATCAGTTGATTTTTTGAAACTCCTAATTTCTTGCGTATTTCAAGACGTTTTATCAACGAAAATTCAAACTGTTTACCTACAATATTTGGATGTACACATATTTTTGATTCATCAAAATGATATTTAGTAACAAAATAATCTTTTGCATGCTTTGAAACTACAGTAATCATTGTATCATTACTTTTTTTTAGATTCTTATAATGATTCAACAAATTATAAACTTTATTTTGCTTCAAAAGTTTATTAGATTCCCTATATATCGAAATTTCATCTATACTCACTCCACGTATATCTACCAATAAATTTATTGGTAATTTTGCTTTTCTCAAAAAACGTTTTGCAAATGATCCATAAATTTCACCTCTAGTATGAATAACTGTTTTATTACCAATACCCACATCTAGTAATATCTTTTTTAGGCTTCTATATGCTATAAGATTAAAAAATGAATAATTAGGATATGATTTAAACCATTTAATTTTTATTTGTGGATAATGTTCTAATTTTTCACATAGTGCTATTTTTTCCGACTCTCTTTTATAACCTTGAAGCAAAAAAAGAGATTCAAAACTACCACTTAATAAATAATAATTCAATAACTCAAGCACTTGAGCTTCCATCACAGAACTATTTCCTGGATTTATATATATTAATTTCATAAATTATGAATTAGGAAGTGAGTGTAACTTAAGTAGATTCTTTTTTAACATTGCTTCAACAACACTTACATTAACTGAATTCATTAATTTAGGATGTAATATCATTACTGAATAATCATCTACTTGATTTATAATATATTTAAACTTTTCAGGAAACATACTATCCGTTGTAAACATCTCAAGTTTTCTTGTCAAAAGATTGTTATACACCTTTCTAAAAATAGATTGTTTATTTAATACTCTGCTTGTAGAAGCAACCCCTTTTCCACATCTATTCTGTTCCAAATTAGGGTATTTCAATTTTCTAAGCATCTTATAATATAGGTTTCTTACACCAGACAATTTAATTGTTTTAATAGGAAATTCAATAAAACTTCCTTCTCCTTCTATCTTAGGTGAGCTATCAAATGTATACTTATTATTTATTGGGTAATTTCTAAAATCATAACTTGATATGGGATGTAAGTTATACATTCCTGGACAAACACTACTGTCTACATAAATACCATACTCCTTAAAGATACTAGCGATTCTACTAAAAGGTTCAACTTTATAACCTCCAGCTCTAAATTTATTTATTCTATAATTTGGATATTTAGTATGAATCAGTTTTTTCATTATATTCATTGATTGATAAATACATCCTCTCAATCCATAAATATTTTTTACATCATCATCATCAGATAAAGTCTGTAACGAAAAATGATCATATAAAAATTTCCATTTTTGACCATTATATATTGCATCAATCCAATGTGGATGCAAATGCAATTGTACATCATGTCCATTTGCTATTAAATCTAATATTTGATGTTGAATATGATCAATATCATTCTGCAAATTAGGATAGATAGAGACATATTCCAATAATTTCATATAATGAAGAACATCCCAAAATACTGTCATTTTAGAATCATTATGGCTCAATATAGACATTAATTTGTTCGTTGGATTTATCATACAATCCATGACACTTCCTGTCTCTAAGCCTAAAAATAATTCATAATCGATGGTTAAATAAGAATGCTTCATAATTTTAAGCGTTTTATTTCTTGATCAATAATATCACCTTTCATCTTTTTACCTTTCAATAAATATCTCGTTCCCAATAAAATTGAATATAAAAAATATTTAGGTTTATTTATTACTTTCTTCCATAAAAAACCTTCAATAAGCTCTCCACCCATGTGCCTCTTGAACTGCTGAATTCTATATAATTTAGAATCCTTATTTATATGCATACGTGCTCCTACAAAATCAAAATATTGCGCTCCACAAGCACTACCTTGTTTATAAATATCATAATATAACCAATTTGTTGCTCCTCTTAACTGTTTATATATACTTCCTGCATATATCGCATAAACAGAATGTTTTGTACGATATGCAATAACAGCTGATTGAGGAATATCATTATGGTAACAAACACCAACAATAAATTTATCTTTTAATATTTTTTTTTCTTCTAAAACACGAGATTTTGAAAAAGTTGATAATTGTGCTTTTGATAATGTAGATATGATTACTTTAAAAGCATCATCTAAATAATCTTCACCAAAATGAATAATACCTCCTTCTTTTTCAGCCTTTCTAATAGATCTACGTTCATCTCTTCTTATTTGCTGTAATATATCTTCATCTGTGCCTAAAATATTCACACGAAAAGTTCCAAAAGGACAACTTTTACTTCCACTTGGTATAACAGAAAATAAAGCATGATTTGGAGATTGTTGAATCCAATCACAACACTTTGATTTTTCTATATACAATACCATAGCATCAATAAATTCTTGTTCTACTTCATGTGTATATTTATTCATATCTAAACAAAATGAAGAAAATAGACATATTCCTTTAGTAAAGAATAGTATTTTCTTTATTCCAAAAGGAATAATAAATAAAGGAATATTATTTTCATACCCAACGTACCACGAAACTTCATATTTTTTTGTTTTACTCATCATTCGAGCATAATCTGAAGTTATAAATATTGGTAATGAAGCTTCAATATCTATAATACTCTGAGGTAAATCTTCGAATTTTAAATACTTTTTTATTTCCATAATTTATAAATTAATATTTCTACCCTTCACTCCTCTTAAACCATCTAAAATACCTTTATAATAATATCTTACTCCTTTTAAATCTTTCTTTTTTATCGCTAGAATAAATATTTTAGGTATTTTTATAAGTTCTAAAAATAAAAAACTTCTTAATGCACTTAAGTTCTTAACTCTTACACATAAAAGAATAAAATTACGTTTTATATAATAATAGGAAGTATCAAATAAAACACGATTGTCTTTTTCACGATGATTATGCCATGCCTGAGCATGCTTCACACATAACATCCTAAGTCCATGTTCTTTATATTTTAAAGCTAAATCAACCTCTTCACCATACATAAATCCATCTTCATTAAACAGACCAATTGTTATAAAAGATTGTATATTAAACATGAACAAACAACCTGTAACAATATTAGTTTCCTTAAAATCAGGTAAAATTGAAATATCTGTATCTTTATCGTTTACAACTTCTACTTTCAGTGATTTTGTATTTAATTGTTCTCCATATGAATGCAAACCTTTTGGATTTTTAGGGTTCCCAAAATACAACAATGGACTCACTAATGAATATGGTTTTAATAAAGATTTTTTTAGATTGTTAAAACATTCAGAATCTAATATTACATCAGTATTTGAAATAACAGCCACATCATAACCATTTTCATAAGCCTTCTTAATAAGATAATTATTTCCTGCTGCATACCCTAGATTACCATGATAATCATAAGTGTACAAATCGGTATAATGATCTTTTAAATATTTAATCGATTTTTGATTAGGATGACAATCTATTGCAAATATTGAAATATCCACTGACAATTGTTTCTTTACCGATCTCAATAATGATTTTAGATGTTCAACATCGTTATATAAAACTAATAAAAGTGCAATTTTATTTTTCATCAAAAAACTTATTTAGACATAATCTCATTAAAATACTCAGCAAATTTCTCAATTGAATGTTCTACCACAGCTTTACATCTTGCCCTTTTACCTAATTTCAAACACAATGAAGGTTGATTTATTAATGTTAATATTGCATCTGCAACAGATTGTTTATCTAAATTCACCAAAATTCCTTCATCTTCAGTCACTAACATTCTAGTTTCTCCGACATCAGAAGCTATAATTGCATTTTCACATGCCATAGCTTCCAATAATGATTGAGATGGATAATTATTATTTTGTTGAAGTGATATGAATATTTTTGATTTTGATATATATTTATATGGTGTTGCAAGTCCACCTGTCAAATAAACAATATTAGACAATGATTTTTTCTTTATACATTCTTGAATATGACCAAACATGTTACCATCTCCAATTATATAAATTTTATAATCACGCAACTGTGATTTAATTAGTGCAATAGAATCAATTAAAAGTTCGGGATTTTTCAATTTCTCAATTCGACTACAAAAAGTAATAATATTCTCTTTTTCAGATACTGGCGAAAAATTATTATAATTTATAAAACTATTAGGCGTTACCAATAATTTATTTACATCATTTATAAAGGGTAGATTTAACAAATCTTTTTTAATTTGTGGTGATAAACAGTCGATATATAACGCATTTTTTAAAGATTTATATTCTGATTTCCATCTTGACAACTCATTATTATCAATAAAAGATAATGAACAATCATTTTCACTGTAGATATATTTTTTTCTAAATAATTTAAAATAAGGCGTCAGATACATACCAGATTGAAAAATAGTGTAAAAGTGAGTAATATGATTACGAGTAATTAACTTATGAATTTGAACCGAAACATATAAAACATCTACCCAAACTTTCAAGTAATATTTAAGCCTTTTTAATACATTAATGATTTTATTTCCTTTCTTTTTTGTGCTCTCATGATCAATGATTTTAGTCTTTTGTTTTTTATATGATAAATCAATTGATTTTTCTAACAATGAATTAATACAAAGAACATTTTTAGAAGAAGAAAGTATATTATCATTTATACAAGATTGATATAGAGTCTTGTTTAAAATCAAGACATAATCAGACTGATGTTCTTGAAGATAATTAAAGAGACTTAAATATCTTTTTTCAGCCCCACCTCTATAATCACCATATAACGAAAATAAAATAATTGCTTTCATAATAAAAGTTTTATTGAGTCTTTACCTTTAGAAAATAATAAATCTATTATTGATAAATTTGGAATAAAATGTTCTACATTTTTTTGAAAATACGATTTTGCTTCGTATTCTTGCCACATCAAATGAATTGATTTTTCATTTAATCGTGCTTCCTCCATATAACGTTTGGAACCCGCACCACTTCCAGATAAATAATCTGTTGCTTTTACTGATTCCAATAATTCTACGATTCTGTCTAATCCTGATAACTTACTATGTGGAGTCAACTCTGAAGCGACAAAACAAAGTGTTTCTGATTCAAGATAATTTAAAATATATTTAATTGTAAAAATATTGAAATCACCAATAGTATTAAATGTATGTGAATATATTTCTTCTATCATTGAAAACACTTTTTTATAACAAGGAGATTTTCGATAATAATTCATAATTGTTGATAAATGCTTTGTTTTCCATTCTTGTGAATTATCAAAAGTCACTTGATTAATAGGTAACATTTCACCCTTTCCAATAACAGGGACAGTCAACCACTTTTCTTTACCCTGACATAATACTTTTGTACGCGAAGTATATGTTTTGCCTCTTTCAAATTGAACATCATCAAATAAAATAAAATTATCAGAATTTACAATCTTATTAAAATATCCAGTCCATGGGAAAAAATTTGGTTGATGAATAGAAACTATATTTTTTTGCATAATAATAATAATTTTTTATTTGTAACCGAATCTAATTTGGTATTTTGATTTTCAAAACCCAATTTATAATACATTTTCTTTGCAATAACATTCTCATCTTCAACAAATAAAGATAAATTTTTAACCTCTCTATGTGCTAAATCAATAATATACTGTATCAAACAAGTAGCTATTCCTCTCCCTCTAAACTTACTAGCAACTGCAACCTTATGAATATGGCAAATACTATCATCTTTTTTTGAAGAAATAATAAACCCAACTACTTGATCATTTATTATTGCACATACACTCCATTCAAACTTTTTTGGTAAAAGGAATAAAAAATTATCCTCATTCCAGTATTCTTCTTTATTTTCATTATTAATAGATAAAAAAGAAGCTATATTTCTTTTCAAAAAATCAAAAGAAACTATCTGTATATCAAAATTTCTCATTATTTCATAATCCATCTTACTACCTCAAATAATTCTGCATACTTAGCTCCAATTTGAACTCCTCGCGTTGTAGCTAGACCCAATATAAAATCACTTGTCAAATAATTTCTATGATTTTGAGATTGATAGCACTTTAAAGCTTCGATTTTAACAAGCAAATCTTCATAGTCTACAATTTGAAAACAATTTGTTGTAAAAGTTAAATTATTCCATGGTAATTCATAAGACAAAATCGATGTCCTTTTAAAAGCTCTTAAAGCTTCATTTGCTATAGTAAAATGATCTTGATGCAAGTCCTTCAAATTAGGAATAAAAACTAAATCAGGGGATAAATTACGATTTAATTGAACTAACTCTTCTAAGATATCTTGCCTATGCTCATCAAAACGACGTACTGGATATCTTTTTATGATTAAATTCTCCGATGGTATTCCTAATTTCTCTGTAGCATTTCTAACTTCTATTGCTAAAATATCTTTAGGTAACCCATCTGGAACAGAATCCTCAGCTATTGAAAAGGCAACATAATATACATCAGCACCTTCTTTCACTAATTTCGCTATGGTAGCTCCACAACCTAATTCTCCATCATCTGTATGTGGAGCTAAAACTAATATTCTTCTTTTTTTATCTAACATAATCTTTAATAATTCTGTGAGTTGCAAATAACAAAGCACAATATATCATAAACATTGGTTCTGTAAATGTTCCAAATAAATTATAGGCATTTATTGAAAAAACTTGTACAAAAAATAAAACCATTGAAATTGCAAATACAACACATAATGGTATATCTCTAGCTAAATATCTTATGTTTTTTCTTAAAATAATAATTATTTTTTGTAGTATTAAAATTATAAATATATATACTGGTATATATAATAAAAAACCTAACCAACCTCTTTGAAAAAACACACTATAAATAGGAACTTCAAAAGCCGCATCTTGAGCATTCATAAAATTCATATCTTTCACAGATACAGTATTATCATACTTCAAACCATAATTGAAATAATAGTAACCTTGACCCAAAATAGGTGATTCACGAATAAATTTTTTGGTCAAGAGTAAATCACCCTCACCTTCTAATCTATAATTACCTTCTCCACGTGTATCTTTACCTGTAAAAACTAGTAAAAACGTATCTTTAACAATACGTTCTGCTGTAATAAAGAAAGCAGGTGAAAAAACGCCTAAAATAATAACAATAAAAAAGAATGGAACAATTATTTTATATAGTGAAATGGTTTTTTTTACTATATAACTATATAAAAAATACAATAAAACAGGTAATAAAAAGAAATTCAAATATGTCCTTCTTGTTAATGTTAATAAACCAACTAATATATATAAAGCAAATGCAATATAATAATAAATTGAATTCTTACTTTTTTTAATAAAATCACTATTCATTAAGATAATAGTCCAAACCAAATATAAAATCATTGTCATAATCCCATAACTTAACATACCATATCTTAAAAGAGATTCTCCTGCATATCTTTGCACTTCTATAATAGGAACTATACTATATCCAAGCATTGATATGAAAAAGAGAGAAATTCCAATAATAGTTGTCCAAATTACCACTTTAAACAAGGTTTGAAAACCATACCATAAAATCTCTTTATATACCATTAATCCAATTAAAATTCCCCAAATAAACTTGCGACCTTTAATAAAATTATGTATATCAAAACGTTCAAAATATAAAGGTACTAACCACAAAACTACAACATAATAATAAATTAATAAAAAACATAAATAATAAAAAAAAGTTTTATATTGTTTATCATAACTTTTCCATAATTTTCCATTTGTTTTTGATTTATAAAAACAAAATATCATACAAAAAAACATCAAATCTGACAATAATAATGGTCCTATTATTGGATTTGGCATATAGTAAGAAATCAGACCTGCAGGATTGAAAAATAAACTTAAAGCTATCCAAAATCCCCAAACTGGTTTCTTATTACCTAAATATAAAAATAAAGAAATTAGAGCAAATAATATAACGATTTTCATTTTACAAATTTATTTATAAAGTTAGCAAACAAAACTCTATTTTTTCGTGAAAACAAAGGTAATATAATAACCAGTGATATTATTATGGATTTATAAACATAAGATAGTTGATAGATTTCATTAATTTGAAAATAAACAATACTTATTGACAATGCAAACAAAAATAATAACAAAAATAAAGGTTTCAATAAACTCCGTTCAATATGATAAACTCTTTGGGACCATAGATACGCAAAAAGGAAATAAAATAAATTTGAAATAACCGTTGTAATAGCTGCACCTAAAAATCCCCATTTTGGAATAAAATAAAAATTCAACCCCACATTTAACAAAGCTGCACTAGTTAACATTATTGGATAAGGCTTACTATTCATCATTAATGTCATTCCATTACCTGTTAATTGGGTAGAATAAACCAGAATATGACTTAATAATAACCAAGGTAATGCTACCATAGCTGGTACATATTGAGGAGTAGTAGCTAATTGAGCTAATTCTATACTAAATAGTGAAAGTACTACAGATACTACAACACCTATATATAAATAAATATGCCATACTTCTGTTTGAAATTTTTTAGTTTCGGGTTTATTTGGATCCTTTTCTTTTTCGAAAGACGACAAAATTAATATACCTACTCCCATACTTAATGCTGTATTAAATAATTGAATTGGCTGAGAAAATGATGAGGCTATAGAATATAACCCTACATTAGATAAATCACAATAATGTAATAGAAAGAAACGGTCTGAAACACTATTTACCCAACTCACAATTCCAGCAAAAATCAATGGTGCGCCGAATTTCAATAATTGAACAGCATATTTTTTATCATATAATTTTATTTTTAATAAAGGTTTAGATATTATAAAATAAGAATAAATTACTAATATTATAGTTGTTATAAAGGTTGCTAATTGTGCTCCAAACACACTCCACTTAAGATAGACAACAAACAAAATTCCTAAACAAGGAAAAACAATAGCCCTAATTGAACTCATCCATGCAAACTGCCAGACCTTTCTAAAATACCGATACATAATATTTTGTAACTTATTAATAGCTTGAATTGGTATTAACAATAATGCTATTAATACAGCTGATTCATATTGTTGAGAACCAAATAACACATTAGAAATCTGTGGAGCAAACAAACAAGCTAATAATATTATAGGTATATTCAGAATTAAGTTTAATACCAAAGATGTCGATAACACCTTTTTTTGTTCATCAATAACCTTTACCTTAAAAAAATAGCGAGAAGTAGCCCCATCAAGTCCAAATCCTAATATTGTTGAAACAAAAAAGATCAAAACTGAAATAGTACTTAAAACTCCATATTCGGCAGGTGATAAAGCACGCGTATAAAAAGGCAATAACAAAAAACCAATAACTTTTTGTAAAGACATTCCTACACCATATATTAAAGTATCCTTTGAGGCTGCTTTTATTCTTGACATTACTTATTCTAATATATTAATCCAACCTTTTACAATCTCTTCAGAAAAATACTCACTCATTATAGATGAATTAATTTCAGATTGTGTGTATTTTCTCTCTTGTTGATGATTCAAACAATAATATAGTTGATCAAAACTTTCAATTTCTTGAAATGGCAATCCAATTTGTCTATGATGGCCATAAGGTAACCAGGAACCAACAATCACATTACTTCCTGCATAGATTGACTCAATGACAAAGGCACTATTAGCATCTGAGACTGGTGTCATTATTACATGATGAGCTAAACGTTTTAGAATTGCTAAATCTTCAAAACTTAAAAATTCTGTTTGTAAATGAATATTTAAACTTGATTCTTTTTTATAATTTTGCAATTTCTTTTTATATTGTGTAGTCAATCCATAAGCTAGTGGTAAAATAAAAACAAAATGATTCAAATCATCCTCTGACATTTTAGTTTCCAAAGCTTTTAATATCTCAATATGTTGATCATTAATATCTCCACTATGGCCTACTATAACAACAGATTGGGATGCATCAACGTGATAGCTATCTTTCATTTTAGTAATATCGTCAATTGAAACAGCATCCATTTTATCAAATATAGCACGTGAAAGAATAAAATAATTCAAAATGATTTTATCATTTAATACTCTTCCATATTTTACTAATAAAAATTCTTTAACATGAATATTCGCTACCGTAATATTATCTGATTTTTTTAGTAAACCATGTATATGATAATAATCATAGGGATTAGATACTCGCAACAAATCAGATCCCCATATAGAATATACTTTTTTAATAGAACTAGAAAAAAAGAAATTAAGCCACATACCATCTAAAATAATAGTTTGAGTATGTACCTCCGTAATTTGTAAAGTTTGTTCACAATATTTTGCTAAACAAAAATCTTTGAATCTTCTACGTATAAAACGAATGTGCGTCATAGGATTTAGACTTCCCATAGAGATTTTCACAAAAAGAAGATGTAAAACCATTAATAAGGGAAAACTAATTAAATAAACACATTTTCTAAAAAAAGGAATATGTATCTTTTTAGTATTCAAATGTTTGATTTGAGAATGCTCACTATCCTGATCTTTATTATTCAAAATATAAAAAGTTAAATCTGAAGATTTTCCTACAATTGCTTTATATAAATTGTCAATAAAGACCGAATTTACATTACCGATCACTAACACTTTCTTCATTCTATTTCTTAATTACTGATAAATACTCTTTCCAATCACCTATATCAGTCCATGACTGTTCACTTACAGGGAAACAACCAATTCTCCCCCCTCTTTGTTGTACTTTTTCCATTAAGTGCGTAATATGAAACATTTCTCCTTCTGGTATTAAATCTATCAATGAAGGTTCTAATATATAAACACCTGTATTAATCATATAAGTATTATTAGGTTTTTCTTTGATCGACTTTAATAACCCATCTTCTCCTGTTTCCATTACACCATAAGGAACAGGATAAGATTTGAGTGATGATATAATAGTAATATCATTTTTATTTTGAATATGATAATCATAAACATCACGATAATCTTGATCAATAATAATATCACAATTAGAAACAAAAAAAGGCGATTTTATCTGATCTTGCATTAATTTGACACTTCCTATTGTACCCAAAGGTTTATCTTCTTTAATGAAAGAAATATCATAGAAATGAGGTAAATTTTTAAAATAGTATTCTATTATTTCTGCTTTATAATTCACAGAAAAATAGAATTTCTTACATCCTATGGATTCAAATTGATCTAAAATAACCTCAGCAATTGTTTTTTCTCCAATTGGTATTAATGGCTTAGGAATTACATTGGTTAAAGGTTGTAAACGTGTACCTTTACCCCCTGCCATAAAAACAACAGGAATATCTATTTTAGGACGAGATTGACTAGAATCTTGGCTGAAAAAATCTTCCCAAAAATATACTTTCACTAATTGTCCATCATTATCTAATACAGGCATACATTCTGCTCGAATAGCCAACATTTGATTTTGAATATCTTGTTCTGAATCTTCAGATGAAGCAAATAACTTTGTATTATCTAATATTTTTTCAATAGAATCATTTATATCATGATTATTAATAATAGCACGTTGTAAATCACCAATTGTAATAATATTAATAAATTGTTCTTTATCAAAAACTAACAAAAGCTTCACAGACTTATTATCCATAATTCTTAGAGCATTAAGAATAGAATCATTGATTTCTATAGCGCGTTTTTGTATTTTATTTTCCATGATATTTCTTTTTTATTATAGCTGGATTTCCAGAATAAACACCCGGATATCTTGTATTTTTGCGTACAAAACTGCCTGCACCTATTAAGCAATTATCTAGAACCTTTACTCCATTCGAGACAACTGATTGACTTCCGATAAATACATTATTCCCAATAACACAATTTCCATTAATCATCGTTCCCGTAGAAATATGACAAAAATCTCCAACAATCGCATCGTGTTCTATATTCGCAAAAGTATTCACAATAACATGTTTTCCAATTTGCGCATCTGCATTAACAACACAATTATGCATAATAACACTTCCTTTACCTATTTTAGAATATTTTGAAACAACAGCTGATTTCGCAATAATTGTCGCCAATTCTCCACCAGCGTCTTCAATACGTTGAGCAATATTCTCTCGAAGTTTAGTATCTTGAATTTGTCCTACTGTTATTACAAATTGCGCACTCTCTGCATACATAGGGATATCATCATCACAACCTATTACAGAGTAAGACAAAACCTTAGTACCTAGTTTATCGGGCGTATCAAGTACACCTAATATTCTATATCCTGCAGTTTCAGCCACTTCTATCACTGATTTGCAGTGCCCTCCTCCTCCTACTAAAATTAATGGTTTCATCTTATTCCACTACTTATATTAACTACTCTATCTGCTAACCAGATACTATTTTTTAGTTCATCTCTTTGACAATCTTTAAACATGGGTAATCTACTCATTAATTCCCAAATGGGTCGAGTCATTACGCCATGATCATTGGTTTCTTTTAAAAAAGCTTGTTGATGCTCTTTATCTTTCAATATGACAGCATTAAGCCAATAATTTGAACGTGCACCTTCTATTTCTTCAAAAAAAGAAATATCACTTATATTCTTAAAAAATTCTCTATATAATCGTGCTGTAGCACGTTTGTTTTCTATTTTGCTATCTAAACGTTCCAATTGTGCACAACCTATCGCTGCATTAACATTGGGCATTCTATAATTATACCCTATTTCATCGTGTACAAAATCCCATTTATGAGGCACTTTAGCTTGTGTTGTAATATGCTTCGCATACTCTGCTAATTTTTCGTCTTGAAACAAAAGCATTCCACCACCACCAGTAGTAATTGTTTTATTACCATTGAAACTAATAGCACCTATCTTACCAAAAGTACCCATATGACGTCCTTTATAGATGCTACCAATACTTTCAGCAGCATCTTCAACTAATTCAATATGATATTCTTGACAAATAGCAACAATTTCATCTATACGCACCGGATGTCCAAAAGTATGCATAGGTACACATGCTTTAATACGTCTTCCTGTATTTAGATTATAACAACAACCATTTCTTATTTCTGTATTAGAACACAACCATGTTTTTAATGCTTCAGGCGACAAACCCATAGTATCCATATCTACATCTATAAAGATAGGTTTAGCATCTAAATAACTAATAGCATTACAAGTAGCTATGAATGTTAATGCTTGAGTAATGACTTCATCACCCGCTTTTACTCCAACTAACTTAAGTGCCATATGCAAAGCGTTAGTTCCACTTACACAAACCACTGCTTTTTTTGCTCCAGTATATTTTGCCATATCATCTTCAAAACGATTAACAAATTCACCTACACTAGATACAAAAGTACTATCAATACACTCATTCAAATATTTCTTCTCGTTTCCATCAAATGTTGGTGGTTGCAATGGAATAAAATCATTAGTATGATAGATTTCATGAATAAATTCTATAAATTTCTTATTATCCATTTTTTTTACATTTTTTGGTCTAAACTTTTTCCTGTTTCTATATGATCAAAATTAGGAATAAAACGTTTCATTACTTCAATAACCTGAGCCTTCGTAAAATTTGGCTGAGCAAATAAATTTTGAATTTCAGCAAAGAACAAATCTAAGTTTTCTTGAGATTTCATAGAAACATTATCAATAACTCCTAAAGAATCAAATCGTTCGCTATCAATAGACTCACCATGAACAAAAAACTCTTCAAAGTCTTTTTCTCCTGAAGTATCCGATTTAAAATACACAACAGGATATTCATTAGTCTCTTTTCCTAAAGTACTTGCAAAAGTCTTAGCTTCTTGATCAGTGTTACAGTATTTTGGAGTATAACCAAGTTCATGAACAAAAGAATCACATATAGTAGAAAATTTCATCATTTTCTCCTCTCCTAATTTTGGGAAAAAGATTTCTCTATTTTTTCCTAATATACAAGCTAACATACATATTTGTCCACTTTCATCAGGAGAAACAAAATAACGTTTTACATCATTAGGAGCTACTAATGGTTGATTTCTCATCAAGCGATCTACCCATCCAGCCATCAACGAACCATTCGAAAAAGCAACATTCGCAAATCGAGCTGTACAGACTTTCAGTCTATCAGAATACGACATAATCATATCTTCCATAATTTTCTTACTACCTCCCATTACATTCACAGGATTGGCAGCTTTATCAGTTGAGACACAAAAGAAATGCCTCGGTGGTATTTCAGATAACAAATCTAATAATTTGCGAGCTTTTATCACATTGTTCTCAATTAAAGCTTCTACTGAAAATTGGTCTTTTTCACTACGTACGTGCTTATGTGCAGAAAAATTAGCTACAATATCAAAGCCATTATTTCTACGGAATATTTTTTCAAAAATAGGGTCAGCATAACTCAATGGATAAGTGACAAAATCACTTGGAACAAACATACCATCTGTAGATCTAATATCACGTGTAAGTTCTGTTAATCCATTCTCATTAATATCAACCACAGTTAGTTGTGAAGGTTCAAAAGGTAAAATAGAACGAATAAATGAAGAACCAATGGTACCAGCACCTCCTATTACTAAAACACGTTTATAACGTATTTCTTGAGATAATTGATCTCTATATCTTTCAATATCTGATTGAAACATACTTACGGGACGATTGGTAATGTATGTTTTTATAAATTTATTTATATCTAAAATCATTATTTGTCGTTTTTTATAAAATTAAAAATAATAAAATTTTCTGATTCATCAATAATACGTACTGATGTAGTCAAATTATAATGCTCTAAAAATTCTTTTTGAAACAAACGAGCACGTGGCAATGCAACATTTTTATTTGCAAATAAATATATATTACTATCTATAAATCCTATGTGATTATCAACTTCTTTTGATATTGGTGAAGGTAGATAGCAATGACTAATAGCAATTCTCGGAACAATTGAATTTGTTATTTCCATAAAAGGTAAAAACTCCACATTCAAGGAGGCACCTAAAGGCATTATTGCACAATTGGGATCTTGACGATTAATCAAACTCAATTGAGCTTCAATGACGGATTTGCGTTTAATACTTTGATACACACCTGCTATAGAATAAGCAAATAATCCAAAAATTAAATAAGAAAACACACTCATTAATAATAGCTTGATATATCGTTTTGTAAAATCACCCGATAACAATTTACTACTAAAATACCATACAGGCAACATCATCGACAAAAAGACACGCATTTTTACTCTACTTTCAAATGATATTACGACAAAAAGTACAAAGATATAAAATACTAAGGTAATTATTTTCCAATAAGAAATTTTCTCATAAACGACAAGATACAATAATAAACATATTGTTCCAAAAATAAAAAACATTATTATTGGACCATTAAGTAGATCTTTTACATTTGTTATTTTTTGAAAAAAAGTAGTATTTCCATCAATCGATTCTTTAATTTCACGTAAAACATCTACTGATAATATATCTGAATTTAGTGCCAAAAATTCAAAAAAAGAGATATCATTCATACTTATTGAAGAATCAATATCTTCACTTCGAAAATTAATAAAATTAGGATTATCAGTTATCCTACCTCTTATAGAATTATATTCCTTTAATTCTTTCCACTCTGAATCAGATTGATATATATAAGAATCGAAACTTTTTAGAAAAACGGAACTACAAATAATTATTCCAAGAAAAACATAATTAATAAAATTATAATTAAATTTTCTTGAAAAAAATAAGATAAAAGGTGCTGAAATACACCCTACAAGCATAGCAGCTTCAAAGCGTAATAAAGAAGCTATAATAAAGAGTATAAGACCAATAATATTTTCATAACGTTTATTGGATAATATCAAAATAATACCTGCCATTGCTGCCATCGCAGCAGTTGTTGTAAATTGCAACAAAACAAAAATACGTACTTCAAAAGCAAATAACAAAAGAATAAACAATACTTTTAATAATCTACTTTTTTTAGAATTAACAATATGCTGGTGTATACAAGAATAAGAAAGCAATTGAATAATTACAATCACCAAAGAATACCACTCTACATTGGAGGATATGGTATATAAAAAAGAAATAAAATAACCAAGAATTACATTAATAAACAATAAATGATAATTTGGTAGTCCGTCAGACATACCAACTCCAGATGCAATCCAACTCATAAACACATCATCATTTTGTTTATATGTACAGGGCACAAGCAAATATAAACAAGTAAAAACAATGACATTAATAGCAAATATTAATGCAAAATTATTTTTATATATTTCTTTTATTTTATTCATCTGTTATCTTTGATAATTGAGTACTTATTGGTTTAAAAATAGTTAAATGTTCGTTTATGTAATATTTTTGCCAATCCCATTCTACAAATAAATATAGAGGTCTAAATGAAATTTTATTTGCTAACTCGTTAAACGATTGAGGATTCCTTTGAACAACTTCTTCGTGAATAAAAACCTTTTTTGTTCCTTTCGTGTATATCTTAGAAGAAGAAGTTGGATTCACTAAATTATAATTATTTATATGCAATAATTGTCCTAAAGGCCACGATGAAGATTGAGTTGATATAATATGCATAGTATCCATATTATTATTCAGTAAATTTTCTATAATCCTTTGTTCTTTTTGTACTCTATTTTTTACATTATGCCACATCATAGGTCCAAATGCGTAACCCGAAACAGGCATAATTTCATCTGATGTACTAATTATTGTTCCTGTAGATACAGACAATCTTAAATCATGTTTTTCTGATTTATATATATTGACATAAGAATTTTGAGGATATGCTTTTAAATTCCCATATGGTTTAGATACCCAAGGTTTATTTGATGGTAAATAAATTAAGCCTAAAAAAGATTGTCCAACAAAAACAAATATAAGAATATACTTAATTAAAATCATATTTCTAACAAATTGTAAACCTTTAAATATCAAAATCCCAAACAGAGGAATTAAATATAAAAAATGTTTTGGTCCCCAACCTGCTAATGGAGCATATATATAATAAAAAGCTATGATAGGTATAAACAGTGATAAAGTTAATATCCATTCCTTACTTCTTATTAAAGAATAAACGCCAAACAACACTAATAAGGCAAAAACTGGAGTGTAAAATGCCAAATGAAATTGAGAGATTGATTTGACCAAATTTAAATTTTCACTCGAAATATTTGAAAGATATAAAAATGTTTTTATAGGATTTGCTTTTAATATAAAGCAGCCTATCAACCATATAATAAAAGTAGTAAAAGCATATATAGATGTGCGTATAATTGCTATTTTTCTAGAATTGCGCATCATCATAAAATTAAATAACACAAAAGGATACAATACTAATATATCAACCCTAAACAATGGTGCTATCCCAAATAAAACAATAGACCCCCAATTTACTGATTTATATTCTATGAGTAAAAAAGCTAACCAAAAACATAAAGAAGCAAATACAGCTGTATTGGGATAATACATTATAGAATAAGACTCTGGAATTAAGAGTATTAATAAGAACATCCATTTCCAATTACTATTAGTTTTTTGTGATATCCAAAATGCTGAAACACAAATTAAAATAAAACCTGCTAATGCCGATAAAAAAGAATAAATAAATTGACAATCGAGTATAGGAAATAGTGATTTTATTCCATATATTATAACTCCAACAAGTGGCTGCATATCCCACTGATAAATATAGTCAGGAGGTAAATGAAATCCATTTTGATATAATCGCTCACAACCCGAAATATAATAAGATGCATCTCCCTCTATATTTATAAAAGGAAACACTCCCGAAATTATCCAGACTACAACCAATAATACTAGAGATACACTAAAATAACGATTATCAGTAATCTTATTTATCATAAACTATTTCTTTATTCAAAATTTCTTTAATAATAGTCGAAACTTTTTCTTTATCTAATTCATAAAACATTGGTAATCTTAATAAACAATCTGCAAATTTATCACAGTTAGGCAAATCCCTACCATCATGTTTATCTAGATAATATTGACTACTATGTAAACTTAAATAATGAAAAACAGAAAGAATATCATTTTCTTTTAAATGTTTTATCATTTCTGTGCGACTTTGCATATTTGGAAAAACAAGATAAAACATATGCGCATTATTAGTTGCATAGTCGGGGATTTCGGCTAATTTGAAATATCCTTTTTCTTCTAAAGGTTTTAAACCTTCATAATACCAATTCCAAATTTGTTTGCGCTTAGATTGGATATCTTTTAATTCTTCCAATTGAGCCCATAAAAAAGCAGCTACCACCTCAGATGGTAAAAAAGAACTACCTGTGTCCACCCATCCATATTTATTAACTTCTCCTCTAAAAAATTCAGCACGATTCGTTCCTTTCTCCCAGATTACTTCAGCACGTTTAATAAAACGTTCATCATTGATAGCTAACATTCCACCTTCACCTGCAATAATATTTTTTGTTTCATGAAAAGAAAAAGCAGAAAGATGACCAATAGATCCTAATGGTTTCCCTTTATAAAAAGAATCCACTGATTGTGCCGCATCTTCTACT
This sequence comes from Pleomorphochaeta sp., assembly GCF_050031695.1. Lineage (GTDB taxonomy): Bacteria > Spirochaetota > Spirochaetia > Sphaerochaetales > Sphaerochaetaceae > Pleomorphochaeta. Next base: position 4,030 of record NZ_JBNAIC010000036.1, on the reverse strand, counting down.
ACAATGATATTGTACTTATCAGCTAAACTCATAATTTTATCCATATCACATGCTATACCAGCATAATGAACTGGAACTATAACTTTAGTTTTTGGAGTAATCAAAGATTCTATCTGTTCTGCATCTATATTTGGATTATCTGAGTAACTATCAGCAAATACAATTTTAGCGCCTTGACGCACAAAAGCTAAAGCTGATGATACAAATGTATAACTAGGTACAATTACTTCATCACCAGGCTTTACATCACATAAAATAGCCGCCATTTCTAATGCATCTGTACAAGATGTTGTTAAAAGACATTTTTTGAAATCATAATTTTCTTCAAAAAAATGTTGACATTTCTTTGTAAATTGTCCATTTCCTGACAATTTTCCATCATAAACAGCTTGATACATATAATGTACCTCTTTTCCTGTTAAATATGGTTTATTAAATGGTATTGTTTTCATTTCCAATAATGATATATTTTTGTTCTTCTTTTTTCTACAAATCCACATTTCATATAATATTTACATGCTATGTGATTGTGAGATTGTGTAGGAACTATAATTTCTTTTATATTTTTATTTTCAGCGTATTGACGTACCTTTGACATCAACTGCTTTCCTATTCCTTTTCCTTGCAATTTAGCAGAGACTCCAACAAGTCCAATTTCAGCAACTTGATTATCAACTTTCAAAGTGAGCATACCTAGTAGCTCTTTTGAATCCTGATAACAAAAAATAACATCCGCCATTTCACCTGAAACGGACTTATTTATCCAGGTGCGATATAAAGCCTTAAATTGTTCTTCTTTAAAATTATCATCTAATAAAAATCGAGAATACTTCCCACTTTCGTATGCTAAATTATATAAGTCTTTTATCTTACAAAGATTCTTATCATATTCATCAATTGAATGACATTCTACAATTGGCAAATGAGAAATATCTGCTCCAAATACTATTTTTTCATCTACCTTAGTTAAATTAGCTAGTTCTATATCTTCATAATCATTTGGCGTAAAGATATAATATAAATCAATGTCACTTGAACGTGATAGTTCATTAGAAAGAGTATCTAATGAATCATTTAAATTCATTTCAAGTTTAGATATTGATAAATTAAAAAAATCACTATCCCACTCTAATTTAGTTGTCTTCATGCCTATCAATGTTAAGTGATTCAGAAACTATATATGTAGGACGGTCTTTAACCCTATCAAATATTTTACCTAAATAAATACCTAAAATACCAGACAAAGACATAATAATTCCTCCAATAAACCAAATCGATATAATCATACTAGCATATCCTAATACATGAATATAACCATTAAAATAACGATAAATATAAATGACACCTATAATCAACGAAATTAATGATATATAAAATCCACATTTTGCAGCCAATCTTAAGGGTTTATCTGAAAAAGCAATAATATTATTTAATGCTAAATTTATTAATGCTTTAAAACTATATGAAGATGTTCCTTCAGCTCTTTCGGCATGCTCAATAGGCATAGCAAATTGATTAAATCCTACCCATTTTACCATAGTAGGAAAATATCTTACTTGATCATGCATACTTAAAATAGCATTGATTACTTTTCGATTATAAATTCCAAAATTACCAATAGTGGCATCCTGTTTCGTTTCAGTAAGATATGAAAAAACAAAATAAAATAGTTTGGATGAAAGCTTCTTTAAAAAATTATCTTGCCTTTCTACTCTTTGAGCAAAAACAGAATCAAATCCTTCTTGAGCTTTAGTATATAAATGAACAATTTCTTCTGGTCTATCTTGAAGGTCACAATCCATTACAACCACCCATTCACCTCGTGCATAATTTAAACCCGCAGTTATAGCATAATGTTGACCAAAATTACGACTTAAATTGATACCTTTTACTTTAGAGTCGTTATGACAGATTGATTCTATCTTAGACCATGAATTATCTGGTGACGCATCATTGACTAAGATTATTTCATAATTTTTACAAATAGAAGATAAGTTTTGATGTAAACGCTCAATTAATTCATCAAGCATTTTTTCTCCTCTGTATATTGGGGATATTACCGAAATATGTACATCCATCATATTCATTTTACCTTAACTGTTATAAATATACCTAAAATTATCACTAACAACCCTATTAATTTACCCCACGTAAAAGGTTCATTAAGAACTAAAATTCCAATGATAAAAACTAATGCTGGAGATAAACTCATAAAGGGATATGCATACGTAATTTCAAATTTAGTCATTGCAAACATCCAAAATACAGATGCAATAAATGCTGACAAGAAACCTGAAAAAATAAAAGGGTCAAACAGAAATTTAACGTAATCCCAACAAAAAGCTAATAAACTTCCATCAAATTTAGGCTGCCATCCCATTGAAGATATGCGCCATTTTAGAATTATTTGACCATAAACAGTGAAAGCAATGGTCGCTAGTATATATAGATATCCAATCATTATTATTATTTTACTTTACAAAGATAATTATTTTTTTACATAAAACCACTTAAATAAAACATTATATTCATTTGTCCATATAAATACTATCCATAATTGCGATACAAACAGAACTTCTATAATGACTTGTTTCATAAAAATTAAGAATATTATCAGTAAAACTATTTATTCCAGAAAAGTCATAAACAACTTTATTACCAAAAATAAAATCTAATTTACGTTTGTCAATTGGATTCATTTTTATTTGATTATACAAAGGTCCAATAACTACTTTTAAATTTGACTTATTCCTATCAGCTATTTCTTTTATTTTAAATAACAAAACCTCTTGTTCAGTTGTAATTATAGTATCAGATATTTTTTGATGATTCTTTCTATTATAAAAATGATGGTTCACATAATAATGTCCTTCATCAATCAAACTATCTCTCTCAAGCCAATAAAAATCATTCGTGAAAGAATTTGTGTAAACACCTTTTACAAAACCACCTTTTGACATATATGGTTTCCATGTTTTATTGATGATCAAATCAAAATAAGGAATAATAAATTTAGGTTTATAAAATGCTTTAATATTATTAATATGAAAAGCTAAAAAATTATCATTATTCATTATTTGTGGGGGATTTTCATACACAATCCCTTTTTTAGCGGATACATCATTTAAAGACTCTATATCCATTATTAACAATAAATTGGAGATTGAATCAGAAACGTTGGCATCCAACCATTCTAACTGCTTAACCATTCCAAATAAATTTTGACCTGACTGATCGAAATGGAAACATTTACTCTTCGAAGTTAGGTGTTCCTTCCAGTCTGAAGTATGAAACATAAACGAACGAGAACTACCGATAATAAATGAATTAAAATTTGAATCAGGATTGTTCTTATTAAAAGACATAACTCCTGTGTATGCTCTATTTACAGTAGGTGCAATCGGAAATTGAGTTCTATATCTAAACAAATGAAAAGGATCAGCAATAAAATATATAAAAAACAATATCACAAAAGGAATTGTAAATACAAATGTATTTGTTATAAATTTTTTCATAGTTAAAATTGGAAATAAATAAATACTGTTTCTTTTCCTGTTATATATACCATAAACAAAATTAAAAAGTAATATAATATTTTATTATAAAATTGGTTTTTAAATAAGCCATCATCCAAAGGATAGCTCTTGCTTCTTCCTTTCCATTCAATATAAATTAAAACAACAATAGCAATCATTTTTACTGAAAAATGTTTTATCTCAAATAACGAAGGCAACTGAAATTTTATATTACTAATAAAATAGTATATATACTGAAACGCATCTGCTATAGTTGGAGCTCTAAAAAAGATCCATCCAATAGTAACTAATACAAACGTAAGAAGAATATAAGAAAATTCATTGAAACTGGGTAGTTTTTTTCCTTCGGCTATTGGAGTATTGACATATTTACGATTTTTACCGAGCAATAATGCAGGCATAAATAATACGGCATGAAAAAAGCCCCACATAATAAAGGTCCAGTTAGCACCATGCCAAAAGCCACTCACCAAAAAGATAATGAAGGTATTACG
>NZ_JBNAIC010000035.1:0-116001 GCF_050031695.1 Pleomorphochaeta sp. | reverse complement strand
CCATAGCAGAGTGGACACACCCGTTCCCATCCCGAACACGGCAGTTAAGCACTCTCACGCCGATGGTACTACAATTATGTGGGAGAGTAGGTAGCTGCCGGGCCTTTTTCTTTTTTTTACACCTTTAGGTGTATTTTTTTTTAAAAAATTATAAAAAAATGCGTTAAGGTCTTTTATCTAATTAAATAAACAATTATTCTAACAAATATGAAATATGAACTAAAAAATGAAATTTATTCTATAAATGATAATCTTGCTGTTAATACTTTAGTAGTAGGTTTTGCTACTAAAATTTCAACTGATGAAATACTATTAAATTTAAATAATATTAAAGAACTTGTTCCTTTGTTAACTATGAAATTAGTTGAAAATAATTCTAATTACTATTTTGAAAGTACTAGTAATCCTTTTGATTATAAACTTGATATTTGTGATAATGTTAATACTTGGATAGTAAATCAATTTAAAAAACCTTTAGATATTTTTAATGGTGAATTTTTAAGATTAGCTTTATATAATGAAAATTCATTAGTAGTATTTGCTCATTCAATAATAACTGATTCAAGAGGATTAATAAATTTTGCTAAAGCTCTATTAATAGGTGCAGATTCTTTTGATTATAAATATACTGAAAATAAAAATGAAAAATTAAATTTAATAAATAAATTAAAAGCTAATCGTTTGAAAAAATTAGAATGTTGTGATGAAGTACAAGAAAAACAAACAAAACTCAAAGTTAAAAAAATAGGTATGAAATCTAATATTGTATATTCATTATGTGGTGGTGCAGGCATTTCTACATTATCTTTCTTTTTAACTATTGCTTTAAGTTTAAATAAAACTGTTAGAAAAAGTATAAAAATTCCTTTTTGCATAAAAGCAGCTGATAATGATATATTAGTTAATGATACATATAATATAAAATTTAAAAGAGGATTAGAACCAAGATTGTCATTCTATGATAATGCTGGAGAAATTGATAAATTATTTAAATCATATATTAAGAAACAACCATACTTACAACAAAATGAAATTTTGAATCAAGTACCCTCTAATTTAAAAGCTTACCCAACAAAAAATATAGAATATCTAAAGTATCTACAAAGTGAATTATATTTAGATGTACTTCCAAGTGTAGATGATGATGAAATTATAAGAACTATGCAATATTACCCTTCAAGTTCTTTTTATAATAATGGATTTGGTATATGTTTAGTTGATGATAAAATTACAATTTGTTCAATTTTACACAATGAAGAAAGCGAAAAATTATTTAGCGAATATCAGAGAACGATAAATTTAATATCTAAAAACTCTGATTCGGTTATAAACGAGAAATAGTATTTAAATAAAAAATGTTAGGGAGGATAGACCTCCCTTTAACTTTGAGGTAATTAATGATAAAAAAAAATGACAATATTAGAAATATTGCAATTATTGCACACGTTGACCATGGTAAAACAACATTAGTAGACAGTATGTTTCAACAAACAGGGCTTCTTCAAGATCAAGATAGAGTTATGGATAGTGGTGCTTTAGAAAGAGAGCGTGGGATAACAATTAGTGCAAAAAACTGTGCTATCGAATATAAAGGTGTTAAAATTAACATAATAGATACTCCAGGTCACGCAGATTTTAGTGGTGAAGTTGAACGTGGTTTATCTATGGTAGATGGTGTTATCTTGTTAGTAGATGCAGCAGAAGGTCCTTTACCTCAAACACGATTTGTATTAGATAAAGCTTTAAAACTTAATTTACAACCAATCATTGTTATAAATAAAATAGATAGAGCTGATGCAAGATCAGCTGAAGTATTAGATGAAGTTTACGATTTGTTATTTGATTTAAGTGACGATGAATCTTTATTAGAATTACCAGTTTTCTATGCTGATGGACGTAGTGGTATTTGTGGAACTGATTTAAAAAATATACATGATAATCTATTTCCTTTATTAGATTCAATGATAAACAATATCAGAGCTCCTGAATTTGATGATGAAGAACCTTTTCAAATGTTAGTTAGTGATTTATCCTATAATGATTTTTTAGGTAGATTAGCTATAGGTAAAGTTATAAATGGTAATGTTTCAATAAATGAACAATTAGTTTGTGTAGGAGCTGATAAAACAAATAATTTAAGAGTATCTAAACTCTATTCATTCAAAGGACCTTCATATTTTCAAGAAACTAATATTGAAGCTGGAGACATAGTTGTTTTAGCTGGAGTTGAGAATGTTGAAATAGGTGATACTATTTGTACAAAAATGAACCCAAAAGCATTGGAAAGAATTACTGTAGATGAACCAACAGTTTCAATGGTATTTAAGAAAAATATTAGTCCTTTAGCAGGTAAAGAAGGTAAAAATATTACAACTGCTAAGATTGGAGAAAGATTAGAAAAAGAAGCTCTTAGAAATGTTTCAATAAAAGTAGAAAAAAATATAGATGATTCTTTTACTGTAAAAGGTAGAGGTGAATTCCAAATGGCTATTATTGTAGAAGAAATGAGACGTGAGGGATTTGAATTATGTGTTGGTCGTCCAAAAATTTTATTTAAAAAAAATGATACTGGCAAATTAATTGAACCTATTGAAAGGTTGATTATTGACTGTCCTGAAGAAAATTCTGGAGTAGTAATGGAGAAATTATCTAAACGTAAAGCCTTGATGAGTGATATTACATATTCAGGTGATAGAGTTAAAATAACTTTTGATATTCCTTCTCGTGGACTTATTGGTTATAGAGATGAATTTTTGACAGATACCAGAGGTTTTGGGATAATGAATTCTTATATAAAAGGATATGATTTATATAAAGGTGATTTCCCTGATAGGAATAACGGATCTTTAGTAAGTGATAGAGGTGGTTCTGCAATTGCGTATGCTCTCTTCCAATTAGAAGATAGAGGTAAATTATTTGTTAAACCTGGAGACAGTATTTATGAAGGACAAGTTGTAGGTATTCGTAATCGTGAGGGTGACTTATTATTAAATCCTACAAGAACTAAGAAATTATCTAATATGAGAGCTAGTGGTAAAGATGAAGCAGTAATATTAACTCCAATTACTAGAGTTACATTAGAACAAGCTATTCAATTAATAAAAGATGATGAATTAGTTGAAATTACTCCTAAATCTATTAGAATGTGCAAGAAAATATTAGATACACAAAAGAGAAAAATCTTTAATAATCGTGGTGAGATCCCAGAATTTTTAAAATAAACAAGTAAATAGCAAAAGGTTAATCCTTTTGCTATATTTTTATAACTAGATAAACTGGTGCGTGATCACTGCCTAGTATTTTATCATCAATATCGCTATTGATAATATTTTCTGATAATTTATTAGATATTAACCAATAATCAATTCTCCATCCTGCATTTCTGTCTCTTGATTTAAATCTATAACTCCACCAGCTATATCTTTCAATGACATCAGGATAAAGATATCTAAAAGTATCAATAAAGCCTTCTTTTAGTAATTTAGTAAAACTTTCTCTTTCTTCAGGAGAAAACCCAGCATTTTTAACATTAGTTTTAGGATTTTTTAAATCTATTTCTTTGTGAGCTACATTAAAATCCCCACACATAATTATAGGTTTATCTTTATTCAAGTTAGATACATATTGTCTAAATTTACTATCCCAATCTAATCTTGTTTCGAGCCTTTTTAGTTTTTCTTGACTATTAGGTGTATATACAGTTAATACATAATATTTTTCAAATTCAAGTAATACTGTTCTCCCTTCAATATCTAAATCATGTTCAATACCGAAGGTAATATTTAAGGGTTCTTTCTTTGAATATATGGCAGTACCACTATAACCTTTTCTTTCTGCATAATTAAAATATTTAAAATAGCCTTCTGGGCTAAAGTCATATTGCCCTTCTGATAACTTGATTTCTTGAAGACAAAAAATATCAGAGTTAGAAGAATAAAAATATTCTTTAAAACCTTTTTTATCGCAAGCTCTAATTCCATTAACATTCCAAGAAGTAAATTTTAGTTGTTCCATATTTATGCTCCATGATATTGATTATATCAAAAAATATAGATAGATAACAATCTTTTTTTAATTAATAAATGTTATCTAAATAATTGTGGTTTATATTGATAAATAATAAGAAGTCACGTAAAAAGTGACTTCTAGTGTAAATAATTAAATAATTATTAATTACATTAATGGTATATTTCTTTCTTCAGAAACCTTTAATGTTTCATCATCCCAAACTGAAGCTTGAACTTCTGCAATATGAGCTTTATTTAAGATAAACATACAAATTCTACTTTGGCCGATTCCTCCACCTATTGTTTGAGGGAATTCGTTATTTAATAATCTCTTATGCCAATATAATTCTTTTCTGTCTTCAGCGTTTTCTAATGCTAATTGTCTTAATAAAGTTTCGTTATCAACTCTAATTCCCATGCTTGATAATTCTAAAGAATCTTGTCTAACGTTATCCCAAACAATAATATCGCCGTTTAAACCACAATGATCTGAATCAGTTTGTGTTGACCAGTCATCATAGTCAGGAGCTCTTCCACCATGTTTAACACCATCAGCTAATTTATTTCCGATACCAATCATGAAAATTGCACCATATTTTTCTGCTAGAACTTTTTCTCTTTGTTCTGGAGTTAAATTTGGATATTCTTTTTGTGCGTCTTCACTATGAATAAAAACAATTTCTTCTGGTAATATAGGATAAGAAGAAGGGAAATTCTCATTTACTAAGAATTGAGTTCTCTTTAGAGCTTCATAAACTTTTTTAACAATTTTCTTTAAGAATTCTAAATTTCTTTCATCGTCAGCCATAACTAATTCCCAATCCCATTGGTCAACATATAAGGAGTGGATTGCATCAATCATATCATCTGGTCTAATTGCATTCATGTCTGTATATAAACCTGTTTTAGGTTGGAAGCCATGGTCTGCTAAAGCCATTCTTTTCCATTTAGCAAGAGAATGAACAATTTCCATTTCTCTATTATTAAGATTACCAATCTCAAATCTAACAGGTCTTTCAATACCATTTAAATCATCATTGATACCTGAACCTTTTGGAACAAATAGAGGGCTTGTAACTCTACTTAATTTTAACTCACCTGATAATTCGCGTTCAAAAGTGTCTTTAACAAATTTGATAGCTTTTTCAGTTTGTTTTTTATTTAAAGTAGGTTTGTAGTTTTCTGGGAAAATCTTATTCATTTCTCTCTCCTATTTTTGATAAAACTTTTTTTACTATATTTTTTAGAAAATACAATGAATAGGTATAAAAATCAAGAATAAAACATTAATAATTTAAGATATGATAAATAATATATTATAAATTTAATAATTTTAGTAATAATTTATTATAAATGTATTAATTAACTAAAATTGAAAATCTGATTAATTATATTAGAATAATAATTAAAAAAAAATATAGCTTGCTTAATTAAAATATGATACTCTATTAGCATGTGTTGTGTAATTTTTTATTTTGTGTGTTAATAATATAATTTTTTTTAAGTAATAAATTTCTATATAATAACTATATGGTTTTAATATTTTAATACTTTTTTTATATATACAAAGTATAAGTTTTAATATAATTTTTAATCTTAAAAAAATGTAAATTATTAAACTTAGACTTGTTTAAATTTAAAATTTGTTTATACTTGTTGAAGAAGGGTAACTAGATTATGACTAAAACAATTGCTTTCCACTTACAAAAAGGTGGTGTTGGAAAAACTACTATTTCAGGGACATTGGCTTGTCAATCTGCTTTAGCAGGTATCCCTACATTATTAGTAGATTTAGATCCTCAAGGTAATGCTTCTTCTTGGTTTTTACAAAAAACACCTAAATGGGAACTTTCTGATGTAGTACAAGGGAAGTGTTTTCCAATTGATGCAATAGTGCCTGTTGAACATATTCCAAATTTGTATATATTACCTACTTTTGGTATTGGTGGCACATTAAAATTATACTCAGAGACAAAATTAGCTGAAGAGCCTTTTGTAATTCAAGATTTAATTAATGAATTTAAAGGTAAATTTAAACATGTTATTTTAGATTTATCTCCTGGATTGGGTCGGCTAGAACGATCTGCATTAATTGCTAGTGATGAAGTAATTACACCAATGACTCCAGAAGCTTTTAGCTTAGATGGTTTAGAAATATTTATTGACGAATTAAAAAGATTGAAAAAGAATTTTAGAGCTTCTGTCATTCATAAAAAAGTAATAATTAATTCTTATGATGATAGAATAAGACAACATAGAGAAATATATAAAGCTGCAAGCAGAGGGAATTTTAGAATTTATCAAATACCTGTAGATCCTGTATTTAGGAAATCACAAGATCAAAATGTTGCTCCTCAATTGTTTAAGGAGAATGGTAAAGGTTTAAAAGAAAAAACAAAAACAACATTTGAAGAAATGGAAAGTGAAATTTGGAGTTAGTATGGCATTAAAAAAGAACGATTTAAACACAAATAATAGAGCCGATAAGCTGTTTAGTGAACCAATAAAAAAAGAAGAAAAAGAGAAAAAAAGTCTAACAACTTTTTCCATTGAACCTTCATTTAAAAAATCTTTAGAATCTCAATTTGAAGAAATGGGATTAGGGTGGGCTTCTGGAATTCGATTTGCACTGAAATTTTTTCAAAAGAATTTTAAATTCAATAATGATGATGTAGATATGTAAATATTAATTAATTTTATAATGCGTCCTAGACTTATAGTTTAGGTTTTTTTTTGTTTTATCATTATAGAATTATAATTTAAATATACCTAAATTGGAACTTTAAATATAAAAACTAATTTTGTTTAAATTCGTTATTTTTTTTATTGTGTTTTTTTATAGTATAAATTATTCTTCAATATAAGAGGATGTATTCATGGATTTAGCTTGGTGGCAGGAAGGTATTTTTTATCAGATATTTTTAAGAAGTTTTAAAGATAGCAATAAAAATGGAATAGGTGATTTAATTGGGTTAATTTCTAAATTAGATTACATAAAAGACTTAGGTGTTGACGCTATTTATATTACTCCTTTTTTCCCTTCTCCCTATTTTGATAGTGGTTTTGATGTTTCCGATTTTTTTGATGTTGATCCTGATGTAGGTACAATGGAAGATCTAGATGAATTAATTTTAAAATCTCATGAAAAGAATTTAAAATTAGTGATTGATATCCCTATAAATCATACTTCTCTTAATCATGAATGGTTTGTTAAAAGCAGTGCTTCTAAAGATAATGAATTTAGTGATTTTTATATATGGAGTGATGAAATACCAAATAATTGGCTTTCAAATTTTGGTGGAAGTTCATGGACTTATAATGAAACAAGAAAACAATATTATATGCATTCTTTTACTAAAGATTTACCAGATTTAAATTGGCGTTGTGAAAATTTAGTATTGAAAATGCTTGATGTTTTATATTTTTATTTAGAAAAAGGCGTTGATGGAATTAGGTTAAGTTGTACTAATTTAATAGTTAAAGATAAGGATTTTAGAAATAATCCTAAATATCCAGGAACTTTTATAAATAGCTATTTTAAACAACGTCATATTTTTGACAGAAATCGACCAATTTCACATAGAATTTTAAGAAGAATAAGATCTTTATTTGATACATACGAAAATCGTGTTTTAATAGGGGATATTGTAATAACCCCTCCTGGGGAGCCTGAAGTAGCAGCTTCTTATTATGGAGTACATAAGGATGAGTGTCATTTAGCTTTTGATTATACAATAGCCAATTCAAAACTTACACCTAAGTTATTAAATTCTTTATCTAATAGATGGATTGATGCTTGTGATACATCTTGGCCGGCTTGGGTTTTATCTAGCCATGATCATAAAAGATTAGTTACTAAATTTAATCGAAATATTCAAAAAACTAGATTAGCAATGATGTTTTTATTAACTCAAAGAGGTACACCCTTTTTATATTATGGAGAAGAATTAGGGCTAGAGGACTCAAGAATACCAAAAAGCAAACAACGTGATTTGCAAAGAAGAAGATTGTTTTTTTTCCAAAATAGTAGGGATGGTGCGAGAGCTCCAATGTTATGGGACAAAACAGTATATGCTGGTTTTTCTACAGTAAAGCCATATTTGCCTTTAGGAAACCAAAAAAAATGTGTAGAAACTCAAGAAAAAAAAGATGTATCAATGTTAAAATATACTAAAAAATTAATTAGTTTGAGAAAAAATCATGAATCATTAATCAAAGGAGATATTTCATTTATTGATGTTCACAATGATAACATAATTGCATACATAAGAGTTATTGATTCTGAAGCTTTATTAGTTATATTAAATTTTACAAGAAAAAAAAGAACAATTAAGTTTGTAGATATTGGGCTTCCTTTTTTTACAAAAGAATCAGTCTTTTCAACAAATCCTTTATCTAAAAGCCCGAATTATAGTAAGACTGAAATATTTCTAAATGGATATGAAGGTGCTATTTATTCAATTGATATATAGTCTTTACATTAATAAAATATTTATATATATTGCTAATGAATGGAGGCCTGTTCTTAGGCAATAGATCTGATTACAGTTATGTCATCCAACCAGTTAGAAGGAATTATTTATGGAAGAAATTTCTAAAAATAATCCGAAAGTAGCAAAAAAGGTTGGTGATTATATAATCAATGCCTTAAATGGCATGGCCCAAGGTCTTTTCGCTTCATTAATTATCGGATTAATCATTAAACAAATTGGGACTTATTTAAATTTACCTTTATTAGTCAATTTCGGATTAGCCGCTCAGTATTTGACCGGACCTGCTATAGGTTTAGGTGTTGCCTTATTTGTTGGAGCTCCTAAATTAGGTGTTTTAAGTGCTGCTGTTGCAGGAGCAATAGGTGCTGGAACATTTGTTTTTGATGCAGATGGAACTATCATAAGATTTATGATTGGAGAACCTGTTGGAGCTTTACTTGCAAGTTTGGTCGGAGCAGAAATAGCAAAATTAGTAAACAATAAAACTAAAGTTAATATTATGGTAGTGCCAATAGCCACAATAATAGCTGGAGGGTTAGTTGGTGTTTTTGTATCCCCTTTTGTAAGTGCATTAATGAAAGGTCTTGGTATGTTAATTAATACTTTGACCACTCTTTATCCTCTACCAATGGGTATTTTAGTAGCAACTGTTGTTGGAATGGTTTTGACTTTACCAATATCATCAGCTGCAATATGTATTAGTTTAGGTATTTCAGGATTAGCTGCTGGTGCAGCTACTGTTGGATGTAGTGCTCAAATGATTGGGTTTGCAGTTATTTCATACAAAGAAAATAAGATGGGTGGTTTAATATCTCAAGGAATTGGAACTAGTATGCTTCAAGTCTCAAATATAATACATAATCCATTAATTTGGATTCCCCCAACTCTTACTGCTGCAATTATAGGACCTTTGGCAACTGTAGTTTTTAAAATGCAAAATAACGCTGCAGGAGCTGGCATGGGTACTAGTGGATTAGTTGGACAATTTAATACTGTTGCTGTTATGGGGCCTGATTCTATTATCCCTATTATTTTATTACATTTTTTATTACCTGCTGTACTTTCTTTAATTATTGCTAAATTTATGAGAAAGAAAGGTTGGATTAAAGATGGTGATATGAAATTATTTGATGACTAAATAAAATAACAGGCTAGCTTAGGTTAGCCTGTAATCTTTTTTTATAGTTTTCAAAAGCGCTAGAGATTTCATTTTTGCTTAATAATCTATTTTCAGCATTATCAATTAAATTTTCAGGTATTTCATTAATAAATCTTGATGGATTACTTTGAATCTCTTGAGCTCCTCTTATTCTGTTTTTTGCTGAGCTTATTATGAGTTTTTTCTTTGCTCTAGTAATTGCAACATAAAATAATCTTCTCTCTTCTTCAATATTTTTAGGATTTTCTTCAATAGCTCTTTGATTTGGAATTATATGATCTTCAATTCCAACTAAATAAACTATATCAAATTCTAAGCCTTTCGAAGAATGCATTGTCATTATATTTACACTATTATTGTTGATATCATCATTTTCTTTACCAGTTAATAAAACTTTATTAATCCAATTTTCGATTGAAGCATTTTCATTATAGTAATTAAGCTCCCATTTTTTAAGCATATCAACTAGAATATTAATTCCTTTCATCTTAAAAATAACAGCTTTATCACTATTGTTTTCTTCAATTAAAAAATCTCTATAATTGATTTGATTAATTAGGCTATATAATACTTTATGTTTAGTTTTATCGTCATTATTCTCAAATTCAATTCTATATTTATCAATTAAATTATAAAAATATACTAAAGAATTTTTCGTATTGTTTCGAATTTTATAGTCAGATGAAAAAGCTAAAATTGATAAAGCTGAAAAAAGAGAACAGCTATGTTTCTCGGCAACTTCTTTAATTTTTTCGATTGTAGTTCTACCAATAGCTCTTCTAGGAGTATTTATTATTCTAAGTAAATTAACATCATCGTCTGGGTTAATTATTACTTTTAAATAACTTAATATATCTTTAATTTCTTTTCTTTCGAATAAAGACTTACCACCACTTACATGTGTATTAACTTCTCTCATCATAAGAGCTGTTTCAAATGCAGGAATTAAAGAGTTTGTTCTAGTAAGAATTGCAAAGTTATTGAATTTAATATTTTCTTTTTTATGTAGCTCCACTATTTCTCTAGCTACTTGATTAGCTTCTTTTTCACCATTTTTCGGTTTTATTAAATAAATATTAGTACCAGCTGCACTTTCAGTCCAAAGCTTTTTATCTTTTCTTTGTTTATTATTTATGATTAAATTATTAGCAGCATCTAGTATTGTTTTACTACTTCTATAATTTCTTTCTAAAAATATTTCTTTTCTTTCTGGAAAATCTTCTTCAAACATTAAAATATTGTTAAAATTTGCACCTCTCCATGAATATATGCTTTGATCATCATCACCAACTACACATAGATTTCTATTAGATTGAGCAAGTGTTTGTACTAATTTATATTGAATAATTGAAGTGTCTTGAAATTCATCTACTAAAATATATTTAAAACGTTTAGTGGTTTTTTCTAAAATTTCGGGAAATTTTTGTAAAATTTCTAAAGGTTTTACAATTAAATCATCAAAATCTACAGCATTATAAGTTTTTAAATATTTATCATATTCACTTAGTAAAGTTTTTGTATTTTCTGCTGTATTATTATCAACTATTAATCTTTTTGTTTTATATTTACTAATATAATTTTGAACGTCATTTATGTTAAAAGAATCGAGAGACCAACCTAAATTAATAATAATTTGTTTTAATAATGAAATTTTATCGTGTGTATCATAAATTGTAAAATTATTTTTCCAACCCAAATGATGGATGTGTTGCTTTAAAAATCCCAAACCAAAAGAGTGAAACGTAGTAGTTGTTAAATGCTTTAACTCTTTAGCCGTAAGACTTTTAATACGTTGTCCCATTTCACTTGCTGCTTTATTTGTAAATGTTAATGCTAAAATATTTTTTTCATCGATTCCGTTGTCAAGCATATGTGCAATTCTATATGTTAGCATACGTGTTTTACCACTTCCTGCTCCAGCAATGATTAATAAAGGTCCATCTATAGTTGAAGCAGCAAGATATTGTTCTTTGTTTAATTCATTTTTTAAGTTCATATATTCCTATTTATCAATTTTTATTGCATTTGCAGGGCATACCTCATGACAGCAATAACATTTGATACATTTATTTTCATTTATTGTTATTTTGTTATTACTTAGTGATAACGCATTTGCAGGACAAATATCAATACATTTTTTACATTTAATACAAGGCTCTTCTAAAAAGATAGGTGCATTTCTTTTTTCTTTTAATTTTTTATTAGAAATTCTTTTATAATCTTTTATTACTAAATCATTCGCATCTAATTTAGTATAATTTATATCTTTTAGCTTACGGGTTTCACTAAGTCGTTTTTTTATACCTAGTTTTATAATCGGTATATCTAATGGATTATATCCCATTATTATAGCTTGAGCGGTATCTAAAGCGAGTCCATCATTACTAGCTAATAAATAACCAACTTTTCTAGGATCACCATTACCAGGTCCAGCTCCTTCCATGCCAACTACTGCATCCATAATATTATATTCTGTTTTGCTTATTTTATATAAGCCACAAATGAATTTTGCAAAACTGTTTCTGCTAGGATTATAGACATGTTGTTTGCTTTTATTAAAGCCAGGAACTAATCCAAACATATTTTTTATAACACCTGTGGTATACATTAATTCATGTGTTTTGAATTTTGCTACAGAAATACAAAAATCGACTTCATCAAGAATTTGTGTAATTGCTACTTTTCTTCTAACATAAGGAACTCTCTTTTTTGTAGTGTTGCTATGAAAATTAACCCATTCTACATTTTCTTTTTCACAAATTTGATAAATTTTAGATTGTTTAGCTTTAAACTTTGGTGGATGAATAGCAGGAGAATCTCCAACATATATTTTCTTAGCACCCATTTCTTTTAAAATAATAATAACAGCTTCAACGACACTTGGATGAGTTGAAACACTTAATTCTGGAGGAACATCGGATAAAATATTTGGTTTTACCAAAATAGTTTTACCTTTAATTTCAGGGATTTTAGTTGATGAAATTGTTTCTTTTAAGCTTTTTAAAACAGTTTCTAACTCATAGCTTTTACATTCAACAATACTTACATCGCTCATTTTAGTCTCCTTATTAAGCAAAAATATAATGGTCCTCTATTTTGACTATTATCAGGTAATACGATTTTCCCATATTCTCTATCTTCTGCTATTTCACAATCGAAATTTATTATTTCAAAACGATCTTTTCTTTTTTTAAATAGTTTTTTTATAACATCTTCATCTTCAAGTGGTGTAATTGCACAGGTTGAATAAAGAATTATTCCACCTATTTTAACAGCTTCTAAAGCTGCAGCTAGCATTGCAAATTGTTGATAGGAGAGATGTTTTGGTCTATTTAAGGACCATTTATCTAAATAAGATTGATCTGTTAAAACATGTCTTTCACTTGAACAAGGGGCATCTAAAAGAATTTTATCATAAACCTCTTGTTCATATAGTCCCCATCTTGTTGAATCATGAGCAGTAATTGAAATATGATCTAAATATTCTTTAGGTAAATGTTCTTTAATTACATTGTGAAGACGTGCACGTCTTTTACTAGATCTATCATTAGAAACAAGATGTCCACTTCCTTTTAGCTTGGAAGCTAAAACTAAGCTTTTACCACCTGGAGCTGCACACATATCTAATACTTTATCGCCTTCATTGATTTCTAATAAATTAGCACAAAATAAAGAAGCTTCATCAAAATAATAAGGTTTAATCAAGTTGTTAGAATATTCTATATTTGTCTTTTCTTTTTTAAGTGCTTCTTTTAAATTATCCCATCTTTCTTTATAGATATTTCTATAATAATTATCGAATTCTAAAGCGGGGTTTTTAATCTTTTTCTTTCCCATAATCATATTATATATAGAAATGATAGTTTTATAAATAGTTTATTTTAATGTATAAAGCGTTCTATGTGTTTTTGTTGGAGTTTGTTTATAAATAAGTATTTAGGTGATTAAGTTACTTTACAAATTGTTATTTCTAACTATTATTTGTATATGGCATATATAACAGCATTATTAGAAGGATTATTAAGTTTTATTAGCCCTTGTGTTTTACCTATGATACCTTTGTATATAGGATATTTAGCAGGTGGCATCGCAAATAAAGATAGTGATGAAAAGGCAAGAAATAGGTTGATTTGGAATTCCTTTTTCTTTATTTTAGGTTTCACTGTATTGTTTGCTACGTTAGGTGCGAGCGCAAGTTTTTTAGGGCAATATCTAAGCGATCATTTGGATAAGATAAATAGAGTAGGTGGAATATTAGTAATAATATTTGCATTAAGCTTCTTGGGTTTAAAATTATTACCATTTATGGAGAATACTTATAAATTAAAATTTAAAGCTAAATCATTAAATTATTTTTCTTCCTTTTTATTTGGAATAGTTTTTGCAGTTGGCTGGTCTCCTTGTACTGGTCCATTTTTAGGCTCTGCTTTAATGTTAGCAGCTAATACTGAGACTTTATATCAAGGTATTTTAACTTTATTAGCCTATTCTTTAGGGTTGGGTGTTCCTTTCTTCTTATCCGCTGTTTTATTAAAGCAATTAGAAGGTGCTTTTACTTTCATCAAAAAGCATTATAAAATTGTTACAGTTATTAGTGGCTTATTACTTTTAGCTATGGGTATCTTGATGGTTATGGGATATTCACCAGCAATACTTTTTGAATAATAATTGGAGAATAAAAATGAATAAAAATCAAAGAAATAGTTTAATATTAATAATAGTTATTATTGTTATTTTTGTTTTAGCATATGTTGGATATGGTGTATTAAGTGAAAATGCTCCTGATAATTCATATACTCCAACTTTAACTGTAAGTGAAGACCCTTCTGAAAAAGAAGTAACCCCTGAAATTACTGATAAAGTTGATTCTGTTGAGATTGTTGCTTCAGCTAATGAAGAAGCAATAGAAACAATAGAAGAAAAAGAAGCAGTTTCTCAAGAATCTGAAGAAGTTTCTAATGTAATGCCTGATATTCCTTTAACTTTGTTAAATGGGGATGAAACAACTTTTTGGGAATTAGCTGAATTAGGGAAACCCGTTGTTATAAATTCTTTTGCTTCATGGTGTCCTCCATGTAAGCAGGAAATGCCTCATTTTATTGAAATGAGTGAAAAATATAAAGGGGAAGTAGTCTTTATTTTCTTTGATTCTTTTGATGGAGAAAGAGAAACAGAAGAAGCTGTTAAAGCTTTTGCAAAAGAATATTTTAATGAAGATACAATTTGTGTTTTAGATCCTGGATATATTTCTTATTTATTTAAATCTAATAGTTTACCAACTACAATTTTATTAGATAAAGAAGGCGTTCCAGTAAATGGCTTTCAAGGTATGATTTCAGAAGAAACCTTAGAAACTGCTATTAAAGAATTACTATAAAAATATAATAAGCAAAAAATGCACTTTTTAAAGTGCATTTTTTATTACATTAAATATTTTAATATTCCTATATAAAAGGAAAGACTTGCGGCAACACAGAAAATATGCCAAATCAAATGTCCATGTGGTATTTTTTTAAATCCATAAAATATAACACCCAGAGTATATAAAATACCTCCAGTTAATATATATTTAAATAATCCTTGAGGTAAATTTGGAACTATATCATTCCAAAAGAATACTAAAAACCAACCCATTATTAAATATAAAACTACATGTAAAGGTTTTAATCTTCCCCAAAATAGTAAAGTAAAACAAATACCTAATGCAGCAATAATCCAAATTAGATAAAATATAGTTATAGTTTTAGGTGATTGAATATATAAAAGTAATGGTGTATAAGTTCCAGCAATTAAAAAATAAATATTACTATGATCTAAAATCCTACAAAAACGTTTATAATTATTTTTTGGAAGCCCATGATATAAAGAACTTGCAAAATATAATAAAAAGTTTGAAATTCCAAAAATTATTAATCCTGTTTTTAAATAATTACTTTCCATATTATTTAGATTGATTAATATATAAATTATTCCAACAACAGCCAAACCTGCTGCAATTGCATGTGATATAGAATTTTCTTTTTCTGCTTCAGGATGAACTAATATAGGCAGTGAAATATTTCTCTCTAACCAAGTTTTATTGTTTTTCATGATATCTCCTAATATTATTATTGATAAAATACCAATATATTTAATTTATACTTATTCAAATTAAATTACAATCCATTAAAAAGGGCGTTCCAAAATGGAACACCCAAAGTGATAATTAAAAGAGAGTTAATACTCTAAAAAACAAAATTAATATTTCTTTTATATAATAATACAATAATTAATGTTTGAAAATATAAATTATAAAATAACATATGTCAATAATGATGAATAAATTTAATAATTATTATCAAGAAATAAACTAATTTATTATTATATAGATAAATATTTTCTTGTAAAAACGTAAAAAGTTATTATTGATTAAAAAAATAACTAGCAACAAAATATTGTTAATAGTTATTTTATATTTTTTAATAATCAAAGATTCATTTATGTTACAAAATATGTTCTAAGAATGTTTTTGTTCTAGAATTTTGTGGATTATCAAAGATTTGTGATGGAGAGCCAACTTCTATGATTTTTCCTTCATCCATGAATACTACTTTAGTTGCAGCAGCTCTAGCGAATCCCATTTCGTGTGTAACTAATAGCATTGTCATACCACTTTTTGCTAAATCAAGCATAACATCTAAAACTTCTTTAATCATTTCTGGATCAAGAGCTGATGTAGGTTCATCAAATAGCATTATTTGAGGATGCATTGCTAGAGATCTTGCTATTGCAACTCTTTGTTGTTGCCCCCCTGATAATTGATTAGGGAAAGATTTTGCTTTTTCTTCTAAACCAACTTTTTTAAGTAATTGCATAGCTGTTTCTTTTGCTTTTTCTTTCTTTATATTTTTAACTTTCATTGGGGCTAAAGTAATATTATCTAAAACTGATAGATGTGGAAAAAGGTTAAATGATTGGAAAACCATTCCAACTTCTTCTCTTACTTTACGAATGTCTGTTGAATGACTTGTTGTATCAATTCCATCCACCAAAATTGATCCACCAGTTGGAATTTCTAATTTGTTAACACATCTCAATAAAGTAGATTTACCACTTCCTGATGGTCCAATTATTACAACAACTTCGCCTTCTTTTACATCTAATGAAGCATTATCTACTGCTTTAACTTTTGTTCCATGATTTGTGACGAAAGTCTTATCTAAGTTTTCTATTATTATATTAGGCATTGTCGTTCATCCTTTCTTCTAATTTTCCTACTAAGCGAGATAAAATTAATGTAATTACTAAATAAATTAATGCAACAATTAACATTGTTTCTAATGATAAGAATGTTCTAGAAATATATTCTTTACCTCTTCTTAAAATATCACTTAATGCTATAACTGATACTAAGGAAGAATCTTTTAACATACTAATAAATTCATTACCTACTGCAGGGAGTACTACTTTTAATGTTTGTGGTAATATAACATATCTAAATGCTTGATAACGTGACATCCCTAATGCAATAGCGGCTTCCATTTGACCTTTAGGTATAGCTTGAATTCCAGCTCTAACAATTTCTCCCATATATGCACCAAAACAAATAGCTAAAGAAATAACTGCTGCAGTAATTCCACTAAGGGAGAAAAATCTTCCTAATGCATAATAAATAAATATTAATTGTACTAATAAAGGTATACCACGAATTAATTCAACATATACACCACTTATCATATTAACAATACTATGCTTTGAAACAGATCCTAAACCAGTAAATGTACCAATTATTACTGCGCCTATAATTGCAAATATAGTACATTGGAAAGTAACAGGGGCTCCTTGTATACATACAAAGAATATTTCTCTATATGGATCTGGTACGAAAATAATTAATGACAATAATGTTATTAGGGCAAAATAGAAAGTTATTCTCCAACTATTCATTAGTTTCCCATTATTTTTATTAGGAATTAATACCCCATCAGTCATTTGTATTGTGGTTTGTGTCTTCTTTTTTTCTATAGGACTTTTTTTTGTGTTTTTTTCACTCATTGTATATTCATTACATCCTTTATGCATATCTTCGTTATTTATCTCATAAATATGCAAAATAGTCAAGGATAAATGTATATATATTCATTATATATGCATAAAACACTAATATTTAATTGTTATCTTTTTTTCTTGCTTGCATTTTATGGAGTGTGAAAATAATTAATACCCCTAAAGAAAACCCTATAATATTAAATGTTGATAAACTAAGTGGGGCTTTTGGAATTTCTAAGGTTGTAGGACCTAAGATAATTGAATAAACAGCAGCAAGTATTAAACCAATAATAAAGCTAAGAGTGCTAGCTCTATACTTTTTTAAAGCTGTCTTTACTATTTTTACGGTAGTTATTGCACCGAATAAGATTCCACAGCCAAAAATAAATAAAGCAAAAAAATAAGTAAAGTTAAAATGGAAAAATTCTTTTAATGCATTTATAATTGGTAAATATAATTTAAAGATTACTAATAATGAAGACCCTGAAATTCCTGGTAATATCATAGTAGCAATAGCAAGCATACCTACAAAAAATAGCTTTATTGATAGTAAAAAAGTAAGATTTTTTAAATCAATAACTTGGTTAGAAGAAGATCCTGAATTTGTAGAAATGTAAATAACAATAATAAATCCTAATATAAAAAAGAATGTATATTTTATAATATCTTTAATATTTTTATTAAAGATATTCTTTTCTTCTTTTAGTATTAAAGGTATAGAAGAAAGAGTTAATCCAATTAATAAAGAACTCATAAAATATATTTGATTTGTAAATAATGTTGATAATATTAATATACTTAAAATAAATCCTATCAACCAGCCAAATATTAATTGAACTAAAAAAGTTATTGCTGATTTTTGCTCATTTTTATCTCTTGAAAATATATTGTTTAAACTTGATAGAAACTTATCGTAAAAACCTAAAATATATGCAATTGTACCACCGGAGACTCCCGGTATACTATCAGCTAAAGCCATACAAAAGCCTTTTATACTATTATTAATCATAACCAATCCTTATTTTTATAAGATATTGTGAATTAATTAAAAATGCAATAACAAAAAAAGCGTGGAAATTAATTCCACACTTTATTCTAATATTTAAAATTTTATTATAAATTCCATTTTGCTTTAAGTTTAGCTAATTCTCCATTAGCTTCTAATGCTGCTAGACCATCATTAATAATTTTAAGTGTTTCTAAATCACCTTTTTTGAATGCCATTGCAATCGGTTCTGTTTCACTGCTTGCAACACCAGTAATTTTAATTTTACCTTGGTAGTTATCATTTAATACAACATAATCACTAGCTACAACGCTATCTGTTACTACACAATCAAGATTACCATTAATTAAATCTTCAATAGCTAATGCTATATTATCGTATGCTTTTACTTCTGCATCTAAATCTTCGTTATCAATTAATACTAAGTGTCCTGTTGTACCAATTTGAACACCAATTGTTGTATTGTTTAAATCTTCCATGCTTTCTAGACCTGTAGAAGATGCAGGAGCAATAATACTTTGTGTAATTTCGATAATAGGTGTTGAGAATTCCATTTTTGGTTTTCTTTCTTCTGTTACTGATACACCACTAGCAACGAAGTCATATGCACCGTTAGCAAGACCTGCAAAAATACCATCCCAAGCTGTGTTGATAATTTCAAATTTGTAATCAGTTACAGTTTCTAAAGCCTGAATTAATTCAATTTCAAAACCAGCTAAGTCACCATTTTCATCAACAAATTCTAGTGGAGGCCATTCACAGTTACTTGCAACTGTTAACACATTTTCGTCTTCCGCTTGACCATTTGCATAAATATTGAAATTAAGGATTGCTAATAATCCTAATAATACTAATAAATTTTTTTTCATAAATTATCTCCCAATTAGATTTATCGTTTAATTATGTTGTTGATTATGCATAAATATACAAATAATGTCAATATTATTTGTATATTTATTTATTATTTTTTTTATTTTAATGTATATATATATAATATTTAATGAATAAATATAAAAAAACTTCCCAAAAGGGAAGATTCTATTTCATTTTTTAATTAAAGCTTTATATTACAAAAGGTACTATTATTCCAACAATTAAGCCTAGAACAAAACCAAAAAATACTTGTGAAAAGGTATGACCTAGCATTGTTTTTAAATTAGCTTGTGTAAAACGACCATCTTCGCTGAATATTTCGCTCCATTGATTTAATAATTCAGCTTGTTTTCCTGCTTGATTTCTAATCCCCATAGCATCATGAATGACTATTAATCCGAATACAGCGCAAATAGCAAATAGGGGAGATCCAATACCATATTGTATTCCTACAGTTGTTGTTATTGCAACAACTGATGCTGTATGACTTGAAGGCATTCCTCCAGTTGAAAAAGCCATTTTATAATCAAATTTATCTCCAACTATTACTGATATAATTGGTTTTACAAATTGAGCAATTATACAAGCAAAAAAAGAAGATAAAAAAGGTGCGTTCATAAATAAGTTATTATTGTTCATATATGAAAAATAGCTTATTTTTCATAATAAAACAAGACTTTTTATTTTTACTATGTTAATCTATTAAAAAAATAAAAAAGAGTATTTTAATGAAACAAGATTCAAAGCAATTATTATTTTTAAGTTTAGTTTCGTTTTTTGCTCAAATGATTATAGCTAGTGTAAATTTATCATTAGTATATTATTTAAATGATGTCATGAATTATTCAGCATCGACTATAGCAATTACGGTTTCTAGTTTCTCTATTTCTTATGTTGTTTTTTGTTTGCTTTTAGAAAAGCCAACAAATTCAATTAGTCCTCGTCTAAATATATATATATCATTATTTGGTATGGGTGTATTTATATTATTATTTCTAAATTCTAATTCATTTAGTTTAATTTTAATATGCTTGATATTATATGGTGCTTTTATGGCATTACTATGGCCTCATATGGCAAGTTGGTATTCAAGAGGTAGAGAAAATGAAAAATTGAATAGGGCAATTAGCTTTTTTAATCTCTCATGGGGATTAGGTGTTGCTTTCTCTTCAATCATCTGTGGTGTATTAACAGAAATAAATGTAATGTTACCTCTAATTGTTAGTATAATTTCCTTTATTATATTATCTGTAATTGTTTTTTTTATGACTTCTCGTATTCCATATTTGAAGGCTGTAGAAAGTGAGAAAAAATATAATGAAAAAGTAAGTTTAGTTGATAAAAGTACACCTCTTAGATATTTTTCTTGGATAGCTGTTTTTTTAGCATATTTCTTTTTTGGTATGTTTATAAATATTTTTCCACTTTATGCAAAAAATGATTTATTAATAAATGAAACACGTATAGGTTTCCTTCTATGGAGTAAGGGAATTATTAGCTGTTTGGCATTTTATTATTTAGGTAAGATGAGTTTTTGGCATTTTAAAAGTTTTTATATTATTGCATGTCAAATTATTTTAGCTATTTTATGTTTTATAACTGCTATGTGTACTTCTTATTTAGCTTTCTTTCTTTCCTTTATGATTTTTGGTTTAGTTTTTTCACTAATGTATCTACAAAGTATCTTTCATGGAGTTAGTGGTGCTTTAAATAGAACAAAGAGAATGACAATTCATGAAGTTGTATTAACTAGTGGGTTAGTTTTTGGTTCAATTATTAGTGGCTATATATATGAGCATCTAGGTTTTAGTAATGCATTGTTTTCTTTTGGTATTTTGATGTTGATAGTAATAGTTATTGAAATAGTATTTTTCTTTTTTGTAATTAAAAGAGATTGATAAAGGATATTATATAAATAAATCAAAAAGATTTTATTTTGAGCGGTTGAATATTATTATATTCTCATTATAATTTATTACTAATAGGAGTGAAATTATATGGCAAAAACATTAACAGAGAAAATATTACAGGATCATTTAGTAGAAGGGGATTATCAAGTTGGAAGTCCTATTGGTATTAAAATTGATCAAACTTTGACTCAAGATGCAACAGGTACTATGGCATATTTACAATTTGAATCTATGAAAATTGATAAAGTAAAAAATGAACTAGCTGTAAGTTATGTTGACCATAACACTGTTCAAGTTGGTTTTGAAAATGCTGATGATCATAAATATTTACAAAGTGTAGCTGCAAAAAAAGGTATTGTTTTTTCAAGACCTGGTAATGGTATATGTCACCAAGTGCATTTAGAAAGATTTGGAGAACCTGGTAAAACTTTATTAGGTAGTGATTCTCATACTCCAACTGGTGGTGGTTTATCTATGATTGCTATTGGTGCTGGTGGATTAGATATTGCTGTAGCTATGGCTGGAAAACCTTTTCATATAATTACTCCAAAGGTAATTGAAATTAGATTATCTAATAAACTTAGACCATGGGTTACTGCAAAAGATGTAATTTTAACTGTTTTACAAAAATTTGGTGTAAAAGGCAATGTAAATTGTATTTTTGAATATACAGGAGAAGGTGTTAAATCATTAGAAGTTCCTCAAAGAGCTACTATTTGTAATATGGGTGCTGAGTGTGGTGTAACTACTAGTGTTTTCCCAAGTGATGAAAAGACAAAAGCTTTTTTAGAAGCACAAAATAGAGGCGATTTATACAGAGAATTAAAAGCTGATGAAGGTGCTGTATACGATGACCTTTTTGAAATAGATTTATCTAAGGTAGAACCTTTATGTGCTTGCCCTCATAGTCCTGGTAATATTAAAACTATTGAAGAACTTAAAGGTAAAAAGGTTGATCAAGTTTTAATTGGTTCATGTACTAATTCAAGTTATGATGATTTAAAGAAAGTTGCTGCAATTTTAGATGGTAAAACTGTACATCCTAGTGTAAGTTTAGGAATTGCTCCAGGTAGTAGAGAAGTTTTACTTATGTTAAGTGAAGATGGTAGTTTAGCAAAATTAATTAAATCTGGTGCAAGAATTTTGGAAAGTGCTTGTGGTTTCTGTATTGGTAACCATCAAAGTCCAAAAAGTCATGGAGTATCACTTAGAACATCTAATAGAAACTTCGAAGGTAGAAGTGGAACTAAAGATGCTCAACTATATCTTGTAAGTCCTGAAACTGCAGCATTAAGTGCTATTACTGGTGTATTTACTAATCCTTTAGATGATAATGGTATTGATTATCCAGAGGCTACTGTTGTAGAAAAGTTTATTACGGATGATTCTATGTTTGTTTTCCCTCCTGAAGATTCAAGCGATATTGAAATATTTAGAGGCCCAAATATTGGTAACCCACCTAAAAATGAAGCTTTACCATTTGTTGTTGATGGGGAGATTACAATAAAAGTTGGTGATAAAATTACAACAGATCATATTATGCCAGCTGGAGCTAGATTAAAATATAGATCAAATATACCTGCATATTCAGAATTTGTTTTTGAAAATACAGATCCAACTTTTGCAACACGTTGTAAAGCAAATAAAGAAAATAATATTCATAACTTTATTGTTGCAGGAGCGTCTTATGGTCAAGGCTCATCAAGAGAGCATGCAGCTATTTGTCCAATGTATTTGGGTGTAAAGGTTGTTTTAGCTGTATCTATTGAAAGAATTCATCAAAACAATTTATGTAACTTTGGTATCGTCCCTTTAACATTTATTGATGAAGAAGATTATAAAAACATTAAACAAGGGGAAAAAATTCAAATTGAAGATTTACCTGATCAAATTACAATGGCAAATCTTGAAGACAATCCAATAATTGTAAAAATTGGAGATAGAAATATTAAAATGAAATGTGATATCACAAAAGCACAATTAGATATGTTATTAGCTGGTGGATTATTAAATCTATTAAAAGAAGAATAGATTTATAATAAACTAAATTAAGGGGGTAGTTAAAAGATACTACCTCTTTTTTTATTTGTCTTTTTGGCTTTCTAAATAAGTATTGATTTCAGATTCATTGAGTATCCCAAAACTTGAAACATAATAATTTCTTGTCCAAAGTGTTGGTATTTTAGTTTTTAGTGGACTAAATTCATTTCTTAGGATTTTAGAAGTATGACCTTTAAACTGTTGAACTATGTAATGAGGGCTATCTTCAGGGTTTGCTTTTACAAATAAATGAACACATTCCGGCATTATTTCTATAGATACAATTATTACATCAATCTCTCTTGATTTTTCATATAATAAGTATTCTAATCTTTCTTTTACTTTATCTACTAGAAGTTCTTTTTTGTATTTTACACACCATAGAATGTGGTAATAAAGGTTTGATGTAGTATCTTCACTTGTTTTCCAACGTTTATTTTTCATGGGATAAGGATAACATTAAAAATCTAAATATAAAAGGATTAAATCTAATTCTATTTAGTAATTTATTTATTTAAATTACTAAGAATAAGTTAAAAAAACACTTATTGCTTTATAATGCAATAAGTGTCAATTTATCTATCTTTCATCGATAGGTACAACTTTTCTATGGCTAGGACCTGTATATACTTGTCTAGGTCTACCAATCTTTTGATATGGATCTTTTTTCCATTCAAGATAGTGAGCTATCCAACCAGGTAGCCTTCCTAATGCAAACATAACAGTAAACATAGAGGATGGTATGCCCATATAATGGAATATGATTCCAGTATAGAAATCAACATTTGGATATAAATTTCTATCAATAAAATATTGATCACTTAGAGCCTCTTCTTCAAGTTGAAGTGCTATTTTTAATAATGGATCATTATTAGCATCATCTCCTAATACATCAGCACATAATTTTTTAGCAATTTTTGCACGAGGATCATATGTTTTATAAACTCTATGGCCAAACCCAGATAATCTAAAGTCGTCATTTTTGTCTTTAGCTTTTTTAATTACTTCATCAACCGACCAACCTTCATTTAAAATGTTTTCAAGCATTTCTAAAACAGCTTGGTTTGCTCCACCATGTTTTTTACCCCAAAGAGCACAACAACCAGCAGAAACTGAAGCGTATAGATTTGCTGCAGAGGAGCCAACTAATCTTACAGCAGTAGTTGAACAGTTTTGCTCATGGTCTGCATGTAATATTAATAATTTGTTTAATGCGTCAATTTGCTTAGGGTCAGGAACATAGTTTTTGACAGGAGAATCAAACATCATATGTAAAAAGTTTTCACAATATGAATATTTATATGAAGGATTAACAATGTCTTGACCTTTTGATTGTCTATAAGTATATGCTGCAATTGTACGCATTTTAGATAATAATCTTGTAACAGTTAAATCTAAATGGTCTTCAGGATTATCATCATTTTCTAATTCAGGGTAGAAAGCTGAAAGAGAAGCAACCATAGCTGATAATATACTCATTGGATGAGCTCTTTGAGGATAGCTTCTAAAGAATAATTGCATATCAGTGTGAAGCATTGAGTGCTTATTTAATAATTCTTGATATTCATATCTTTGTTCACGTGTAGGAAGTTCTTCTTTTACTAAAAGATAAGCAACTTCAACAAAATCGCAATTTTCAACTAAATCTTCTAAATCATATCCACGATATCTTAAAATACCTTTTTCTCCATCAACAAAGCAAATAGAACTTTGACATGATCCTGTATTAGCAAAACCAGGGTCATAAGTTATCATACCAGTTTCATTTCTTAAAGTTGAAATGTTTATTGAAGTTACATCAACATTGTCATGTATTAAATCTAACTCAATTTCTTTATTATCATATTTTAGTGTTGCTGCTTTTTTTTCTATATTCATATCTTCTCCTTGTCCTAATTATAGTTTATTTCTCTTAATGCTAAAATAAGAGCTTGTGTTCCGAACTTTCCCTTTCCATCATTTTGAAGTTTTTCATAAAGTTGTTCTACTAAATTAAGTGTAGGGAGAGTAATATTTAATTTCTTACACTCATCGAGTGCAATTTTCATATCTTTAATAAAATGATCAATATAAAAACCTGGATCATAATTATCATTTATTATTCTAGGTGCTAAATTATCTAATGACCAACAACCTGCTGCACCACTTTTTATCGTGTTAACTAAAGTGTTTAAATCAAGGCCGTTTTTTTCAGCATATAATAATGCTTCACATACACCACCCATTGTACCTGCTATTGTTATTTGGTTTGCCATTTTAGTATGACTGCCAGCTCCAGCGGGTCCTTCAAGGATATAGCTTTTTCCTAAAATCTTAAAATATTTTTCTAATTTCGCAAAAGTTTCTTTGTTTCCGCCAACCATAATTGAAAGTGTACCGTTTTTAGCTCCAACATCTCCTCCTGATACTGGTGCATCTAGAGTTTCAACTCCAATCTCTTGACCTTTAATATATATCTTTTTAGAAAGGGTGGGGCTTGTTGTTGTCATATCACAAAAGATTTGGCCTTTCTTTGCTGCCGCAAAAAGTCCCTTTTCTCCAAAATATACTTCTTCAACATCACTTACAAAGCCAACTATTGTAAATACAAGATCACTGTTTTCAGCAATTTCTTTTGGAGAATTATAATAAGTTGCACCTAAATTAATTAATTCTTGGGCTTTCGATTTTGTCCTATTATATACATTGATTTCAAAATTATTTTCTAATAACCTTTTGCACATGGATAAACCCATAACACCAGTACCAATCCAGCCTATTTTATTCATTTAATCCTCCTTGTGTTGCATTCTATCATAATTAATATTATATATTTGTTATATTTATGTGTTGATTATACTAAAAAACCAGATTCTTTGGAATCTGGCTCTATTTTAGAAATATTAGTAAATTGTATGGTCTTCTTTTTCTTTATATTTCTTAAATAAAGCTAATGTTTTTTCTCTATCTTGTTGTTCTAGTTTTACGATGTCTTCATCATTGCAGTTATTTTGAATGTAGTTGTAGATAAAATCGTCTCTAAATCCAATTTCTGCGGCGTCTTCTTTTGTGCATCCATAAACTATTTTATCGATATTGGCCCAAATCGCCGCACTTAAGCACATGGGACAAGGATAGCATGTAGTATAAAGTGTGCAACCTGAAAAATCATGAGTTTGTAATGCTTTAGAAGCTTTTCTAATTGCATTTACTTCAGCATGAGCTGTTGCATCATGTGTATCTAAGACAGAATTACTAGCTACATAAATATTATTATTTTTATCAACAATAGCTGCACCAAAAGGTCCACCAATGCCTAATGACATTGTTTTATCTGCTTTTTCTATAGCCATTTCCATTATTGATTTACTCATATTTTTCTCTCTAGTCTCTTTTTACTTAATAAGTATAGAATAAAAAATTGTCCTTATGCAACATGTATTTAAAAAAAGAGATACTAAAATAAATTAGTATCTCCCGTTTTTATGCTTTAAAATTTAGTTATCTCTTTCTGCAGAAGCCATTAAGCGAATAGCATTAATGTTAATAAATCCTTTACAATCTATTGGTTCATAACCACCACTAATTTCCATAGAGCCTAATTCTTCATTATATAAAGATACATCACTTGAGATACCTGCCATGATAATATTACCTTTGTATAGTGCTACTTTAGAAGTGCCTGTTACGTTTACTTGGCTTTGTTCCATAGCTGCTTCAAGCATGTTAAATTCAGGAGCATGCCAATAACCGTTATATACTAATTCTGCATATTTTGGCATTAAGCTATCTCTTAGATGCATAACTTCTTTATCCATAGTAATACCTTCTAAGTTATGGTGAGCTTGCCATAGGATTGAACATCCTGGAGTTTCATAAACACCACGTGATTTAATACCAATATAACGGTTTTCAACCATATCTACTCTTCCGATAGCATTGTCATGACCAACTTTGTTTAGATATAAAATCATTTCTAATGGGTCTGTTACTGTTTCATTAGTAGTTTCATTTGTAACTGATACAGGAACACCATCTTTAAATTCAAAACTTAATAATGTTTCTTCATCAGGAGCATCTTTTAATGATACTGATAAACTATATACATCTTCAGGACATCTCATTGCTGCATCTTCTAAGATACCAGCTTCATGAGAAATATGAATTAAATTTTCATCTTCACTGAAAGGTTTTTTTGTTGATGCTTTTATTGGAATATCATATTTCTTTGCATAGTTAATCATATCTGAACGGCCTTCAAATTCATTTAACCATACAGGATCTTTCCAAGGTGCAATTATTTTTACTTCAGGCATGTGCATATAATATCCAAATTCAAAACGTACTTGGTCATTACCTTTACCAGTAGCCCCATGAGCAACGTATACTGTATTTTCTTTCTTTGCAATTTCAACGTGACGTTTTGCAATAATAGGACGTGCAATAGAAGTACCTAAAAGATATGTTCCTTCATAAATAGCATTTGCTTTCATTGCAGGAATAACATAATCTGTTACTAATTCTTCTCTCAAGTCTTCAATGTAAACTTTAGAAGCTCCACTTGCATAAGCTTTTTCTTCAACTGCTTTAAAATCTTCTTGTTGACCAACATTTGCAACATAAGCAATTACTTCAAATCCTTGATTTGCTAACCATTTTAATATAACAGAAGTATCTAATCCACCGCTATATGCTAAAACAACTTTTTTCTTATCCATGACTTTATCCTATTTGTTAATATTTATTTTTTATTTTTTAATTGAGCTTATTATGCATAAATATGCATTAATGTTCAAGTACTTTTTTGAATAAATATTTAAAAAATCAATGATTTTTTTCAAATATGATGTATTTTTTTGATAAATATTCATTTTAATTGGTTTTATATGCAAAAATATTTATGTATTTATGTATGTTTATTAGGTTTTTACTTAAAAAAGCTTGCCTCTTGACAAATTGAATTTTGTATTTGATAATAAATGTGATATCAAAATGATATCTATTTATGAGGTTAGTAGTATGATTGAATTTAAAAATTTGAGTAAACAGTATCAAAAGGAAAAGCCTTTTGCAGTAAAAGATTTAAATTTTAAAGTAAAAAGGGGAGAAATTTTTGGTTTTCTAGGACCAAATGGTGCAGGAAAGAGTACGACTATAAATATGTTAATGGGAGTTCTCTCTCCAACAAGTGGTTCAATTGTGGTTGATGAAAAAGATGTTTTAACAAATAGCTTTGATATTAAAAGTATAATAGGATTTGTTCCAGATGAACCATTATTTTATGAAAAAATGACAGGAATGCAGCATCTTTCATTTATCTGTGATGTTTTTAATGTTAATGATGATGATAGAAATGAAAGAGCTCAACGACTTTGCAAGTTGTTTAATTTAGAAAAAGCAATAAATGATCGTATCTCTTCATATTCTCATGGGATGAAACAAAAACTTGGTGTTATTGCTGCTTTAATACACGAGCCTAAAATATTAGTATTAGATGAACCTATGGTTGGATTAGATCCAAAAGCTTCATATATATTAAAAGATGTAATGAGAAGATTTTGCGACAAAGGTGGAACTGTATTTTTTTCAACTCATGTAATGGAAGTTGCACAAAATCTTTGTGATTCGATTGGAATAATAAATAAAGGTGAATTAGTATTTAATGCAACTTTAAAAGAGTTTAATGAAAATGAAAATTCTTCACTTGAAAAAATGTTCTTAGAAATTACAGGGAATGAAGATTTAGAATCTGTTGTTGATGAGGCACTTTTATGAGAATAAATTTAGTATTTGATTTAGTAAAGCATCAATTAATTGCTTCAAAACCATTAGAGCAATTTGTCTCTAGTGCAGGAAAAAGTAAGAATACTTTATTAAATAAAGTGTTAAGACTTTTAGGCATTATTTTGATTGCTTCAAGTTTTATTTATTTATTAGGTTCAAACTATTTTGGATATATTAAAATTTCAAAAATGTTACAAATAGAAAAAGAAGGTATTGCTTTTTGTACTTTCTCAAGTACTTTGTTTTTATTATTTATAAGTACAACATATTTGGAACATACATATTTTAGAGGGAAAGATACTAAAATATGGAGACTTTTACCAATATCTAAATCTGAGTTTTATTTTGCAAAATTTTTAGCAAATTATGCTTATTCTCTTTTATTAAATATCATAGTTACTTTACCTATGATTGTAGCAATTTTTTATTATTTTGGATTTTCCTCTCTTTCTGTATTTTCATCCTTTTTTCTATTCTTTTTATTGCCTATTGTCCCTTTAGTTATTAGTAGTTTATTAGTCATTTTAAAGATTACAATATTTAGAGGTCGAAGTATTAAAATTGTAGACTTTATATTTAATAATGGACCGTTTATTTTTGGAATTTTGTATTTATCTAAAAGTGCAAATCAAATGACTAGATTAGCTTTTGAAGGAGCAGCTATAGATCAATTAGTAGCTTTGAATAATTATATTGTATCTATTGGATCTCTTCCTTATTTCTCCCTTATGGGATCTACTTTTTTCAAAACGTACTCTCTTTTTTCATATATTTTATTTACTGTTGCAGTTTTTTTATTGGCAGCTGCTATTATTGCACCGTTGTTTGAAAAATGTATGAATCTTATAACTCTTGCTAATAATAATGAAAATAAAGCAAGGAAAAATATAAATAATAAAGAATTTAAATTTGCTTCTAATAATTTATTTTTATCATTAATAAAAAGAGAATTTTACATTTTAGGAAGTGAAAAAGGATTTTTATCAGAAAGTATTTCTGAAATGTTAATTCCTATTATATTAATTATTGTATGGCAATTTTCAGGTAGTTTAGAAGAAATAAGTGAATTGATTGAGGAGTTTTCAAGTTCTACCTATTTTATAGCTATAATTTATACTATAGTTCATTTGTTTGCTGCTATGGTATTAATTTCTTCGACTTCAGTTAGTAGAGAAGGACATTTGTTTAAATTAAATAAAATTCTTCCAATCGATGTTAAGAAAATTGTAAAAGCAAAAGTTGCTTTCCATTTGATATTTATTACAATGATTCAAATAATTTATTTAATTGTATTTGTTGTTATGTTTGATATAAATATGATTAATTTCATTTGGATGATACCTTTATTTATAATCAATAGTATAAACATATCATTATCAGGGCTTTTCTTAGATTATTCTAATCCTAAATTAGAATGGGAAGTAGGGGTTGCCGCTATGAAAAGGAATATGAATGGTGCTATAGGAATGTTAGTTGGTGTATTGGTAATAGCTCCTTCTATATTGATAGTTTTTTTTAAACTTGAATTTGTTTTATTAGCTATTATAGTTTCAATTATAATTAGTTTTGTATTCAAGAAATTAACTTACAAAGCTGCTAATAACATATTAATTTAATTTAATTGTATATAATATAAGGATTTATTAATATTAACTAGTTTTAGTATATTTATAATAAATCCTTTATTTTGTATTTTTTTAAAAAAATAAAAAAGTTTGTTTTTTAGCTATTTTAGACTAGCTTTTTTGAAAATTTAGATATATTCTCCCTAGCTAGAAAACCACTATAAAAAGTTATTTTTTAAACTAATAAAAGAGGTTTGGTGAAAAATTTTAATTAAGGAAGTAACCAAATGAAAAATAATGACTATTATATAAATAGACAAAATGCATTTGAGTCCAATGCTAGGAGCTATCCTAGGAAATTCCCTTTTGCTTTAAATAAAGCATATGGGTCATATTTAGAAGATGTGGAAGGAAATAAATATTTAGATTTTCTTTGTGGTGCTGGAACACTTGCTTTAGGTCATAATAATCCTGAAGTGAATAAAGCAATGATCGATTTAATTTCAAGTGAAGCTCCTCTTCATACTCTTGATTTAATTACTCCTACCAAAGATTTATTTGTACAAACTTTAATTGAGAACTTACCAGCAGGATTAAAAGATAGAGCTAAAATTCAATTTTGTAGCCCATCAGGGACTGATGCTGTTGATGCTGTAATTAAGTTGTTTAAAACTGTTACAAATCGTAGAACTGTTATTGCATTTAGCGGGGCATATCATGGAATGGGACATGGAGCCTTAGCTCTAACTGGAAATTTAGGAGCAAAAGAAAAAGTAGCTTCATTAATGCCGGATGTTCATTTTTTCCCTTTCCCTAATTCTTATAGATGCCCATTTGGGATTGGTGGAGAAACTGGTGTTGATGCTGCTATTGCATATTTTGAGAGAACATTAAAAGATCCAGAATCTGGTATTACTAAACCTGCAGCAGTAATTCTTGAACCCATTCAAGGTGAAGGTGGGGTCATTGTAGCACCTATTAAATTTTTAAAAGAAATTAGAAGGATAACAAGAGAATTAGATATTCCATTAATTTTTGATGAAATCCAATGTGGTATAGGAAGAAGTGGGAAATTTTTTGCACATGAATATGCTGATGTTACTCCGGATGCTATTTTAGTTTCTAAAGCGATAGGTGGTGCACAGCCAATGAGCTTAGTAATTTATGATAATAAATATGATGTATGGGATGCAGGCTCCCATGCAGGAACTTTTAGGGGCAATCAATTAGCCATGGCTGCAGGCACAGTATTAATGAAAAAGGTTTGTCAAAAAAAGTTTCTAAGAGAAGTTAAGGAAAAGGGTGATTACTTAATAAATAAATTAAATAATTTAAAAAATGAAGTTTCAATAATAGGGGATGTTAGAGGAAAAGGCTTAATGATAGGTATTGAATTTATTAATCCTAATGGTGAAAAAGATTCTCTTAATTGTTTTCCTTATTCTGGTGAAATTTCTGCATTAGTTCAAAAAAAATGCTTTGCTAAGCACTTAATTATGGAAAAAGGTGGCAGATATGGTTCTGTTATGAGAGTATTATGTGCATTAAATGTAAGCTATAAAGAAATAGATTTAATGTTTGATATTTTCTCAAGTGCAGTAAAGGAGGTTGATAGTGAATATAGATAATTTATTATTAACAAGTAATATTAAATCTAAGGAATATTATCAAGAAATTATATCAAAAACTTCTAAAGCAATCGTTAAAGCTTACAATTCGACTAAAGCTTACAAAGGCTTAACCCCTGATAAATTAAAAGAGGAATTAAGCAATATTGATTTATTACCTAATAATGGAAAGTCATACGATGAAGTATTAGAGCTAATGTCTAGAAAGATCTTACCAAATTTTTTATATACATCATCTAAAAATTATATGGCACATTTACATAGCCCTTCATTAATAGAAGCAATAGCTACTGAATTAATAATATCAACATTTAACCAATCCTTAGATTCTTGGGATCAAAGTCCAATTGCTACAGAAGTTGAATTAATTGTAATAAAATTACTTTGTAAATTGTATGGCTTTAATGAAAATAGCGATGGTGTATTTACCTCTGGTGGTACTCAGTCTAATTTTAGTGGAATAATGTGTGCAAGAGATTGGTATTGTAATGAAGTTTTACATCATGATATAAAAAAGGAAGGATTACCAAATAATTATTCGAAGTTTAGAATATATACTTCTTCTGTTTCTCATTTTTCGGTTGAAAAATCTGCACATATTTTAGGTCTAGGTTATAATAGTATACGAAAAGTAGAAGTTGATGAGGCTTATAAGTTAGATACGAATAAACTTATAGAAATGATTGAGCAAGACATAAAAGATAATAATATTCCGATTGCTGTAATCGCAACTATTGGAACAACTGATTTTGGTAGTATTGATGATATTAAAGAAATAAGAAAAATTTGCGACAAATATAACATGTATTTACATAGTGATGCAGCTTATGGTGGAGCTTTAATATTTAGTGACAAAAATAAATATAAAATTGAAGGAATAGAATTGTCTAATTCTATTACAGTAGATTTTCATAAAATGTTTTTAATTCCTATTAGCTGTAGTGTTTTTCTAGTTAATAATAAGAGCTTGTTAGAACCTTATCAATTACATGCGGATTATTTAAATAGGGAAGAAGATGAAGAAGATGGATATACTAATCTAGTTGGGAAAACTATTCAAACTACACGACGCTTTGATGCATTAAAAGTGTGGGTTTCTTTGCAAACTCAAGGAGTTTCAGGTTTTGCAAATATTGTAGATCTTTCATTATCTAATGCTTATAAATTGTTTAGTTTGTTAGATTTAGAAGATAATTTTACTACTTTGATAGAGCCTGAATTAAGTTCTGTAGTTTTTAGATATAAAGGATCTAATAACTTAAATAAAAAAATCAGGAAATTATTAATACATGAGTACGGGCTAGTTATAGGACAAACAAGTATAAATGAAAAAGTCTATTTAAAATGTACTTTACTTAATCCTTTAGTTGATATTTATGATTTGGGACATATTATTAAATCTATTAGTAATATAGTAAAAGATGAAAAAATCAAACTTTATAAATAAAAAATGGGAGATATTAATATCTCCCAAAAAGTTTTTAGTTAAAGTTTGAATATGACATTATCTAGAATCTTTAACATTAATTCAATTTCATCTTTTTTGATGGTTAATGGTGGTACAAATCTTACCACATCGCTAGCAGCTCTAACTAATAATAATTTTTCTTTTAAACATTCATTAATTATTAGAATTGGATCTACTTTTACAACGATTCCTTGCATTAAACCAAGTCCTCTAACACAATCAATTTTCTCAGGATATTTATTAGCTAAGTTTTGTAATCCTTCAGTTAGTAATTTACCTTTTTCTTGTACTTCTTTAATGAAGTTAGTATCTTCTAATTTACTCAATACTGTAGCAGACGCATTAAGTGCAACCAAATTACCACCAAAAGTTGATGCGTGATCACCTGGGACAAATACATTGTCAGCCTTTTTACCTACAACCATGGCGCCGCAAGGTATTCCACCACCTAGAGCCTTAGCAAGTGTTAATATATCCGGTTTAACATCAAAGTTTTGATAACAGAAAGGTTTTCCACTTCTTCCCATTCCACATTGAACTTCATCAAAAATTAACAATAAATTGTTTTCATCACACAGAGTTCTAAGACCACTTAAAAACTCTTGAGTTGCAGGTATTATTCCACCTTCTCCTTGTAATGGTTCTACTATTATTGCACACACGTCATTATCTATTTTATTTTTTACACTTTCTAAATCATTATAGTCTGCGTATTCTATTCCTGTTAAAAGAGGGAAGAAGTTTTTATGGTATTTAGGTTGTCCTGTAGCTGTAACTGCACCGTATGTTCTTCCGTGGAAAGAGTGATTCATTGATATTATTTTATATCTATTATCTTTAGAACCAAATTTTCTAGCAAGTTTTAGAGCTGCTTCGTTAGCCTCTGCACCACTGTTACAATAGAAAGCTTTTTCTAAACCTGAAAGTTTAATTAATTTTGATGCAGCTTTTAATTCATATGGGTGCCAATATAAATTTGAAGTATGTAAAACGCCGTTATAAAGAACTTCAGTAATTGCTTCTTTTATCTCAGGGTTGTTATAACCTAAGGCGTTTACTGCTATTCCCGCTACAAAATCAAGATATTTATTACCTTCGGTGTCTATTAAATAATTTCCTTCACCTTTCTCAAACACTATTGGAAATTTGGAATAAGTATTTAATATTACATTTTTAGATTGTTCTATTTGATTATTCATTGAATTCTCCTTTTTTAAACATCATAGTTCCACATCCTTTAGAAGTAAATATTTCTAATAAAATGGAGTGTTCTAAATTACCATCTAATATGTGAATAGATTTAACACCTTTTTCAACAGCTTCAATACAGCATTGAACTTTTGGTATCATTCCACCTTTTATAGTCCCATCTTTAATATAATTTTTTGCTTGTTCTTTAGTTAATCTACTGATAGAACTCTCATTATTATCTTTATTTTCTAATATTCCATTAGTATCAGTTAAGAAAATTAATTTTTGAGCTTTTAGAGCAGCCGCTATTGCACTAGCAGCATAATCAGCATTTATATTATAGGTATTTCCCTTTTCATCACTTGCTATAGGAGAAAAAACAGGAATATAATTTTTTTCTAAAAGAGTATCAATTAATTCAGTATTAACTTTATCTATTTTTCCAACAAATCCTAAATCAACTTCTTTTATTTCTTTTGATACTTCTAGAGTGTTGCCATCTTTTCCACTAACACCAACTGCGTTTAAACCATGAGATTGTAAATCTTGAACAAGGCCTTTAGAAATAGAGCCAGATAATACCATTTCAGCAATTTTTGCAGTTTCTTTATCAGTTACTCTCAAACCATTAATAAATTGTGTTTCTTTGTTCATTTTTTTAAGTGTGTTAGTTATATCTTTTCCACCACCATGAACTACTACAATATTAACACCTAAATATTTTAGCATTGAAATATCTTGTATAATTGAGTTTTTTAATTTTTCGCTACTCATTGCAGAACCACCATATTTAACTACTACAGTTGTGTCTGCGAATTTTCTTATATATGGAATAGCTTCTATTAATACATCAGCTTTTTTTATATATTCTTGCATATTAGCTCCTATAATCTCCATTAATTTTTACATAATCATAGCTTAAGTCGCATCCCCAAGCTTTTGCAGAGCTATTTCCATCTCCTAATGTAATGAAGACTTTAATAGTTTTTTCTAATAATATTTTTTTAGCAATTTCTTCATTAAAGTTAATAGGGATACCATTTTTTACAACATTAATATTTCCAAATTCACTTTCAAAATTAATTGAAACTTTATCTACATCAAATTCGGCATCACTGTATCCCATACTGCATAATATTCTTCCCCAGTTAGCATCGCTACCAAAGAAAGCACATTTCACTAAGCTAGAACTAATTACTGATTTAACTAAAATTTTAGCATCTTCTTTAGATTTTGCGCCGTTAGCTATAACTTCAATAAATTTACTTGCACCTTCACCATCTTTAACTATTGCTTTTGCAAGATAAGTATTCACAAAGACAAAAGCTTCTTTAAAATTTTCAAAGTCCTTTGTGCCTTTTTTAATTTCAGTATTTTTTGCAGCTCCGTTTGCTAAGACTAGAACTGTATCATTAGTACTAGTATCTCCATCAACACTAATCATGTTATATGTATCTTCTATTGTATTACCTAGTAATGTTTGAATGGTTTTTTGACTAATATTTGCATCAGTAATAATAAAGCTTAACATTGTTGCCATATTAGGATGAATCATACCAGAGCCTTTAGCAGAACCTGTAATTGTTATTTCTTTTCCATCAATTTCCGTTTTGACTGAAACTGTTTTTTTAGTTGTATCAGTTGTAAGAATAGCTTCATTAAAATTATTTAGATTTTCATCTTTATCTTCAATGGTTTTTACGATTGTATTAATACCTTTTTTATATGTTTCCATGTTTAATGGAACACCTATAACACCTGTAGAACAAACTAAAACATTTTCTTTTTCGCAGTTTAAATTTTTAGCAACTTCTATAGCTATATCTTCATTGTCTTTATCACCTTGAATAGATGTGCATGCATTAGCATTACCACTGTTTACAATTATAGCTTTAGTTTTAAATTTGTTATCTGTTAGTTTTTTATCCCATTTTACTGGAGCAGCTTTAACTTTATTAGTTGTGTATGTTCCTGCACTAACTCCTAGTGTATCACTAACTATTATAGCCATATCTTTTTTTACTTTTTTTAGTCCACAAGCTATACCATTGGTTTTATAGCCTTTTGGAAGTGTTGGGTTTTGAAGTTTTTTATACATTTTACTTTTTCCTTATAGCGGAGTTGATGAAAATTGAGTTAATCCTAAATATTGATCAAAACCAAAATGTAGGTTCATATTTTCTATAGCTTGTCCACTTGCACCTTTTACTAAGTTATCTATTGCACCTAATACGATAATATTATTTAATCTCTTATCAATATAAAAAGATATATCGATACGATTAGTATCTTTTACATATTTTGTTTCAACAATTTTATCTTTACCTAAGAAATTAACAAACTCACAATCTTTGTAAAAATTATCATATGCCTTTATAATTTCCTCTTCAGTTACACTATCTTTTAGTTTTGCATAACTTGTTGCTAATATTCCTCTATTCATAGGAATTAAGTGAGGTGTAAATTGAATTTTGATTTCTTTATTTGCTAATTTAGATAGTTCTTGTTCAATTTCAGGAGTGTGTCTATGTGATGTTATTCCATAAGCTTTTATGTTTTCGTTTGCTTCACAATAGAGAGAGTTGTAATTTAAGCTTTTACCAGCACCTGTTACTCCACTTTTAGCATCTATTATAATGGTTTCAGTATTTATTAATTTATTTTGAACTAGGGGAGCTAAAGATAGAATTGAACATGTAGTGTAGCATCCTGGATTTGCAATTAATTTAGTATCTTTTACTTTATCTTTATAGATATCTGTTAATCCATAAATAGCTTGATTTAAAATATTTTCTTCTGCAGCTTGTGCTCCATACCAAGTTTCGTATGTTTTAGGATCTTCTAATCTAAAATCTGCACCTAAGTCTATTATAACAGTATTATTTAGTACTTCTTGTGTTATCATATCTTTTGCTACTCTGCTAGGTAATGCTAAGAAAACAACATCGCATAATTTACTAACTTCTAATAACTCTAAATTTTCTAATAAAAGATTAGTAAATGGAGAAAAGTTTTTATATATATCACTTAATAACATACCACTATGGCTTTTTGAGCCTAAATAAACAATATTTACTTCTTGATGATTTAATAATAATTGTACTAGTTTAGCTCCAGAATATCCTGTAGCTCCAACTACACCAACTTTTAACATATTCTATCTCCTATATGATAATTTAGCATATTTATACAATAAATATTCATATTAATCAAGTAAAAATTAATATTTATACAAAAAGTTTTACTATTACTTAATATTTATACATATGGCTAATAAATATTTAAAAATAAGTTGATATATATACAAAAAAAACTTGGATACATTTAATTGTATCCAAGTTATAAAGTTGTAAGTTAGAAATAATTTTTATTTTACGTCTATACCATAAAGTAAATCGAAATATTCCATATCTGTTGTTAATACTTTATTTAAATCAGGTATAGTTTTTTTATAAGATTCTAAAGTTCTCCATAATTTAAAGAAGTAAGGATCAGCTTCATAAGCATCTGCATAAATTTGAGCAGCTTCTGCATCTGCTATACCTTTTATTTCTTCACTTTCTGCATAAGCTGAAGAGATAATATTTTTTTGTTCACTCTCTGTTTTACCACTCCATTCAGCTAGTTGACCTTGACCGTAAGATCTATATGCTTCAGCAATCTGATTTCTTTCTTTTATCATTCTTTGATAAACACTTTGAGTTAAATCATCACTATATCTAATTTGACGAATAACAATGTCTATCAATTCTATACCATAAGCTTCTGTGAAAGTATCTGCCATATCATACATTTTAGAAGATAATCCTTCACGACCAATGCTAATTGTTTCTTGAAGTGTAGAAGTGCTAGTAACTTGTCTTAAAGTTTCTGAATCTTGTACATTTTCAAGATTTTGAACATTTTCTTCTATTTTAATTTCATTAATTTGGTTTGAATTTCTTACAGCTTCATTTAATGAGTTTTCAGAAATAACCGTTCTAACAGTTGAGTCTAATATGTCATTAAGTCTCGAAATACCATTACTTAAAGTATTAACTGTTTCATAGTATTTAGCTGGGTCACTAATCTTCCATCTAGCAGTTGTATCAACCCAAATAAATTGATTTTCTTTTGTTGGAATTCTTTGAGCTTCTCCATCCCAAGATAAAACTTTTTTAGGGTAAATTAATA
Source organism: Pleomorphochaeta sp. (assembly GCF_050031695.1). Lineage (GTDB taxonomy): Bacteria > Spirochaetota > Spirochaetia > Sphaerochaetales > Sphaerochaetaceae > Pleomorphochaeta. The sequence continues at coordinate 76,697 of NZ_JBNAIC010000035.1, read as the reverse complement.
CATTATCAATAACTGGCATTTTAAATTTAAGACCAGCTGAATCTTCTGTTTGAATAATCTTACCAAATCTAGTAACAACTGATTGTTCACCTTCATCTAAAGTATAGAAAGGTCCTAGTAAAATAAATACTATTAATAGTGCTAGTATAACAACTAGAGTAGTTATGAATTTTTTCATTAGTTAATACCTCCTGTTGTTGGTGCTACCACGGTGCTATTAGAATTTTGAATTTGAGAAATAGGGAGGAAGTTTTCTAAATCTTTATCAATTAAGGTTAAGTTACTACTTCCTTCACTCATGATTTCTTCCATTGTTTCAATGTATAGTCTGTCTGCTGTAATTTCTTTACTTTGTTCGTATGTATTTCTCATACTGTTAAATCTTGCAACATCACCTTTTGCATTATTAACTCTTTCCTTAGCATAACCTTCAGCAATTTGAATTTGTTGTTTTGCTTCACCTTGAGCTTTAGGAATAACTGAGTTGTATTGTTCTTTACCTTCGTTAATATATCTATTCATATCTTGGATAGCTTTGTTAACATCTTCAAAAGCATTTTGTACGTCACCTTCAGGTGGAACAATGTTTTGAAGTTTTACAGTTACAACTTTGATACCTAACCCATAAGAGTCTAAAGTATCTTGCATTTGTTCTTGTGCAAGAATTTCTATATTAGTTCTTTCACTAGTCATAACTGAAAGTATTGGTAAATCGCCAACTAATTGGTTCATTGTACTTTGACTAATGTCTCTAATAGTTTTTTCTTTTTCATATACATTAAATAACCATTGTTGTGGATTGCTTATTTGATATTGAACAATCCATTCAAGATCAATGATATTTAAATCGCCTGTTAGCATAATTGATTCAGAAGGATAATCAGTGCTAGCGATTAATGGGCTAGTATTAATTGTGCTTCTGTAACCAAAAGTCATTGTTTGTACAACTTGTGTTGGAACGGTGTAAGCTTTTTCAATTCCTAGAGGAATTTTAGTTTGTAAACCAGGTCCAACTGTTCTACTATATCTTCCAAATCTTGTAATAACAGCTTGCTCAGTTTGGTCGACAACGAAAAAACTAGACATAGCTGATGCAAGAGCAATGATAGCAACTAATAGCCAAATAACCAGTTTAGGACTGATATTCAGTTTTTTATTATTATTTGCTGGTTTAAAAGGTTCTTGATCCATTTCATCTCCTCGAGAGTATTATTTGTCTCTTATATCTTAAATGTAACTATGATTTGTACTATCGGTCAAGCTATTTCAAGATAATCATAGTTTTTACATAAGAAATAATAGGAAAAGTTGTATTTTTTATAAAATATTTATTATTACCACTATATTTTAAAATTATGAGATTAAATAATATCTATATAGGTTGAAAATTTGTTATTTCAATTATATTATAGCAAAAGCATTAAAAAAAATATTGTATTTTTTAAGAACCTGGAGGTTTTTATGAAGAAAAAAAGACTAGTTACTTCAGCACTACCTTATGTAAATAATATTCCACATTTAGGTAATTTGACTCAAGTTTTATCTGCTGATGTATTTGCAAGATTTTGTAGATCAAAAGGATATGAAACTTTATATGTTTGTGGAACAGATGAATATGGTACAGCTACTGAAACTAGAGCATTACAACAAGGTGTTACCCCCAGAGAATTATGTGACCATTATCATAAAATTCATAAGGATATTTATAAATGGTTTGATATAAACTTTGATTACTTTGGAAGAACAAGTACAGAAAAACAAACTGAAATTGTTCAACATATATTTAAGAAAGTTGATGAAGCCGGTTATATTAGAGAAGGTGAAATTGAACAACTTTATTGCCCAAATTGTGATAGATTCTTAGCTGATAGATATGTATTAGGCACATGCCCCCATTGTGGAAGTGAAAATGCAAAAGGTGATCAATGTGATAATTGTTCAACACTTTTAGAGCCAACAGAATTAATAAATCCACGTTGTAGTGTTTGTGGTACAACACCTGAAGTTAAACGAACAAAGCATTTATATATAGATTTACCTAAAGTATTGCCTTTATTAGAAGAATGGATGAATGAAGCTTCTGTAAATGGATTTTGGGCTAAAAATGCTGTTCAAGTAACTAAGAGCTGGATTCGTGATGGTTTAAAAGAAAGAGCTATAACTAGAGATTTAAAATGGGGTATTCCTGTTCCTAAAGAAGGATATGAAGATAAAGTTTTCTATGTATGGTTTGATGCACCTATTGGTTATATTTCAATCTCAGCTTATGCTGTAGAAGATTATAAGAAATGGTGGCAAAGTCCTGAAGATACTGAATTGTATCAATTCATTGGTAAAGATAACATTCCTTTCCATACAGTTATTTTCCCATCATCATTATTAGCAACTGGTGAAAACTGGACAATGCTTCATCATATGAGTTCTACTGAGTATTTAAATTATGAAGGTGGAAAATTCTCAAAAAGTCTTGGTGTTGGTATTTTTGGTAATGATGTTATGGATACTAAAATTCCAAGTGATGTTTGGCGTTTTTACATGTTCTATAATAGGCCTGAAAAATCAGATGTTATGTTCTCTTGGGCAGATTTCCAAGAAAAAGTTAATGGTGAGTTAATTGGTAATTTATCAAACCTTGTTAATAGAACTTTGTCATTCCTTAATAGATTCTATGATGGTAAAGTTCCTGAAGGTGAATTTGATAATGAGTTGATTGAACAAATTCTTGAAAAAGAAAAGAAAATTGATGAACTATTTGAAAGAGCTGGCGAAAGAGATGCATTAAGAAATATATTCTTCTTATCTTCTATTGGTAATAAAGCTTTCCAAGATGGAGAACCATGGAGATGTAGAAAAGAAGATCCTGAAAGTGCTGCTAAACTTCTTAGAACTTTAGTTTATTTAATTAGAGATTTAGGTGTTTTAGTAGAACCTTATATGCCACAAACAAGTAAAAAAATTCTTAAATTTGTAAATTGCGAAAATGCTAATTGGTCAGATTTAGGAAAGTTTGATGATAGTATTAAAACTATTGGTGAAATTGAATTATTATTCTCAAAACTTGAAGATGACAAAATTGAAGAATTTAGAACTAGATTTAGTGGTTCTCAAGCTGAAAGAGAGAAGAAGATAGGAGATAAGAAAGTGGAAGAAAATAAAGAAAGCTTAAGTGTAGCTGATGAATTTGCTTCTCGTGTTGATTTAGTTGTATCAAAGATTGTTGAAGTTGAAAAACACCCTGAAGGTGATAAACTTTATATTTTAAAATTAGATACTGGTGATGAAGATGATGATAGAACAATTGTTTCTTCAATCGTTCCTTACTACAGTGCTGAAGAACTATTAAATAAAAATATTGTGCTTGTTAGAAATTTGAAACCTGCAAAATTTAGAGGTGTTAAATCAAGAGGTATGTTGTTAGCAGCTAGTGCAAAAGATGATGAAGATCATTCAACTTGTGAAGTTCTTTTTGCTGATGAATTTGAAGTAGGTACTACTTTATTACCTGAAGGTACTTCTAATCCTGAAGCTGCAAGATGTTATGTTAAAGGATCTAAATTCTTTAGTATGCCAATGTATACAGAAGAAGGTGTAGTTAAAGTTGATGGTAAAGCTATAAAAGCTGAAGACGGAAAAACTTTAACTGCTAAAGTATATGTAAATGGTGAAGTTGGTTAGTAAATATTAATTATTATAAAACTAAAGCAAGCTGCATTTTTTATGTGGCTTGTTTTTTAATAAAAATAATTAACTTGATTTCTTCTCATTTATATAGATATACTAATTATATGGAAATTTCTAACGTAATGTTTGCTTTTGGGCTAACTGCATTTGCAGGATTAGCAACTGGTATCGGCTCTATAATGTCATTTTTCTCAAAGAAGTTTAACCCTAGGTTTCTTGCAACAGCTTTGGGTTTTTCAGCAGGTGTGATGTTATATGTTTCTATGATTGAAATATTTGTGAAATCAAAAGATGCACTTGAAGGTGCACTTGGAGCAAGGCAAGGATATTGGGCTACTGTCGGCTCTTTCTTTCTAGGTATTGCTATTATTGCAATAATTGATAAGTTAATTCCTAGTTATGAAAATCCTCATGAATTTCATACTAATCCTCAAGAGGAATATGAAAAAACTCATCATGATAAAAAATTGATGAGGATGGGATTGTTTAGTGCTTTAGCTATTGCTATTCATAACTTTCCAGAAGGTTTAGCAACTTTTATAGGTGCTTTAAGTGATCCAGCACTGGGTGTCAGTATTGCTATCGCTATAGCAATTCATAATATTCCTGAAGGTATTGCAGTATCTGCCCCTATATATTATGCAACAAAGAGTAAAAGAAAAGCTTTTTGGCTTTCTTTACTTTCTGGAGTAAGTGAACCAGTGGGTGCTTTAATTGGGTATTTTATACTAAAAGACTTATTTAATGATATAACTTTTGGTGTTGTTTTCGCACTAGTAGCCGGTATTATGGTATATATTTCCTTAGATGAATTATTACCAACAGCTGAAGAATATGGGGAACATCATTTTGCTATAGGCGGGGTAATTGCTGGTATGGCAGTAATGGCACTATCTTTAATTTTAGTTGCTTAAAAATCAAAAATACTTATATAACAAGTTCTTTTCATAGGGCTTGTTTTATTTTTATTATAATCATATAAAAAAATATATTTGCAGAATATAAAAAATTATATTATAGTGATATTGAATTGGAGATTATATGAATTATTTAGAATTAGATACCCCATCTTTAGTAATAAAGAAAAATACAGTTGAAGAAAATATTAAATTTATGCAAGATTTAGCAAATATAAATAATGTTAATTTAAGGCCTCATACGAAAACTCATAAAATGCCTAAAATTGCAAAATTGCAACTATCTAATGGTGCTATTGGAATAGCTGTAGCTAAAATTGGTGAAGCAGAAGTTATGTGTGATAATGGTATAAATGATATCTTTATTGCTAATGAAATTATCGGAAAGCAAAAATTTCAAAGGATTGCTGCATTAAGTAAATCTAATTATATCTCTTTTGGTGTAGATAACCCTATTCAAGTAATTCAAGCAAACGATGTATTTAAATCTTTTAATCAAACAGCAAATGTCTTAGTTGAAATAGAAGTTGGAGAAAATAGAAGTGGAATAATTGAAAAAAAGGATTTTATTCAGTTATTAAATGTTATAAAAAAATCAACTAATATTACATTTAAAGGTATTTTTTCACATGATGGTAATAGTTATAGTGCTAAAAATATTGAATCTTGCATAGATATATCAATTAATGCACAAAAGCGTACTCTCGAGTTTTCACATATCGCAAAAGAGATGGATATGGTATGTGAAGTTGTAAGTTATGGATCAACTCCAACTTTATTTAATAAATGTCCAATATTAGATGGGATAACAGAGATAAGACCTGGAACTTATATTTTTATGGATGCCTCTCAAGCTAATTCTGTAAATGATATTAGTAGATGTGCTGCTATGGTTTTAGCATCAGTTATTAGTAAACCAACAAAATCTAGAGTTATTTTAGATGTAGGTGCAAAAGGACTTACTATGCAAGAAAGAACTTTAGGAATTTGTAAAACTATAGGGAAAGGTACTTTATTTAACTATCCAAATACTTATATTGAAAAAGTATTTGATGAGCATGCAATAATAAATAATGAAGAGTTTTCTAAACAAATTAATATAGGGGATAAAGTTTTAATAATACCAGTTCATATTTGTCCAGTTTGTAATTTATATGAAAAAGCATATTTAATTGATCAAAATGAAGTTGTAGATGAAATAGATATTGCTTGTCGAGCAAAGTTACAATAGAGGAAAAAAAATGAATCCTTTAATTAAACCTTATATACCTATTGCAAAAATAATTGTTGAAACTTTTGGTACTGATTGTGAAGTAGTTATCCATGATTTGTCAAATCCTGAGCACTCAGTTGTCTATGTTGAAAACCCTGTAGTAACTAAAAGAGAAGTAGGGCAAAGTTTTGATCATATAATTAAACAGGTTATTTATTCAAAAAAACTTAAAGATGACTATGTCTGTAATTATTATTTTAAAACTACATTAAATGTATTAGTAAGATCATCTACTCTTTTAATTAGAGATGAGAATAATAAATTAGTAGGAGCTTTATGTATTAATATTGATACAACTAAGGTTACTAAACAAATTGATTATTTAAAGGCTTTTTTACCTAATAGGGAAACAACTTTCTTTGATGATATAAGTGATGATATAATAAAAAATGATTTTGAAGTTGAAGATGATAATTTACATGTAAATACTATGATTACATCTTTAATTGATAATATTTTAAAAGACTGTAATATTGATATTTTAACTAGGGATGAAAGAATAGAAAAAATAAGATTCATGGATAAAAAAGGTATTTTTTTGATGAAAGGGAGTGTTGAAGAAGTTGCTAAAAAAATGAATATAAATAAAGTTACAGTTTATAGTTATTTAGATATTGTAAGGGGGAAAAGAAAATGAAAGTAGCTCAAATACAGATGAAAGTTTCAAAAGATAAAGAAGAGACTAAGAAAAGAGTCGAAAAGTTTATTGAAGATATTAGAAATGAAAATGTTGATTTAGTTTGTTTGGGTGAAATGTTTGATTGCCCATATGATATTAATTTATTTCATAGTTATGCAGAGAAAGAAGGTGGAGATATATACAACTTTTTATCTAATATTGCAGAGAAATATAAAGTATACCTTTCTGCAGGATCTATTAGTGAGCTAGATGGTAATAGTGTTTATAACACAGCTTATGTTTTTGATAGAGATGGGAATAAAATTGCAAAACACAGAAAGATGCATTTATTTGATATTGATATTAAGGGTGGACAATCATTTAAAGAGTCTGAAACTTTAACTGCTGGTAATCAAATAACTACTTTTAATACTGAATTTGGTAAAATGGGACTGTGTATTTGTTATGATTTTAGATTTCCAGAACTAAGTAGATTAATGACTTTAGATGGTGCAAAAGTAATTTTAGTCCCTGCTTCTTTTAATCTGACTACAGGGCCATCTCATTGGCAAACAATGTTTAAATCTCAGGCATTAAATAATCAAGTGTTTGTTATTGGAACTTCTCCAGCTAGAGATATGAAAGCTTCTTATAAATCTTATGGTCATAGTATAATCACAGATCCTTGGGGTGAAATTGTAAGTGAGTTAGATTCAAAAGAAGGGATAATGATAAAAAATCTTGATTTAACTAAAATAGATGAAATTAGAGAACAGCTTCCACTATTAAAACATAGAAGAGAAGATATCTATACAATATGTAAAAGGTAGGTAATATGAAACATATATATTTAGAATCTAATAAAAAGGGCCATTATTCACCGGCTGTTATATCAAATAATATGGTATATATTTCGGGACAATTACCAATTGATTATAAGAGTGGTAAAGTGGTTGATGGTGATATTACTATCCAAACTCAACAAGTATTAAATAATATTAAGCTGATATTAGAAAAAGTAGAATTAACTAAATTTAATATAGTTCAATGTCGAATTTATATACCAGATATCAAATACTGGGATATTGTTAATGATGTATATAGTTCTTTTTTTGAGTCACATAAGCCGGCAAGAGTAGTTGTTCCATCTAGAGATCTTCATCATGGGGCGTTAATAGAAATTGAAGCAATAGCAGAAATCGAGGAGAAATAAATGAAATTTGTTTGTTCTAAGTGTGGAAAAAAAGAGAGTGTTTCAACATTAAAACCTAAGTGTGAATGTGGTGGGCTATGGAAATTAGATTTTACACCTCCTAAATTTGAAATTGATAAAATTGATAATACTCAATGGAATATTTTTAGGTACAGACCTTTTTTAGCTTTAATAGATGATAGCTATAAAGATATAACTCTTGGTGAGGGGCTTTCTCCTATTATAAATTTTGATGATAATCTTATGCTTAAAATGGACTATTTTATGCCAACTTTATCTTATAAAGATAGGGGAGCTGCTGTATTAATTTCACATTGTAAAGCTATAGGTGTTAAATCTGTTGTGCAAGACAGTAGTGGTAATGCAGGAAACAGTGTAGCAGCATATTGTGCAAAGGCTAATATTAAGTGTGAAATATTTGTTCCTGAAAATACTTCCCCTAAAAAAATCGCCATGATAAAAGCTCATGGAGCTAAAGTAAATGTAGTAAAAGGGAGTAGGGACCATTGTGCCGATGTATGTAGATCAAAAGTTGAAAGTGATAATGTTTATTATGCTAATCATGTTTATAATCCATTTTTTTATGAAGGGACTAAAACCTATATTTATGAAGTTTATGAACAATTGAGAAGAATTCCTGAGAATATATTCATACCAGTAGGTAATGGTACATTGTTTTTAGGAGTAATGAAAGGTTTAGAAGAATTAAAAAATAGCGGGGTAATTAATGAAATGCCAAAAATATTTGCAATTCAAAGCGAATACTGTGCTCCTTTATTAACCTCTTTCAAAAAGCATAAAATAATTGCTTCTATTGTTGATATAAAGACAACCCTTGCAGAAGGTATTGCAATTGGTAAACCAATGAGAGATAAAGAAATTCTTGACTATTGTTATAAATATAATGTTGAATTTATTTATGCCTTAGAAAAAGATATTTTAAATGCTAGGTCTACTTTAGCTAAAAAAGGAATATATTGTGAACATACAACAGCTGCAAATTATGCAGCATATGAAAATTATATTAAAAATAATGGAGTTTTAAAGGACTGTTTAATTACTATGTGTGGAGCAGGGTTGAAATCTGATCATTAATCAAAATACTGTTATTTTCTTATTGCTATAACTTTCATCTTCAGTGGTCTCAAAATTTAAGTAGATAGTATCGGAAAATAAACCTGCATTTAAATCATTTATGTTACTAGATGAAGTAGTTATATAAAGATTAAATTGTTTTAATTCTTCAGCACTGATTTTTTGAACTACATATTTATCACCATTACTAACAGTATGAGTCTTTTTATCGCTCTTACTAACTTTTAGTGTATAAGGGAGTTGTTTATCTCCTTCACCAGGCGAATTAGATTTTAATATAAAATTATTTTCACTTGTAATTTGTAATCCTATATAGTAACTATCTGAACTGTCTTTTGTCTCAGCTAATGGATCTGTTAATATAGCTTGTAAGTATATTTCCCATTCTAAATTATCTGAAGAAGGGGAGTTGAAAAAGCTAGAATTAGTCCAACTACTAGGTCTCTGTGCATTTACTTGTAGATATGTATCATAAACTTCGATAAAACTTTCAGGGGTTGCTTGAAGGTTAATAGAGTCGGATAGAGAGCTACTAAAAAATGATTCTTCTGTATCATAATAATTATCTAAATAAAACAGATAGTAGTTTGTTGCTCCACCTGTATCAAGTGTTAAAAATGAATCAGAAGCTCCAGATGTATTTAAAATGTTATTAGGGTTATCTATCAAATAATAGAGGGTAATATCAAAACTAGAAGCAAGTTCTGTTAATTTAGTTCTATTATAAATGTAAGTCTTAGCATCATCAATGAGATACCAAGTTGTTTCATCATCTATATACTCATAGTTGATAGTAGTTTTTACAAGAAGTGTACAAGTAGAACTGTTAGTCCCGTCTGATAAAGTTGCTTTATAATTTTCAATGTTTATGTGAGGAGTTGCTTGGTCAAGATAATTTGTGTCTGTTGAAATTGTAGTTAATTCGATTATTTTTTGACCGCTTAGTACTTCGGTCTCAAAAGAATTTTCAGTATTTTTTATTGTTAAGTTAATTAAGGCATCTTGTTCTTCAATGTTTAAAAAATCAATTTTATATTCATAGCTATCATATGTGCAAAATATGAATGATGAAGCAAAAATAGTAATCGCTAATAAAATTAAAATTTTTTTCATATATTTTCCTATTCTCATGTCATAAGATTATTATGATTGATTCAAATTGTCAATAATTTAGTTTACTTTTAAGATATTTTTGCTATATTTTGTTATCAAATCTTGTTATATTTGATTTTTCGTGTTAAATTATAATTGATTTTATTAGATAAGAGGATGACATGAGGAAAAAAATCATATTTATTTCACTAATTATGACAACACTTGCAAATTCTATTTTATTTTCAGCAACTCCAATTTCTGGGCCAAATTTTGGTCAACCTCTTGAAATATATTCAATTTGGAACCCGAATTCTTCACCTCTTTTTATATTATATGCGAATAATTCTAGTATCGATTATTCTCAATCAACAATACAATATGAAACTGAAGATTATGATTTAAGCGTATCTAATCAAACTGATGATTTTACTTTATATGTTGAAAGTAATTTTTATAGACCTCGTAATAAATATTATTTATATGATTTAAATATTTATTTTTCTAAATATTTTGTTCCAGTTGATGATACCGAATACAATGAAGGAGCTTATCCTGAAGTTGAATTAAATTTGAATGCAACTGTTTCAACTGATTATTTTGAAATGTGGACACCACCTTATTATTCTTATTACTATTATATAGTTCCAGATTATAATGTTCAAAATCAAAACGCTACATTATTGTATAATGGACGTTCAGTAGAAGCTAGTAAATATACATATAGTATTCTAATTTCAACAGGATCTCATGCTTTAGATTTAATTGATTTTAATTTTTCATGGACTGGTTATACTGGTGCTACTAGGTATTGGGATATGGAAGGCTACGTATTAGTAGAACTTGAGAGTGTTTAAATAGTTTGGAAATTATAAATATTAACACTCTAGATTTGAGAGTGAAAAATCCGTTTGTTAGTGATTATTGGTCAAAAGTTAAATCATTAAATCATTGGAATTCTTATGCTTTTTTAATTAAAGAGAATAATAATGAGTTTGAATTATTACTAATGACTAAAAAGATTTTTTGTAATTATTATATAGGATATATACCTTTTTCTCCTGTTTCAATTAAAAGCGTTAATCAAATATCTTTGAATACTTTTTATTCTGCCCTAAGAATAATAAAGAAAATGTTAAAAGAAAAATGCATATTATTAAAAGTAGATTTGCCTTTTGAATTTGTTAATGTTGACATAAATAAAACTAAATTTAGATTTTCTAAAGAGAGTATTCAACCTGAGGCTACTGTAAGAATTGATTTAACGAGATCTTATGATGAAATACTATCTGAGTATAAAAAAAGGGCAAAAAGAAATTTAAAAAAGAATGAAGGAATAATAGAAACAAAAGAAGTTGAAATTAATGATATTAATATTAATCTTTGGTATTCTATTTATCAAGAAACAGCTAAAAGAGATGGTTTTAGTTTAAGAAACTTAGATTATATTAAATCTGTTTTATATACTAATAGTGATGTAAATAAGAAGTTTATATTTTCTTATAAAGATGGGAACTTAGTTGGAGGATTAATTATTATTTATTCTGAAGATTTAGCTATCTATCTTTTTGGTGCTTCTAAAAAATTAGATAAGCATTCCCCAAGTTATTCAATGCAGGATTATGCTATTTATAAATTGAAAGAAATAGGTGTTAAATCTTATGATTTTCATGGTATTGGTTTAGATAATAAATCATCACATTTAAAAAGTCTTACTTTATTTAAAACTTCTTTTGGTGGATGTGTATATAAAAGGCCAAAAACTCTTGATTATCCAATAAATAAATTTATGTATTTATTGTATAAAGCTGCAGAAAAAATTAGAAATGCTATTTATCGATAATTAATTTCACACTTTTTTTGAATTGATTTCCTCTATCAAATTCATTTATAAATAACTCAAAACTAGTTGCTCCTGGTGATAATATTACAACCTTCATTTCTCTTGATTGATCTTCATTTGCTAAATTATATGCTTTATTAACAGCTGATTTCATTTGTTTATAAGGTCCATTATACTTGATTTTGTTATCTTTTAAGTAAGGAATTAACTTGTTTTGAGTAAAACTGCCATCAAGTAATGTAATTGAAGAAACTTTATGAAATACATTAATTAATGTTTTAACCTTTAAATTTTTATCAGTTCCACCGCATATTAAATGCAAATTTACATCTCTAAAATGTGAAATACTAAAAGCTATAGCTTCAGGGATAGTTGCAGCACTATCATTAACAAATAATATATTTTTATGAATTCCTAGCCATTCTATTCTATGAGAAACTCCACTAAACGTATTTAAATGTTTTAATATAGTATCAGATTTTATTTTTAGTGAACTAAGTGCTTTGTATGCTGGTATTAACTCAGGAGTGTTTGATAAATCTATATTAAGTTTAGTTTCTAAAAAAATGAGATTTCTTTTCTTTATATTGGTTTTTTCTAAAACACTTTTTTCAAAAGCTTTAGGACAAATTACTTGTTTAGTATTTTTTGTAAATAGTTTTAATTTATCTTGTAAATATCTTTCCATAGAATCGTAAGAGTTTTGATGGTCTTCTAATAGGTTAGTAAATACTGCGACTTTTGTTGATGGAAATTCTTTTTCTAAATATAAAAAAGTATCTCTTAGTTGCCAAGAAGAAAATTCGCATACTAGATAATCAATTTTTTGATCATTTTTCTCAATATAAGATGCAATTTCAAATGCACTAATACCCATATTCCCAACTAATTTTACATTATAATTTAATTTTTTTAGAACATGAAAAATTGCATGTGATGTTGTTGTTTTGCCTTTTGTTCCAGTAATTCCAATAATTTTTATCTTATTTAAATTGTAATTATTAATTAAAAAAGCAAAATCATTAGTGATTCTTTTAGCATATTTAAGATATATATTGTTTGGTAAAATTGAAGTGTTTTTTACTACTAAATCAGCCCATAAAAAATCTTCTTTTGAGTGCTGTCCTAGGTGGAATTTAGCTCCTAATTTTTCTAGTATATTAATAGCTTTTGTAAAAGATTTTTCTAATTTAATATCCGTAATTAATACTTCATTTTTATGTTCTAAAAAGTATTTAGCTGCTGAAAAACCTCCACCATTAACACCTAGACCAAAAATTAATACTTTCATCTATTATAATATCTCTCCCTAAATATGAGTATATACTTGTTTTTAAATGAAAAACAATATTTTTTTTTATAAAAATATATTAAATAAGTCGAAAATAGTTTGAAAAACTCATTATTATTTCAATAATTAGTCTTGAAAAATAGTTATAAAATTAATATTCTTACACAGTGGTTTGTTGTGGTGAATTACTTAATTAGTATTTTAATCATAATAGCTATAAATTAATAAACAACTCCGGGTCACGTTGTGATAATTAAAACCGGGTAATCATATTGAAGGAGCTTTACAGTGCCTTGTGGAAGAAAAAGAAAAAAGCATAAGATTGCAACTCACAAGAGAAAGAAAAAACTAAGAAAGAACAGACATAAAAATAAGTAATTCTTAGGCGATTCTTTGCAATTCGCTTTTACTGCTAGTCAGTACTCGGCTATTAACCGTCGGTTATTTCTCCGACGGTTTTCTAGCGAACAGTGTCAGTTGTTGTGTTTGAATGGCAAACACACGCTTTATAATTTAATTAATTTGCAAATTTAATTATAAAGAAGCCTCTTTATCCACTATTTGTGGATCTTTATGTCCGTAAGGAGGACGCATGAGAAATTATGAGTTCACAATTATCTTCAGAGCAAACGAAGAAGATACTCAAGCTGGTCTAAAACAAGTTTCTAGTTTGTTTGAGGCAGCAGGTGTTGAAATCACCAAGCAAGAAGACTTGGGCGTTAAATTATTCGCCTATGAAATGAAGAAACAAGATAAAGGTCATTATTATTACTATGAAATTGCTGCAGACCCATCATCTATTGTTACTTTCGAAAAAAAATTCTTACTTAATAACTCAATTATTAAATTCTTATTTGTTAAAAAAGAAAATTAATATTTGATGTATGGAGATGGTTTATGGCTACTGATTTAAATATTGTTGCATTAGTTGGAAGGTTAACAAGACCTTGTGAAATGCGTTATACAAATTCTGGATTTGCTATTTGTTCTTTTTCTCTTGCGGTTAATCGCAGAAAAAAGAATCCTAATGGTAATTGGGAAGATAGCGTAAGTTTTTTTGATTGTACCTTTTTTGGGAAGGCTGCAGAAGGTGTTAGTTCATATTTAACACAAGGGCAGCAAGTATCTATTAATGGTTACTTAGATCAACAAAGTTGGGAAACTAATGGACAAAAAAGAAGTAAGGTTGTAGTCATTGTAAATTCATTGAGTTTGTTAGGAAGTAAAAATAGTAATTCTAATTCAAATCCTTATAAGCAAGCTTATGAAAATAATAGGAATCAAAATCAAAACTTCAATTCCAACCAAAATAATACTGGTAATCAACAATTTGGAAATACTGGGAATAATTATCAAAATAATCCTAGTAACCAAAATAATTCATTTAATAATGCAAATAATGCACCAATTAATAATGGACCTGAAGATTTTGCTGATGACATTCCATTTTAAGATTTTAGGAGAAACGAATAATGCGCGAAAATAATGACGCTAAAGAAGAAAAGAAAGAAAGGGCCCCTAGAAAAGGTGGAGCTCGCCGTGGCGGTTTTAGAAAAAAGGTATGTAGATTCTGTGCAAACAATACTACACCAGATTATAAGAATCCTGAACAGTTAAAAAGATACACAACAGACAGAGGTAAAATCCTTCCTGCACGTATTACAGGTAACTGTGCTAAGCACCAAAGAGCTGTAACAGCTGAAATTAAAAAAGCACGTATTTTAGGATACTTACCTTTCGAAAAGAAATAAAAGAGGTTATATGGTACTAATCGATAGAAGAAATAACTCAATATACATTGCTACAGTAATGAGTGCTGTTTTTTACTTAATTGGGTTTACTTCATTTTTATTGGTTTTACCTTTACTTTATTATTATTTTCGAAGTAAAGAGAGAGAAAAAACCTTATATGCATTAGCTATTTTATTAGTTTTTGTTTTAGCTGTTGAATTAGTTCCCTTAAGGGATCAACTTTCAGATAAAAGTGTTTTAGGTATTCTCTCAATTGGGTTGTTCTTACCGGTAGTATTAATAGGATGTTCAATTGTTTGGATTTTATTAGACGAATATCGGTTGTTAGTAAGGTATGTATCAAGTTCAGCAATCGTTGCATTGATGATGGTAATAATCGGAATATGGTTTAAAACAGATTCAGAGATGGCTTTAGCAGTAGATGAAGCTATAGTTGACGCACTGAATACAATATTAAATCAAGACACTCAACAAACTTCTTTAGTTTTAGGAGTTCCTATAGATGAGTTATTCTCTACTATGAGGTTGGTTGTTTTTTCAATGTTATTACCTTTAGGCGCAGGTTGTTTTGGCTTTAATGCTTTTTTTGCTTTATCTACTCCCACTTATGTAGGAGATGAAAGTTTTGATGATAAAGTAATGAACTGGAAACTGCCAGAAATATTTATGTGGCTTTTTTTGATAAGTCTTGTATTATTATTATTAGGAGTATTTATAGATTTTCCTATAGGTCTTTCATTAGTAGTAATTAATATAGCTTTATATTTAGCTTTATTGTTTTCAATACAAGCTTTATCTATATTATTATATAGACGTCGAATAAAAGGTTACCATACAAGAGCTGCAAGAGTTTTTGGATTGGCATTATTTTTAATAATACTATTTCAAGGTTTGAACATAGTTGCTGTCGTCGGATTACCTATTATAGGTGTTTCGGAGACATGGTTTACATATAGAAAGTAAGAGAGAAGGAGTTTTCAATATGAAGATTATTCTTAATCAGGATGTAATAAACCTCGGTGAAGAGGGTGATGTAGTAGTAGTAAAAGATGGATATGCTCGTAACTATCTATTACCACAAGGATATGCTGTAGCATATAATAAAACTAATTTAGCTATTGTAAATAGTCGTGCAAAAGCTATTGAAGCTAGAAAAGCAGAAAAGAGAAAAGCTTCTGCAAGCTTAAAAGAAAGATTAGACGATTTAACATTAAATTTAGTTGTATCAGCTGGTGATACTGGTAAATTATTTGGTAGTGTTACTTCTTCAATGATTCAAGAAGCATTAGCAAAAGAAGGAATTGAAATCGAAAGAAAGAAGATTGAAGTTGCTTCTAACATGATCAAAATGGTTGGTAATTATTCAGTACGTATCCATTTATATGAAAAAGATTATGCTGTTGTAAAAATTGTTGTTGAAAGTGAAGCTCAAATTAAACAACGTCAAGCTGAAGAAAAGAAAGCAGCAGAATTAGCAGCTAAAGAAGCAGCAGCTGCTGAAGAAGCAAAAGAAGTAGTAGAAGAAGCTCCTGTAACAGAATAATAGGAGTTAATACTATATGGCATCGTTTGAAAACAATATGCGCATCTTACCAAGTGATGAAGCAGCTGAAAAAGCAATATTAGGCTCTGTTTTGTTAGATAGTTCTATAATGAATGAATTATCTACAATAATAGGAGCTAATGACTTCTATAAAAATGGGCATAGAGAATTGTTTCAGACGATGCTTGATTATTTTCAAGACAATCCTAACAATATTATAGATATTATTACTTTAGTTGATAGTCTTAATAAAAATAATAAACTTGAAGTTTGTGGTGGTGTTTCTTATTTATCAAGTTTGACTAGTGATGCTCCATCATCATCAAACGCAATTATATACGCAAAAATGATTAAAAAATTATCTATGCGTAGAAAATTAATAACTATTGCAACTTCATTAAAAGATGATGCGTTTGATTTAACTCAGGATGTTTCATCTTCAATTGATAATGGCGAAAGTTTATTATCTGATTTAGCCTCTAATGGAAATGTAGCTGGAGATTATGTTTTTGCACCTGATTTATTAATGAGTGTTATTACAACTATTCAAGATAGAACAAAAGATGATAGTTTTATCGGTTATAGTACAGGCTTTAATGAATTAGATAAAAGACTTTCCGGTGGGTTTAAAGAGCAGGATTATGTAGTAATAGGAGCTCGTCCATCTATAGGTAAAACAGCATTTGCATTAACTGTTGCTTTAAATATGATTATTATGCATTCATATAGAGTTGGTTTTTTATCATTAGAAATGAAGGCTACAGATTTACTTGAAAGAGCAATTACAGGTATTAGTAATGTTGATTTTTCTCATATCAGAAATGGTTTATTAACTGATAATGAATTAGAAGAAATTTTTGAAGCTTGTGATCATTTATCAAAAAAAGAATTATATATTCAAGATACACCAAACATGCAATTAAATGATATTAGAACTCAAGCTAGAAAAATGAAAAGAGAGAAAGATATACAATTATTATTTATTGATTATATTGGTTTAATTCAAAATTCAGACAATTCAATACCTAGACATGAACAGATAGCTAATATTTCTAGAACTTTAAAACAATTAACTCGTGAATTAAATATACCTATTATAGTTTTATCCCAAGTTGGAAGACAAACCGATGGCCAATTACCTAGATTATCAGATTTGAGGGAATCCGGCTCTATCGAACAAGATGCTGATGTTGTAATTTTATTACATAGAAATAATGCAGAAGAAGCAGTTATACAAAAAACAGAAGTTCTTGTTGCAAAAAATAGAAATGGTGAAACCGGTAAAATTGAATTGGGCTTTCATCGAAATATCGTTAAATTCGAAGAACTTTCTCGCGATTTCAATGCGAATACTCAATAAATAAACTCCTTCAGTAAAGAACTGAAGGAGAACAGAGAAAGAAACCATATACAAAAAGGAATATATATTATATATGGATTTCTATTTTAGTGTGTTTATAGATTAAGCATTTTTGTTAGCTTTCTCTTCTAATCTTTCTTCCCAAAGTCTATCAGCTACTGGAGCCCAAGCTTTTGCATATTCTTTAGTTTTAGAAACTAGATGAGTTGCTTGTTCCGGTGCTTCTAAATCTGTTGATTCTGCTTTAGCTTCTTTTACCATTTTTGGTAAGAATTCAGGATTTTCTAGCATTGGGCATGGCCTAAACATGTTTTTATTGAAAGGTTGATTCTTTCTATATTGCATGAATAATGGTTGTTGTAAGGCTTCTAGTATAGTGTTTTCATGAATATTTGCAGTAGAATAATGTATAAATACACAAGGTTCTACATCTCCATTAGGATTAATATGTAAAAAATGCTTTCCACCAGCAATACATCCTCCAACAAATTCACCATCATTTTGGAAGTCTAACATAACAATAAGATGATCATTATTTTCTCTTCTTTTCTTTCTTAATGTTTTTAACATGAATTCTCTTTGTTCAGGAGTTGGAATTAATTCGTTACCTGTATTTTGACCTACAGGCATAAAATGAAAATACCATGCCCATAAACAACCTTTATTTACTAAAAGTTGTAAAAATTCATCACTAATTACAGTTTCACAGTTTTTACTAGTCCAACATACTGAAGTACCAAATGGAAGTTTATATTTTTTAAGTAAGTCCATTGAAGCCATTACTTTATCAAAACAGCCTTCACCTCGTCTAAAGTCATTTTGCTCTTTGAAACCTTCTAATGAAATAGCTAATATAATATTTCTACATGCTAACATTTCTTTACAAAATGCTTCATCTACTAATGTTCCATTAGTAAAACAGTGGAAAATACAATCATTATGTTTTTTTGCAAGTTTTATAAGATCTGCTTTTCTTACTAAAGGTTCTCCACCTGTTAATAAATACATGTGAGTACCCAATTCTTTTCCTTGAGAAACGATTGAATCCATATCTTCAAAAGATAAATTATGTTTTGGGCCATATTCTCCTGACCAACAACCTTTGCAATGCATATTGCAAGCGCTTGTTGGATCAAACATCATTGTCCAAGGAACATTACAATCATATTTTTCACTTGATTCTCTAACTGTATTTAATCCACGATATCCAGCTTCATAACCTAAATTTAGTAACAGTGTTTTAACAATTTTTGGATCAACATTTTTAATCAAATTCTTTGCATATCTCATCCATTTTGAGTTTGGATCTGAAGTTGCTTCAGCAATACCTGAAAACGCATTGCCTCCAGACATTTTTTTATCTTTTTCTGTAGGTTTGAAATATTTATTAAATAGATTAATAATATCATTTATTCCTTGTTCTTCATTATTCTTTGCGTGATTTATAGCTATATCTAATCCAGCACTTATAGCAGTTCTTGCTGCTTTATGTGGAATTCCCATATGTAGCCTCCTATATATTTAGATGATAGTATCCTTAAATTTTATTTAAAAGGGTCAATATTAAAATTGTGTATAAAAAAACCCCACATATTGATATTTGTGGGGGTGTATATAAACCTTATAAGTTATTGTTATTTATATTAAGGAAAGAAAATATCTGATATCTACAAAATACATTACAGAAAATAATATAATAACAAAAATTAAACCTATAATCTGAGATATCCAATAATGTTTAGGTGAAATTTTTTTCTTTCTAATCATCTCTAATAAAGAAATTAGCATTTGTCCACCATCAAATGCTGGAATCGGAAGTAAATTGGCAATTGTTAAAGAAATTGATACAACGGCTAAAAGATATAAAAAAGCTCTTATTCCACTTGCAATATTATTTTCAAAGCCTAATACAGTAATATTTCCTATCATTAATGATGCTCTCATAGGACCTGTAAATACAGTTCTAATGTCATTAGTATTTCTAGTTATTAAGTTTTTAATGCTGATTATTGTATCATTAAATAAATTAATAGCCATGTCAAAACCTTCAGTTAATGCAAGTGAAATTGATTGACCTTCAATTTTTTTTGTTGGAGCAGAGAGTGAAAAATTATTTTTAACACTACCGTTGGTATTTGTTTCAGGTGTGTAAATAATTGTTTTTATTTTTTTATCCCGATTTATTGTTAGAGAAATTGAATCAGTTTCAATATCTTTGAAAAAAGTTAATAAATCTAAATTGTTTGAAATTTCATTTCCATTAACCTTTGTTATTATATCTCCTTTTCTAAGTCCAGCTTTATATTCTGGAGAAAATAGTCTGACAAGAGATATTTGTGTATCAATAATATAAGTGATTCCATAGCGATAAGAATCAGCCTCAGTTTTTTCACCTACAATAATTAAATTATATAATTTATCATTTCTTTCAACTAATAAAGATATTTCACTAGAGTTGTTTTTTGCTAATTCATTTCTAAAATTTTGCCAATCTTCTATTTCTATATTATTGAATTTAATAATTTTATCATATTTTTCTAGTCCATAAATGCTTGCAGGACTAATTTGATTCTCAAATAGGATAGGGTATTCATCAATAGGAGTAATTGTTGCAGGAATAGATAATTCTTGATGAGGAGTTGTAAATAATGCTGTACATAGAAGAATTGTTAATAAAAAATTGGTTGTTGGTCCTGCTAGGTATGTTAAGAACTTGTAAATAGGTTTTACTGAAAACAAAGAACCACTTTCAATATGTATAAATTTATCTTTATTGTGATCTAGTGCTCTTGTTAAATCATCGGCTCCTTTCATTTTACAATACCCACCAAATAAAAACCATGAAATTCTATATTCAGTATGTCCTATTCTTTTACCAATCATTTTTGGACCAAATCCGACAGAAAAAATTTCTACATCAATTTTGAATATTCTTGCAGCAATGAAATGCCCAATTTCGTGTAATAGAACTATAATCCCTACACCAAGAATACCGACAGCATATTTTATTATTGTTGATAAAATTTGATCCATATTTAATTATACCATTAAATTGAATAATTTAAATCATACTGTTTGCAATAATTCTTGCTTTTTTATCAACTTCTAATACGTCATCAAAATTTTTAATTGTATAGGAGAAGTCCTTTTCTAAAGTTTTTAAAACTAAATCTTGAAGTTTGAGATAAGAAATATCTTTTCGCAAGAAAGCATAAACTGCTTCTTCATTAGCTGCATTAAAAGCAATTGGATAGCCTTGTTTTTTTTCTAGGATATCATAAGCACATTTTAATAAAGGGAATTTATCATAATTAGGTTTTTCAAAAGTTAATGATAGATTAGTGAAATCTAAAGGTTTTACTAATTCTTCATTTGTATAATCATTTAATATTCCTTCTATTATAGGTAAGGACATATTAGGTGTTCCAAGTTGTGCATATATAGCACCATCATGCATTCTAATCATTGAATGTATGATACTTTGAGGATGTACACTTACTTCAATGTTATTAGCTTCAAATCCAAACAAATATGAAGCTTCTATAACTTCTAGTGCTTTATTTGCTAGAGTGGAACTGTCAATTGTTATTTTTTTCCCCATTTTCCAAGTTGGATGGTTTAATGCTTTTTCAACTGTAATATTTTTAAATTCGTTAAAATCTAATGTTCTAAATGGACCACCACTTGCAGTTATAATAAGAGATTTAATATTTTCTTTTTTATGTGATTCTACTAAAGCTTTTAGAGCAGAATGTTCACTATCTACAGGTATAATTTTGCAATTATTTTTTTTAGCTAAATCAAAAATAAAAGAACCACCTGTTACAACAGATTCTTTATTAGCCAAAGCAACATCTCTATTATTATTTAATGCTTTAATTGTTGCATTAAGGCCGTCAAATCCTGCTATGCCATTTAATACTACATCACATTCTATATTTTTTAGTAGATCATCAATTGAATTAAAATAATTGAAATTTGTATTTCTGTAATCAGAATTCGTGAGTAATAAATTTGATATATTATGTTTTAAGGAAATTTCTTCAAGTTTTTTATAGTTAGTATTTGCACTTATGGCTACAACTTCAATAGGTAAAGTCTTCTCTTCTATAGCTTTTAAACAAGTTGATCCTATGCTTCCTGTCGCACCTAAAATAATTACTTTTTTCATAATATCTTATCTTATAAATATTTCAATTAATAAATAAAAAACTGGAGCACTTGTAAGTAAAGAATCTAAATTGTCTAGAGCTCCACCACGTCCTGGAATAAAACTACCAGTATCCTTAACAGAAGTACTTCTTTTTATTACAGATTCGATTAAATCACCAATATTTGCACTAAATGAAATTGTTAATCCTAAAATACCTGCTTCAATAATAGTAATTGGGACTTTAAATAAAAGAGTAGCTACGATACTAATTAAAATGCTTGAAATTATTCCACCTACAAAACCAACAACACTTTTATTTGGGCTAGCTTTAATAAAGCCTCTTGAATTTTTTCCAAATAACATACCAAAAACATAGGCAAAAATATCATTAGAAAAAACAGCTAGTAGGAATAATGCATAAAGCGAAGAAACTGATTCAAAAGTGTTTAACTTAATAATAAAAGATAATAAATATCCAGGATATAATAAAGAAAAACTATTTATTGAAATTTTTAAAAATGAATTTTGAAAAGGTGTTTCTTGTTTAGTTCCATCATAAATCTCTATTGCAAAAGATAGGATTAATAAAAAAACAAAACAAAGATCAACTAAATTGTTAATATTTGTTATTGAACTTATCCATGCTGATAAAGGTAAAAGGCCTGTTAAATAAAAAGGTAAATTTGGAGTTATATCAAACTTCTTTTCAATTAATTGATATATTTCTTTACTTCCTAATAAAGTAAATCCAATTGCAACGATAGCAAATGCTAAGTGACCAAATTGAGGTAATAAAAAAATTACTATCAACAATAATGGTATGCCAAGTAAAGTAGTTAATAGACGTTGCTTAAGTGAGGACATTAAATTATACCTCCGAATTTTCGTATCCTAGATTTATAATCTTCAATTATTTTTATAATCATAGATTCATCCCAGTCTGGGAATAGTGTATCATAAAAACCTAACTCAGCGTAAGCACTTTCCCAAAGTAAAAAATTGCTTAGCCTTTTTTCTCCAGCACTTCTAGTTATCATATCAACATTAGGTACTATTTCACTAAATTGCATGTTAGATTTTATATCTTCTGCTGTAATTTGTGCTTTATTGTTATTTTTTATGTAAGAATTTACACTTCTAACAATTTCATCGTGGCCACCATAATTAATACAAAGAATAACCGTCAATTCATTATTATCTTTTGTTAAATTCTCAACTTTTGTTATAGCTTCTTGTGCATTTTTAGGTAGTTTTGAAATATCTCCACGAACTAAAATTCTTATTTTTTCTTTTTGATAAAATTTTATTTCACCAGGCAATTTGGAGGCAATTAGATTCATTAAATAATTAACTTCAGTATCAGGTCGCCTCCAATTTTCTGTTGAAAAAGCATATAATGATAAAAATTTAATCTCATTTTTTTTACTAGCAATTAAAATTTTTTTCAAAGCCTTAAGTCCAGCTAAATGGCCAGCAGTTCTAGGTAAGTTTTTAGCTTTTGCCCAACGACCGTTACCATCCATTATTATAGCTAAATGAGTTAAATTTTTAGATTCCATTATATCTCCATTATTTCTTTTTCTTTGCTTGATGCAACTTCGCCAACTTTTGCAACATAAGTATCAGTAATTTTTTGAACTTTAGTTTCGCCAACTTTAAGATCATCTTCACTGATTAAACTTTCTTTTTCCATTAATTTTAATTCATCAATAGCTTCACGGCGTAAATTTCTTAATCCAACTTTATATTTTTCAGCTGTTTGTTTTGCACTTTTAGCTAATTCTTTACGTCTGTCAGCAGTTAAAGCTGGGAAAGTGATTCTGATTAATTTACCATCATTATTAGGTGTTAATCCTAATTCACTTTTTAAAATTGCTTTCTCAATTGCAGGAAGAACTGTTTTGTCCCAAGGTTGAATTACAACCATTCTTGCTTCAGGAACTGAAATTGAACCAACTTGTGATAATGGAGTAGGTGCACCATAGTACTCAACTTGAATGTTGTTAAAAAGTGCAGCATTAGCACGACCAGTTCTAAGAGTTTGGTATTCATGCTCTAGAGCTTGAATAGACTTTTTCATTTTGCTTTCTAATGATTTTAATACTGTATCCATTTCATTCCTCCAAATATGAATAAGCTCACTAGTTGCCTAGTGAGCTTTGATTAAATTTGTTTATTAAGCGCCTGTTGAATACATTTGGAAACCTGTGATTTCTAATGTACAATTTGCAGCTTTTGCTACTTCCTTCATTTTTTGTGAAACTGATTTCTTATCATCTTTTACAAAAGCTTGATCTACGAAACAGATTTCTTTGAAGTGTTTAGCTAACATACCTTTTACAATATTAGGAACAATCTTTTCTGGTTTACCCATTGATAAAGCTTGTTTAGTAAAGATACCTTCTAAGTCAGCTATTTTTGCAGAATCAATTGCATCAGAATTTAAGAATTCAGGTGTAAATGCAGCAACATGTAATGCGCAATCTGCACAGAATTCTTTAACGCTTTCATTTTCAAAAGCTTTTGCACTATCTGCTTTAAATTCAACTAATACACCTTTTTCTCCAGCACCGTGAATATAAGTTGTAGCATATTCGTTATCTGCTAAATCAACAACAAAAACAGTTTTTAGTGACATATTTTCTTTAATTGTTGCAATTAAGCCAGTTACCATTGAATTTAATTCATCATTGATTTCAGAATAACCTTTAGTAGCGATTACTTCACACATTTCTTCGCCTAATTTTTTGAAATCATCATTTTTTGCAACGAAGTCAGTTTCACAAGAAATTTCTACTAAGATAGCTTTATCATTAGTAATTTTAGTGAAAATACGACCATTTTCAGTTGCACGGTCAGCTCTTTTAGCTACAGCAGCGAGGCCCATTTCTTGTAAAATTTTAGTTGCAGCATCAAAGTCACCTTCTGCTTTAACTAAAGCTTTTTTACAGTCCATCATGCCTGCACCTGTTGTATCACGTAATTTTTTTACGATAGCAGCTTTAATTTCCATCTTATATCTCCTATTCTTGGTATAGAGTTTTATCGTCTACTTCAATTCCAGCAACAACTGTTGAACCTTTTGTTTCTTCGTTGTTAGAATCATCATTTGCTTCGAATTTAGAAAGATCATTTTCTTCATCACTTGAGAATACTACGCTTTCTTTTTCTTCAACTACAGTTTCTTCAGCAGCTTCTTCTTCTAAGCTTTCAACAATTTGTAAGTTACCAGTTTCGTTGTCAGCATCAATAACTGCTCTTGAAATGATTTCAACAAATAATGAAATAGCACGGATAGCATCGTCATTACCTGGGATTGGGTATGTGATATCTGTAGGATCACAGTTTGTATCTACAACAGCAATTACAGGAATACCTAATTTTTTAGCTTCTGTAATAGCAATTGCTTCTTTTTTTGTGTCAACAACAAAAAGAGCTCCTGGTAAGTCTTTCATATCTTTGATACCACCAAGGTTCTTTTCTAATTTATTTTTTTGTTTTGTTAATAAAGAAACTTCTTTTTTTGTTAATGATTCAAAAGTACCATCACTTTCCATTTTTTCAATTCTTTTTAATGTAGCGATTGATTTTTTGATTGTTGAGAAGTTTGTTAACATACCACCTAACCAACGGTTATTTACGTATGGCATGCCGCAACGTTTAGCTTCTGTTTCAATAACTAATTGTGCTTGTTTTTTTGTTCCTACAAATAAGATAGACTTACCATCTTTAACGATAGTTCTTGCAGCTTCATAAGCTTCTACAATGCAAGTTGAAGTCTTTTGTAGGTCGATAATGTGAATCCCGTTTCTTTGTGAAAAAATAAAACGAGCCATCTTTGGATTCCATCTTTTTGTTTGGTGGCCAAAGTGTACGCCTGATTCTAGTAGGCTTTTCATTGTTACTACGGACATAATATCCTCTCCTATTCTGACGACTAGTACTTGATAAAACGCTCTTTGTTTACCAAGGTCGTCTCCCTTCGTATATATCTCACCTAATGGCGGAAATTTCTTAATCGTGGAATGATTAAGATGACTTTATTAAAGCAGAAATTTCATTTAGTGGCAACCCCACAGCAACGCTAAATTCACCTTTTGTTTCTTTAACTAAAGAGCATCCAATTCCTTGAATTCTATACGCTCCAGCAGCACCTTTCCATTCATCTAAAAATAAATAATCCATAATGCTTAAATCCGTTAAATTCTTAAAAGTAATATCTATAATATTATAACCTATCTTTATTCCTTTATTTGGTAGATAGATAGCATATCCTGAATATATTTGATGCTTATCATTACTAAGTCGTTTTAATATATTATAAGCTTCTTGCTTATTTTTAGCTTTCCCGATTAACTCGTTTTTATGAAAAATCATAGTGTCAGCTGCTAATATTATTTTATTTTCTAAAGTTCCATATTTATTAATATAAGCTTCTAATTTTTGGGAAGCTAAATCTGTTACTATTTCTTCAGGTTTTAGTTTTGTTGAAGTTTCATTTATATTAAGGCCTTTAACAATAACATTGAAACCAGCATCTTTTAATAAGTTTAGTCTAGCAGTTGAATTTGATGCTAATATTATAGTTTTCATTTTTTATATCTCCAATAAAGTTTGTAGCTCTTCTTCTTTTTCTAGCCATATTTCTTCATTGATTTCGAGTTGTTTTTCTAACTTTTCCTTTTCATTAATTACTTTATTTATTTTTTCTGCAACACTGTATACTTCTTCTTTACTCATTTCAATTTCTAACTTTTCAATTTTGCTTGTTATTGTTTCATTTTCAATGAGTAACTTTTCATTATCTCTTTTTAATTTATTAATTTTATTATTTTTTTCTCTTTGTGCTTTATAACTTAATGCTCCTTTAGATTCAACCTTAACTATGGTTTCTAAAGCAGTATTATTTTCAGCTTCTTCATATTTCTCTTTTTCTTCTAATTTATATCTAAAGTAATTATAATCTCCTTCAAAAAATACAGGGGAGTCATCACTTAAATATAATATTCTATTTGCTAAATGTTCAATAAAATATGTGTCGTGACTAACAAAAATCATGGTTCCATCATAATTTTTTAAAGCTTCAATCAACATTTCTTTTGCGTTTATGTCTAAATGATTTGTAGGTTCATCTAATATTAATAGATTTACAGGATGCATTAATATTTTTAATAATGCTAATCTGCTTCTCTCTCCACCACTTAAAACACTAACTTTTTTAAATACATCGTCTCCTTGGAATAAAAAAGCACCTAAGTAATTTCTTAACAAAGGAAGTTGATTAGTATTAGAAATAGCTTCTAATTCTTCGATTACAGAGTTATTAGGATTCAATGTCTTTTCAGTATCTTGAGCAAAATAACCTATTTGAACATTAGATCCCTCTATTATATCACCTGTATATGATTTATCTCTTTCACAAAGCATTCTCAATAAAGTACTTTTCCCTTTACCATTTCTTCCTGTAACAGCCAATCTATCGTTTTTTGAAACTAAAAAACTTAAATCATCAAAAATATTTAAATCGCCATAGTTTTTGTTTAGATTGTTTACTTTTAATACTTCGTTACCACTGTGTGGAGCATCAGGAAAAGTGAAATGAAGTTTTTTTAGGTGAGATGGGACCTCAACTAAGTCAATTTTTTCTATTTGTTTAATTCTGCTTTGAACCTGTTTAGCTTTTGAAGCTTTATATCTAAATTTTTCAATAAATTGTTCTGTTTTTTCTATTTGAGCAAGTTGTCTTTCTCTCAATTTTTTTTTCTGTTCAATTTCTATCTCTCTTTGTTTTAAATAAGAAGAGTAGTTACCGCTGTAATGAGATAAATTTCCATTAAACAGTTCAAAGACTTCAAATATTGTATCATCTAAAAAACCTTGATCGTGACTAACTAACATTAATCCACCTTTATAAGCTTTTAGATAGTTTTTAAGCCATATTCTAGCTTCGATATCTAAATAGTTTGTAGGTTCATCTAATAACATGATATCAGGATTTTCTAATAATACTTTTGCAAGAGCAATCCTCATTTGCCAACCACCTGAAAATTGATCACATGTTCTAGTAAAATCAGATAATTCAAAACCTAAACCAAGTAATATTTTTTCAATAGCCATTTTTCTATCAAAGTAGCCACTGTTTAATAATTCTTCTTGAATATTGTGTAACTTTAATAGAGTAGGTTCAAGATTTTCTTTTTCTATGCAGTTTTCTAATTTAGTTTCTAAGATTTGCTTTGTTTTTAATATATCATTAAATCTGTGGTAACTTTTTTCAACTTCATCAAATAATGTATCTGTTTCAAAAACTATATCACTTTGAGGAAGGTAAGATATTCTAAGCCCTTTTGTTGTAGCAAGTTCCATGCTATCAGCTTGGATATCTCCATTTATTATTTTTAATAGAGTTGATTTTCCGCTACCGTTGCCTCCAACGAGAGCAGATCTAGATCTTTCATTTAACATAAAGTTAACGTTTAATAATAAATCTCGATCGGAAAAAGCTAAATTTATGTGTTGAACTTGTAGAGTTCCCATTCTTTTCTCCATTTTTTATGTTGATAAGTAATCTTATTACCGTTATTATAGAGTTTATCATATAGTCGTTTTTAATGACAACAGGAGGAGAGGTTAATTGATTTGCCTTACTACTACAGAAAATACATTAACTAAAGCCTTAAAACAAATTGAAAGAAATAGACCATATATTGATATGGTAGAATTACGTTTAGATTTGTTAGATGAAGGTGAATTAGCAAGCGCTCAAATATTTCCTAGATTATGTGCTTTGCCTACGATTGCTACATTTAGACGCGTATGTGATGGTGGAACATCAAAGTTAAGTGATAAAGCTAGAATAACTAAGCTTAGAGAGATTGTCCTTCAAGGTGATTTTTCATATGTGGATATTGAAGAAGATGTAAAAAAATCTGATTTAAAAATAAAAGGAGAAAATGATTCTCCTCGTTTTGATTTTGAAAATGAATTAAAACATAAAGGTATAAAAATAATAAGATCTTTTCATGATATGGAAAAACTTCCAGCTAATTTATTCTCTTTAGTTACTAAATTATCCAAAAAAGGTGATATCCCTAAAATTGCTGTTACACCTAATACAATAGTTGATGTTGTAACACTCTTTAGGATAAATGAAGAATTAAAAGATATAAAAGAAAAAATAATAATTGGCATGGGTGACTATGGAGTTTGTACTAGAATCCTTTATAAAAAAATTGGTTCTATGCTAACCTTTGCTTGTGAAAAAGAATTAGCTCCTGGGCAATTATCTGCAAAATCTTTAAAGCTATTATATAGAGCTGATCAGGTTAATAATAGAACGAATGTGTATGGAATTATTGGAAATCCTGTTTTACATACTGATTCTCCTAAAATTCATAATCCAGGATTTGATGCTATTCATTATAATGCAATATATGTACCTTTTTTAGTAGATAAAGTTAGAGCCTTTTTTAAACTTGCTGAATTAATTAAAATTCATGGTTTTTCTGTTACAATTCCCCATAAAAGAGATGTTTTACCTTATTTGGGTAAGATTACTAGGGAAGTTAAACAAATAGGTGCTTGTAATACTGTTACCAGAATACAAGGTATGTGGAAGGGAACAAATACTGATTATTATGGTTTTTTAGCTCCTATAGAGAAAGAAATAAATGAAAATTCAATTAAACATGCTTTAGTAATTGGAGCAGGTGGGGCTGCTAGAGCAGTAGTTTGGGCTCTTAGAAACCATCATGTAAAAGTAACTGTTGCTAATAGAACTTTGGAAAAAGCAAAATTATTAGCAAGTGAAACTATGAGTAATTATATTGAACTTGATAATATTTCTTCTTTAGAAGATTCTACTGACTTAATTGTTCAAACTACAATGGTTGGAATGGGACCATATATTGATGATGATATTTTAGAAAATTTTTCTTTAAATAAATCAATGATTGTATATGATTTAGTATATAAGCCTAGATATACTAAATTATTAAAAAGAGCTCAAGATGTTGATTGTAAGGTTATAAATGGGTGTGATATGTTAATTGCACAAGGAAAGCTTCAATTTGAATCTTTTACAGGTTATCACTATCCTCATTGGGTGCAAATTGATTTATAAAAAATAATGCCAATCATTTGAGATTGGCAAATTTTTTATCCTATTGTATTTTCTAAATCAGGTAGTCCTTCAATTTTTATTTTGACTATATCACCTTTTTTCATACCGCTTATCCCCCCTGGGGTTCCTGTTAGTATGATATCTCCTGGAAGTAATGTCATTATTGAAGATAAGTAACTTACTAAAAAAGGAACATCAAATATTAAATTACTAGTATTTGATTCTTGCATAATTTTTCCATTAACTTCGCTTGAAATTAATAAATTGCTTGGATCTAATTCTGTATTAATTACGTAACCAAAAGGGCAAAATGTATCAAAACCTTTTGCAATAGTCCATTGCCCAGTTTTAGGTTGTAAATCTCTTGCAGTTATATCATTTGCACATGTGTATCCTAAAATGTAGTCATTAACATCTTCTTTTTTTACATCTTTTGCAGTTTTTTTAATTACTATAGCTAATTCTGCTTCATAATCTAATCTATTACACATATCAGGTTTAATAACAGTTTGCTTATGTGCTAAAGCACTTGTTGATGGTTTTAAGAAAACAATAGGACTTTTTGGAATAGGTAGTTCAAATTCAATAGCATGATCTTTGTAATTTAATCCTATACAAATTGCTTTTGAGAAATCACAAGGTGTTAATATTTCTACCTTGTTAATATCTATTTCTTTGGTTGTTTTAAAAAAGCCTTCAAAAGGATTGCCTTCATAAATTGTAATCGAATTAGTATCACAATTATAATTCCCAAAAAGTGTTTCGTTATTATATTTAAACCGTATAATTTGCATAATTACTCCTATTTTATTACGTAGTTCATGATTTTAGCATTATATATTTTGCTAATTGGTAATGTTATTGTTTCTAAAGTTGGTAGTTTTTTAGCAGTAACAAAATATTCAGTGCTATTTTCAGATTTTACTTTTTCAACTAATAATAATAACTCATGAGTAGAATAAGTAACTTTTAATACTGTATTTTCTTCTTTACCTGCCATTTTACATACATTTACTTTTCTTCTAAATTCAAAACCACTAGCACTTATGTCTGTTTCTAATACAAGAGGAGCTAGTTGAGATTCATCAACTATCATAGAGTTCCTTAATCTTGATAATAAATCTTGTTTTTCTGATTTATTAATTTCCATTAATTCTATTCTTCCTCTTAATATTCTTGAATTGAATTCTTTTTCACATACGGGATTGTAAAGAATTGTTTTTTCAAACTTACATAAATTACTTTCCATATTAACTAAAGTATTAAATATTGCAAGTTGATCATCTTTTAGATGGTAGTTGTTGCTAAGTCTCCACTGTTCGTTTGTATAAAAAGTTTCACTTTGGATTAAATCACCTTTTCTTCTTGGAACAATTAAACCAGCTTTTTCTAAATAATTAGTCCAAATTGCTTCATTTTCGCGAGACATTAGATAAACACCTTCGCTTAATTTAGCTAAAATAAATTCTTTTATTTCTGGATGATTGTCAATTATCATAGAAATTCTTTTATTTGTTTGAATAACAATTCCATCATAAACACTTAATTGACTGTATTGTTTTTCAATTAAATCAAAATAATTAATTGCGCTACAGTTTTTAATATTTTTGCAATTGTTGTTTATATAATTAATTACTTCATCTTTATGCATAGAGCTATCTAAAGCATCTCTAAAATCTTCTTTAGTTAATTTATAAGTAGTTTGTATATCGTATGAACTAAGCGAAGCAAAACGCCATAAAATATCATTTTTACCTCTCTCCCCAATATATTTGACCGTTAAATCAGTGTCAAAAATTAGAGGTTGGGGCAATTCGCATGCTTTTTCAAAAGAATTTATTTGATAGGTGGTCTCTTTTTTTATTATTATGTTTAACTCTAGTAATTTTTCAATAAATGTATCTATTTCAAAATTTTCAAATCGAATTGCTTGGGTAGATAAAACAAAAGTTAATGCTTTTTCATCAAAAGTTTTTAAATGTTGTAAAAATAATATTACTTTTCTAGCATATAAAAATGTAATTTGAAAATAATCATATAAAGGTGCAATTGATTGTGCAAAGAATAAAATAGCAATATCTAGATTTGATAAATCAATAAAATTCTGTAGTATTTCATACTCTATTGTATCAAATGGTTTAAATATTTCTAATTCTTCTAAGATTTTATCTACTTTATTTGTTTCTTCAATTAATTCTTCTGTTTCAAATGTTGGAAAAAGTTGTGAAACATAATTTCTTTTTTGATATTCAGTTAACTTTGGGTTTATTTTTACAATACTTAAATAACCTCTAAGAAATTCACTGTTAATAATATTCTTCTTTATATTAGGATCATATGTGTCATTGTTTGAAAAAATAGGATATAAAGTAGCTTTTTCTAATAATGCTTCTCCAAAAATAGGGTTAAGTATAAATTTATCATCCGTTGATAAGATTAACAATCTTTTACTTAAGTTAGATATATGTTCTATTAACGATACATAGCTAAAAGCTTCAATTTGTTCATTGTTTTCAAAATATGTGTAATATGAAAATTCATGATTTTCACTTTCTATTTTCTTTTCAAAAGGTTTGATTAAATTTAATATTTGATTAGTAGAAGCTCCTTCTGTGATATAGAATATCCCCAAAAGTAAACTGTCTACATAATCTATTGTAGACAATAAGGCTTTAGCTTTCTCTTCATTTAGGAAAAAACTAACTAAATTTTCGCTAACTATTTCTTGATTAAATGGAGTAGTAGTTTCTGGTAAAAAATTTCTTGCCTCATAATAAAACTTATCATTATCTAAATTTATTAACCAAGTTTTAAAAAAATCTGGGTTGCTTTTCATTTTTTTAATTAAACATCCTTCTATATTTGTTCTTCTTTATCATAAATTTCTATGGAATATTTATATCCTTGTTCTGCTAAGAACTTTTGTCTATTTAGTGCAAATTCTTCTTCATTAGAATTTTGTGTAACTAAAGAATAGAAGTGAGAGCTTATTTTTTTTGGTCTTAATATTCTTCCTAATCTTTGTGCTTCTTCTGCTCTAGATCCAAATGTTCCTGAGAGTTGTATAGCTACTGAAGCATCTGGTAAATCAATAGCAAAGTTTGCAACTTTTGAAACAACTAAAACCTTAATTTCTCCCTTTCTGAACTTTGAGTATAATTCATCTCTTTTTTTATTTGCAGTTGAGCCTGTAATTATTGGTGTATTTAATTCTTTTGCTACAACTTTAAGTTGAGATAAATATTGCCCAATTATCAATATAAATTCACCTTCATGTTTTTTTAATAGAGAATGTACTACTTCTAGTTTTCTAGGGTTTTCACTTGCAATCTTAAATTGTTCTCTAGGTTTTGCTAGTGCATATTTAACTTCTTGATCTAGCGGTAGAGGGATTCTAATTTCACTACAAAAAGCCTCAGCAATATATCCTCTTTGTTCTAACTCACTCCATGGTACATCATACCTTTTTGGGCCTACTAAAGAGAATACTTGATCTTCTTTATGGTCTTCTCTTACTAATGTTGCAGTTAGTCCAACTCTGTGTAATGATTGAAGTTCTGCAGTAACTTTAAAAACAGGGGCAGGGAGCATGTGAACTTCATCATATATAATTAATCCCCATTCACCTTTTGTTAATAATTCAAAATGTGGGAATGGTCCTATTTTATCAGGTCTCCAAGTTAATACTTGATATGTACAAACAGTAACTTTTTTTGCAGATTTGTTTTCACCAGTGTATTCGCCAATTTCTTCTCTACTTAAAGTTGTTTTGTCTGCTATTTCATTAACCCATTGATGAACTGATGCTACATTTGTTGTAATTACTAAAGTTCTTGTTGATAATTTAGTTAAAATATCTATACCAATAATTGTTTTTCCAGATCCGCATGGTAATACTATTGTTCCATAACCTGAGCCATCTTGAGCTTCTCCAATTAATGTGCTTGCAGCTTGTTCTTGATAATCTCTAATACTAAAATCTTTCCCTTCAAGAGTTTTATCCCTAAGTTTAACATCAATAGGTATTCCTTTTTTTAATGGTATTCTATCATCTACAGGATAACCTAATTCAATTAGCTTAACTTTAATCTCACCTCTATCAAGTTTTCTCAAAGCAAAAACACCATCTTTAACTTTAAATAGAAAATTATTTAATTCTCTATGATTTTCAAGAATTTTAAAGATTAGAGAATCATATATTTTTAGTAAATATACTTCTTCAAAAGAAGTTTTTACTTCATTTTTTATATCTTCATCGGTTTTAACAGTAGTATTAATGATTAATGAATCAAGAAGTTCTTGTTCTTCTTTTGTTAGCTCTATTCCTTCTCTTTTCTTTTTAGATAATTCTCGTTTTATCTTAGAGTTTTGAGCTTTAATTCTTAAATATTCATTTAATTGAGCATCAATTTCTTCATTTGTTCTTTTCTGCTTTATTTCTTTAAGTTTTTTCTCTACATTTTCTTCACGATCATCTTCACATAAAACTAGTTTGCCAAATCTAGAAGAAATGTCATCTATAAAAAATATAATGGAATCAGTTATAGGAAATTTTGACCATTTCTCTAATTTTTCAATAACTGTCTTACTAACAATATTACAAGATGCAGCATTCCAAAGTGAAATTGGGGTTAGTGCATATGTATGAATATGCTCAGGACTTTTTATTAAGTCACAAAAAGTTGATATATCATTTCTACACTCCTCAAATTGAGGGTGGTGGACATCTAAAAGTAAAGTTCTGTCACTTTGTACTATTAAAGGGGTATCTTTCAATTAAAAAGGCCTCCTGCATTCTTTTTCCATCATAAAATCTAAAGTAACTAAAGCAGCCATTGCTTCAACTACAACTACGGCTCTTGGGCAGATACAAGGGTCATGACGGCCCTTTATCTCTAGTAATTTTTCATTGTTATTTATATCTACTGTTTCTTGTGGGATAGAAATTGAAGGAGTTGGTTTAAAAGCAACTCTAAAGATAATATCTTGTGAGTTTGTAATTCCACCTAAAGTGCCACCGTTGTGATTAGAAATAAATCCTAACTTATTCATTTTATCATTAAACTCTGAACCTTTATATTCAGCAGAGCTAAATCCTTCACCAAGTTCAAACCCTCTTGCAGCTCCTAGACTAAGCATAGCACTTGCAAGGCGTGCTTCAAATTTGTCAAAAGTAGGTTCGCCAAGGCCAACTGGAACATTTGATATATGGCACTCAATTATTCCACCAATACTATCACCTTCTTCTCTTAGTTTTGAAAACAAAGTTTCTATTTCAGTTGCTTTTTGACTATCTGGGAAATGAGCATCATTATTATTTCTTTCTTCCCAATTGTATGATTTATCTAAATTATTAGCTTTAATATTTCCTATTTGAATAGTTGCGGCTTCAATTTTTATATTTTCTAAATCTAGATATTGTTTACAAACAGCACCTGCAATTACTCTTGTTGCAGTTTCTCTACCACTAGATCTTCCACCACCTCTAGGGTCACGAATATTATATTTATTATAATATGTGTAATCTGCATGTGAAGGTCTAAAAGATTTCTCTAATTCACTATAATCTTTTGAAATTTGATTAGTATTTTCAATTATTATTGTTAATGGTGTACCTGTGACTTTGCCTTTATACATACCTGATATTACTTTTAATTTGTCTTTTTCATTTCTCTTTGTACCAAATTTATTTCCACCAGGTCTTCTTCTATCTAATTCTAATTGTATTTTATCTAAATCAAGAGAAAAATTAGGCCTTAGCCCATCTATGGTAACACCTATTGCTTTACCATGTGATTCTCCAAAAGTAGTAATACTTATTAATTTTCCAAAGGAATTATTACCCATTATTTCTCCCAATTAATAATTTCGTTTTTTATAATTTCAAAAGCATCATTAATATTTAAATCGTCTAGCTTAATAGTCAATTTTGCTCTATCAATATATAGTGGTCTTCTTTTTATATATAATTGATGAAATTGATTTTTAGGATCTTCTTCTAAAAAAGGAGGTAAGCCTAAAAAATTTATTCTTTCAAATAAAACTTTTTCATCTAAATCAAGAAAGATTAAATTGTCACATAAATTAAAAGCTAGTTCGTTTTCACAAATGCCACCTCCTAATGCGATAATCTTATCTTCTTTTTTTTCATCTAGTAGTTTTTGTAAGCAATTATATTCAGCTGTCATAAAAGCCTCTTTACCCTCAGCGCTATATAACTGTCTTACACTTTCATATTTTATATTCATTTCGATATACTTATCTAAATCGTAAAATGGTAAATTTTTGTACTTAGCAAATAATTTAGCATGTGTACTTTTACCACTATGTTTTATTCCTGCAAAAAAGTATGTCATTAATTATTTATATCCTTATTATCATCAAATAAATCTGTCCATTGTTCATTTTGGCTATTTATTTTAGGTTTGATAAAACCATATTTTTCTTCTTCTTCTTTTAGTTTTTTTTGTGTTTCTATCTTATTTTTCTCTAATTGTTGAGTGTAAAGTGCTCCAAAATAATTGTTTTTCATTATTTCTCGTCGTTTATCTTTTGGTTTTCTGTTTTTCTTTATAGCTCTATAAAAGAACGCAATCATTAATAACCATAAAATAGAAATTATTAAAGCAGCGTAAACATTATTAGCTTTAGTTATAAATGGTGGGAAATTTGAAAAAAGGTTAAAATCTAAACTTTCACTTTTCATAATAGCAAAGCTTTGGTAAGCTTGAGATATAACAAAAATAATGTTAATAACTAGTGGGAAAATCCATGATAACCAATCTGGGGAGAATATGAACCTTATTATCATGAGTAATGATAATAGATAAATCATAAAAGTAAGTGTTGGAATAATATAATCCATTACAAAAATACCTCCTAATATGGTAATCCTAATTGGTAAAGTATAACATAAACGGGAGGGTTTGTGAATGCAAAAAGCTAAAATGAAAGAATACCAAGCTAGTAAAATTGATACTTCTATTCTTGAATCAAGAAAAATTAAAAGAGAAGGAGATATAAGGGGTACTTATTATCGAGATACTACTGCAATAATTCATTCTTCAGCTTTTAGAAGATTAAAACATAAAACACAAGTTTTTTTCTCTCCTAATAATGATCATATTTGCACTAGGATAGAACATGTATTACATGTTGCTTCAATCGCTTCTACTGTGTGTAAAGGGTTAGACTTAAATCAAGAATTAGCTTGGGCAATAGGTGTTGGTCATGATTTAGGGCATACTCCTTTTGGTCATGTTGGAGAAGTAATTTTAAGTGGTTTAAAGAAAAAAGAAGGTTTTGATAAATTTGAACATGAAATACATTCTCTTCGAGTTGTAGATTTCTTATCTAATAAAGGGGAAGGGATGAACCTATCCTATGCTGTTAGAGATGGAATAGTAAGTCATTGTGGTGAAACTTTTATTAAAAGTATAACACCAACTTTTAAAGTGAAAAATCTAGATTTAATAAAAGAGAAAAAAGGCTTATTACCTACAACTTATGAAGGAGCTATTGTTAGATTTTGTGATTCTATTGCATATCTAGGTAGAGACTGGGAAGATGCTTGTAGATTAAATATTATTAATAAAAATGATATGCCAGAAATTTCTAAAAAATTATTAGGAAATAATAATAGTGAGATAATAGATACTTTAGTTAATGATTTAATTAAATCAAGTGATATTGAAGGTATAAGATTTAGTGATGATATTTTTGAAGCAGTAACTGCAATGAAAGAGTATAATTACCAGCATATTTATAAGTCTCCTATGTTAAATGGGTATATGAAATATTTTAGTAGACTAATTAATTTAATTTATGATTATCTATACCAATTATTGATTGAAAATTATGATAATCAAAAAAAATATAATGATGAAAAAAATATGCTAGCTATAGGATTTGGAAATCATGTTAAAGAGATGTTACCAATCTATGATAAGAGAGGAGAAGATTTTAGATTCTTAATTTTTGATTATATTGCTGGAATGAGTGATAACTTTGCACTTGATTGTGCAAGAGAAATTTTAATTCCTGAACATCTAAACGAAGAAATTGAATCTAATATAACTAGAAAATGGTTTGATATGGAATAATTACTTTTTCTTTTTATCGTTTAATCTTTCGATTTCTTCAATAAATTGATCAATATCTTCAAAGGCTCTATAAACAGAAGCGAATCTTACATATGCAACAGTATTTAAAGTTGAAAGTTGTTTGAGTGTTTCTTCCCCAATTTCTGAAGATTTTATTTTTCTCTTAGACCCAGCTTTTGTTCTTATGTTTTGTTCAATATCATCTAGTAGTTGTTGAATTGCATCATCATCAATATTGAGCTTGTCTGTACAACTGTTAATGCCTCTTTTTATTTTATTAATATCAAAAGCTTCTTCGCTGCCATCTTTTTTAATTACACAAATTCTTTTTTCTTCAATTTTTTCGTAGCTAGTAAATCTGTAGCCACAATTTAAGCACTCTCTTCTTCTTCTAATTGAAGTTCCAATTTGATTAGATCTTGATTCTATAACTTTATCGTTATCTGTATGACAATTTGGGCATCTCATAATATTCCTCGTTTTTAATACATATTAAAGTATATAACAAATTGTATCTAGTGGTGTGAACTTAAGTAACTCTATATTTTAAACTAAAAATAACGCTATATATATTATTTTTATATTTCTTTCATTTCTCTTATTAATTCTATTTCTTTTTTATACCCATCTAAGTCATTAGGTGTTTCTAATAAAAATGGTAAGTTTTTTAAAACTGGATGTGAAATAATTTTGTTAATAGCTAATAGTCCAATATTTCCTTTTCCTAATTGTTCATGTCTATCTTTATGAGAATTTAGGATGTTTTTACTATCATTTAAATGGATAGCTTTTAAGTTATTAATTCCTATAGTTTTATCAAAATTTTCTAAAACATTATCTAAATTGTCTTTAATATCATAACCACCATCGAAAACATGGCATGTGTCTAATAGAATTTTTACTCTATCTTTGTTATTTATACCATTTCTAATAGTTTGTAATTCATTAAAGGTCCTTCCTATTTCTGTACCTTTCCCTGCCATAGTTTCTAATAAAAGTGTAACGTTAGAATTTTGATTATTTGAAATAAGAATATTTAAAGCCTCTATGATTTGATCTATAGCTTTTTCAGTTCCTTGTGCTGTATGGCTTCCTGGATGAAAATTGTAATAAGGACATTCGATTAAATCTAAACGTTTTATATCTTCATCCATTAGTTTTAGAGCTAATTCTCTTAAATCAGGGTTTTTTGAACATAAATTATATGTATATGGTGCATGTGCTACAAAAGGAGTGTTGTACTTTTCTCTCCATTCGTTTTTAAATTCTTCAATATCTTTTAAATCAACTTTTTTAATTTTAGTTCCTCTTGGGTTTCTGGTAAAAAATTGAAATGTATTAGCATTTATTTTTTTTGCTTCTTTTATTATATTAACAAAGCCTTTTGAGTTACTTAAATGTGGCCCAATTATTGTATTTTTCATTTATTATCCTTTATGTAGTTAATTATAAACTACTAGTTTAGCTGTTATAATTAAAGCTTTTTGTATTTATATATAGGATATTATATAATAATTGTCAAAAATAGTATATAAGTGTTGCAATTTTATACAATATGTGATTATATTAACATAAATTAATGGAGGACGTATGGCAGAGTCTGTAAGCAGTTGTGTAAAAAAGATAATAGATAAAACACCCTTTATAAATGAGATGTTAGTAAAAGGGATTTTATCATATAGTAATTATGCTACTTCTATTAAAGAAGATGTTGAAAATAGTTATAATAAAAGTGTGAAGCATAGTGCTATTGTAATGGCTATTCGTCGTTACGGAGATGAATTAAGAGCTAGAGAAAAAAATGAAAATAAAAGTGATGTTGATTATGAAATAATAATGAAGACTAAGATTTATGATTTAAACATTGTTAGAAATGATAAATTCTTATCTAAATTATCTCAGTTGTATAATGAAGTTTCAACTGATAAAGGTGATTTTTTAAATGTATCGCTTGGAAGTCATGAAATATCTGTTGCAATTAGTGAAAAATATAAAGATTTATTAGAACAATTAGCTCAAGAAGAAGAAATCCTCCATAAAATGGAAGACTTAGTTGCTTTATCATTAGTTTTTTCAGGTAATTTCTTACAAACTCCTGGAATAGTTTATGAAGCAGTTAGAAAATTAGCTTGGGAAAAAATTAATGTAATTGAGATTGTTTCAACAAAAAATGAACTGACTTTTGTTATTAAAAGGGAAGATTCAATGAAAGCTTTTGATGAGCTTCAATCATTTTTATCTTAATTAAAATATATGAAAGTTAAAATTATTTCTGGAGCTAAAAATTCTTCAAAAACAACTACTTTAAAAAGTATACTAGAAAAAAGTAATGAAAAGTATTTAGGTTATATTTGTGAAAGTGATAATGAAAAGAATAATTATTATTTAAGAAATATTTATTCTAATGAGCTTTTCCATATAATGCAAAATGAATTTATTGAAACGAAAGAGAGAATAGGGCAATACTATATAATCGATAATTCTTTTGAAAAATGTTCTACTGTTCTTTTTAACCAGATAAATGAAATAGAAGATCAAATTGATTTTATTGCTTTAGATGAAGTTGGATTATTAGAATTAAATGGGTCAGGATATAATCAAACAATTTTAAAGTTGATTGATTTAAATTATGATTTGATTTTATGCGTTAGAGATGTATTCGTTGAAAGAGTTATTGAGAAATATAAATTCGAAAATGTTGAAATAATTAGAGTTTAAAAAAAGTTATTTTTAAATTGGAAAATAATAAATAAGGGGGAATTTAGTATTTCTCCTTTTTTTATTTTTGTTCAATTTATTGATATCATTATTTTTGAAATATTTAGTAAGAAAACTGAATATTCTCTAAATATAAAATATGAAAATGGTTTGTTTATTTAATAATTTTATCAATTTCGAAAATACTCCAAAGAGGTAAATTTATAAGCCAATCTTCTTGTTTGTAGTCAGCCATTGAAGTTCTAATAGAATATTGTGGATTGTATTTTTGTGAAAAAGTTTTTAAACTTTTTGCCTTCAAATTTACCTCAGCTATTACTTCTATGGGTACTATAGTTTCTCCATTATCAATTAAAAAATCAATTTCAGCTGAATTTTTATCATTAGTCCAATAAAAAGTGTTAATCGAAGATATTTGCTTTAATTGTTGTAATACATATTGTTCTGTTAATGCTCCTTTAAATTGATTAAATACTTCATTTTTGTTTAATATAATAGTTGGGCTTAAATTTGTTATACATGATAATAAACCAACATCTAAAATAAATAATTTAAAAGCTTTTAAATCAATATATGAATTTAAAGGTAATTCTAATTTATTTACTCTATAAATTTGATATATTAATCCACAGTCTTTTAACCATAAAATAGCACTTTCAAATTCTTTTGCACGTGCTCCTTTTTTAATATTTCCATATATATATTTTTTATTTTCTTTTGATAATTGGGAAGGAATAT
The DNA here is from genome assembly GCF_050031695.1 of Pleomorphochaeta sp. Lineage (GTDB taxonomy): Bacteria > Spirochaetota > Spirochaetia > Sphaerochaetales > Sphaerochaetaceae > Pleomorphochaeta. The sequence continues at coordinate 35,185 of NZ_JBNAIC010000035.1, read as the reverse complement.
TATTCCAAATCATTCTTATTTTTGGAACAACATTAGTGGGAGCATGTTTTGAAAAATCTTGCTCATAAGAAAGTAAAATTTGTTTTTGAATTTCTTTTACTCGTTTAAAGTCTCTATTTAGTACAAAGTCATTTACAACTTCAGGCATCCCTCCAACTAGATAGTATTGTTTTAAAAAATCTATATACGATGATTTAAAAGTTGAGGCTAAATCAAAATCTAAATTATGAATTAGTTTAATTAATGAAGTTTCGTCAATAGCTATTAAGAACTCTTCAAAACTTAAAGGATATAAATCTAAAAATTCTACTTTTCCAACAGGGAATGAAGAACTTTCATGCAAAGCAACTCCTAATAATGAGCCAGCACAAACTATTTGATATTCTGGTGCATTTTCATGAAAATATTTTAGAGAAGTTAATGCTTTAGGAGCCTCTTGTATTTCATCGAAAATTATTAATGTATTATTACAATCAATTTTTTGATTAGAATAAATTTCTAAAGCTAAAATTATTCTATCTATTTTCATATCATTATTAAATATTTCTATTAATTGAGGATTGTTTTCAAAATTTATATATATAGTATTTTGATAAAATTCTTTTCCAAAATATTTCATTAACCAAGTTTTACCTACTTGTCTAGCACCTTTAATTATTAATGGTTTTTTTTGTTTATTATTTTTCCAATTAATTAAATTATTTATTGCATTTCTGTACATATTAAACTCTCTTCTAAATGTATTATAATTGCATATTACATTTTTTACAACGAAGAAGTGTAATTTTATACATTTTTTCCCACGAATAAGTGTTATAACTTTACATTTTTTCCCACGAATAATCTAAAGATGTATAAATGATTAGAGCAAATTGTAACAATTTTTTTTTATTCGCCTGATACAATAATGATTAAATATTTATAGTTGATACTATTATAGGCGTGTTACTATTCACAAAAAAACAAAAAAAGTGTACTAAAAAATAGAGAAATCATTATAGCTTTTATAATAAGAGCTTATGGCAAACCATAACGTTTAAATAGATTATAAAAAGAAATAAAGAGCCTTATATAAGTTATAGAAAAAATATCATATAAAAATATAACTATTATTTTTTCATTAGATAGAAGCCTTAATAATGGTAAAATCTCTGTGTAAATTTTGAATTTATTATATGGGCAATAAAAAATCCCACTATCGTGGGATTTTTCACTCTTATAATAAATTATTATTATTTAGACATTTCGTTTTTCTCTTCCATAATTTCTTTTCTGCGTAATTTGCATAAGTTAGAAATTTCAGATAGTGCTTTACGTGCACGAGCTGCAGATACTTTTACGCCTTTTTCAGAGAATTTAGCATTTTCAGCTTGATAATCTTCGAAACTCTTTAATAATTGTTCATGTGTTGTCATTAAGAACCTCCATAAAATATATATAAAAATTTTACCATACAAATTTTAAAAAGCAAATGAAAATGCTAAAAAAAGCATAAAAATAACTGTTTTTTAGCTTTTTTATGAAGATTGTGTGTGTTTTTTCTAATTCTTTCATAATAAATAATATTTGAAAATAAAAACTATTTAAATTATTAAAGATTAGCTAATATTTTATTTACATGATCTTTTACCTTTGTGACTTTGTAAATTTCTTTAATTTTGAAGTCTTCATCTATTATATATGTTGTTCTAACAATTCCAAAGTATTCTCTCCCGTAGTTTTTTTTAAGTTGCCAAACTCCATATTTTTTAATAACCTCAGATTCAACATCACTTAAAATATCAAAATTTAATTCATATTTATCACTGAAATTGCAATGAGACTTTACACTATCTTTACTTATGCCTAAAACTACAGCATTTTTATTTTTGAATTCTTCTAAGTTTGCTTTAAAATCAATAGCTTCTAAAGTACATCCTTTTGTATTATCTTTAGGATAAAAATATAAAATTATTTTTTTACCTTTATAATCACTTAATTTAATTAAATCACCATTTTTATTAGGTAATTCAAAATCAATAGCATCTGTATTTTTTTCTAAATAAGCCATATGTATCTCCTCTAATTTAATAATAATTTAGTTTTAGAAAAATACAAGTGAGTTTGTTACAAATTAAAAAACATATAAAAGAAAATATTATTATTTATCGAATCATGCTAGTTAAAGGACTTTTTATTTCATCAGGTTCATTTATGTTATTTATTTTACCACTTTGAACAAGTTTCATTGTCCAAGCCATATTTTGAGCTAAATTTTTTAGAATTCTAACTCCTTCATCATCTTGTTCTGAATCTCCTTTAGCGTGACCATATATAACATTCCAATAGTTTGAAGTCGGAATTATCATTTCGGCATATTGAAGGTATTGATTCATTTGATTATTAGCAGGAATTCCACCAGCTCTTCTTACAGCACCAAAGGAACAGCCAACTTTATGTCTTAATTGGTTACCCATTGCTATATTTATATAAAATAATCTATCAAGAGCTGCTTTTAATCCTCCAGCCATTCCCGCAAAATGAATAGGTGAACCTATTATTAATCCATCACACTCTTTAAACTTTTTAAATATATCATTTACTATATCATCAGAAAATACACATTCACCGTCTTTTTCTTTAAAACAACGTTTACAATCTATACATTGATGTATTGCTTTATTACCTATATTTATAACTTCAACTTCAATGTTTTCTTTTTTTAATTCTTCTTTCATAAGCTGAATGCCAAAAGCAGTATTTCCGTTATTTCTTGAACTGCCATTTATTGCTAAAACTTTCATAACTTATTTTCTCCATTTATAATTATCTTAAGATTTATGATTTGGGAATCATAAGAGGAAAAGGATTGTATGTCAATAATATATTTGCTATTATAGTATATATTGTAAAATTTTATATAAAAGTTTATTATTGATGAACTTTTAATGTTAATTAGAATATTTTCATTCAATTTTTATCATATCAAGTATGATAATGATAAACTTAGTTTAGAAAAAGCAATAAAGTAACAGGTTTTAAATAACTTGGTTGGAGATAATCTATGAGTGATAATAAATATATACAATCAATTACAAGGGCAATGAGTATATTGAATTTCGTTTCAGAAAAAGGTTGTGTTAGATTAAAAGATATTTGTGAATTTACTAACTTAAATAAATCTACTGTATTTGGTCTATTAAAGACCTTAGAACATACTGGATATTTAACTAGAGTAAATAAAGGTCTTGATTATTCCTTAGGAATTAATTGTTTGAAGTTGGGAATTTGTTATGACCTTCAATCTGATAGAAAAGAAACTATCCATAAACTTCTTTCTCTTTTAGTTGATAAAATAGGGGAAACGGCATATTTTGAGATTAAAACTCAAGAAAAATATTACTATTATGATTATGTTCAATCAAAGCATTCTCTAAAAGTTGTTTTAGATGATGAAAGGTTTGTATCTTTAAGTGATAAATCAGCTGTTACTAAAATTTATAAAAACTATCAAAATAATATTAAATATGCTACTGATTTAGAAGAAGTTGAAGTTGGCCTTAATTGTTTTGCAGCTCCATTTATGGTGGGTAATGAAATATTGGGTTGTGTTGCTCTATCAGGACCTAGTAATCGATTTTTAAAAGATAATATGGAAGACGTATATAATATATTTATAAAAACAATGTTAGAATTAAATTTAGAAGAACATATATTAAAATAAATATTAGTAAAATGATTAAAATAGAATATGAGAATAGATTTTTATAACTTTTAAGAAAAAAAACTTCTTTCAATTAAGAAAGAAGTTAGTGGGGAGAGAAGGATTCGAACCTTCGAAGGCTGAGCCAACAGATTTACAGTCTGCCCCCTTTGACCGCTCGGGAACCTCCCCATGTGTCAAACACAAGTAGGAATTTAGAACAGAATGGAAATATAGTCAACCACTTTTAGAAAAATAGTTAAAAAAGTTGTAATTTTTTTAAGTTTGTTGGGTCTCTATTGCTATAAAAGTGTTTATTGGTTAAAATGTTAACACTAACAAACATTTTGTAAAGGAGTAATGATATGAAGATAGCATTTTTTGATACAAAAAAATATGATAAAAAATGGTTTGAAAAATATAAAAGCAATGAAGATGAAATTGTATATTTCGAATCTAGACTTAATGCTAAGAATTATTTCTTAGTTAAGGGTTTTGAAGTAGTTATTGCTTTTGTTAATGATGAATTGGATAAAAGAGTTATAAAAGGAATTGCAGATTTAGGAGTTAAGTTATTAGCAATGAGATCTGCCGGTTATAATAATGTAAATATAAAAAGCGCTAATGAGAAAGGTTTAAAAGTAGTAAGAGTTCCAGCTTATTCACCTTATGCAGTAGCTGAACATGCTATGGCTTTGTTATTAGCTTCAGTTAGAAAGATTAATCATAGTTATGTAAGAACTAGAGAATTTAATTTTTCACTTAATGGTTTGGTCGGCTTTGATTTATTTAATAAAACAATTGGTGTTGTTGGTACAGGAAAAATTGGTCGAGTTTTTATTGATATTGCAAAGGGTTTTAAAATGAAAGTCCTAGCGTATGATCCATATCCAGCTGAAGGTTTAGATGTTGAATATGTTGATTTTGAAACATTATGCAGAAAATCAGATATAATAAGTTTTCACTGTCCTTTGACCAAAGACACTATGCATATGGTTAATGAAGAAACAATTAAAATCATGAAAGATGGTGTTGTAATTGTAAATACATCTAGAGGTGCTCTAGTCGATGCTAATGCCTTATTAAATGGCATTAGAAGTAGAAAGATAGGTTCAGCAGCATTAGACGTTTATGAAGAGGAAGCGGGTCTATTCTTTGAGGATCAAAGTGAAAATGTATTAGATGATGATACCTTAATGTTATTGATTTCTATGCCTAATGTAATTGTAACAAGTCACCAAGCTTTTTTAACAGAAGAAGCTTTAAATAACATAGCTAAAACAACTATGGACAATATTGAAAGTTATAAGAAAGGTGAAAAATTAATAAATTTGGTAAATTAATCAAATTTATACTTTAATTAATTTATATATTTGTGATATATTCACAAAGCACATTAGTGCGCTTGGACCGGATAAGTATTATCTCGGCGTAGGAAAGCAAAGCTTTCGGCTATTCTATCTAAGTGAGGTATTTTTATGAATGAAATGTTATGGGTTGTTATGCTCATAATCAATTTTGGTGCAATTTTAATTGCATATCGTATTTGGGGTAAACTTGGTTTATATCTTTGGGTCCCAATTTCTGTAATTGTCGCAAATATTCAAGTTACTAAAACTGTGAATCTGTTTGGATTAGAAGCTACTTTAGGTAATATAGTGTATGCTTCAGGTTTTTTAGTTACTGATATCTTAAGTGAATGTTTCTCAAAAAAAGAAAGTAGAAAAGCTATAGGTATTGGCTTTTTTGCTCTAATATCAATGACTATAATGATGCAACTTGCAATTATGTTTAATCCAGCTCCATCTGATTTTGTTCAGGATTCTATGGTAAATATTTTTTCATTTATGCCTAGGATAATGATAGCTTCATTAATTGCATATTTTATTAGTAATCATCATGATATTATTGCATATGAATTTTGGAAGAAGAAATTTCCTTCTACTAAAATGATTTGGTTAAGAAATAATGCTTCAACTTTTGTTTCACAATTAATAGATTCAATTATTTTTACATTAATTGCTTTTTATGGAGTTTTTGAAATGGATATATTAATTGAAATTGTTATTTCAACATATATTCTAAAATGGGTTGTGGCAATATTAGATACTCCATTCATTTATTTGGCAAAAAAATGGTTTGATGAGGGGAAAATTAATACTTCTATAAATTAATTTTTTACTTTTTGTGGTAGTGTTTCAATAAGTATATCTATACCTTTTTCACTACCACAATAGATTATATCTTTAGTTAATTTTCTATTAATTAATAAATCATCATCATATATAATTTCTTCTTTATTAGGGTATACCATTTTGATATTTAATTTATTTAATACAGCATGTGATGAAGCGATATCCCAAGCAAAAGCTCTTTGATTAATACAACCGGATATGTTAGAAAATATTGCTGGTGCTAATATTTGTAAAATTGAAGATCCAAAAGTCCTAAATTTCCCTTTATAATTATCAAAATTAATTTGTTTTTGCAATTTAGAACTAATAGTAATTTGTTTTGGGAAATCACTAAGCTGAATATTATTATATGGCATATCATCTATATATAAGTCTTTATAAGGATCTAATCTAACTCTTAATTCTTCTTTGCCAATTCCAAATCTAGGTGCAATTATAATTGCTCCTACTGCTTCTCTTTCTTTATTTAATATTCCAATTGATATAGCAAAAGAGGGTAGTCCTTGTGAATAAATATCAGTTCCATCTATTGGATCTAAAATAAAGGTAAATGGAGCTTCTCTATTAAAAGGAGTTATGTTTTCTTCACTAATGATATTGCACTCAGGGAATAAGGTATTCACTTTCTCAATTATTCTTTTAGAAATTTCTGTATCTGTTTTTGTTAGAACTGATCCATCTTCTTTATAATACCTAATAATATCTTTTTGCATGTTTTTTGCATATGCTGCTAAAGTTATTGTTTCTCTATATAGTTCATCTAATTTAATTTTACTTAAAAGAATTTTACTCATTAGTATTCCTTATTTCTTGTATTTGATTATTTAAATATGATAATGTAAAACATCTTATGGAAAATAATAATAATATAACTGATAAAATACAACAATACTTAAAAACTTCTATGGCGATTAAAGCTTTAAATAAAGGTGAAAAGAATCTAAGAATTACATCATTAGATGGTTTTGTTCTATCTCAATTTATTAGGAGAATTTATAGAAGTCGTAAAAATCGAGTATGGGTAATATGTCCAACTGAAGATAGTGCTAAAAATTTATTAAAGGATTTTGGTATTCTTTCTAAAGATAAAGAAAATTCTAGTATTTTAGATAAGTACAATAGGGAAGTTCCAATTCTTTATTTACCTTCAAATGGTAAAAAACTATATAGTAATTTTGAAAGTGGAAAAAATGAATATACTCAGCTAGAAGCTCTTTCAAGAATCGATGATTATAAAGAATCAATTATTGTAACTCACTTAAGAGCTTTTGCAACTGAAGTTGTAAGCCAACAAACCTTAAACAATACATCTTTTACAATTAAAAATAATGACAAGTTTGAACCGATGAATATAGCCACAGTCTTTAGTGATGCAGGTTATACTAGGGTCGTAAGTACAACAATGCCTGGTGAATTTACTCTTAGAGGTGAAGTTGTAGATATATATCCATTTTCATTTGATAATCCAATAAGAATATATGCAGATTGGGACGAAGTTGAAAAAATAGCAGTCTTTGATTCCCTTACGCAAGAAACTAAAGAAATAATAAATAAAATTACTATCCCTTTATTAGATGAGAATGATTCTGATATTAAGTTCTCAAAAATAGATTCTTATTTTAGAGAAAAAGATTATTTTAGTTTTATTGGTGATTTAAGATTAAAAACGAGTTATAAAAGTTTAGTAAGTGAAGCAAAAAGCTTATATAGGGAAGCTTATCATATAGATAAAAATGTCCCATCATTTAATGAAGTATTATTTGATTTTGATAAATTTTATAATGAAGTCGATAATAAACTTACTTTAGTCGATATAGTAAATGATAAAACAAATGCTTTTAGTTTCGATGTTGAAGGTCCTAGATCTTATTTTGGTGACTTTACTAGATTAAAAAGTGAATTAAAAGACATGTATAAATCAAACTGGACTGTCTATATATTCACTAGTAATAATATCCAGAAACAAAGACTAAAACAAATGCTTATAAGTTTTAATCAAATAAAATATATGGATTATGAAATCTCAAGAGGATTTTCAATCCCGTCTATTAAATTAATTGCAATTTGTGAGAGCGAAATCTTTGGAAGAAGGAAGCAAATAATAAAAACTCTCCAACATACTAAAAGTTCTCCACTAGATTCTTTTGTAGATCTACATGAAGGAGATTTTGTAGTTCATGTAAATTATGGTGTTGGTAAATTTATAAAGATTGATAGAGTAAAATCTTTTGATAGAGAAAGAGATTATATTAAAATAGCTTATGCTAATGGTGATAATATTTATGTGCCAATTGAACAAGCAAATTTAGTTCAAAGATATATAGGCTCTTCTTCAACTAATCCAAAACTTGATAAAATTGGTTCTGCAGTATGGGAAAAGAAAAAAGCAAAAGCTAGGGTTAATGCAGAAAAATTAGCAAAATATCTAATTGAACTATATGCAAAAAGAAAAGCTTCTATTGGTTTCCCATATGATAAAGATAATGATATGCAACTTCAGTTCGAAGCTCTATTCCCATATCAAGAAACAACTGATCAATTAAATTGTATTGATGATATAAAAGTAGATATGGAAAGCAATGCTGTAATGGATAGATTAGTTTGTGGTGATGTTGGATTTGGTAAAACTGAAATCGCATTTAGAGCAGCCTTTAAAGCTGTTCTAAGTAATAAACAAGTTGCTTTTTTAGCGCCAACTACAATTTTAGCAGAACAGCATTATAATAATTTTGTAGAAAGAGTTAAGGATTTTCCAATTAATGTTGCATTGCTTTCAAGGGTAATTCCTAGAGCACAACAAAAGAAAACATTAGTTTCTTTAATAGATGGTAAAATTGATGTGCTTTTTGGAACTCATAGAATTTTATCTAAGGATATTATTTATAAAGATTTAGGGCTTTTAATTATTGATGAAGAACAACGTTTTGGTGTTAAAGATAAAGAAAAAATTAAAACATTAAGAAATAGTATTGATTCTTTAGCTTTATCCGCTACTCCAATTCCAAGAACATTATATATGTCTTTATTAAAAATAAGAGATATGTCTTTATTATCCACACCTCCTATAGCAAGACAACCTATTGAAACTAAAATCGAAGAATTTGATATTAAAACAGTAGTAGAAGCTATTAGAAAGGAAATTAATAGAGGTGGACAAGTTTTTTACTTACATAATCGTGTTGAATCTTTAGATGCTGTTGTATCAATGCTAAGTGAATTAATGCCAGAATTAATTATAGAATCTGCTCATGGACAAATGAAACCTAAAGACTTAGAAGATACTATGAGACGTTTTGTTCATGAAGGTATTCAAGTATTAGTTTCAACAACTATTATTGAAAATGGTATTGATATCCCTAATGTAAATACAATCATTATAGATAGAGCTGATATGTATGGAATAGCACAGCTTTATCAATTAAGAGGCCGGGTTGGAAGATCTGATAATAAAGCATATGCTTATCTATTATATCCCGCAGATAAAGCACTTAGCGAAATTGCTGTAAAAAGGTTAAAAACTATAGGAGAAAATACAGGGCTTGGTGCAGGCTTTAAAGTATCAATGCGAGATATGGAGATAAGAGGAGCTGGTAACTTATTAGGTAAGGAGCAGAGCGGACAATTAGCTTCAGTTGGTTTAGATATGTATATTAGAATATTAGATGAAGCTATTAATGAACTTAGAAGCAATAATCAAGATGATTTAGATAAAGAAGTATTCTTAGAATTAGATTATACAGGTTTTATTCCTGATGAATATATTAAAGCACCTTCTGTAAAATTTGAAATATATAAGAAAATTGCAACAGTACAAAATGATGAAGAACTTGATATGTTAAATAGTGAATTAACTGATAGATTCGGTACAATGCCTGAAGAAGTAGTTAATTTAATAAATATTGCAGAATTAAAAATAGTTTGTAGGAAATTAAAAATTATACATTTAACAGAAAGAAAGGGAAATGTGCTAGCAAAATTTAGAGCAATCAAATATATTAATGGAGAAAAATTATTAAGATTGTTACCAAATTGTAATGGGGCAGTGACATACGATACCAAAAAACCTGAATATATAAAATTAAAGACTGAAGCAATATCTTTAAAAGATAAAAGCCTATTTATATTAGAAATGCTTCAAAGATTATTATAGAGGAATAACATGAGAGAAAAAGCACAATCATTATATGATGAATATCCTGAATTAGCTATTGTTGAAAAAAAAGATTTAGATAATAAAAATAGAGAAGTTCATTCTTTTGTAATTAGAACTAATAAATTACATACCTTCCAGCTTGAAGCTGTTAAAAATTATTATGATCATTATGTGATTAGATATAAAGATGAAATTATGGATTTTAAAAAAATCTTTAATAATGATAAACCTGTAATTATTGAAATTGGTTTTGGAACAGGGGAGTCAACACATAGAATAGCAAAAGATAGAAGTCAATTTAATTATATTGCTATAGAAGTATTTTTAAATGGGTTTACAAAATTATTATCTGTTATTGGAAATGAAAATATAGAAAATGTAAGATTAATGAGATTTGATGCTGTTGCTGTTTTAAATGATATGATAGCAGATGGGAGTGTTCATGGGTTCCATATATTTTTCCCAGATCCTTGGCCAAAGAAAAAACATCATAAAAGGAGGTTAATTCAAACTCCTTTTACTAATTTATTATCTAAAAAATTAAAGACTGGTGGTTATATTTATTGTGTAACAGATTGGCAAGAATATGCACAGCAAATGTTAGAAGTATTAACAGAAACTAATGATATGACAAATTCTTATAATGGTTATAGTGATTCAAGAGAATGGAGACCTACAACAAAATATGAAAGACGCGGGGTTAAATTAGACTATAATATTAATGAAGTTTGGTTTGAAAAAGAGTAAAAAAAAAGGATTGATCATAAATAATCAATCCTTTTTAAATTATAATTTACATCTAGGCCCTTCTTCTGGCATTTTGATTCCATCAGAATAATCTTCATGTCTTAAATACCAAGTATGAGCATATGAGCATAAAGGCACAACTGTGATTTTTTCTTTTTTAAAATAATCAGCTGCAAATGTCATTATTTTTGAAGCGATTCCTTGTCCTCTAAGACTTGGATCTACAAATACTTTATCTAAAACAACTAAACCATCAGGGGTGTAATCTAATAAAATATAAGCTAATTCATTACCATTTTCACTATAGAAAATTTTATCATTTTCAATTATAAATTCCATTATGTAACTCCTATTAAAATGATAGGTTAAATATATCGAATTTATTATAAAACTACAAGCATTATATAGTTAAATCGATTAAAATAAAAAAGAGCTATCAAATGATAGCTCAATTTGTTAAATCTCCAATATTGTTTATTCGTCTTGTTTTGAAGCTTGAATTACTATTTCAGCATTTTTACCTGATAAAGGTTCATAATGTGAGAATTCAAGTTCAAAACTACCAGTTCCAGATGTCATACTCTTTAAATCAATTGCGTAATTTAACATTTCGCTTTGAGGTACTTGAGCATCGACTTCTTGAAGTTGTCCGAATTCTTTTTGACCTGTTACTCTACCACGTTTACTTGAAAGATCTGATAAGATATCACCTAAATATTGATTATCTACAAATACTTTAACATTAGTAAATGGTTCTAATAATGTTACACTAGCTTTTGCTAAAGCTAAATCTAATGCTCCTTTTGCTGCTAATTTAAATGCCATTTCTGAAGAGTCAACTGGATGTTCTTTACCATCAACAAGGGTTGTTTTTATATCAACTAATGGATAGTTTGCTAAATATCCTTCACTCATTTTTTCATGTAAGCCTTTTTCAATTCCAGGTACATAACCTTTAGATACTGATCCACCTTTAATAGCATTTACAAATTCATATTCTAAGCCACGTTCTAATGGTTCGATTTCAATTAATACTTTACCATATTGACCATGACCACCACTTTGTTTTTTATGAGCATATTCAACAATACCACTTTTTTTGTTAATAGTTTCTCTATAAGCTATTTTTGGTAGTTTTGTATGAACTTTTATTTTTTGTTTTTCAGCAATCTTATTTAGTATCATTTGTAAATGAACATCACCCATACCACTAATTACAGATTCTTTGGTTTCTTCATTAAATCGTGTTTGGAAAGTTAAATCTTCTTCACAAATTTTATGAAGTGATTCATTTAATTTATCAGCGCTTTTTTTATCATCAGTTGAAATTGCTAATGAATAAATAGGGTCAGGTAAAGCTAAAGGTTTATATAAGAACTTCTGTGAATTAGTATTTTGTAATAAAGTGCAGTTAGTAGCTGATATATTACTTTTTGCAATAATACCAATATCACCTGCAACAAGGCTATCAGTTTCAATTAATTTCTTACCAACAGCTCTATAAACTTTACCAATTTTTTCTTTTCTCTTTAACTCAGGGTTTGTAAGTTCCATATCTGTTCTTAAAGCACCAGTTCCAACTTTAATGTAGCTTAATTTACCACTAAATTGGTCTATAGTTGTTTTAAATACATATGCACTTGCATCGCCTTCTTCACTTATTGCCATATCTACATGTTCATTATTTTCATCAGTAGTCCATTCGATTTGACCAAGAGGGGATGGAAAGTTGTGAGCAACAAAGTTTAGTAAAGAAATAATTCCACTACCTTTAAGTGTTGAACCACAGAATACAGGTACTACTCTATTATCTGCTAGACCTTCTCTTAGTCCTCTTCTAATATCATCAGCGCCTAAAGTTCCTTCATCAAAATACTTTTCAATTAGGTCATCTGCACCTTCAGCAGCATATTCAATTAATTGTTCTCTGTATTCTTCTTCATGTTCTTTATATTCTTCTGGTATTTCTGAGACTTTTTCATTGTTATTATCATCAAAGAAATATGCCTTATCTTCAATTAAGTTAATTACGCCTTTAAAATCTTTTCCTTCTCCCATTGGTATGAAGGTAGGAACAAAAGTTGCGTCGAAATGTTCCCTTAAATCATTAATTACATTAGTGTAACTTGCTCTATCACGATCCATTTTATTAATAAAAACAGCACGTGGTTTATTTCTATTGTCTAAACGACGCCATAATTTTATTGTTTCGATTTGAGCTCCATCTCTAGCATCTACAATCATTAATGAAGCTTCTGTTGCTCTAAACCCACAAATTGCTTCACCAATAAAACCTGAATAACCCGGAGTATCAAGGATGTTGAGACATTTTGAATCCCATTCTAGATTTGCTAGACTGGTATGTATAGAAATTTGTTTTTTAATTTCTTCTTCTGTGAAATCACTAGTGGTTTTCCCACTATCTACATTTTCTACCTTGGAAATAACCTTACTATAATAGAGTAGTTGCTCCATTAAAGAGGTTTTTCCGGTACCATTGTGGCCGACGATAGCGACATTCCTTAAATCAGTACTGGTAACGCTCATAATTCCTCCTTGTGCTGTTAAGCTAATAATTGCGTATTTCTTATATGTTAAGCCTCCAATTTTCATATGTCAAACTTTTTATTTTCTAATTATTTATTAAAATAGTGTAAAAATAAGATTTTTATTTAAGTCTAGTTTTAGTATTTGTAGTATGTATAAATAATTAAAATATTGATTTAATTTTGAAATTAGAAAGAAAAATATTAAAAAAAACTAATGTAAAGTTAATTTTTCGTTATTTAGGAATTATAAAACAGACTGATTTTTAGGATTTTATAATGAAAGTTTTGCATCATTTTAATTTTTAAATGATAAAAGCTCTCTTTATATTTTTATAAAGAGAGCTATAAAAATGTATAAATTTTGAAAAGAATTCTATTTTTCAAAAAGTATAAGAGTCATTATAAATACGAATAATGCAATTATTGAACAAACTAAAAATCCTGATGCACTAATAAAAATAGAAGATATTAATGTAGCGATTAATTGTCCTGAAAACATTGCTAAACTGTAAAAACTTAAATTTTGACCTTTGTTAAAGTCTGTGCTATTAGCTACAACAAGATTATTTAATAATGTTTGTGTTAAACCAAACCCTATACCCATAAATATAACAGAACAATATAATAAATTAGCACTATCAGAAATGTAAAGTAAGAAATGAGCTATAGAAAAAGCTGCTAAACCAATTAATAAATCTATTTTATTAGAAAATTTTGCTACAATTGTTGGAATAAACCCAATAACAATTACTGCAATAAGGGATATGGTTGCAATATAATTTCCTGTAAAGGTTGAACTATATCCAAAATCATTTTGTAAATAAGACGGTAACTTTAAAACAGAAGTAAAAAATATGATATTTACACAAAATGTAAGAATTAGAGTATGAATTAAAGAACTATTTTTTTTACTATTTTTTGCTTTATTGCTTTTTAGATTATCTCTTTTTAATTTATTGTTGTTATTAAAATTAGGAACAAATAACAATATAATTATAAATGTTAATATATTTATTGAATATATAAAAAAAGGAGAGAACCAATTAATTTCAGCAAGTCTACCACTAGTTGTTAAAAATAAGACTCCCCCTAATTGCATAACCATTCCTTGTACAGCAATCATCTTTAATTGTTTTTTGCCTGTATAAAAATGTGAAATTAAACTTGTACTACTTGCAATTACAATAGCTGCAGAACCGCCTAATAGAAATCTAAATAAAAGCATTAGAAAAACATTTGGCATTAAAAATGTAGTTGTTCCAAATATTCCTGATAATAAAAGTCCTATTAGCGCCATTTTATAAGATCCAAATTTATCAATTAATTTGCCTGAATATAATGAACAAAGAGCCACCCCAATAGAAGGAACTGTTACAACCCACCCTGATAAATGACCTAAGCAATATTGTTCTGCAATTTTAGGAAGTGCTGGTACAACAGCGCTCCCTAGCATTATTGTTAATGTGCTTGCTAGCATTAGCCCAACAAGACCTGAAAAAGATAAATCTTTTTGATTTTCCATTATTATTTTTGCTCCAATTATTTGTAAAAATAAAAAATAAAAAATCAATGTCATTGTTTAAGTAATACAAAATGACATCAATTATTTTTTAATTTTTTATGTAATTTCTCTTTTAATTATTGATTTAAATTGTATTTTATTGAGTGTATAATACTTTTAGTACTATTTTTTTCACTTTTGCGCTGTTTGTATTAACTGAACAAGCTGGTTTATGTGCATCTTGAGGGAATACAATTAAGAAAGAATCTTCATTGATAATAAAAGGATAATCACATCTTTTATCATTCTTATAAAAACCAATATCTTCATTCGAATCAAATGAATCAATTAAATCCATATCTTTTAATGTTTTTGCATAACATATTTCATTGCCAAATACATTAGAATGAATGTCGATGTAATTTTTATGTGCTTCATATTCACAAGTGTCAAAATCTTTTGTGTCATAATGTTTAACATGAGCAAAAATTTTTTCACCATCTATAGCGTGAAAGCCATCTTCTAATTCGTTTAATTCTCCTGATACCATAACTTCTAAAGCCTTATCTAGTAGCTCAGTTATACCTTTGTAATTTTTTACATTACTTTTGCTGTCGTAAATCATTATTATCTCCTTGATTTGATTTTACTTTTTAAACAATAGTTATTGATAAATATTGCTTAATTATTATTTTTAAAAATTTTAGATTAATTTTTAGTATATAAAACCTATCTCAACGAATTGAGATTTGAAATTTATATGTTTATTAATTTCTGTTTAGAAAAGAAAATATTTAGTTTTTATTAATTTATTTCTTTTGGTGGCGTAGGTCTTACTTGGGGTAATGAATTTAATTTATATTGCCAATGAAAAGAAGATGCTTCATCAGCATTATTTTCAGGTGGACCGTCTAAATCAAAAGGTAAATTTGAGGTAAAAACACTGTCTATTAATATTCCATCTGTTTTAAATCTTTCAACTGAATATTGAACCCAATCTCTATCAAAAGGGCATCTAAATATTTCATAAATATGTAAATTTAATATTTTCCAATTATCATTTTCACAAATAAAAGTTCCTTCATATTTTTGCCATACCCATTCTGCTCTATATGCATTTCCATTGTTATCTTTTGAGGTTAATAAAGCTTTTTCTTCAAGAGTGGCTGGAGGATTTTCTCCTAGTTCTCCTGCATCCGTTTCTGTTCCAATAGCTGTCCATATAGCATGAGCTTTATTATTTTCTATATCTATTTCAATAACAGGTGTATTTAAAGTATAAACAGATAATTTCCCTTTTATTATATCTTTTTCATAAAAGGTACTAATTTTTTTTATTCCTTTAAATATACCTGATGCACACCATTCAAGGGTTGCATTATGGCTATTTTGAGCCCATAACTCTTTTGTAATAGCTTGTGTGTTTCCTGCAGTATAATAATATTGGTAACTCCCCATTAAATTTTCTATTTTAGATCTTGCTGAAAGAATATTTATTTTTTTATTCATTTCATCAATTTTATTTTTTATATTTAAATCGTTATTCATTTTAATTATCCTTCAATTATTTCGATTGCAGCAGGTGAGGGAATATGGATTTTATTATTAGTATAATCTAAACTTTTATTTTCATAGTTGATTGTATGTATGCATACTTCATCTGATTGTTGTAATGCAGTAATAACTATTTTCCCATCTGCTGAGATATTAAAATCTCTTGGACATTCTCCAGGTAATTCTATAGAATTTTCAAATTTTAATTGTCCTTCTTTTCCAATTGAAAAGATTGAAATAGAATTTGTGTTTCTAATTCCTGCTAATAATAGTTTCCCATTTGGTGTAATTTTTATAGCAGAAGTTCCAAAATCCATATTTTTATCAAAAACTTCTAAAGCTGTAACTTTTTGTATTTTTCTAATTTTATTTGATTCTTCTAAATATTCTAAAACAAATATTTCCCCAGTTTTTTGTAGCATTGTGTATATATATTTGTCAAAGCTTGTAAAACTTCTTACAAATACTTTATTACCATAATTATATTGTGTTAATTTTTTGCCCGTTAAAGGATTAATTACGATAAAAGAGCTAGAAGCTACTGACATATAGGCTAGGAATTTGCCATTATTAATTAAATTTACATCATGAATTGCATGAAGCCATTCTTTAGGTTTTAACTCTGTAATTGTTCTTACAAGTTGATTAATACTTCCATCAGAATTTAAAGAAAAAATGGATATAGATCCACCAAAAAAATTAGCTACATATAAATGTTTATTTTCTTTATCAACATTTATACTACAAGGTCTTTGTCCATTTGTGGGCATTCCATTCAATAAAGATAGACTCCCATCTTTATTTATTTTATAAGCGTTAACTCCACCTGAAGCATACCCTTTATATGTCATTCCTTCTTCAACTGCATATAAATAATTATTGTCATTACTTAATGCGAGTGCACCTGCATTATAATTGCTTTGTGTGCATTTTATATTAGGATATAATGTTTTTTTAGGTATTTTTAAAGTATATATTCCTTCACTGTTTCTAGTTGAATTAGTACCAATAAATGCAGTGTAATTTAACATTTAGAACTCTCTTTGATAAACTTAATTTTGTATAAATAAATAATCATTGTTATTAAAAGGCTTAAGATTATTAAATTTAATAATAAAACAGTTATTTCGCTTGAATTAGTAAGCAAGTTGTTATGTTTAGTTATAAAAATTATCTTTAGAATAATGGATAGAGTTATTGAAATAATGCCGATTATTGATCCTATTTTTAAAAAAAGAATTGATTCATTGTACTCGTTTTTACTCATTTTTCGTTTATTGATTATATTTTTAAAACTTCCCATTATTAATAGTATAAGAGGGATAATAAATAACAACGGAGGAGCTGATACATAGTTTATATAACTACTTTCAGTTTTGATTGTAATACTAAAAAAATAAAGAATTATTACTAATAAAACATTTATAAAAAATAAAATTTTCTGTGTTTTCCATTTTTTATCTTTCATATCATGGATATAATAATCACCATAATATTTTAATACTTTTTTAGTACCTTTGCCATTTTCTTTAACAACTTCTTCCATTTTGTAATCATTAAAATACTTTTCAGCTATTGGTCGCATACTCTATTCCCTTTTATAAATAATGATATATTAATTCAGCTATGATTATAACTGAACTAATATATCTATTTGAATATTTTAATAAATTATTCTACAGGATGAACATTAGTTAAGACTGACCATCCACGAACATCATATACAATGCCTTCTATGCTCTTAGAATGAGCATCAAAACGAGCTACACTTTGTACACCAATTAATACATTATTATCAAGAACAAATTGTTGAAGTTCAGCATATAATTTAGCTGCTACTTCTTCATCAGTTGTAACTTTGATTTGATCAATTAATTTATGTAATTCTGCTTCATTTTTACCGTTATACTGTGAACCACCTTTAGCTAATGCATAAGAAAGACGACTATCAATATAATCAAGAATTAATAATGGATCCCAGTTATCTAATTCAGAGAAAACTATTTCGAAATCACCTTCAAATAAATATCCTAAATATGTTGCTATATCTGTAACTTGTACTTCTAGATCAATATAGATTTGAGAAATCATATTTTGAAGTAGTGTGCCTTCGGTATCTTTAAATGGTGCTACTAGTGAAAGTTTAAGTCTATTTTTATCATTATATCCTGATTCTTCCATTAATTTCTTAGCTTTCTCAACATCTAATTCTGGTACATCACATTCTGTATAATAAGGAGAACCTTGACCTAAAATTGAATATGCTACTTTTGAATACCCACCGTAATCAGTTTGGTTAAAAGCATTTCTGTTAACTACTAATGCAATAGCTTCTCTAACATTATCATCTTGGAAAGCAGGTACTGCATAGTTGAAAGCAATTGGGTTAATAGTGTTTTGTACTTTTTTAATACAAGTTAATCCATCAGTATTATCAATGTCATTTACTTGTGATCCTGCTAAATCTTGAGCGATATCTATATCTCCAGATTTTAATGAAAGGGCACGAGTTGCATTATCACTTAAGAATGTATGTTTAATATATTTGAAATATGGAAGTGCTTCTTTATTCCAATAATTATCATTTCTTTCTAATGTAATTGAAGTACCTTGTTTCCATTCTTTAACGGTATATTTACCAGAACCTACAGGTTCTCTTGATAATTTACTTAAGTCTTCATTAACATCTTCAAATGATTTAAGTGATAATAATGCATAGTGTGTAGATGCTATAACATTAACAAAACTTGGCCATGGTGCACTAAAGGCAATGACAATGTGTTGATCATCAACAATTTCTGTTGCTTCAGCATCATATTTAGAATAATAGTTTGATAGTGAATATTTTGATCCTTGTTCAAATGTAAAAGCTACATCTTTAGCTGTTAATTGCTCTCCATTAGAAAAATAAACATCATCTCTTAGTGTCATTGCTATATGTGTAGAGTCAAGCCATTCCCACTCTGTTGCAACACTTGGTTTTACAGTATTAGTACTATCATCCCATTCAACTAAAGTGTCATATAATGATGTATCAACTCTAGCATTGTCATTACCACCACTGTACTGTGGACAAAGGCTATTAGGCTCACTTCTGTTACCTACGTTTAAAGTGTCTTTTGCCTCTGTTTTTGTTGCAGCAGTTGTGACGCTCTTATTAGTATTGTCACTCTTTTGTTCAGTTTTGTTACTACAAGAGATTGAACTAAACATTATTGAAATTGACAAAATTGCAATAAATATACTCTTTTTCATAAATTACTCCTTTTTATGATTTTATTTCATATATATTATTTATTTCTTAAATAAATTCTTTTGATCTGTGACAAGAAACAAAATGATTCTTATCGATATCGATTAAATCGGGATTTTTACTATTTATACAAACATCTTTACTGTAGGAACAGCGAGAAATGAATCTACATTCATCTTTAACATTAATAGGAGAAGATAACTCTCCTTCTAATATTATTCTTTTAGGCCTATTTGTTAATGAAGGTACTGGAATAGCCGATAATAATGCTTTTGTATAAGGATGAACGGGTTTTTCAAATAATGTTTTTTTATCAGCTTTCTCAACAATCTTTCCTAAATACATAACACAAATTTCATCAGAGATATGTTTTACAACAGACATATCATGAGTGATAAAAATATAAGTTAATCCTAAATCTTTTTGTAAATCTTGCAATAAGTTCAGAACTTGTGCTTGTATTGAAACATCTAAAGCAGATACAGGTTCATCACAAACAATTAATTCTGGATTTAATGCTAAAGCTCGAGCTATACCGATTCTTTGACGTCTACCACCATCTAATTCATGGGGGTATCTATTAGAAAATCTATTTGCTAAACAAACTTTATCCATTAAAGCATTTACTTGATTATCTAAATCATTATTATTTTTAACTTTATTATAAATAATTAATGGCTCAGCGATTAATTCTTTAATTGACATTCTTGGATCTAATGATCCAAAAGGGTCTTGGAATATCATTTGCATATTAGGTTTAACTTTATGGAATTCTTTTTTACTATACTTTGCGATATCTTTTCCATTAAACTTAATCTGTCCGGAAGTAGGTTCAATTAATCTAATAATAGTTTTTCCTAGTGTTGATTTCCCACAACCAGATTCCCCAACAATACCTAAAGTTTTACCCTTTTCTAGATTAAAAGAAACATTATCTACTGCATGTAGAATCCCAGTATTAGTAATAAAGTATTTCTTTAAATTTTTTACTTCTAAAATATTCATATGGTTATTTCCTTATTTTACTAGAACATTTAACAAAATGATTAGGTTCAATTTCTATTAATTGTGGTTCATGATTTTTACAACTATCTTTTCTAAATTCACATCTTTCATAAAAACTACAATGATTAGGTAATGAAGTAGGGTCGATTATATCTCCTGGAATTGGACATAATCTATCAACATCTTTGTCTAAACTTGGAATTGAATTAAATAATCCAATTGTATATGGATGACATGGATTATTAAAAATTTGTTCAACAGTACCTGATTCAACTATTTCACCTGCGTAAACAATGATACATTTAGTACATATTTCAGCTACAATACCTAAATCATGAGTAATTAACATTACTCCCATTTGTCGCTCATTTTGCAAATTTTTTATTAAATCTAAAATTTGAGCTTGTATGGTTACATCAAGAGCTGTAGTTGGTTCATCAGCTATTAATAATCTAGGATTACATGCTAAAGCAATTGCTATTATTACACGTTGTTTCATACCACCAGATAATTGATGAGGAAAATCTTTATAGCGTTCTGCTCTAATTCCAACTATTTCTAACATATCAATAGCTTTTCTTTCACATTCAATCTTTGATAATTTTTCATGAATTTTGATAACTTCGCTAATTTGTTGTCCAATTGGAATTACAGGGTTTAAAGCTGTCATTGGATCTTGGAAAATCATACTGAGTTTTTTTCCTCTTATTTTTTCCATTTGTTTACGGCTTTTTTTACCTAAGTCGTCACCATTTATCTTTACAGTTCCTCTTATAACATGACTTGGTGGATAAGGTAATTGCTGCATTATCATTTTAGCTATAGTTGTCTTACCAGCTCCTGTTTCTCCAACAATACCTAAGCACTCACCCTTTTCAAGTTTAAAAGAAACTCCATTAACAGCTTCAACAACTCCTTCGTCTGTTTCATAGTGTATTACTAAATCCTCTACTTCTAATAAAGGAGAGTTTTGTCTATCTTTTATTTTCATAATTATCTCCTTATTTTAGTCTTGGATCTAATGCATCTCTTAATCCATCACCCAATAAATTAAAAGCTAATACAGCGAACATTATGCAAAGTCCTGGAAATAGAACTAAATATGGTGCACCTGTAATAAATTCTTTACCATTTGATAGCATTACACCCCATTCAGGAGTAGGCGGTAAAATACCAACACCTAAATAACTAAGCATTGAGATACAGAGGATCTCTACACCCATTAACATTACAATTTGAATAATTATTAAACCTATAGCGTTAGGAATAAGATGTTTAATCATAATTCTTACTTCACTAGCACCAATAGCTCTTGAAGATTCTATATAATCATCATTTACTACTGTAAATATTGCCGCTCTAAAACCTCTCGACATATTAGGAATAGCACCTATACTTAATCCTAAAATAAGAACAGACATTTTATTTCCTAAAACTGCAACAATTGCGATACTAAACATTAAGCCAGGAATTGAACCCCAAATATCTACAATTCTCATTATTATATTATCTACTCTTCCACCAAAATATGCAGAACATGTACCAATAATTCCACCAAATAAATTTGCAACAACTACAGCACATAAAGCAATAGGTAATGATATTCTTGTTGCATATATACATCTTGAAAATACATCTCTACCATATTTATCTGTACCAAAGAAATGTTGTAAACTAGGTTTTTGTACCATTGAATTATAATCATGTTGTGCATAATCATAAGGGATTATTAAAGGTGCAAAGATTACAAGAAGAAATAATAAAATTACCATTCCAAGCCCAATCATTGCTGTTCTATTTCGTCTTAATCTTTTCCAAGAGTCAGACATAGCACTAGTTTTCTTAAGTTCACCTTTTCGATTTAATCGTTTTTTATTAATTTTAATCATTTCTGGAGTTTCGTTTTTTGCCATGATTTACAAAGCCCCCTCTAAAGCTAATAATTTTTTTATTTCTTTTTTACTTACTTTTTTTTCTGTTAATGTAGTTTTTAGGCGAGGATCTACTGCAACGTATGCTAAATCTACTATTAGGTTAATAATTGTAAAGATAATAGCTATTACTAATATTCCACCTTCCATTGAGGCATAGTTTCTATTATTAATTGCTGTTGTTACATATGTACCAATACCAGGAAGTGCAAATACAGCTTCAATTGTAATATTCCCACCGAGTTGGTTACCAATGTTAATACCTATGCTAGATACAATAGGAATCAGTGCATTTCTAAGCATATGTTTCCAAATAACAACACTTTCTTTTTGACCTTTGGCTCTAGCAGTACCTATATAATCTTGTCTCATTATTTCTAATAGACTTGTTCTTGTGTATCTTACAAACATTGCAATACAAGCAAAACTTGCAACAAATATTGGTAAAATCCAACCAGAAATAGTGCTGATACCAGTAGTAGGCAGCCAATGAAGATTAACCGAAAATAGCATCATTAATAGTAAACCAAGCCAAAAACTCGGCATAGAAACGGCTAGCATTGAGAAAACTAATATTATATTATCTACCCACGTGTATTGCTTAATTGCCGAAAGAATGCCTAGCGGAACACCAATTAATAAACTGATTAGAACAGAAACTAAAGCTAATGTTAATGTAACTGGAATACGAGTTTTTATTTCTTCAGAAATTGAACAACCAGTACTATAAGAAACACCTAAATCGCCTTTAGTCATCACATTAGTTAGATAATTTGCCCATCTTTCTATAACAGGTTTATCTAAACCTAATTCAGCTCTTTTTGCTTCACGTACTTCTTGTGAAGCATTAATGCCTACTATTTGGTCAACTGGATCCCCCGGAGTGATTGCTGTAATAACAAATATTATTGTTATTACACCAATCATTATTGGAATTATCCATAAAATTCTTTTTATAATATAAGAAAACATAGAGATAAAATTCTCCTTTTACTCTTTCAAACTATTTAATTCTTTTTAATTTAATTACTTGATGATCAGGATTTGCTTTAGTTGGGAATAAGAAAATATCACCTTTGCTATTTCCAGAGATACCGTGAGCTTTAATATCACTATTAAAATATCCAACTTGTGCTTTAATATTGAAATCCATATCAAAAATAGTCATGTAACCAGCACGTCCAACTACATACATAAATTCACCATCAAAATGTAAATCAGAAGGTTGTCCTAGGTTGCCATGTAAATATGCAACAACATTTCCGTCTTTGTCAAAAACATTAACAGCATTGTTTTCTCTGTCGTTTGCCCAAACTCTTTCTTTAGAATCTGTTTCTACACCATGAACAAATAAGAATTTTCCAGGACCTGGGTTGTATGAATGATTTGGACCATTTACTGTATCACCCCAAGTACTTAGTAATTTACCATCTCTTGAAAAACAATGAACTGCACAGTTACCATAACCATCTCCAAAGTAAACTTTTCCATCATTTGTACAAGTTACAGATGTTGGCATGTTAAACGGTTCAGCACAATGAGTTATTCTTTTACCAGCTTCATGGAATTCCCATTTTTCACTTGTGAAATAACATTCAATTTCAGTTGGGAATTGAGTACCATATCTACGTTCTCTTTTCCAATAAAGATTATCTCTTCCTGAGTCGCTAGCTTTTCCTCTTTCTCCAAATACTTGAATTTCTTCACCTTCAAGAGACATTTCAACAGCACAATGGTTAGGAACATCTACTAAGATTAAAGTATTTTCTGGTGTTACACATCCAAAATGTAAACCTTTAATAAGACTTGTTTGAATGTCTCCTAAATATTCACCAGTTTCAGCATCATATTTTGCAATTCTACTAATTGCATCTCTCATAAATACATAAAGAATTCCATCAGCACTACAACAACCAGAGCCTACATATTCAAATTCCCAATCAGGATTAGGGAATTGAACAAAGTCAGGAATCATTTCAAAAGTAAAATCGCCATCAGTATAAATATTCTTGGCGTTTTTTGACGCAGATAAATCAATTTTTATGTCTTTCATAAACATACTCTCCATTTAATTAACATTCTTTATTTAAGGTTTGTTTTCCTTATACAAAAAATTATGAATGATTTTTCATATAAAATTACAATTTAATAACAACTTAATCTTAGGTATAATGTTTTATACTCAATTTACTTATTATTTCTTATCTTTAGAATCAGAAACTAAACAACAAAAAACCAAGTGAAATAATTGTTAAATTGTTGTTGTATCCAACACTAATAACTTGAGTATAACCTACTAATTCTAATAAAACAAGTTTTTTTTTAAATTTTTTTTATGCGTTTTTTTTGGAAAAAATGGGAGCTGTAAATATAATTGTCTCAACCAAAATGGCCTTATTCTTAGACAAAGAATAAGACTAAATTTGTATATTATTTTTGTTTTTTTAATTATTTATAGTTGATAAAAATAGTCTAATGCTGCTTTTTTACATGCTTCAATATGTAGTTTCATTTTTTCTTGAGCAATAGCTACTTCATTATTTAATAATAAATCTAAAATTTCTATATGTTCATTTTTTGCATCATGAATTTTAGTTTTATTTTGACCTGAAGAAATAATTATTCTAGTATTTTCATCAAATACTTTTTTCATCATTGATATTAAAAAATTATTATCACAATTATTTATTATGTATAGATGCATTTCCGTATCAAATCTGAAATCAACTTCTCCAAATTTTCCTAAGAATCCATCTTTGTAATATTGTAACTTTTCTTTAGAAAGATTATTACCAGCTAATTTTAATGTAATAGGTTCTATTTCTATTCTAGTTTGAAAAACTTGTCTAACCATAGCAAGTGTAACAGGTTGTACATATATTCCTTTTTTGGGAAGAGTTTTTATAAATCCTTCTTGCTCAATTCCATTTAATGCTTGTCTAATCGGTGTTCTACTAAAGTTTAATTCTTTTGATAATTGAGATTCATTTAAAAGTGATCCAGGTTTATAATCACAATTTATAATTTTATCTTTTATTATATTATATGCTAATGTTTTTAAATCTCTATTTTCCACAAATTACTCCTAAAGTTTAATATACTTTATGTTGTATTTATAAAGTATACAACAGGTATTCAAATTTTACAACCCTTAAATACATAATTCTATTATAATGACAGTATAGCAACTATTGTTTTGTTAGATATATTACTTACCATAAAATATATTATTAAATTTTTTTAAACTAATAAAGACTATCTATATTCAAGATAGTCTTTTTTTTATAATTATTAATTAAGTAATATTTATTTTGCTTCTAGTGCATGTATTTGATTTACTACGAAATTGTGAGTTGGAGTAGGGATTTGATGTTTTTCCCCTTCTTTTACTACTGCTCCACTTATAGTATCTACTTCAGTTTTTCTGCTATTTCTTATATCTGCACAAATAGATGTAACTCCTTTCGAAGCGTTTTTTATAACTGCATTTATTTCTTCCATCAATAATGCTTTATTTGCTTTTAAATTCAAAGAAGTAGCAACTGCAATTGATTCATCAAGTAATTGTTCAACCATATTCAATGCATTTTTACACTTTCCTAAATATCCTATTTCACATTGAAGTAATGCAGTAGTTGCGCTTAATGTGGTGTTTATAAATAGTTTATTCCAAATTAATTGATTAATATTTTTATGAAAATGTGTGTCAAATCCACTTTCATTAAACGAATTAATTAATTTTGAGAGAAAATCTTCGTTTACTTGATTTAAGAAACCAATATTAGTTTTACCCTTACCAGATCTTGCAATATGACCAAAATCAATAACTTTTCCAACGTCTTCAGTTGTTCCAATTATTATTTTATCTTCACTAACATAGTTCATTAATAAATCTTGGTGTCCTGCTCCGTTTTGTAGAGTCATTAAATATGTATTTTTACCAATAAGATTTTTATTTTGATCTAAAGCAGCTTTAGAATATATTGCTTTTACAAAAACTATTAATAAATCTACTTCTCCTATTTTTTCAGAGTTTATATATGCTTTTGGCTTATAAATATTTGTTTTATTTTCTTCATCGATTTTTAAACCATCTGAATTAATAATATTTACTACTTTTTCATTTGTATCTATTAAGGATACATCATTTTTTGATGATAACTTTCCGCCATATATGGAACCCATAGCTCCTGCACCGATTATCGCTATTTTCATTTAACTACCTTTGTTTATAATTGTTTCTCTAATTATTATTTCAGGAAACAATTGCATTTTTTTTGAAACATGCTTTTTATCGATTATATTAATAAGTGTTTGAGCTCCAAGTTGTCCCAATTCTCCCATTTTATTGTCTAACGAGGTTAGAGAAGGGGAGGTTATATTACAATAAGAGCTATTATTAATACCAATTATCCCTATTTCACTTGGTATATTTATATTATTATCATTCAATAATTTTATTACTAAGGTAGCTAAATAGTCATCAGAACATATTATAGAATCAATTTCAGTGTGTTTTTCTAAATATGTTAACACTTTAGATACTTGAGAGATATTGTTTTCATCTTTTAAAAAAAGTGTATTTTGTTTAAAATTAGATTCTTTAATTCCCTCTATATATCCTCTTAATTTTATTTTTGTACTAGGTGTATCCATCCAGCTTAAAAATAAAATGTTTTGATAACCATAATTTTTTAATAAAGTTACACTTTCTTTTACCCCTTGTTCTTCAGCGACTAATAGATTTGTAACATTATCATTTGGTAGAGTGCCGTTTAAAAATACAATTGGCCTGTCATTAAAATATTTATTTATACTTTTTTCAACTGTTTTATTTTGGAATATGGAACCTATAATTATTGCTCCATCAACTTGTCTTTGACTTAGTATCTCTATACTTGATTCCATTCTAGAAAAAGTAGTTCCTGCATTAATAATTAATGAGCAATAACCTTTTTCCAATAAATTAGTTTCAGTTTCATATGCTATTTCGGTATAGTGTGAATTTCTAATATCTGCTACTAATATTCCAATTAGATTAGATTTCTTTGTTGAAAGGCTTCTAGCCATTTCATTTAATTGGAAGTTGTTTTCATCTAATACTTTTTGTACTTTCTCTTTAGTTTTATTATTTACAGAAGATTTTCCATTGATAACTCTTGATACTGTACTCGCTGACACTCCAGCTTTTTCAGCTATTTCATAAATTGTCAATTTTATATCCTCCTCATTTATTTATGTAACCGATTTCAATAATATAAAAAAAATTTATATTTTTCAAGAAATTTTCTTTACATATTAGATTTTACTTGATAGTATTAATTGCAACCGGTTGCAACTTTGTTGAATATATCATTTATTTTTTTAGCTGTCAATAAAAATGCAATGCGCTGAGATTAATTATATAAGGAGAAAAGTAAATGTTATTAGAAAATACTAATATAAATATTATTGATTTATCAAAACATTTAGATCCAGAAACTGAAAGCAGAAGATGTAAAATTAGAAGATTTAACACAGGGGGGCCAATACCAGATTTCCATACTGATATGGATTTAACAACTCACTTAGGAACTCACGTAGAAACACCTTATCACCATGATGATAATTGGGCAGATGTATTAGAGTTACCAGTAACTCATTTTGTGGGTAGATGTGTTTATTTAAATTTAGAAAATTGTGAACCTAATCAACACATAACTGCAGCTGATTTAGATAAAGCTTCAAAAGGAAGAGTTCAAAAGGGTGATGTTGTTATTATTGATTCTCCTTATCAGATTCCACCTTTTACTAATCTAACCAATACTGAAGTAGATAAACGTCTATTTATTGGTGTTGAATCAGCTAATTGGTTTAAAGAAAAAGAAGTTAAATGTGTAGGTTTTGGAGATGGTGTATCTATTGAAAATTGTAATGAAGATGTAAAACCATTTCATGATATTTTAATGGAACAAAATATTACTTTTATCGAAGTATTAAAAAATCTTGATAAACTATCTCAAGAAGTATTCTTTATCGTATTCCAACCACTACCAATAAAAGGTATAGATTCCTCTCCTGTAAGAGTTATTGCAATTGAAAATTTACCTCCTTTTATTGATTAAAAAAAATTATTTTAGAATAAAAATATCCCTTGTGTTGCTTTATACAAAACAAGGGATTTTATTTTTTATATAGATTTTATTTTTTCATTTTTTCAGTAAAAAAATCATCAATTGATTTGTTTAACTTCATTTTTAATTCAAATGATATTAATTCTTTTTCGTTAAAACTTAAATCGAATTGGTCTCCATTTTCGATGAATAATGTCCAACACGGAGTGTTTAATACAGCTGCTATTTTTTCTATATTAGAAAATGAAGGAGCTTTTCTTCCGTTTTCAATTTCCGTGATGAAAGATGCTGAAACATCAATTTTTTTTGCTAATTCAGCTTGTGTTAATTTCATTTTTTTTCGCTTAATTTTTAAATTATTTGCAAAAATTGTCTTTAAATCTAAAGTGTTCTTCATTATCCTCTACTTTTTAATAAGATTGATCAGCTTTAGGAGAATAATGATCAAATTCCATTGAGAAATTACCTCTTCCTTGTGTAGTTGATCTAAGAGCTGTTGAATAACCAAACATTTTTGAAAGAGGACTTTCTGCACTTATGTGATCAGCATTAGGCTTAGAATCAATTTTATGAACTATTCCACCTCTTGATGTTAAGTTACCAATTACTTCACCAATATATTGGTTAGGTACTACTATTTCAACTTTCATAATTGGTTCCATTATAACAGGATTTGCACTTTGACAAATCTTATCAAAACACATTGATGCACAAGCTTCAAAAGCAAACTCACTTGCTGTTAATTCATCGTAGCCAATTTCAGTAACATTTACTTCAACATCACAAACTTCATAACCATATTTTATTCCGCTTAAGAAAGAATTAGTAATTCCTCTTTCAATAGCTGCTATAATTTTAGGATCTATTCCTCTTGTATTTGCACTAATATTGAATTTATTTCCAGATCTAATTGGTAAAGGTTTAACTTCAATACCAATTTTAGCATAATTTTCCTTATTAGCTATGACTCTATCAAATACTTCAGATCCAGAAGCCTCACTTGTAATACTTTCTCTAAATGATACTTGAGGGTTACCCACATGAGCTTCAATTTTCATTTCATCTTTTAATCTTGTAACTAAAACATCAAGATGTAATTCACCCATACCACTTATTACTAATTGGCCTGTTTCACTGTCATCTTTGTATGTAAAAGTTGGATCTTCCATAGATAATTGGATAAGAGCTTTTTTTAGTTTATCACTATCATCTTGAGAGTTTGGTTCAATAGCAATAGATATTACAGGTGTTGGGAAAGTCATTTTTTCTAATAATATCTTTTCACCTTCGCTTGATAATGTATCACCTGTTTGAACATCTTTAAATCCAACTATAACACCGATGTCCCCTGCTGTTAGTTCTGATAAATCTTCTCTTCTATCTGCATGCATTCTTAAGATTCTACCGATTCTAATTCTTTTTGATTTTGATACATTATAAATGTTAGTACCTTTTTTCAATTTACCTCGATAAACTCTAACATACGATAAAACACCAGCTTCTTTATCCATTTGTATTTTAAACAATAATGCTAAAGGTTGAGAATTCTCATCATGTAAAATTTGTACTTCAGTATCTTTTTTAATATTAATACCATACATGCTTGTCACATCTGATGGGCTAGGTAAAAAATCAATAACACCATCAAGAACAGGTTGAACACCTATATTTTTTAATGAAGAACCTACAAAAACAGGTAGTAATTCTCTTTTTAAGCAACCTTTTCTTATAGCATTTTTTAGTTTATCTGAAGAAATTTCTTCCTCATTAAAGAATAAATCCATAATTTCTTCATCAAAAGTTGATGCTTTATCAATTAAATTTTCTCTCCATTCATCAACTAAATCATTCATTTCAGATGGAATATCACTTTCGATTATGGTTTCACCAAAATCATTTTTATCAAATGTTAAATATTTTAAATTAATTAAATCAATAATACCATTAAAATCATTTTCACTACCAACAGGTATATAAAGAGGAACTGGATTTGCATCAAGTTTCTTTTCCATTTCTGTAACTACGTTATAGAAATTTGCACCTAATCTATCCATTTTATTAATGAATGCAATCCTTGGAACTTTATATGTGTCAGCTTGTCTCCAAACTGTTTCTGTTTGAGGCTCAACGCCTCCAACTGCACAGAAAACTGCAACAGCACCGTCTAGAACTCTAAGAGCTCTTTCAACTTCAGCTGTAAAGTCAACGTGGCCAGGAGTATCAATTATATTTACTTGGTGATCTTTCCAGTAACAAGTAGTAGCAGCACTTACAATGGTTATTCCTCTATTTTGTTCTTGTTCCATCCAGTCCATAGTAGCATTACCATTATCGACTTCTCCAATTTTATGATTTTCACCACTGTAGTATAGTATTCTTTCTGTTGTTGTAGTTTTACCAGCATCAATGTGTGCCATAATACCAATATTTCTTGTTTTATTTGCAATCATAACTTTTCAAACGTAAAAACGTTTATGCTCCTAAATCTTATTTATTTTTTATATATTATATATTGTTAAAATCTTTGATAGAGTAACAAAAAAATGTTATCTTTTCAATTAGTTAATTTATTGTATGAACAATAAAAAAAGAGCTTAATTTAATAATCAAGCTCTTGAATAATGTTAAATGAAATTTATGTCCATTGAGATTTTAATGTTTTTATTTCTTCAATAGCTTCGCTTTCCCCATCAGTGTGATAAGGCCATGCATTATATTTAGCAATAGCGTAATTTAATAGCATAACAGCTTCTTGTCTATCACTCATTTTATTTAGGGCAACGGATGAATAATAAGGGATGGTAGATCCTTTATCTTTGCCTTCATAATATGCATATTTTTCATAATTATTATCTAGGCTTTTCCACTTAGAATTCATTGATTTAATATCTTTACTTCTTTTGCTTTTACTCCAATTTCTTTCGTATAGAGCTTCAGCTAATGCTTTATAATGGTTAGGGTAGATTTGAGCTTCGGGGATTGTATCTACAGCAATTCTATAATATGAAATACCAAATGTTTTATTTCCAAAAGAAATAAAGCCTCCTGGTACTGTTGTGTAAAGCGCTCCTAATACATACCATGTTTCTGTTGAATTTAATTCATTAAAATCATCTAATATGATTTTTAAATCAGCTCTCATATCGCTTGCAGCTGCTAAAGATTTTAAAACGCCTTTTGTTTGCCCAATTCTACCAATATTACTAGATTTCCACAAATGAGCCATTGCATTATCATATAAATCTATTGATTTATTTGAATATTCTAAACCTAAATTATAATATTCAAGTTTTTGGCTATCTTTTTCAGCATCATCACCCAAACTTACTTGATTTCTTGAAAGTCTCCAATAAATCTCAGCTTTATCTTGGTTTGATGAAGCGTTTTTTAATTCATCTTGTAATAATGATTCTAATTTGTCTATTTCATCTTCGATGTATAGATTGTCCGCACGATTGAAATTAATAGCACTAAAAAGATTAACGTTAATAAAAATAAAGGCTACTAAAAATATGTAAAATTTTCTCATTTTTACCCCCTAATATTTATAGTAAAGGGGAAATACATATTTATCAAGAAATTTTATAATAGCTTTTTTAGTTTGTTCATTTTGTTATTTAATGGGGGCTTCCTTAATTTTAAGTCAATTAGTGTGCTTTTTTTCACTATAGATTTATTGTGTGTGAACGTTTCATAACCTTTTTTACCATGGTAGCTACCCATACCACTTTCTCCAATTCCTCCAAATGGCATATTTGGATTAGCAAGATGGATTATGCAATCATTAATACATCCACCCCCAAAACTTAAATTATTGTTAAAGAATTCAATTTGTTTAGAATTATGTGTAAATATGTATGAAGCTAAAGGTTTAGGTTTTGATTTAATAAAGGATACAGCTTCATTAAAATTTCCTACCTTTATTACTGGTAGAATAGGTCCAAATATTTCATCTTGCATTAATGGGCTTTCAAAATCAACATTTACTAATATGGCTGGGGAGATTTTTCTTGTTTCTGGATCTAAATATCCACCATAAGACAATGTTCCGTCATCTAATAAATGAGTTAATCTATTAAAGTGTTTTTCGTTTATTATTTTTCCATATTCTTTGTTGTATAGTGGATTATCGCCATACATGTTTATTATTTCATTTTTAATTGCTAATAATAATTTTTGATATACTTTTTGGTGACATAAAACATAATCAGGAGCGACGCATGTTTGCCCTACATTTAAAAACTTACCCCAAACTAATCTAGATGCAGTTACTTTGATATTTGCACTTGAATCAACATAAACTGGAGATTTTCCACCTAATTCTAAAACAATAGGTGTTAAAAATTCAGCAGCTTTTTTCATAACAATTTTACCAACAGTTTTGCTACCTGTAAAAAAGATAAAATCAAATTTATGGTCAAGTAATTCTTGATTAATTTTAGATCCCCCTAGAATTACTTCAACATAGTCTCTGCTAAAAATAGAATTTAACATGTTTTTTAAAACAATCGATGTGTTTTCACTATATCTAGATGGTTTGATAATTGCTGTATTTCCACCAGCAATAGCTGATACAAGAGGGGATAATGTTAAAAGTAAAGGATAGTTCCAAGGACTCATTATAAGAGTATTTCCTAAAGGTTCATTTATTATGTAACTTTTAGATGGAAAATGCATAATAGGAGTTTTGACTTTTTTCTTTTTCATTAATGATTTAAGATTTTTAATAAGGTACTTAATTTCATGATTAACAATAGCAATTTCACTCATATAGGATTCTTCACTAGATTTTCCTAAATCTTTGTATAAAGCTTCCATTATTGGTTTTTCCCAAGTGTAAAGGGCAGAACTTAATCTCCTTAATTTATCTAGGCGGAAGCTGTATGAAAGTGTATTACCTTGTAAAAAGTATTTTTTTTGTGTATTAACAATAGTATCAATATTAATCATTAATTATCCTTTAAAAATAAAAATCCAAAACAAAATTAGTCTTGGATTTTGAATGAATCAATTAAATAAAGAAATTTAGAAAAATTATAGAGTTAGTTCTTGTTCTAATAATTTTTCATATGCAAAAATATCTTCATTATATTGATATAATGTTTTAATATTTTGTAAACCTAAGTATCTAGCAGTGATTCTGCAATCATATGTAGTATCTAATTCTTTATTAAAGCGATTAAGCATATTCCAAGATCTTCCATCTAATGATTGATTGCTTGTTGTAACCATTGTCATTGAGATGTGATAATCTTTATCATATAAAGCTTTTTCAAATAAAGCATTTTGACTTATTTTAGGATGTTTAGGATGAAACGTTTCATCTGGATAATTTACAAAATCTTTGATTACTTGATCTGGGATTGTGTAATTAGCAGGTAAAAAATAAGTAGCTAAAAGAATAATATGTTTTTCACTTTCGCAATGAAGCAAAGTTGTAAAAAATTTCTGAGGACAGACGAATCTTAATTTATCTAGTGGGTAATCAGAAACTGTATCAATGCAGTTTTCTACAAACCAACTTGATAGAAAAACATCATAGTCTACTCTAGGTTTTTCTTTGTGTTTGTCAAACATTTCTTCTTCAATCATTTGATATAATTGAGTTGTTGTCATAAGTATCTCCTAAACAATTATACTTTATATAATATAACAAGTGTGTCTAAGTTTCAATATTAGAAAAATAAATATTATGGAATCTATTTAATTTAATTAAAATAGTTAATTACACTAAACATGATTTAAGTTATAAATATAAAACACTATAAAATATTGATAGTTATATGTTTGAATATGCAATAGAAACAATTGTATATATTTATTGTTTGTTATGGCAAGAGCAATTAGTTTTTATCTTTAAAAATACCAACTTTTTTATCTTTATAAACTTTACCAGCTTCAAAAACTTTACCGTTCATACAAATATATATACCTGGAGGTAATAATTGAACAGCTATTTGTGCACAGCCCAAATTATATACAGCATCACTGTCTTTAAGGGAATATGGTACCATAGCTCCTGTAAATACTACAGTATGGGTATCGTCTTTATCTTGGAGTTCTTTTGCAAGTTCTGCAGTAACACTCATTGTATCTGTACCGTGTATTACCAAAACTTTTTCTTCAAGACTGTTGAAAATACTTTTCACAATTTCTTTTCTTTCTTGTTCATTCATATATAATGAATCAATAGCTATTGGGCATTCTAATGTAATATTAGTTGTACATCTTGAATCCTTTAAAATTTTAGGTAATTGTGATTCAACAAAAGTTAGTTGACCTTCAATAGGGTTGTACTGTTTATCAAAAGTTCCACCAGTTGTAATTATTCTAATCTCTGATTTCATTTTAACCTCCATAACAAAAAAAATCCAGTTCTACTGAACTGGATACATCTCCTACGAGAGTCGAACTCGTGTTGCCGGGATGAAAACCCGGTGTCCTAACCACTAGACGAAGGAGACATTAAAAAGTTGAGCTGCAAAGGATTTGAACCTTTGAC
>NZ_JBNAIC010000034.1:0-7022 GCF_050031695.1 Pleomorphochaeta sp. | reverse complement strand
AACTCCTGTGCTACTATTTTGTTGTTAATAAAAACATAAAAAAATATTATTAGATATTACATTTAAATTTTTAATGGGAGAGAGCTATTTATGGATAATAATAAAATTTTCATAGGACAGTCTACTTTAAATACTAAACATGAAGATGTTAAAGGTGAATTTGTTAATATAAACAATGAAAAATATTATAAAATAACAAACTATGACAAAATGGAAGATTTTTTTATGACTATAGTTAGTGATTCAAATCATTGGCTATTTATTTCAAGTAATGGATCACTTTCTGCTGGTAGAAAAGATAGAGATAATGCACTTTTTCCATATTATACTGTTGATAAGATACATGATTATTATGGAAAAACAGGTAGTAATACAATAATTAGAGTAGATTTTGAAAATAAGAAGTATCTATGGCAACCTTTTAATAAAGAATTAGGTAATCTTTATGATATAGAGAGAAATATCTATAAAAGTGAATTTGGGAATAAAATAATATTTGAAGAAGTGAATAGAGATTTTGGGCTTTCTTTTGAGTATGGTTTTTACACTAGTGATAAATTTGGCTTTATAAAAAAGTCTTCCATAAAGAATATTGATAAAAAAGAAATACAAATTGATATATTAGATGGAATTATTAATATACTTCCAAGTGGTACTGATTATGTTTTTCAAAATGAATTTAGTAATCTTTTAGATAGTTATAAGAAAAATGAATTAATTGAAGAAACTAATCTTGGTTTGTTTTCTTTAAGCTCAATTCCAGTTGATAGGGCTGAGCCAAGTGAATCATTAAGTGTAACAACAGTTTGGTCTATAGGTTTTGAAAAATGTGATATTCTTCTCTCAGATAGTCAAATAGATAAATTTAAAAAAGGCTTTCCTGTATTTGTAGAAAAAGATATACGGGCAAAGCGGGGTTCATATTATATTTCTAAAACAATAGATTTAACAAATGAGTATATAAAGAGTTGGTATATTGTAGCTGAAATAAATCAAAGTTCTACTAAAACAGTAAATCTTAACAATTATTTAAAAACATCAGATTCTATAATTAAAGAATTAAATGAAGATATTGAAAAAGGTACTATTAATTTAATAAAGAAAGTTGCTTTATCTGATGGAATTCAGTTTAGTAATGAAGAACTTAATAATGCTAGTCATTATACAAAAACTATGTTTAATATTTTAAGGGGTGGAACTTATCCTAATGGATATGTTATTGATATTTCAGATTTTAGAAATTTTGTATTTCAAACAAATAAAAAGGTAAGTGAAAATATTGATGATATGCTTTTAAAATTACCAAATAAGATATCAATTACAGATCTTATAATAGAAGCAAAAAGTATAAACAATACTGATTTAATTCGTTTATGTTATGAATATCTTCCATTAAGTTTTAGTAGGAGACACGGAGATCCAAGTCGACCTTGGAACAAATTTTCTATAGAAAATAAAAATGAAGATGGATCTGAGAAATTAGATTATCAAGGAAACTGGCGTGATATTTTCCAAAATTGGGAAGCTTTATCTCTTTCTTTTCCACACTATATTGAAAATATAATATGTAAATTTGTAAATGCATCAACAGCTGATGGTTATAACCCATATCGTATAATGCGAGATGGTATAGATTGGGAAATTCCTGATCCTAATGAACCTTGGGCATTTATTGGTTATTGGGGAGATCATCAAATAATATATTTACAAAAACTTTTAGAATTATCAAATAAATTTCACCCAGGCGTATTAATAGATTTCCTTTCTAAAGATATTTTTACCTTTGCGAATGTTCCATACAGAATTAAATCTTTTAACGAAATAAAGAAAAACCCTAAAGAGACAATAGATTTTGATATAGAGTTAAATACTAAGATTAAAGACCTTGAATTAGAGATGGGTAGTGATGCTAAGTTAATACTTAATAATAAGAATGAAGTGCATTATGTAAATTTCACAGAAAAAATATTAACAACATTATTAGCTAAATTAAGTAACTTTATTCCAGAGGCAGGAATTTGGCTAAATACTCAACGTCCAGAATGGAATGATGCTAATAATGCTTTAGTAGGTAATGGTGTTTCAATGGTGACTCTTTATTATTTAAGAAGATTTTTAAAATTCTTTAATGATTTATTTTCGCAAGTAGACAATGAAAAATTCACTATTTCTGCATCTCTTAAAGACTTATTTGATAGCGAATTTAATCTTTTTAATGATAATCTTTCAGTATTAACTGATGGATTTAGTGATAAAGATAGATTGTTTTTTGCAAATACTCTTGGAAAAGCTGGAGAAAAATATAGAAATACTATATATGATAATTCCTTTATCAGTTCTAAATCATATATTTCTAATGAGGAAATAGTTGAATTTACAAAAGTAGCACTTAAATATGTAGATCAATCTATTAGAGTAAATAAGAGAGATGATGGATTATATCATTCATATAATTTGATATCATTTAATGAAGATGGTTTATCAATAAGTTATTTATATGAAATGCTAGAAGGTCAAGTTGCTGTTTTAAGTTCAAATTGTTTATCTGATGAAGAATGTTTAAATACACTTAAAGCTATTAGAAATAGTAAATTATATAGAGAAGATCAAAATAGCTATATGTTATATCCTAATAGAGAATTACTAAAATTTATTGAAAAAAATAATCCTTCTAAACAACAAGTAGAGAAATCAAAATTGTTAATGAAATTAGTTGAAAATGGTGATACTTTTATTATCGAAAAAGATCTTTTAGATAATTATCATTTTAATATGAGCTTTAGAAATGGTGAAGTTTTATCTAATGCACTTTCAAAATTAGATAAATGTGAATATGGCATACTCCTTAAAGAAGAAAAAAACACTGTTTTAAATATCTTTGAAGATACATTTAATCATAAAGCTTTTACAGGAAGATCTGGAACTTTCTATGGCTATGAAGGCTTAGGTAGTATATATTGGCATATGGTTTCTAAGTTATTATTAGCTACAGAAGAATGTTTCTTTACTGCAGTTGATAATAATTGTGATAAACAAATAATAGAGGGATTAAAAACTTGCTACTATGAGATAAAAGAAGGAATAGGGTTAAACAAGTCTCCAAAATTATATGGAGCTTTTCCATATGACCCATATTCTCATACACCTGGAAACTCAGGGGTTAAGCAACCAGGAATGACAGGCCAAGTTAAAGAAGATATTATTGCTAGAATGGGTGAACTTGGTTTACAAATTACTAATGGAGAAATAAGATTTGATCTTAGTTTAATAAATAAGGATGAGTTTGTATCTTCAAAAAAACAATTTTCATATTATACTCTAGATGGTAAAAAAGAAGATGTTATATTAAGAGAAAATCAGTTTGGCTTCACATTTTGTCAAACACCAATTATATATTCTTTAACTAATAAGAATAAGATAAAGATAATATACAAAGATGGGCAAATAATAGAATGTTTCTCGAATATAATAAATAGTAAAATCAGTTTAGATATCTTTAATAGAAGTAATATAATAAAGAAAATAGAAGTTGAAATTTAATTTGAAATTTCTATAATATAAGTTATATATAGCAAATAAGGGTATAAAAATTGAGAGTCGTACAAAATAGTAATAATATAATAAGAGTTTTAAAATTGATATATTCTAATCCTGGTATTAGTAGAATAGAAATTTCAAAAAAACTTCTTTTAAATCGATCTACAATTACTGTTGTTGTAAATCGACTCACTGAATTGAATATAATTGAAGAAATCGTTGAGAGCAAATCTATAAACAAAAGAGGAAGAGCAAGAATTGGTTTAAAAATCTGTGAAAAAACTGGAATATTGTTAGGCATAGAAATGAGAACAGATTCTTTTGTTGCAGTTCTTGTGAGTTTAAATGGGACTGTAATAGAAACTATAAATAAAAAAGCAGAAGAAACAAAATGTTTTTTTGAATACTTTAAAAATATATATAATTCTATTTTAAAAGATATAGAAAAAACTAATCAGCCTCTTTTAGGTATATGTGTTGCACTTTCTGGAATAATTAATACTCATAAAGGCATAATTAGAGGCTCTAATCCTTTAGGCGTTTCAGAAACTGAAAATTTCTATGACGAAATAAAATCATTTATTGATGTTCCTCTTTTTATAGAAAATGATGCAAATTGTGGATGTTGGGGAGAGTTATCAAACATTGAAAATACAAGTTCTCAAGATTTCATTTTTGTATTAGGAGAATTTAGAAAAGCTAGATTTTCAGGAGATAATACCCATTTATTAGCAATTGGGCTTGGAATAGTAATTGATAATAAAGTTCACTATGGTAAAGATTATTCGGCTGGAGAATATCAAAGTCCTCAATATGTTATGGGTAATAAGACCCAATTTTCAATAACAGATGAAGAATTTTCTTTAATTGATTCAGATATTGAATTAATTAATAAAATAAAAGAGGATTTATCTAGAGATTTAGCCTTTTTAGTAAATACTCTGAATTTGTCACAAATAATTATTGGAGGAGATTTAGGTAAATATTTAGATATATTAGAGCCTACCTTAAAATATGAAATTCAGAGAAATAGTTCATATAAGGGGTATAATAGTGTCTCTATAAAACCTTCTTCTAAAAAAGTAAATTCTATTGCATTTGGTGCTGCTTCTATGATTCGTGAAAACCTATTTTTAACATATGAAAATACTAGCGAAAATCCTTGGACCCAAAAAGTTGGAATAGAATTATTAAATAGTTTCTCTACTACAATCAAAAATTATAAAACAACACAAAATTAAATGGTTTTGTATAAAGCACTATTAGTTTTTATTCAAAATAATTCAAGTGATAATAGTGAGAATTTTCTTATAAAATAAATAATTTTGTTGCGTATTATCAATCCATAGAATATTATAAATCAAAATTAGAAATTAAAAACAAAGTAAATCAGTATATATTTTTTACAACTGTATAATAAGTATTTTTGCTGTAGAAAACTACATTTAAAATACATAATAATAAAAAAGTGTAAAAAAGATTAATTAAACTATATTAAATTCATATTATACCTATTTATCTAAAAAGATAGCAACTTGAATAAGTCTTGATATGTTGCCTACTAATTATATATATATTAGTTTTCTATTGTAGGAGATACAAATGGTCAAAACAGTAGCACAAATGTTTCATAAAAGTGTTATGGATAATCCTAAATTAACTATGCTTAGTTCAAAGAATAACGAAGGTGTATTTATAGATGAGACTTACAGTGAAGTTGAAGATAAAGTTATTAGTTTAGCATTAGGTTTAAATGATACTTTTAAATATGAAAAGCAACAATTAGTTGCAATAATTAGTGATAACAGAAAAGAATGGATATATAGTGATTTGGCTCTTCAATATTTAAATTGTGCAGATGTCCCTAGAGGGTTAGATGCAACAGATATTGAGCTGATTCAAATATTAAATGATACAAAAGTTACAACATGTTTTATAGAAAATAACAGAACTATTAAAAGATTTAATAAATTAAAAAAAGATCTTCCTTTTTTAAATACATTAATTCTAATGGAAGATGAAGAAATTTCTTTTGAAAGTGAATTTGAAGTAGTTAGATTATATGATTTATTATCAAGAGGTCAAACTTTGCTTAAAAATGATAGTAGTTTGAAAAGTAATGTTATTGATAGCTTAAAAAGTGCTAAAAAAGATGATTTAGTAACAATAATCTTTACTAGTGGTACAACAGGCTCTTGCAAAGGTGTAATGCTTACTAATAATAACTACATACATGAGGTTTCCCACTTACAAAAATTTGTAAATAATAAGTTTTTACCTGGACAAAGATGGATGACTGTTTTACCTATATGGCATTCTTTTGAAAGATCTGTAGCTTATGTTTCTATCTATTTTTCACAAGCAATGTATTATAGTAAACCCATAAGTAAAATAATGCTAAGTGACTTTCAAAAAGTTAATCCACACTGGTTTTCATCAGTTCCAAGAATTTGGCAATCTGTAAATAAAACAATAGAGCGAAAAGTAAAAAAAGCTAGTACTTTAAATAAAGTAATAAGCTCAATACTAATTAGAAATGCTAAAAATTATAGAAAAGGTTATATTAAAATTCATAATTTAATACCTAGATATAAAGAGAAAAACTTTAGAGGTTTTGAACTTATCGATGGAGTTTTTAAAATGGTAGTCCATTATCCTCTATATATTTTTGGTAGAAAAATGATGTTTGATAAAATAAAAGGTATTTTTGGAAATAGTTTAATAGCTGGTATTAGTGCAGGTGGATCTATGCCAAAAGGTGTAGATACTTTCTTTAATTCTATTGGTATTAATTTATTAAATGGTTATGGGATGACAGAAAC
Source organism: Pleomorphochaeta sp. (assembly GCF_050031695.1). Taxonomy (GTDB): domain Bacteria; phylum Spirochaetota; class Spirochaetia; order Sphaerochaetales; family Sphaerochaetaceae; genus Pleomorphochaeta. The sequence goes on along the minus strand of NZ_JBNAIC010000034.1, from coordinate 663 downwards.
AGCTCCAATTATTACAGTCCGTAATTTGATGAGACCTATAGTAGGTGCTATGACGTTGGTAGATGGTTATTCAATTAAAATAGTTGATGAAGATAATAATGAAGTAGGTGTTGGTGAAAAAGGTGTTTTAAAAGTTAAAGGGCCTCAAGTAATGAAAGGCTATTATAATAATGAAGAAGCAACTAAAAAAGCTATTGATGAAGATGGTTATCTAAACACAGGTGATTTAGTAAAAAGAACTATAAATAATGATCTTTCAATTGTTGGAAGAGCTAAAGATACTATAGTTTTATCTGGTGGAGAAAATTTGGAACCTGTACCAATTGAAGGTAAATTAAGTGAATTAGATTTTATTGATAATGTTATTGTTATTGGACAAGATAGAAAATATTTATCTGCGTTAATTGTTCCTAATAAGAATACTATTAAAGAGATTTTAGCTCAACTTAGTGAAAAATATAATGATGATAAAGAATTATTACATAAATATATCAAAGAAAAAATTGATGAGAAAATAAATTGTAAATTAGGGTTTAAAAATCATGAACTAATTAATAGATTTATTATTCTTGAAAAACCTTTTGAAGTTGGAAAGGAATTAAGTGCAAAGTTAGAATTAAAACGTAATATTATCATGGAGTGCTATAAAAAAGAGATTGATAA
>NZ_JBNAIC010000033.1:0-2515 GCF_050031695.1 Pleomorphochaeta sp. | reverse complement strand
CCTAAAGTTAATACTGAAAAATCTATTGAAGTTTTAGATGCTGGTAAACATGATGACTTATTAGTTAATTACTTTAACTTAAGTTGGGAAGGTAACAGTGAACTTCCTGCAGGGGATTATGTAAGTAACGTTAAGATCTCTTATACAATCGAATAGTAGATACAATAAAATATATAAATACAACCTCCTAAAAAAGCAGCTCTTATTACGAGCTGCTTTTTAAATACATACATAGATTTAAACAAATCTTTTAAAATATAATTTTAAATTTAATAAAAGAATTATATTCACTTTCAATTAAAATTTTACCTTTATGTTGATTTATTATACTTTTAGCAATAGATAAACCTATACCATAACCTCCAGGTTTCATACCTCTAGAATTATCAACTCTATAAAAATTATCAAAAATTTTATCAATTTCTTCTTTTTTTACACCTATACCTTTATTATAAAATTCTAAAACAATATTTTTAGATTGCTTATATAAACTAACAACAATATCAGTATTAGACCAAGAATATTTAATAGCATTCTCTATAAATATACCAATTAGCTTATATAAGTTTTTTTCAACACCTTGAATAAATATATCCTCTTCTACTGAAGAAATAATTTTATTAGAATGTTCAAAAGCTAATACTTCAAAGGATAAAACACAACTATCTATAATTTTACTTAAATTAATTTTTTCAAAAATAACATGATTATTATTTTCAAGACGACTAAGAGTTAATAAATCTTGAACTAATAAATTCATTCTTTTTTCACTGTTCTTTATTTCATCAATCCTTTTATTCTGGCCTACTTCTTTCTCCAACAATTCCATATTTGCAGATATAATAGAAAGAGGTGTTTTTAATTCGTGACTAGAATCAGAAATAAATCTTTTTTGCTTTTCAAAAGCCAACCTAACAGGTTTTACAATATAGCTTGAAAGAATAATCATAAATATTGTTAAAACAAAAAAACTGATTATTCCAATAATTATTGTCAAACGCATTAACTGATTTAAGGTTTCGTTTTGAACAGAAGTATTCACAAAGACAAAATGGAATCCTTCATCCCTTTGTGAATATATGTATCGATAATTATCTATTTCTCCTATAACTTTTTCTTTTGCTCCATTGTTTATAACTTGATTTATATAATTAAGGATTTCGCACTCAAGTAATTCATTATCATTAAATTCAACATTAATTAATTTTAAATCTTTATCAACTTGTACAGAAAAGCCTCTAATAAATACAGTAGCCCCAATAGGATCTGGTTGCATACCCTTTGATTCAATAGCTCCAATAGTATTAGAGTGCACATTAACAGAATCTTTTATAATAAAGGGATCCTTTGCTTCCGATACTCCTCCTAGAAAAGGTCCAGGTCTATAAACTTCATGCAAACTATTATTTAAATAAATATCAATTTCTTCTAAAGCTTTTTTCTCCATAAATACATTTATTGAAGAAATCATAATAAAGATAACCATCAATACAAAAACCATTGAAATAAGAACAAAATTTCTTCGCATTTTTTTAATCATTAAGCAACTCCAAACAATAGCCTAAACCACGAAATGTTTTTATTTTCGCACTTGATTTTATAAATTTAAGCTTTTTCCTCAAAAAAGATATATAAACTTCTACAATATTATCTTCACCATCAAAATCATAACCCCAGATCTTCTCTATAAAATATTCTTTTAAAACAGTTTGATTAGGATTCAATAACAATATTTCTAATAATTGATATTCTTTAAGGCTAAGATTTATTTTCGAATAGGTAGAAGTAACTTCTAAAGAGTTTTTTTTAAGTGAAATATTGCCAAATTGTAAATTATCGCTTATATACTTTTCTTTTCTTCTGCTAACAGATCTAATTCTAGCCAACAATTCACGTATTTCAAAGGGCTTTGTTATATAGTCATCAGCACCATAATCTAAACCATTTATAATATCTTCTAATTCCGATTTTGCAGTTAACATAATAATTGGAGTGTTAATTTTATTTTCTCTTATTTTTTTTAAGACTTCAATTCCTGACATCTTAGGAAGCATTATATCTAACAGTATTACATCATATATATCTTTAATACCATATTCATAACCATCCTCACCATTATCAACTATATCTACATTATAATGTTCTAATTCGAGATATTCTTTAACTACGTTTGCTAATTCAATAACATCTTCCACTAATAATATTTTCATAATTAATCCCTTATTATTTTATTATAGTTAAATATCCTTAAAATTCACTTAAAATCAATTTAATTATATAAAAAAAACATTTTTTTCAAAATAAATACATATTATTTAAAAAGTTTTCCAATACTGTAGTAAGTTATATAAGTATAATTCGTTGTATTGTAAGTATTTATTACATTATATAACTTTTTATTATTTTTTTTGTAAAATGTGTTGACATAAGTTACATCTTATTGTATAGTTTAATCATAAAGAAAACAAAAACAAAAAAACTATTTATTTTAAAGGAAAACAAAATTATGAAAAAA
>NZ_JBNAIC010000032.1:0-8143 GCF_050031695.1 Pleomorphochaeta sp. | reverse complement strand
AAGTAATAGGGCTTGAAAAATTGCTTATTATTGCTGAAAAAACACTTGATGAAGATGTAGCAAAGAATACGAGAAAAATCAGACGTTCAATGTTCAAAAGACGCTGCAGAAAAAATACTACAGCTGATACTTATAATAAATATTGCTCAACTTTCCTTTAACTAGAATATTATTTTAAGAATCATCTATTAGACTTAACCATTTAAAAACATGGAAATAATTCTTTAATTGATTTTAACAAAGGCAAATAGAACACTAAAAAATAATATAATATTTTCATACTTCGCTAATGAAGATCTCAATAACCTTTTGATATGCTATTAGCATCAATAATTGCGGCAATTTTTATTGTAATCATTTTCATCTTCTTTAAAAGATACTTTACCTGTGAACAATTACAGGTACAGCAAATGAATAAAATTTATCATAAAACTTCTTTTACAAAAGTTTTTCAAAACACCTTATCTAAACTCACACAAAACTCTTTAACATTAACACTCTTTTCATAGCCAGAGTGTTAATCTGATTCATAATATGGGTTACAATTGGTTTTTATAGTTATTTTCAAATTAAAAATCATGCATACATTTAAAAGAATCTATTATTATATTGATGATGTTTTTTCTTGAAAAAGTGTAAAAATTAGTGTAAAGTAAAGATGTAATAGAGGTGGTATTATGGAAGTTAAGTTAAATAATAATCCAATTAATACTTGTATTTTGCAGATTAAGTATTCTCCTTTACTTGTAATTGAATCTAAATTAGCCATTTTACAAGATAAGTTCAGAAAAACAGGATATCCTAATTATTTAGAAATAGAAAAAACTAGTATAAAATTAAATGAAGAAAATAAAGAACAAAATACAGAAAAAGAAAAGAATTGGGTTTTTTATAATAAAGATGATAAAAATAATTTAGAATTCATTATTTTAAACAATCGACAATTAACTTATCAAGTTAACTATTATAGTTCATTTGAAACCTTTTTATCAAAATACAAAACAATCTTAGATATATTCTCACATTTAGTAGATTTAACTAAAGGTACTCTTATCGAAAGAATTGGATTAAGATATGTTAATAGTTTTGAAGGAATCGATAGCTCAAAAAGAAATTTAAAACAGCAGTACCAAGGTATAGATTTAAGTCATTCAATTACTCCTTTAGACACTTTATTAATAAATAGCAGTATAAGAGGTCCAATTAAAATAGGTGAAAATGATATTTCAAATCTACTTTTGCGAATTTATCAAAACGATATGGGTATAAAAACACCAATGAATGTATTTTCTTTAGAAAAAAATATACCTAAGCCTAATAATATAATTACATTTTTAGATATTGATCAAATAATTCATTTTATAGACTTGCAACTAAAAGATTTAAATTTAATATATGACTATACTAAAGAATTAAATAATAATGCATCTAAAATATTTTTTAATGCTATTACTAAAGATGCAATAGAGGCATTCAAATGATGAATATATGCAACTTAAATAATACAATAAAACAAACAACACCTATTTTTGGTGAATTTGATATTGAATTAAATAATACATCTACTAATCTTGATTCTAAGGAATTTTGTATTATAAAACCTAAATTAGGAAATAATAAAACTGGCATAATCAAAAATCTTATTTCAAATCAAATTGATAATATTATAATTTCTCAATTTAAAGAAAAAAATAATATTTGGTCTTCTGCAGATTTTTATTATGCTTTGAGTAATAAAAATATCATTAGTAAAGCAACTAATATAGGACGAGATGAAAATAAACTATTATCTTATCAAAATACATTAGTGAATTCTAAAAAGTATTTAGGATTAAGCGTTGCAGCTTTATCTACTTTACTAGATGTCACTAGACCAACTATATATGCTTATTTAAATGGGAATGAACCTAAAGATAAATCTTCAGATTCAATTATCATTAAATTAAACAAAATTATAAATATTGTCACTAAAGATTATTCTTTAAAATCTTTTTCTACTATATTCAAAAGAAGAGATGAGAACGGAGAAACTTTAACAAGCTACTTAAAAAAAGAAAATGCCAATTATTTAGATTTTGTACAATTTTTATGCAAAGCAGAAGTCTCAAGACAAAGTAAAATTGTTAGGATTTCGTCAAAAAATAAAAGCAATCTAGAAAAATTTTCTGTACCTATATTATATGAGGATTAACAATGGGCTTACTTCAGGGAGATTATATACATTATCAAGATGCTAATTATAAAGATTGTGATACATACATCGTAATTTCTCATTCTTGTGATATTGATCGACCTAAAGAAAAAGAACCATTCATTGAACTTTTACCTTGCCATTTAATAGAACAAATTGATGGTAATACTAAAAATGGAAAAACTGCACGACAGCTAAATTTTGAGACAAACTTAAATGGTAAAGAGTATTTATATAATATAATAGCATCTGAAAAAATTTTTGTTGAAAAATCTAAATTAATTAATATTAAAGCAGAAAAAAAAGTAATTTCTAATTTAACACTATTCATCTTACAGAATTGGCTAGCTGCACGTTATAGAAGAGAATCTTTACCTGAATCTATTAATAACTTGTTCAGAAATGTACTTAAATTACCTAAAAAATTAAATAATTATAAAATGGATATCAGTGCAATATTCATAGATGTAGATAAAGCAACAGAAACGTATGAAGTTTTTTTTGTTATTAATACTGAAATTATGAGTTCTGAAAGTAAAGTCGAAAATTTTGTCAAATCATTAAATACTACAATACAGAAATATTCTGAATATAAAAATAATGTAACAATTACTCCTAGAATAGATCTTGATTTTAATTATAATGAAGTTTCAAATTATACTTACTATAATTTAGATTATCTATGTGAAGAGTAATTAAATAAATAAACTAATTTTACAAAAATAATAAATTAAATTCTAATTTTATGAGAGGTGTGTGCGGATATTCTTTTTAAACTTAATAACTTTATTATTTTCATCAAGAAACTGTTCTAAAGTATATTTTTCATATACCTACTTGTTAGCTTTTCGACTAGTTCCAACTCTTGATAAAGCTTTTTCTATTGCTTTTCTTCTATTTCTTTTAGCTTTATCTGCATATTCTCTGCTATATATAATTATTTGTTTTTCGTTAATTGATTGTATTGTAATACTTCCATCTTTTAAAGAATAAATTGAAACTACTCTTAGTTTAATTTGAGACTTAATCTTAAATAATTGTATATAGCAATCTAAACCTGCTAAGCAAAATCAAGAGAAAAATGAAAATAATTACTTATTATTAGCAGCTAAATTATTCATATTAAAATAGATCAGATTAATAATAATTTTCACAACCTTTTTTTATTGATGATTTTTATTATTTCTTAAGAAATGCAAAGCATTGACTCTTTTATAAAATAGTCTAACCAAAATTAGACTAATTTAAATTAGACTATTTAGAAAGTAATATTATAATTGTAATATTGTTATAGAAGGTGGAGTTATGTTTGTTGGTAGAAAAGAAGAATTATAGCATTTAAATACTGAATATAATAATAAACATAGTTTTGTTGTTATATATGGACGTCGTAGATGTGGAAAGACAACCTTAATTCAAAAATTTATTGAATCAAAAGAATCCATATTTTTCCAAGCTACTGAGGATGAAGATATTATCAATATATCCAATTTTATCAATTCGATTTATTTAGCTACAAATAATCCTTTATTAAAAAATTATAAAGCAGAATCTTGGGAAGACGCTTTTAATATTTACATAAACACTATTGATAAAAATAAAAAAAACATATTAGTAATTGACGAATTTTCATACTTAGTTTCAAAAAATAAAGCTTTCCCTTCAATACTACAAAAAATATGGGACTTATCATTATCTAAGTCTGATATAATGCTTATTATATGTGGGTCTTTAGTTTCAATAATGAAATCAAGTTCTTTAGATTATAATTCTCCACTATATGGGAGAAGAACAAGCCAAATCAAAGTAGATCAACTACCTTTTATTGATGCTGTTAAAATGATGAATAGTAAAACCTTTAAAGATCAAGTTAGATTATATTCAATAACCGGGGGAATCCCTTTATATTTAGAATTAGTACAAAATAATAACATAGAATCATTTGTCAAAAATACTTGTTTTAAAACCAGTGGATATTTATATATTGAACCAAATATTTTATTAAAGCATTCTTATAATTTAAATAATTCATATCTTTCCATTATTAATGCAATTGGTAAGGGTTATACAAGACCATCAGAAATTGCAAGTTCATTAAATAAAAAAACAAATGAAATTAGTCCAGCTCTTAGGCTCCTTGAAGAACAGTTGATAATAAAAAAAGAAATACCAGCTACGGAATCTAAAAAAAGCAGAAAAGGTATTTATGTAATTAATGATAATTTTCTTAATTTTTATTTCCATTTTATAAAACCTTATGAATCCCAAATAGATAGAGGATTATATTCTCAAGTATATAATCATTTTAATGAAATTTTTTATTATCAATTTCAAGGGAGAGCCTTTGAAAAAATATGTAGACAATTATTTATTTCAGAAATAAAAAACAATAAAATTGATTGGGCACCTTTTACATTAGGATCCTATTTCAATAGAAATCATTCAATTGAAATTGATATAGTCTCAATTGATAATGAAACAAACAAGTTATTTTTAGGTGAATGTAAATTCTTTAAAACAAAACTCGTTGACATCAATATTTATAATAAGTTAGTTGAAAAATCTAAAATCTTTACAGAATATGAAAAAGTATATGGGTTATTTTCTGTTACAGGGTTTAGTGATGAAGTCTTAAACTTAGCAAAATACAATAAAAACATATTACTTTTTAATGAATATAGAATAATAAACAGATAAATTAGTTAACTTCAGAGAAAGGTGGTAGTTAAAGTGGATACTATTAGTAGTTTATTTAGAGAATATTCACTAAATCACTTTTTTCAAAAAATCAGACAAACGAAATTTTTATTTTTTTACCTATAGCATTAGCTACTTTTTCTAAAGTAGATATCTTTATATCTTCTGCATGATTTTCCATTCTTGAAATAGTACTCTTAGTTGTATTTGTTCTTAAAGCAAGCTCTTGTTGAGTAATTCCATTATTTAATCTCGCTTCTTTAATAAATACTCCAATTTTGAAATTTTCATAACCATCCCAAAAATCTTCTTTAGAAATCTGTTCCTTTTTTAAACGATTATCTGATTATTTAGTATTTAAGTCACCATCAATAAGTGCTTAAGTCACCACTTATAAAATATGCAATAAGTTGTTAAGTCACCACCTAAAAACAAGAATTATAATTCAATATGTTTTATTGTTTCTTTATATATTTTTAGAGTGTCGAACTATAATAGCTGTAGCATCAAATATAATTAAATCTATAGCTGATGTTATACAATTATAACCGTATATCGAATAAAAAGATTGCTGGAAATACCTCAAAACATTTTATCTTTTGCAATAGCATGCAATGCGGTGACTTAACGGCTCGTTGATGGTGACTTATTATTTTATTTAGTTCTAATTATTGCTAAAAAGACTGGTGAATAAACAACTTATAAGAGGTGACTTATTTGGTAAATAATCAATTATCAATATATTTATCTAAATTTAATTCTTCCTTTTGCATAAAGCCCTCTTGATATTTTGCATTTGTTCATAACTAGGTGCGGTATTACCAAAATAATTAGATAATAAAATATCACTTTTTTTAACATCATTACGGTTTATAACCGAAGCAAATTTTACTAATTTTAAATTATAGTTTTCATCTTTTGTTGATACATAAATAGCGTCTTTTCTATTTATTGAATCTAAAATTTCAAGATAGTGTGTAGTAAATACCAGAACAGATCCAAATTTATTAATTTTATCATCCATAAATAATTCGATTAGAAATTCAACCAATGTTTTATTTAAATGTGCTTCTAATTCATCAACAATAAAATAACCTACTCCTTCTGATTCAAAAAGCGTTGTAATTAAATTTAATAAAACTGTTCCTTTTATAGTACCAGAGGATAATAATCTAAATTGTTCACTCACATCCATAACTTTATAATTATGCATTTTCTTCTTAAATTTAATTTTTATATTATCTTTTTCCTTAAATTCAACAGTTTCTAAACTATCATCAAATAAATTAAAATAAACTTTATCATAATTCATGCCTTTAACTAGTGCATTTAAATTAGTGTTATCAATAAAAGGGATAAATCTTAGATAATGTTGGTTAGTAATCTTTATAATCATACTATGATTATTATTTAGCATTGATTGTTCGTCTATTTTCAAAGTATTCCTTTCAAAGATTATTTGTGAATCATCCCACATAAATACATCAGTTTTCTTCTTTACCTCTGAAATTAATTTTTTAAAGATAAATTCATTTTTATAATAAAATGCTTTATTTTGCATAAATAGTTCAGCAGAATCTTGATTAACACCTATAATACTTTTTAACCTAAATATCTCATCATTTATTAATATATCAATTATTATTTCAGAGTTTTCCTGAAACAGAGAATATTCAACTTTTTCATCTTTTAATACTGTATTATCTTTTAATAAATTAAATGCAAATTTCATTAATCTTAAAGAAAGAGTTTTACCTGTAGCATTTATTCCAGCAATCGAAATAACCTTTTGTCTATTTAGAGTAGTTGATTCTTTATACACTTCTTCTTTATTTACAACCCTATCAGTAGCAACAAAATCAATTACTAAATTTTCTTTATATAATTTAATATTCCTAAATTCAGTCCTTAACACTTTCATAATATAATCCTTTAATCTAATTTAAACTAACATTTAAAGCATAACTCTATTATAATATTTTATAAACATAAAAAACGATTATAATATTAAATATATATTATTATTGATTAAAAATTTAGTAAAAAAAACATAATATATGTTTTATTTTTTTATAATTATAGCAACAAAAGCTATTTAGGAGGATGTAATTTAAAATATATTACAACTGTATTTAGCATTTTAGCACTATTTTTATAGTTTAAAAAATGAGTTATATCTCTTAACTAAAGTCTTCAACTCTTATATTTTTATCTTGCTTCTTGGTTTTACTAAATCTAGTTAGATCCATTTCTGATAAGAAAATGGTTGTAAGTATTAATAGTCCACCTAAAAGAAGATTAGTAGTATAATCTTCTATTCTAAATAGAACAGAAAAGAGAGAACCAAATAAAGATTCCGTTGATAAAATCATTGCAGCTTTGGCTGATGAAGTATGGCGCTGTGAGAATGTTTGAATAAAGTAGCAAACACATGTGCATACAACACCTAGATAAAGTGTTGATAATATTCCTAATTTATAATCTGTTATAGTTACTTCAAAACCTTCAAATGCTCCAAAGACAAAAAATGCAAATATTGTAGCTCCTATCATCTGTAAAAAGGTCATTTTTATTACATCTACTTTTTTAGATACAATATCTAAATATGCTATATGAAGTGCAAAGAAGAAAGCACATAAAAGTGTTAAGCTATCCCCTTTTGATAAACTTATTCCATTTTCAGGAGAATAAGATAATATAGTAACACCTAAAAAAGTAAACAAAGGTAAAATAAAGAATTTTAGCTTTGGCTTCTTTTTAAATATAAACATTGTAATAAAGGGAACCATTATTACATATGTTGCTGTAATAAAAGCATTGTTTGATGGGGTTGTATATTTTAACCCTATAGTTTGAGAATAGAATGCTATAAAAAGAATAGCCCCTGCAATAAGGCCATATTTCATCTCTTCTTTTGTTATAGTTTTTATTTTTTTATAGAAAGCTATAAATAAAATAATACTCGCAATAGAAAAACGAGTAAGTAATATAAGGGAAGCACTCATGTTACTATCTATTGCATATTGGCTAAAAACAAAGCCACTTCCCCATAAAATTGCAGTTAAGATTAATGTTAAATCTGCAACTGTTGATTTCATATTTTTATCCTTTCCTATTTGTATTTTATATTTGACTATAAAAACAAATTAGTTCATTTTCCTAAGTTTCTATAATTTCATTATTATTTTCACATTATATAAATATCACACAAAAAGCTACAGCATTAATAATAAATGTACATAATTATTAAGTTAA
>NZ_JBNAIC010000031.1:0-8640 GCF_050031695.1 Pleomorphochaeta sp. | reverse complement strand
ATAGAGATAGAAAATATCAAGACATAAAGAAAAAATCTATATAATGGCAATTATTATTAGTTTTATTAAGTAAATGAAAAGTGATATGTAATAGTAAACTTTTTAACTAAGGTGCTTTGTATAACATACTTAATTATTGTTAATATACTTATTAATTAATTTAGTTATATTAAATTATAAGTTGTATTAGGGCCTCTACCCAGTTTTCTAACTATATTTCGATTAACTAGCTTATTGATTATTCTTACCATTTTAGACTTATTATATCCTGTGAATTTTTCTAATTCATTTCTAGATAATTCACCATTTTTATTTAGTATTTTATAAACTAATAATTCATCAGTTGTTAAATTTGTTGGTTCAAGTTCAATTAAAGGTAAAATAATATTAATGCTATTCTCGTAGATTTCAAAATTAGGTTTAGTGATATTATTTCTATATTCTTCTATAATTCTAGAAATCCCCGTACCAAATTTTTCTATTATATTTAATCTATAAAATACTCCAGCTAAAATTGGATTTCTTAATATAGAAATATTACCCTTTAAATATTCGTCTTTTGATATTCCATTTGGTAAACCTCCTGGAGATAATATTTCTACTCTATTGTCATATATAGATATTTTAATATATGAATTTGTATCCCATACACTATGAACTAAGGCATTTGCGATTGCTTCTCTAAAAGCTTCTCTTGGGATTAATTCTTTTTTTACACGTTTAAAACCTTCGATTTCTTCAAATTGAAAATATGTTTCAAATATTTCAAGGGTTTTATTATATTGGTCCAATAGTGAGATTTTATTTAAAGTTTTTCTAAATAAAATTTGATTGATATTTTCCCCAAATTTTACTATATCAATACCGGAGTTATTTATATCATTATTATCTGCTAAAAGTGCTCCAGCAATATTGTAAAATCCGTTTTTATCATAGAGATTTAGTGTCTTTAGAATATCTAAACTTATTTTCTCTATCCCTAATATATTAATAAGTTCTTTTTCCAAAAAATTAAATTCTAAATCTTGTTTTTGTGATTTCATATTTTCATAATTAAGATTAGAACCTTCTAAAATTAATCTATTTAATTGTAGTCTATCTATTTCAATAGTAGAGGTATTAGATCTATTATAGGCTTTTCCATGATAATAATATGGAGTATATTTCCCTTTCAAAATATTTAATATTATAATATTTTTATCATTAATTGTTTTTATTTCAATTTTATAAAATGGAACTGGAGATATTGTACTATTAATCATATTTTCTATTTTTAAACAATTTTCATCTGAAATATCAATTCCAATAATTTCAGAATTATCTTTAATACCAAATATTATTTTTCCATCATTGTAATTTGAAAATGCACTAACCGTTTTTAAAAATGATTTATTTATTATTTCTTTGAATTCTAAATTGAATTTCTCTCTTTCAAACATATATTATTACCTTTCTTATACTTTATTATAACAATATATTAGTAAAAGTGCAACGATTTTTATATCGTTTCATTTATCGTTCTATTTTAGAACGATAATTTGAGTATCGTTGCAAATTAATTTTATTAATTAGACCTATAAGATTTACTAATTTCCCATAGATATATAAAATAAATGATCATTCAAACAATTGTGCAACGACATTAAAATCGTGTCATATATCGTTGCATTTTGAAACGATATTATTAGTATCGTTTCATAAATATTGAACTGATTTGTTTTTTCATATGAGTGAAAATTGCCAATCTATATAAATATTTTGGTTCAATTATAAACTTTGTGTGATTTAGAATTAGTATCATAAATAATAAAATTAGATTTTTTAAATAAATTGTAAAAAAGTGGTAAGGTCTCTATAGTTGTAGTTACAACACATAACAAAAGAGAATTATCCTATATGAGATATATCAAATTACCTTTAGTATAAAAAGGTTTTACCAATACAAATACAGAAATTGTTGAAACAAAGTCAAATAAACTAATGTATCTTATTGATGGACTATTAAAAATGTATGAAGAATCACCCATTTGTCCTAATTATAATAAACGATTACATGTTAATGATAAATATGAAGTTAATTTAAGACATCTAAATATTGAAAGCAAACTCAGTACTATTTTTTTTGTTAAAGAAATATATATATGTCCTAGCATCTAAGAAGAGGCAGGGAAAGTTTAAACATTTTAATAAAAATTAATCGTCCCAAAGTGCTGCAATTGGATACTAATATAATATTAGAAGCGGTTATCTTTAATTTTCTAATAAAAAATCAATTAAGTTAAGATGTATAATACCATCTCTTTTAAGTAATATTTTATCGAGGCTAATTATATATTTAGGATAATTATCTTTAATATTTTTATATGCTGAAAATTCTCTTTCAATTGTTTTAGAATCATTAAGCAAATAGCACGCTTGTATATAGAATTTTTCATCATTTTTCTCAGCAATAAAATCAACTTCACTTTTATAAGTTTTCCCAACATATACTTTATAACCTCTAGCAATTAATTCATTATAAATGACAGTTTCTATTAATGCTCCATATTCCATAGATCCCTTATCTTTTTTTAAATTAAAAAAGCCCAAGTCTTTAGTATAAATTTTTTCTTCATTCGATAGTTTCTTTTTCCCTTTAATGTCATATCTAGTGACTTTATCTATGATACAAGCTTTTACAGTATTATTAATATATTCATAAACAGTAGGTGTCGATACTTTAACATTATTATGAGTTAATACTCTTGATATATTTGTACCTGAAATTGATTTTGCTGAATTTCCTACTAAATAATCAATTACTTTTTCGAGACTATAACCATTTTTAGTATTAGTTCTTGTGATGATATCTTTTAAAACAATTGAATTATATATATTTTCAATTAGAATGTTTTTACTTTCTTTGTCAATTTTACATACAAGAGGGAGACCTCCCCATTTTAAATATTCTAAAAACAGGTCATCGATAGAGGTTTTATTATCTTTATTAAATTCTACATATTCACTAAATTTAAAGGGTAGTAAATTAAAGCTTACTGTTCTTCCACCTAACAAAGTGCTTAATTCACCTGATAGCAAAGTTGAATTTGATCCAGTTATAAATATACTGCAGTTATTAGTGGACCTTAATGAGTTGATTACTTTTTCAAACCCAACTACATTTTGTATTTCATCAATAAATATATAATATTTATCATTGTTGACAATTTTATTTTTTATATAGTTATATAAATTTTCATCAAGCAGTAAGTCTCTGTTTTCAAAATCTTCTAAATTTAAATAGATGATATTTTCTATATTAATCCCTTTTGATTTTAATTCATCAATTATTTGATTCATTAATACAGATTTACCAGAGCGACGCATACCTGTAATTACTTTGATCATTTCTAAATTATAAAATGGTCTTATTCTCTTTAAATAATTTTCTCTTATAACATTTATCATCATGATCTCCCTGTGATTAAATTATATTGGAGATTTGTGTGAAAGTAAATAAAATGAATTTAACTATTATGAAAAAAGTCTATTAAAATTAAATGTATTTAATTTTTGATGAATTAATAAAGTATATTTAAACCAATTTAATTTATGATTAAGTAACTTTAATTATGAAAACTGAAAGATTATTAGAATATCTAAATATACTAACGTATATATTTTCAAAAATTGAATATTCTATGTTAATAAGTTGGTATGTACGTGGTAAGATGTTTTGTGTAAAAAATAGTATGATCTGCACCCCTATATCCTGATACTTTTTGAATTGAAGTTTGGGGTATTTTTTACTTGACAAATATAACCACTTGAACCTGAAGCGTTTATCTTTTCTAAAAAATTATTATATCCTCCACCTTTCATAGGTACTGTTTCTAAAGTAATAGATAAATCTTCTCTTTTTTTCATTCCATTAAAATAATTATTTTCAGTATCACCTTCACATAGGATATAAAAAGTTGGACGAGTTGAGCGTATTCTTCTTCTTGATTTTTTTGAACATCTACTATTAGGCATTAGTTATTCCTCCAAGAATCCCTTTCATATAAAATTCGTGAATTTTAGTAGTTTCATAACGCACTTGTAAAAAATCAGCTAAGCTATATAATTCTGAACTAAGTGTATCTGGATTTTTAGTTGCAAAATAAATTTGTTCTTTCATATATTTTTTTAAATCTAGATGCAAAGCATTATGTGTTGTTATAATAAATTGACCTTTATGTGATTTTGCATTAATAAATGAGATAATTTTATCGGATAAAATTGGATTTAGTACTTTATCCATTTCATCAGCAAAGATGATTTTATTTTCATAAACAACTCTATATATTTGAACTGCTAGGGAAAAGAATTTTATTACTCCACTAGAATCTTTATCTAATTCCATTGAAAAAACATCTCCATTTTGTTTTTTCCTTTTAATTAAAGATTTCATAAAAGGATGTTCTTCATTAATTTCTAATCCAATAATAGAAGGGTCTACCATTTTTAAAATATCTAAAAACCTAAGTTCTTTTATTATCTTTTGGTCATCTTCATCTTTTTTATAATCTTTTAATATATTATATGAATAAAGGATTTCATCAGCATATAAATCATTAATGATAAAATCAACAAACTTGCTACAACTTGGATTTCCTACTAAAGCTAGTTTGTTTATATACAAACCTAATTCATTTGCCTCTAATGCATTCGCAATAGGCTCATATTTTTCTTCTGAAATATTTAAACTTAATTTATAATTTAAATGAGCAACTTTGTCATTACTATCATCTAGTATATTTCTTTTTGCTAGTAGTATTTCTTTTATTTTAGAATTACAAGTTTTTTTTACTGACAATTTTTCTTCTACTATTCCTATATGATCAATTTTTAATGAGTAAATATAAAGTGATTTATCTAAAAGTACTTCAAGATAAAAAGATTGTTCAGTATTACAATCTTTAATTTTATCTGAGCATATATTATTTATATTAATTAGGTTTTTAAAAGATTTTACTATATTATTAGTTTGGAATAATTTTTTTAGAAAATTTAAACTTTTAATTACATTAGTTTTACCACCTGCATTTTCACCAACAATAACAGCAGTTTTTAGAATATCTAATCCATATTCAGTTTTTACAAAATTATCAGGAAATCTATTTTTTACTTTATTAGAAGGTGCTAGTAATTCTAAAATGCTTAATTCTTCAAAAGAACAGAAATTTTTAAATTCATATCTAGTTATCATTTTTTATCTCCTTTTAAAACTAAACCAATATTATGTTTTAGTTAATATATAATATTCTATTTATAGGTATTTTTCAATATATAAAAACAGAATTTTGTTTAATTTTAATATTAAAAAATAGTTCAACTAGTAATTAAAAAGAATATGGGACAATTACTCTTTTATAAGTGATATCAATTAGAAATAAAGAAAATTTCTTTATTGATTGTAAAATAAAGAACAATTGTTTATTTAATTAAAATATTTTGAGCTTTTTGATTATTTAACTAATTGTAAATATAATGTAGTGCAAAACTTGATTTTAGAGCTTTTATTATTTACAATTTAAAAAAAATTGAGGAAGGAAAAATGAAAAAACGTTTAGTCGCTATTTTTATTAGTTTGTTTATATTGTTCCCAATATTTGCAGAAGAAAATTTAGATGAAGTGATTTCTTTAAGTGCTGGTGGAACAATAGGTGTTTTTGTAGAAGAAGAAATTGAAGTTGGACCTGGTTATGGATTTGGTATAAAGCTAGGATTAGGTGATTATATAACAGGCTATTATGATATGATATTTTATGAACCATCATTAGAAGGGCTTACCCTACCTGATGGTCTTTCACTTATTACTAGTGATCAAATAATAACTGGAGCTTTAACTCTTCCACTTAGTAGTAACGGTTCTAATGAATTGAAAATAGGTGGAGGATATACTTTAATAAATGAAAAAATAACTGGTGAATACCTAGGGGAAAAAGAGACTTTATTAGAAATAGATGCCGAAGGTTATTGTTTTTTAGTAGAAATTTCTTCTGAGAGTGTTACAACTTGTGCAAAGTATATTATTCCAACAGAAAGTGATAATGCGAATGGCTTATTAGTTGTATCTGCTCTTATAAATTTATTATAAAAAGGTATATCAAAATAAAGAAATTTATTTAGGTATTAAAATAGGTTTATGAGAGTTTTCAGTGGAATATTTATTTGACTAAATTTTTACTATACCACTTATCATAAACCTTTTTATAAGTTCTATGCTCTATATGAGGTCTACTTTTCTCAAATAATTGTAGAAAAAAATACTCCATATCTCTATTTACAGAGGCAACTCTTTTATTAACTTCATATTATTTAATCCTTTTTATTGTCTAGTTGATATTGGATATTTAAGTCTTAATAAAATCCTCTAGTGTAAAGTAAAATGTCCATTATTCCTACTTTGTTGCAATATATGAAGGAACCGTTATTTTCAATACATTTTTTATATTTTTCTATAGGATTATTCGATTTAATTATGTTTTGAATCAGTTAAAAACTAAAAATTTTATTTAAAGTTTGATAAAAAAGGGTAAAGTTACCCGTTTTTGTCAATATATATCTTGTATGTAGCTTTGCCATGTATTATTATTTTGATAAAAGAGGGTATTTTTACCCAATTTTGTCAATATGGGAGCATCTATGGAAATTCAAAGAGATATTTATTTGAATAAACTAATTAATCGTATGGATAATAGTCTAATTAAAGTAATAACTGGGATAAGAAGAAGTGGAAAATCATATTTATTATTTAGATTATTTAAAAACTATTTATTGAAAAACACTGTTGATGAAAGTCATATTATTGAGATAGAGTTAGATAAATTTGAGAATAAGAAGTATAGATCTCCACAAGTTGTTCTTAAATACATAGAATTATTAATTAAAGATAAAGAAACATATTATTTATTTATAGATGAAGTTCAGATGTTGAATGAATTTGAAGATGTTTTAAATTCATTATTACATATAAGTAATCTTGATATTTACGTTACAGGAAGTAATTCAAAGTTTTTATCATCAGATATTCTTACAGAATTTAGAGGGCGTGGAGATGAAATTCATATTTACCCATTAAGCTATAAAGAATTTATGAGTGTTTATAAAGGAGATAAATATGAAGGTTGGGCTGAATATGTAACTTTTGGTGGACTGCCATTAACAATATTAATGAAAACAGATAAGCAAAAAATTAATTATTTAACTAGATTATTTGAAGAGACTTATATTAAAGATGTCGTAGAAAGAAATAGCATAGAAAAAACTCAAGAATTAAATGATTTAATTAATACTCTTGCTTCTTGTATTGGCTCCCTTACTAATCCGAGTAAAATTGCAAAAACTTTCCAAAGTTCTATACAATCCAAAATTAGTATTAATACAATTAAAAAGTATATTGATATTTTAAAAGATGCTTTTATTGTAAATGAAGCATACCGTTTTGATGTTAAGGGAAGAAAATATATTGGAGCTCAGTTAAAATATTATTTTGAAGATGTAGGACTTAGGAATGCTAGACTAGGATTTCGTCAAATAGAAGAGACGCATCTCATGGAAAATATTGTTTATAATGAGCTAAAATTAAGAGGTTATCAAGTCGATGTAGGAATTGTTTTTAAACGTAATAAAACAGAAGATAATCGTTTTGAGAAAAAGCAATTAGAAGTTGATTTTGTTGCTAATTTAGGTAGTAAAAGATATTATATTCAATCAGCATTAAGTCTTCCAACAGAAAGAAAAATTGAACAAGAAAAAGCATCATTGCTTAATATTAAAGATTCCTTTAAAAAGATAATTATCACACGTGATATTGTAAAAATGTATAGAGATGAAAATGGAATAATTACAATGAATATTTATGATTTTTTACTTAATGAAAATAGTCTTGATTTTTAAGCATAGAAACTATCAACAAGTTTTATCAAATAGCTAGCCTGTTGTTTTTTATATAATTATTTTTGAAATAATATTAAAAATCAAGAAGCTATATGTTTGTTTGAATATGACTTAAAAGAAAGTGATAAGTTTCTTATTAGATGATGAAATCTATTTAGCAGAAAATATAGCTAAAAAGGTGGATGTTATTATGAGAACTATAGAAAAAAGTATCTACTCTTTTTAAAATTAAGGAATGAAAGAATTGCTATAATTAAAGTTAGGTATATTTTAAATTTTCTAATCTAAGTTATTAATTGAATCAATTTGATTAGATATAGGGTTAATCACACTATTTTGAGCCGATTATTGGATCGATAGATATTTCATTGAAAGTAGGAAATCATTCCTAAAATATAATCACACAAAGTTTGGGAATGAGCCTAATTATTTTGATATAGTTTGATATTTAAT
This sequence comes from Pleomorphochaeta sp., assembly GCF_050031695.1. Classification (GTDB taxonomy): domain Bacteria; phylum Spirochaetota; class Spirochaetia; order Sphaerochaetales; family Sphaerochaetaceae; genus Pleomorphochaeta. The sequence goes on along the minus strand of NZ_JBNAIC010000031.1, from coordinate 264 downwards.
AGCATTCAATTACTTATTTGATAAAAGATTATGAGAAGTGGTATAGTAAATATTTAGTCTAATTACTTTTTATGATCTTAAAACTTTAAATTGATATTTATAGAATAAAAAAATAGGTTTAGCGAAAGCTAAACCTATTTGAATATCTATAAGTTTTTAATTAAATTCTAAATGTGAAGCTTAAATTACCTAAAATATGTGATCCCTCTATATCTTCACTTAACTGTGAAAATCTATAATAATTCAAATCAGAAAATTGAAGGC
>NZ_JBNAIC010000030.1:0-15783 GCF_050031695.1 Pleomorphochaeta sp. | reverse complement strand
TTGAACTCATATGATATACTTCTATAGAAGAAGTATTTATTATACAAAAACCATTGAGATTTATATTAGGAGGAAAACCGTGAAACGTTTTTCAAGTAAATTAATGTCAGCATTGTTAGTAACATTGCTCATCGTTTCCGTTATAGGATGTAAGTCAACACCTGAGCCTGTTGAAGAAGTACCTGCAGCAGCTGTTGTTCAACCTGTAGCTCCTGCTCCAGTTGAAGAAGAAGCTCCAGTTGTTGTAGTAGAAGAAAAACCAGCTGTAGTTGAAGAAGCTCCAGTTGTAGAAGAAGCTCCTAAAGCGGAAGTAAAAGAAGAACCTAAAGAAGTTGCAATTGTCGAAGAAGTTAAAGAACCAGAAGTTGTTTATCCTTACGGCGTTAAAGAAATTGTAAAAGCTGAAGGTCATGACGTATTTGACTTATTTATTGTACATACTAACGATGTACATGGTAGATTAGAAGGTTCTAGTAGTAATATTGGTTATGCTAGATTGTCTACTATGCTACAAGTAGCAAGAAGTATTACTGATAATATTTTATTATTAGATGCTGGTGATGCTATTTCTGGTAGTAATTTAGTTAATCTTTATGAAGGCGAAACTGCAGCTGTTCTACTTGATATGTTAGGATATGATGCAATTGCATTAGGTAACCATGAATTTGATTACGGTCTAGATAGAATTTTACAAGCATCTCAAATTGCTAAAGAATATTCTGATGTAAAAGTTTTATCAGCTAACGTATTAACTGATGATGGTTATTTATTATTCCAACCTTACCAAGTTTATAACTTTAATGGATTTAAAGTTGCTGTTGTTGGTTTAACAACTCCTGATACATATGTAACTACAAAACCAAGTAATGTTGAAGGTTTAACATTTGATAGCGAATTAATTATTAATAATGCTCAAGCAGCAATTGATATTGCTCATCAATATGTTGACTACGTTGTAGTATTAGGTCATATGGGTATGGATGAAAGTAGCCCAAGTGGTTATACAACACAATTAATCTTAAACAACCTTGACGGTGTAGATTTATGGATTGATGGACATAGTCATACTGAATTAGAAAATGGCGAATACATTAATGATACATTAGTTGTTCAAACTGGTGAATATTTAAATAATGTTGGTGTTGTTGATGTTTTAGTTAAAGACAATGAAGTTGTTTCTCAAAATGCTTTCTTAATTTCAGCATCTGATGTTGATGATCCTGCAAATAGTCCTTTAGCAAGTGCTTATGGTATTGTAAATGTACCTGAAGATCCTCAAGTAAAAGCATATATTGATGCTAAGAAAGAAGCTTTAGAAGAAATTTATGATGTAGTTATTGCTGATACACCAAAAGTATTACAAGGTGAAAGAGCTGACGTAAGAACTAAGAAAACTAATTTAACATCAATGATTTGTACTGCTATGACTGAATATTCAGACGCAGATTTCACAATCACTAATGGTGGTGGTATTAGAGCTAGTATTGACGCTGGTGAAGTAACTAAGGGTGAAGTAATTACTGTACTTCCATTCAACAATGTATTAACTGTAGTAGCTGTAACAGGTGAAGAAGTTTACGAAGCAATGGAATATGGTTATAGAGCTCTACCTGAAGCAACTGGTTCATATGCTCAAACTGACCTTAAAGTAGTTTATAATAAATATGCAGACCCTGGTAAACGTATCCTAAGACTTTACACACCAGATGGCAAAGTAGTTAAGAAAGATTCAACAGTTTATCATGTTGCAACTAATGATTTCTTAGCAATTGGTGGTGACGGTTATACATGGTTCACAGATATTGTTTCTTACAGAGAATTATTAAGTGATGTATTCGAAGAATATTTAACTGAAAATTTCCCAGTAAAATAATAGCTATTAATTATTAAATAAATGGTCCACAGTAAAATGTGGACCTTTTTATCTATAATGCCTAATAATCGCTTATAGACGCATTATTATTGAGTTATATACTAATTATTCAAATAATTAGTAACGATATAATTATGGATATATATAATATTGTATAATAAAAAATATATTTAAATTGAATTTATTATTATCGTACTTAGAAAAATAATAAAAAAAATATATTTATTAAAAAGTATAAGTATCGTAATATCGAGACTTATAAAATTTTATTAATAAAAGTTTCTAAAAAAGATTTTTTTTTATTAGATTTGTATTGACAGAAATCGTTCAATAAGGTAATGTACCAATCGTTCGATGAACTTAAGCGCCTGTAGCTCAGTCGGTAGAGCAGGTGGCTGTTAACCACCCTGTCGGGGGTTCAAATCCCTCCGGGCGCGCTTAATTTTGCTCCCAATTTTTTGGGAGCTTTTTATTTGCTCTAGGTATGGGAGCAATTAACATACCCTAATAATATTAATCTAAGAGTGCTGTTTTAGTGTTTATTATTAGTAAGAATACTTTCTTAAAGGAATTGACTATGGCAACAAGAAGAGGCCCACGTTTTAAAGAATGTCGTAGATTAGGAGTGAATGCTTGTGGTCACCCTAAGGCTATGGATCGTGCTAACGCTCCTGCTTTTCGAAAGAAACACAAGGTATCCGATTATGGTATGCAATTAGCTGAAAAACAAAAAGTTAAAGCATATTACGGTATCTTCGAAAAGCAATTACGTAATTACTATGCAGATGCAAGTAGATCTGAATTAAGAACTGGTGATGCATTAATTACAACACTAGAATGTCGTTTAGATAATCTAGTTTATCGTATTGGATTTGGTAACTCAATTAGACTTTCACGTCAATTAGTTTCTCACGGCCACATACAAGTTAATGGTAAGAAGGTTGATATTCCTTCATATCAATGTAAAGTTGGTGATGTGATCTCATTAAAAGAAAAATCTCGTAAGAATGAAGCTTTCAAGAAGAATTTCTTAGGTGCAGTAAAATTCAAAGTAGCTTATTTAGATAAGAATGAAGAAGGTTTTGCTGGTACATTATTAAGAAAACCAGAAAGAGCTGAAGTTCCTGTTGAAATCAACGACCAATTAGTTGTTGAGTTCTACTCAAAATAAACTTAGTAATATTTATATTACAAAAAAAACTACTAGTCAGCATGCTAGTAGTTTTTTTATTTTAAAAGAAAATATTAATAATTATAGATTTTTCTTAAAATCATTTATATTTATAAATTCAAAGAAATGACAAGTTCCATTTTTTAATTGAACTGCAATAACGCTCTTTTTAAAAACTTTTTCAAAAAGATTTAATTCGTGTAAAGAATCTGCTGTTTTATATTTTTTTATTATATTAAGAGCACTTGATTGAGTTACTTTAAATATTTTCTCAATTTCATCAATTTTAATTTCTCTTTGCAATTTTACATATTTATTCTTTTTCTTTTTCTTGGTTGTTAATTCCATGCCAAAAATTGCATGTTTTTTTTCAAAGTCTTCAAAATAAAGTGTGTTATTAATTTTAAAAATAAATACACCATATTCTCTAAAAGTTGAATCAGAACAACCATACCAAGTTGAAAAAGTTTTCCAAGTTATTTTACCGCCGTAAGTATTTTCTAATTTTTCTAAAAATTCTAAAGTTTCTTCATCCATATTAGTATTTAGCTCTAGAGCTAACCTCCAAATAATTTTTATAATTACTAAAACGATATATTTATCCTTGAATAATTATGGTGATTATTGTAGCATGCAACACAGATTATTGAAAGTAACTTATTATTTGGTTAAGTGTAAATAAGTGTATAAGAAATAGGTAGTTGGCGATGGATTATTTGATAAAAGATTTTGGAAAGATTCTTAAAAAGAATGCTTTAATGATGAGAAGGTTATTATTACAAGAAGATACAGATTGTATGAGAGTATATGATCGAAATCTTGAGGAACTACCTGTTAGTGTTGATTTATATGGTAAATACGCAAGAATAACCGATTATAGTGATGAAGGTTTATCACAAGAGTTAGAAGAAGTTGTAAAAGATGTTGTAAGAAGAATGTGTTATATTCAAAGTGAATATGTTATTTTTCACAAAAGGAATAAAAGGCATAATAAAGAGCAACATGATGTACAAAATATAAATAGTCTCGTAATCGAAGTCAAAGAGTTTTCTCACAAATTTAAAGTAGATTTAGTAAAAAGAATAGATACTGGTTTATTTTTAGATCATTATAAAACAAGAAAATTAGTAGAAAGTCAATGTGATAATTTTAGAGTATTGAATTTGTTTTCATATACAGGGTCTTTTAGCGTTTATGCAGCTGCTGGAAATGCATTAAGAGTTGAATCAGTTGATTTAAGTAAAACTTATACTGAATGGGCAAAATATAATTTGAAGTTAAATGGTTTTGATAGTGATAGATATCCATGTATAAACCAAGATGCTCTAGAATACATTATTGATTCTGTTAGAAAAAAGAAAAAATATGATTTAATAATTTTTGATCCACCAAGTTTTTCTAATAGTAGAAAAATGAATGAAACTTTTGATATTCAAAGAGATTATGTAAGATATTTAAGATTAATTAATAATTTATTAGATAATAATGGGAAGGTACTGTTTTCAACAAACTTAAGTTCTTTCCATATGGATCCGGGACGTTTGCTTGAATATAAAGTAAAGAATATAACAAAAGAAATATTAGCAGATGGATTTTCAGCAAAAAAAGGTTCCTCAAAAACCTGGTCACTAGAAAAAATTAAAAATGCTAAATTGCGTAAAGAAGATTACGAAGGCAAAAAATATTTCACAAAGAAAGAAAACCCAAAAGAAATGGGAATAAGGAAAAAGAAAATGGATAATTACTCCAATGGCGAAGAACAAAATGATTTAAATAAAATCATTAACGATTTAGAAAAAGATTTTAACGAAAACACAAACGAAAACGAAAAAAATGAAATTGCAAGTGAAATTGCTATTGAAATTGCAAACGAAATAAATTCTACTGATTCCAATAATGAAGACGATGATTTAGTAATTCGTTGGGATGCAAGTTATGAAAGCCCAATTAGTGGAAATAGAGATCGAAGACCTTCTAGAAACGACAGAGGAAGAAGTTCTTATCGTGATGATAGAAGAAGTAGATACTCAAGGGATGATAGAGATAGAAGATCCTCTAGAGGTTCAAGATACTCAAGAGACGATAGAGATAGAAGGTCTTCTAGAGACGATAGAGGTTCTAGATACTCAAGAGAAAATACAGAAAGAAAATTCTCAAGAGATGATAGAGGTTCAAGATACTCAAGAGACGATAGAGATAGAAGATCTTCTAGAGACGATAGAGGTTCTAGATACTCAAGAGACGATAAAGATAGAAGATACTCAAGAGATGATAGATATAGAAGGTCCTCTAGAGATGATAGAGGTTCAAGATTCTCAAGAGACGATAGAGATAGAAGGTCCTATAGAGATGATAGAGGTTCTAGATACTCTAGAGACGATAGAGATAGAAGGTCTTCTAGAGATGATAGGGGCTCTAGATACTCAAGAGAAAATACAGAAAGAAAATTCTCAAGAGACGATAGAGATAGAAGGTCCTCTAGAGATGATAGGGGCTCTAGATACTCAAGAGAAAATACAGAAAGAAAATTCTCAAGAGACGACAGAGATAGAAGGTCCTCTAGAGATGATAGAGGTTCAAGATTCTCAAGAGACGATAGAGATAGAAGAAGTAGTTTCTCAGATGGAAAAAGAAAATCTTTTAGAGGTGGTGATAATTACAATACTGATTTTAATTCAGATGCTCCTAGAGAAAAAAGAGTTAAAAAAAGTAAGCCTAAACCTTATGGTTTTGAAAAAAAGAATTAGTTTAATATAATAAATTGTCACCTTTTTTAAGTACTTTTTTATTGATAAATTAAAATTCATAAAACTTCATAATCTAATTAATGCCCTTAGAAAACTATTAATTTGGTAAATTATACAAACATTTTGACAAAAAATAAAATATATTGTAATTTTTATATCTAGTCATGAGCTTAATATTATACTAATATTGATATAACACTTGATGATAATAGAGTGTATAAGGAGTTAGTATTATGGAAAAGAGTGCATCTTGTGAATTACGAAGATTGACTAATCATGTCAGAAGAAAGTTAATGACTTTTAAGGGTGATAAAAATAATAAGAGACAAACATCGTCTCATTATTATATTATTAATTATATTGCATCTAAAGGAAACGAGGATGTTTTTCAAAGGGATATTGATAAACGTTTTTCTTTAAGAAGACCGACTACTACAGAAATCCTTAAATTAATGGAAAGAAATGGTTTAGTAACAAAAAAATCAGTTGAAAATGATTTAAGATTGAAGAAGGTTGTTCTAACTAAAAAAGCAAAAACTCTTGGTCAAGAATTTGAAGTATTCCTTGATGGAATGGAACAACAAATGACTGAAGGTATTTCAGAAGAAAATATGGAAATCTTCTTCGATGTTGTTGAAAAAATGAGACAAAATTTAGAGAACGACAGTTAATGAAAATTAAACCAATATTAAGGAGCTTAAAAGGATACTATAAGGAAACTTTTTTAGCTCCTTTATTTGTAATTTTAGACACGCTATTATTTTCACAAATTCCATTTGTAATAGCGAAATTGATTGATAATGGGATAACAACATCTAACAGAGATAATATAATAAATTATGGATTACAATTATTTTTTCTGACATTTATGATGGCTGTATTAGGTGTTCTTGGAGGTATCTTTGTAGCTAAAGGTGCTTCTGGATTTAGTAAAAATCTAAGAAAAGATTTATTTTATCAAGTAGAAAAATATTCTTTTTTGAATTTAGATAAATTTTCAACAAGTTCTTTAGTAGTTAGATTAACTACTGATGTTCAAAGACTTCAGAATGTATATCAGATGAGTTTTAGAGGAGCTTTTAGAGCTCTAAGTAGTCTTGGTTTTGCAGTATATATGTCTTTTGTAATCAATGCAGAATTAGCTAAAACTTTTTTATTAGCAATTCCTATATTATTAGTAATGTTATTAATAATAATCAAACTAGCCTTTCCTAGATTTGAAAAAGTATTTAAAGAAATAGATAATATAAATCGTGTAGTTAAGGAAAATCTTGATGGGATTAGAGTTGTAAAGGCTTATGTAAAACAAGACTATGAAATCAGTAAATTTAAAGAAAGTAGTTCAAAACTTGAAAAATTATATGTAAATGCATACAAACTTATGGTTTCTGTTATGCCAATAATGCTATTTTGTGTATTTGGTATTACATTATTAATAGTATTTCTCGGTTCAAAAATGGTTATAACTTTAGAAATAACTACCGGTGAATTAGTAAGTTTAGTGAGCTATGTTACAATGTCGCTATTTGGGTTAATCCAACTTTCAGCAGTTTTTGTTATGGTTATTGTTTCCTCCCCTAGTATAAAAAGAATAGTAGATGTACTTGAAGAAGATATTGATATTAAAGATAAAGATGTAACAGTAAATACTATGGAAAATGCTGATATTGAATTTAAAGATGTTAGTTTTAGTTATTTAAAACGTGATGATAAATTATGTTTAGAAAAAGTTAATTTGAAATTTAAACAAGGTCAGAGAATAGGTATTATTGGATCAACTGGTTCTTCTAAAACTTCTTTAGTAAATTTATTGCCTCGTTTATATGATATACAATCAGGTGAATTATTAATTGGCGGTGTAGATGTTAGAGATTACGCGGTTGAAACGCTAAGAAATAATATCTCATATGCTCTACAAAAATCTGTTCTTTTCTCAGGTACAATTAAAGAAAATTTACTTTGGGGGAAAGCAGACGCTAGTGAAGAAGATATGGTAAATGCATGTAAGATAGCTCAAATTCATGATTATATTATGAGTTTAGATAAAGGCTATGATTATAGGATTGAAAGAGGTGGAGTTAATGTATCTGGAGGCCAAAGACAAAGATTGTCTATAGCTAGAGCATTAATTAAATCACCAAAAATATTAATATTAGATGATTCAACAAGTGCTGTTGATATGGCAACAGAAGCTAAAATTAATAAAGGTTTTGCATTAATGATACCTGATACTACAAAAATTATAATAGCTCAGAGAATTTCAAGTATAGAAAATTGTGATAAAATTATAGTTCTTGATGAAGGAAAAGTCGTAGGGCAAGGAAATCATGAAGAATTATTAAAAGAAAATAGTATTTATCAAGAAGTTTATTACACACAAAAGAAGGAGGTAGAAGATGCCTCCATTTAGTGGAAGAGGTCATGGACCACGAGGTAAGGTTGAAAAACCAAAGTATATAAAAAAAACTATTAAACGATTGTTTTCTTATTTTTCCCCGTTTAAATTTAGATTAGTATTGGTGTTTATTTGTATTGTTTTAGCTTCAACTACAACAATAGCTTCATCAATATTTTTAAGATTTATCATCGATAACGGTATAACTCCATTAATTGGAGTAGAAAATCCTGATTTCTCTTACTTTTATCAAATTGTACCAATATTTGGAATCATTTTATTAATCGGTGTTCTAGCTATGTATTATTATACTAGAGCTATGGTTAAAATCTCTCAAAAAATATTAAAAGTGTTGAGAAACCAAATGTTTGAACATATGCAAAAGTTACCATTAACTTATTTCGACACTAAAGGACATGGAGATATTTTAAGTCGATATACTAGTGATATTGATGCAATGGTTAATTTATTATCACAAAGCTTACCACAACTTCTTTTAGGTATTTTACAATTTATAGGTATAGTTTTAGCTATGCTTATAACAAGTTGGAGATTATCTATTATTGCATTTATTGTAATAATATTTATGCTATTAGTTGTAAAAGCTTTAGGTAATGTTTCTTCTAAATATTTTTCAAAGCAGCAAGCTGCATTAGGTGCAACAAATGCATATGTTGAAGAAATGATTGCAGGTCAAAAAGAAGTTAAAGTATATAATCGACAAGATAAAGTAAATAGTAATTTCGACGTTTTAAACGAAGAATTGGCAGCTAATGCTTATAAAGCTAGTTCTTTAGGTAATATATTTATGCCAATTATGTCTTCTATGAGTTATTTACAATACGTTATTCTTGCTATTTTTGGTGGACTTTTAGCTATAAGTGGTAATACAGCGATTACATTAGGTGTAATTGTAAGTTTTTTACAGCTATCAAGAAATCTTGCTCAGCCAATAATTTCACTTGGACAACAGATTAATTCTTTAATGTTAGCTTTAGCAGGGGCTGAGAGAATATTTGCATTAATAGATGAGAAAATAGAAGAAGATGATGGTTATATTGAGCTTGTGAATGTAAATATCAAAGATGATGGTACAATTATTGAATGTAATGAAAAAACCTGTCATTGGGCTTTTAAGGACCACGATAAGCTTATCTTACTTAAAGGTGATGTTGAATTAAAGAATGTTGATTTTTCATATGTAGAAGGAAAACCAATATTAAAAAATATAAGTTTAAAAGCAAAGGCTGGTGAAAATATAGCATTTGTAGGATCTACTGGTGCTGGTAAAACTACAATAACTAATTTGATTAATAGATTCTATGATATTGATAGTGGAGTTATTCTTTATGATGGTATAGATATTAGAAAAATTAAAAAACCTGATTTAAGAAGAGCTTTGGGATTTGTATTGCAAGATACTAATTTATTTAGTGGAACTATTAAAGAAAATATTTCTTATGGTAAGTTAAAAGCTACTGATGAAGAAGTAATTGATGCTGCTAAATTAGCAAATGCAGATCATTTTATTTCTATATTAGAAGATGGTTATGATACATATTTAGACGGTGAAGATAATTTGTTATCTATAGGTCAAAGGCAATTACTTTCCATTGCTAGATGTGCTATTGCTAATCCTCCAGTAATGATTTTAGATGAAGCAACTAGTAGTATAGATACGAGAACAGAAAAAATAGTTCAAGAAGGTATGAATAAATTAATGTCAAATAGAACTGTTTTTGTTATTGCTCATAGATTATCAACTATTAGAAATAGTGATGTAATTATAGTTTTAGAAAATGGTGAAATCATCGAATTAGGTAATCATAAAGATCTTATGAAACAAAAAGGTTCTTATTATAAATTGTATAAAGGTTTGACAAAGTTAGATTAGAAATAAAAAGGTTGTCAAATTAAATTGTGGAAGTTATTATATATATTATATATGACTTCCATATTTTTTGTTTTTTGAAATAAAATATTGACTTTTTCTATCTATTGAAGCATACTCCTAATAGATAATGAATTTCAATAAGGATAAAACATGGTAGAAAGAAGACAAACAATTCAAAGAGGACTTGTTCTAAATGCTGTAATTGATTTATATAATCATCCGACAGCACAAGAGGTGTATGATTATATACACTCAAGTCATCCCACAGTTGGTAAAGCTACTGTATATAGAAATTTAAATTTACTTGTTGATGAAGGAAAATTAAAAAAGATTTTTGCTATTGATGGACCCGATCATTATGATTCTACAGTAAAAGAGCATCAACATATTGAATGTCGTATATGTAAAAAAGTTTATGATGTAACTTTGCCAATTAATCAAGAGAGTGTTATCAGCATTGAAAATGAAACAGGATTTTCAATGATTGATAAGAATATTATTATTACAGGAATTTGTCCTGACTGTTTAAAAAATGCTAAATAATTATTTAGCGAAGGAGTAAAAATAATGGAATTTAAAGGTTCTAAAACTGAGAAAAACTTAATGGATGCTTTTGCAGGGGAATCTCAAGCTCGCAATAAGTATACTTATTATTCTTCAAAGGCTAAAAAAGAAGGATATGTACAAATTGCAAATATTTTCGCAGAAACTGCTGGGAATGAAAAAGAACATGCTGAAATTTGGTTTAAATTACTTCAAGAAAATGGAGAAATTCCAACAACAATGACTAACTTAAAAGATGCAGCTGCTGGTGAAAATTATGAATGGACAGACATGTATCAAAGAATGTCTGAAGAAGCAGAAGAAGAAGGTTTTTCAAAGATTTCTAAGTTATTTAGTATGGTAGCTAAAATTGAAAAAGAACACGAAGCTAGATATCTAAAATTATTAGAAAATTTAGAAGAAGGAATTGTATTCTCACGTGATGGAGATACTGTTTGGAAATGTTCAAATTGTGGTCATATTCATGTTGGAAAAAAAGCTCCTTCTCTTTGCCCAGTTTGTGCTCATCCTCAAGCATATTTTGAACTAGAATGTAAAAATTACTAAAATATAATTATATATTTTATATCCCAGCTAATTAAGATTATTCTTAAAGTTGGGATTATTTTTTATATAAAAAAAATCACCCTTACGGGTGATAATATATTTTTACAATAAGCACATTGTTGAATAATCTAATTAGTTGAAAAAGTAAGTTGAATGCTGCTTAGATAATTACCAGGTTGAGCAATGTCTTTTTCAGTCCAACTTAAATTAAAGGAAGCAATACTGTCTTCTAAATAATAATTATCATTAGTTATTGGTATATTATATGAATAAAAATTAGAACCTATCGGAGAGTTTTCAAAAGTTATACTATCATCATTTGTAATATCTGATAATATCAAAGATTGTGTATCAATTATATATCCGTCATCACCTTGAGCAATATTTCCATTATCATCAAGCAATTGAAAAAATCCAACTTGTATATCAACATTAAGGGCATAATCTTCTGTGTCCGTTCCATCTAAAATGATTGAGAAAGGTGTTAATACCCAAGATTCAGATAATAATAAATTTTGATTATTATTATCTTGTGTTATTGTGGATTCATCTTGTAGTGGAAAATTTTCATAATAGAGCTGAATAGTTAATTCTATAACATCAGCTTCAGCCACAACAGTTGTTGATTCACTAGTTGGTTCAAAAGATGCATCAGATACGTATTCAGGAGCATTTTCCATAACTAATTGATCTGCAAAACAAATAAAATTTGCAAATGAAATTAATAATAAAAAAGTAAATAACCTTTTTTTCAATGTAATATCTCCCATGTGCATATATATTATTAATTATTTATGTTTATAATTCAACAATATTTATAGTTATATCTGTAAAATATCTGCCAGCAGGTACTGTATTATTTTCAGGACTATAAATTTGAAAAGAAAAACTGTTTAGATTTCCTATTTCGTAAAATTCACCCGATACAAAAGATAGTTGACCGTTCGATGGAGATTTATTTATAATAGTAGGTGTTAAAGAAATATAAGTATTAGTTGAATTATCTATATAATAATAATCAGTACATTCTACATCTATTTCATAAGTTTGGTTTGTTTCTACTGAGCCAAAAAAAGCAATAATAAAATTATCTGTAGTAAAACCATCTCTAATTAAAAAAGGATTATCTACATCTTCCAAACTAGAATTTATTCCATCTTGATCAATATAAAATAATTCGTCTGAAATATCGGTAGCATCACTAATTTCTGAATAATATTTTTTCATAACTAAAGAGCCTTCAATTTCAGTATCAATTTGAACAAGTGAAGCTGCATAAAGAGGTAAACAGATGATAAGACTTGTAATAAAAATGATTATTTTTCTAAGCATGTTTTCCTCCGATAACTTATTTTATTTTAATTTTTTTGTAATTAAATAATATTATAATATGTCTCTTGTGTCAATAGTTTGTGTTTTTATATATTTTTTGTTAGAGGTTTTAAATTGTTAGTAATTTAGCAAAAAAATATAAAATAGCTAAATAAAGTCTTTATTTAGCTATTTTATTAAATATAACGAATTTATAATATATATTTTTTTATTGAATGTTATGACAAAAATTCATATTATATTAAACATTTATTAAGTTGAATTTAAATTCCTAAAAAGTTAATAGGATTAATTGAAGCGAACTTTTCTATTTCTTCGTCATTAAATGGACTATTCTCAAAGATTTTATAATATTCACTATATGATTTAACTTTAAAAAGATTTACAGAAAAATCAGAGCCAAACAAAGAGTGAGTTACTATATGTTCTCTTATGTTTTTATTATCTTCTAAGTTTAGAAAATTTAGAAATTCTATATAAAACTGAGGCATGGTTCCACTAAATGAAAAATCTAAATATACATTATTATATTTATTCATTAGTTCTATAATTTCATAAAACCAAGGACTTGTTGGAATTCTTTCAGTTTTTGGTTTAATTAAATTCTGAGCTAAAATTGATGCTGTTGGTAAATTACTAATCGAACTATATTGTTTACCAGAATGAGCAAAATCAATTTTTAATGTAGGATATTCTTTTAATACTACCTCCCAAGATTTTGGGCTAGTATATGCCCAAGCTTCTTTTGTAGGAATTGTTCTAAATCCTTGATCGTCACAATGAGTAATTATTGGTAAATCATTTTCACAACAGAATTGATAGATATATTTTAATTTACTTAATTCATATTTATCGTTTGGCCAAGGGTTTAGACCTAATGGGGGATAAAACTTAATACCATAAAATTTTTTCTTTGAATATTTTTGGTTATTTTGTTTGTGTGTTTTATTTACATAAGTAGCTATTAAATCTTTAATGAAATCTAATGAATGTGCAGGTGTATTGATACCTAATAATGGGAAAAATTCCATTATTCCATTTTTATTATATTTATTATAATCATTTAAAGCTGTTAATGTATCATCAACATACTTTAATATTTTTATTTCTCTACTTAGTGGGTAATATACATTTTTTAAATTAATGTGATTATTTGAAAAATCCATTAATAAAGGAATTAATGCTAATTTATCATATTTCTTATTTCTGAAATGTAGTTTGTTATTATATATATATGGTTTAAAAAGTTTTTTATCAGCTTCAGAAAGATTATCTATATATTCACCTTTTAAATCATTTTCCATCATAGCAAAAATTTCACCTATTGGTTTGTCAAAGGCTAAAATTAAATTAACCATTTTTTTATTTAAATTCATAGGATTTGCTTTTCTACCTTCTAATATATAAGAAGTTGAGAAAAAGCCACTTGTTAATAGGTCTGTAATTCCAGAATTTAACGATTCAATTGTACTAACAAAATCAGGATGGTCTAAATTCATTGCATGCATATGCGAATCAAAAAAATATTTCATATGTAAATTATATATTATATGAAGTAAAATAATCAAATAAATTGAATATTTTATCATTATTAACTTACAATTTTATGGTTGTAATAAGTATGTTATAAGTTGGCATAAGTTACAATTAGGTTATTAATTTGATGTAAATCGTTATATTATAAAGAATTAAATATGTTACAAACTGTTTTGTATAGATGCTTTATTATATAATTTTATGATTATTAACTATTATTATAAATAGTAAAAAAAAGTATTGACATAAGATGTAAGTCATATTATATTAGATATGTAATCAATCTTAAAGAACAAATAAATAAATTAAGGAGAGACTGAATTATGAATAAAAAAATTTTATCAATAATAGCTATATTAGCTTTAGTGCCAACTTTTATTATGGCACAAACTGTGGGTGCAACAGGTGATGCTCCTACTTACAGTAGTATTGCTTTACCAGCAGCAGAAGAAGAATCCACAACTGTAGTAGCAGTACAAGAGGATGTAGCATTTAGCTTTATTTTTGAAGCAAAAACTACTGATAATTCATGGGTTTCTGCAAATTCTAAAGAAATTTACGATTCAGCATGGTCACCAAGATCAGATTTCACAGCTTCTTTTAGAGCAAGAGTTGAACAAGGAACTTCCACTGCAATTAGTTCTTTATCTATAAAAATTGAAATTGGAAATTTAGCACGTACTACTGGTACGTCCTATGATACTGGATTACCAACATTAAGTGCTAGAACATTAGGAACAGATAGTTTATTATCAATTGCTCAAGGTACTGCCTCTACATCTTCACCATTAACTGTTACTGATACAGTTACATTAGCTAATAATGTTACTTATGGTGCAGATGAAGATAAAAACTCTGTATATTTTGATGTTACATATACCGGCGATTCTACAGCTCCAGCTGGAAGATATGAGAGTATTGTTAAGTTAAACTTTACTGCTAGTTAGTATATTTTACTTTATAATAGAGCTCCTTCATTTTTGAAGGAGTTTTTTTATGGGCTTAAGCCCGTTCACGAAGCGATGAGTAAGAGCTTTGGGAACAAAAAACCACCTGCTATGCGGGTGGTAACAATTGTTATACAAAAACCTCGTTTTATTATAGAATTTGAATGCTACTCCAAAACTATAAATAGAAAACGAGGTAATAATAAATGGCAAATAAAACAAACAGTTTGTCACATACTAAGTGGATGTGTAAGTACCATATAGTATTTACACCTAAGTATAGAAGAAAGATTATTTACAATCAATATAGAACAAGTGTAGGTGAAATATTAAGAACCTTATGTAATTACAAGAAAGTTGAAATTATAGAAGGTCATTTAATGGATGATCATGTACATATGTTAGTAAGTATACCACCTAAAATAAGTGTGTCGAGTTTTATGGGATATTTAAAAGGAAAGAGTGCCCTTATGATATTTGATAATGTTTGCAAATTTAAAATATAAATTTGGAAATAGACACTTTTGGGCTGAAGGATATTATGTTAGTACTGTAGGATTGAATACTGCAACAGTACAAAAATATATACAAGAGCAAGAAAAACATGATATAGCACTTGATAAATTAAGTGTTAAAGAGTGAGCGTAAATTGATACCTTGTTTCAGCTATATAAAATAAAACATATAATTCAACTATAAAAAATAGAAGGAGTTATGTTTTGCCATATACAGAAGAATTTAAAGTAAATTTTATTAATGAATTTTTAGATAGGTATCA
>NZ_JBNAIC010000029.1:0-85289 GCF_050031695.1 Pleomorphochaeta sp. | reverse complement strand
TTTTTTCATAATTTTGTTTTCCTTTAAAATAAATAGTTTTTTTGTTTTTGTTTTCTTTATGATTAAACTATACAATAAGATGTAACTTATGTCAACACATTTTACAAAAAAAATAATAAAAAGTTATATAATGTAATAAATGCTTATAATGCAAGTATTTATACTTATACAACTTACTACAGTGTTAGCTAAATTATCTATAAACGACCTGTTTGTGATATAAAAACTATTAATATTATATAAAATGCTAGAAATCTACTATAAAGAATTATGATTAATAAATAAAAATACAGTCAATAAGTTTGAGAAAACGCCTTAATCAAAATGTAAAAAAAAGACTTAGCATAAAGCTAAGTCTTTATAGCGGCAAAGGGACTTGAACCCCTGACAAAACGGATATGAGCCGTTTGCTCTACCATCTGAGCTATGCCGCCAAATCTGATGTGTTGAACACGTTCGATACATTATATTTTATTAGAGTTTTCGTCAATACTTTTTTAAAAAAAATATAAAAAAGTTTATTTTTAGTATCTTACTATATAATTTAATGTTATTATTTATATTAATACTAGTAAGAGGAGTAACCAATGAATAGGAAATTTTATTCATTACCGTTTGAAATATTTCTAACAATTATTTCAGCTTTTATTTATGCTTTAGCCTTTCCATCTTTCTTAGACAATAATGGTTTTGCACCATTTGCTTTCTTTGCTTTAATACCGATGATATATGCTGTAAATAAAACAAAATGGAAATACACTCCTCTATTAGGTTTTATATTTGGCGTAACATTTTTAGGAATTTTTAATTATTGGTTAAGCACCTTTCACCCTCTAGCAATTTTTATTGGACCTATTGCAAAAGGCATTCAATTAATGATATTTTTTCCTTTATTAAAAGTTTTTTATAAATTTCCTAGAAAATATAAAGCAATTTCACAAGCTATGGCTTATGTTATATATTCTTATATAGTCCAAAAAGGCTTCTTAGCTTATTCATATGGATCTTTAGCCTCTAGTACAATTAATCTTCCAATTATAGCTCAATTATCAAGCTTAACAGGAATGTGGGGAATATCATTTTTACTTTTTCTTCCTCAATCTTATATTGCTATATATCTATTAGACTCATCAAAAGGGATTAGATTCTCTACTTATTTATATAAAAATAAATATTCTGTAAGTCTATATGCTTTTATAATGTTTTGTGTTTGCCTTTATGGTGTTTATACTATTAATTACTGGAGATATAAAAAACCAGATGATTATGTTAAAATCGCTACAGTACAACATAATGCAGATACATGGGAAGGTGGTTATTCAAGATATAAAAGTAATTTTGATACCCTATCACAACTTACATTAGATGCTATGAAATTAGATCCTGACTTAGTTATGTGGAGTGAAACAGCTTTTGTACCAAGTGTAGCTTGGCATACACAATATCCAAGTAGTCAAAGAACATCAAAACTTGTTGATGAATTTGTTGAATTTGGAAAAGAGTTAAATGTTCCATTAATTACAGGTAATGTAGAAGGTGTTCTAAAAGAAAATGGAGAAGAACCTTTCTTAGAAGATGGTTCATGGAATAGAGACGATTATAATACAATAATTTTATTTTCTGATGGTGAATTAAAAGATACTTATAGAAAGCAACATCTTGTCCCTTTTACAGAGTATTTTCCTTATGGTGATATATTCCCTAGATTTTATAACTTCTTAAAATCCAATGATTATAAATGGTGGTTACCATCAGATATTTCAAAAACCTTTAGTTATAATAATATAAATTTTTCAACTTCCATTTGCTTTGAAGATATTTTTTCAGATATAAGTAGAAATTTTGTAAATAATGGATCTAATTTATTACTCAATTTATCTAACGACAGTTGGTCAAAATCAATTGCTGCAGAGCAACAACATATGTACTTAGGAGCATTTAGGGCAATTGAAAACAGAAAAAGTGTAGTAAGATCAACAAATAGTGGTATAACCTGCTTAATTACGGCTTGGGGTGAAATTATCGAACCAATTGAACCTTTTACAACTAATTATCGAGTTTATAATGTCCCAATTTATTACAATACTGATCAAAACTTAAGTGTATATACAAAATATGGTGATTATTTTGTATATACGATATTTATTATAATAGTTCAAACTGTATTATTTAGAATAATTTATTCAATATTTAATAAAAAAAAGAAAACAACACCTTCCAACGCCATAAAAAAAAGAATAAATTATACAAAACGAAACTATACTAAAGATAAAGGCTTAAAAAAAATACCTAAAAATAAATAATTAATGTTATTCTTATTTTACATAATAACTGTTAAAATGAATATTGATTGAATAATATATTTGGGAGTATTAATGAAAAACTTACATATACAAGGATATACACAAAATAGAGAACTTTCATGGCTAAAATTCAATGAAAGAGTACTAGAAGAAGGCATGGATGAAACTGTACCTCTATTAGAAAGAATTAAATTTATTTCAATTTTTTCAAGTAATCTTGATGAATTTTTTATGATAAGAGTTGGTTCTTTATTTGATATGCTTGAATGTAATGATGCTGTAATTGATAATAGGTCTGGTCTATCACCTTCCGAACAGCTAGATGCAATATATAAAGAAGTAAAAAGATTATATAAGATAAGAGAAAATGCTTATTTTCAAATTGAATCACAGCTTAGAGTTCATAATATTTCTAATTTAAGTTTTGATGAATTAATTCCTAACGAACAAAAATATATTAAGAAATACTTTGATAATAATATTTTACCTATATTATCTCCTCAAATAGTAGACTCAAGACACCCCTTCCCTCACTTAAGCAATGCTACGTTACATATTGGAGCAATGATTGAATTAAATAATAAAGAATTATTCTCAGTTATTCCTGTACCAAGAGCCTTACCTTCTCATATTTTTTTGCCAGGCTCAAAAGTCAGATATATAAGTATAGCAAAAATAATACTTCAATTTTATGAAGAAGTTTTTTCAATGTACAAAGTACAAGATAAAACAATTTTTAGAGTAACTAGAAATGGAGATATAAATGCAGATGATGAAGCATTTGAAATAGAAAATGACTTTAGAAAAAAAATGAAGAAACTTCTTCAAAAAAGAAAAAAACTAGCTGCAGTTAGACTAGAAATGTCATCAGAAGTTGATGGATCTTTTATTAAATTTTTAACATCAAAATTAAATTTAACAAAGAAACATGTTTTATATACTTCAGCTCCATTAGATTTATCGTATACTTTCTCTTTAGAAGATCATATCGAACTCCCATCTCTTAGAATATTAACTTATAAAAAATTCTCACCCCAAATAACACCTGAAATTAATCTAAATTCTAGCTTAATTAAGCAAATACAAAAAAGAGATCTTTTGCTTTCTTTTCCTTTTCAAAGCATGGACCCTTACTTAAAATTAATCAAAGAAGCATCAAGTCATAAGTATGTTATTAGTATAAAAATAACAATATATCGTTTAGCTACTCAAGCTAAGCTTGTAGAATATTTATGTATTGCAGCTGAAAATGGTATTGATGTTACAGTCTTAATAGAATTAAGAGCACGATTTGATGAGCAAAATAACATTGACTGGTCACAAAGATTAGAAGAAGCTGGTTGTAAAGTTTATTATGGTTTTGAAGGGTTCAAAGTACATTCTAAAATAACCTTAATTACTTTAAGAGAAAAAGGGAACTTAAGTTATATTACTCAAATTGGAACAGGTAACTATAATGAAAATACAGCAAAATTATATACAGACTTAAGTTATTTTACAAGTGATACAACACTTGGGAATGATGCAACTCAATTCTTTAAAAATATGTCAATTTCTAACCTTATTGGGTCATACAAGCAATTATTAGTATCACCTGTAAGTTTTAAACCTTCTATTTTAAATTTAATTGATAGAGAAATCGAAAAAGGAGTCGAAGGTTTAATAAAAATCAAAATAAATTCCATGACTGATGTAGATGTTATTGAAAGATTAAAACTTGCCTCTTGTTCAGGTGTTAAAATAAAAATGATTGTTAGAGGTATTTGTTGCTTAGTCCCAAACGTTAAAGATAAAACAGAAAATATAGAAATAATTAGTATTGTTGGAAGATATCTAGAACATTCAAGAATTTTTATTTTCGGAAGAGATGAAGATGAAAAAGTTTATATAGGATCAGCAGACTTTATGACAAGAAATACTGAAAGAAGAGTTGAAATAGTTACTCCGATTACTAATGTGAAAGTAAAAAATCAAATAAAACATATAATGGATTTAAGTTTTTCTGATAATATAAAAGCTAGAAAATTAAATGATGAAGGAAATTATTATAAAATAGAAAAATCAGGAAAAGATATAGATTCTCAAGCACAACTAATGAAAGAAGCTATCGAGGAAAGTAAAAAACCAGTAGTAAATGATGATAGATACTTTCAAAGATTATTCAAAAAATTTAGAAAAAAATTTAATCAAAATTAACATTAATTATTTCATCTTCATTTTTATCAAAAATAAAATTGATAATCATATTATCGCTTATATAAACAGAAACGCTACGATTATTTTCATAATTTTTAACTTTAGAACAATAAAAGTTTTTAGTTATTGGTAATAAATCTACAAAAGTTTTACTATATTTTTTGCTAAACATATATTTGTATTCTTCTTTTATGTAATTATCAATCCATATATTAGAATATTCATCACTTAAAATATTTTTTATCAAGTTAGAAATTGATTCTTGTCTCCCAAAATCAATTTCCCCTATTTTAGTATTAGTTGGATTAATATAATTATCATAACTAATATAAGTTGTATCAGTTGAAAAAATAGGATATAAAGAAAAAATAAATATTAATGTAAAACTATATATTTTTTTATTCATATAAGTACAATAAAATAAAATCATTAACTTCTCAACAATAATATATATAAATATATATTTTTATTGTTTTTATAAAAAAGAGGCAATTTATGAAAAAAAACGAATTATTAGAATATTTAGAAACAGAATTTTCTATTGTAGTTAGAGATCCCCTTTGGAAAGATATAAAATTAAGTGAATCAATATATAAAGTTTATATGAGTAAAGAAGTGCAAAAATTATCTCGTATAAAACAATTAGGTCCTACAAACTTAGTTTATCCTGGAGCAATGCATACTAGATTGTGCCATAGCTTAGGTGTTTATCACTTGTCAAAAGAAATACTAATTACTTTAATTACAAAAACTGATAATATGTTCTTTACTCTTGATGGCGTAAATTCTTTTTTACTAGCTGCGTTATTACATGATATTGGACATTTTCCTTATACACATTCTTTAAAAGAATTACCATTAATTGATCATGAAGTTTTAGCAACTAATATAATTAGTGATAAAGATACTGAATTAAATAAAATATTAATTAACAAGAACTTTGATATTTTAAAAATTTGCAATATATTAAACTTTAATGAAAAGCCAATAAATAATGAAATAAAACTTTATAAATCATTATTATCTGGTGCATTAGACCCTGATAAATTAGATTATTTAAATAGAGATGCTTTTTTTGCAGGAGTAACATATGGGATACAAGATAGTTCATATATTATATCGCATTTAACAATCCATGATGGTTACAATACTATTTTAGAAAGCGCAAAATTATCATTAGAAAATTTAATTTTTTCGAAATATCAAATGTATAAAACTGTTTATTGGCATAAAAGAGTTAGATGCGCAACAGCTATGATAAAAAAATGTTTAATATATAATCTTAATAATAATATTATTAAAGATAATCAATTATATAATTTAGATGATTATAGTTTTAATTCATTAGCTATAGAAAATAAAAATAGTTTCCAAAATGTATTAGATGTTAGAGATAATAAATTATTAAATACTATATTAGAAGAAAATTTTGATTCTTCTACTACTTTTCATAAAAATTGCCTAGATTTAGGACTTAGAAATAAATATGAAAATATAATATATAATGAACTTAAAAAAAATCATCCAACTTTAAGACATGATCAAGTAATTATAGATATTCCAGAACCTATTTCTTTTGAAATAGACATACCAATTCTTTTTAAAACAGGTAAAATAGAATCTTTTAAACAAATTGATGATATTTTTAATCAAAATGTAATAAAAGGGTTTGAAAGATCTTTAAGAAAAATGCGAATATTCACCATAAATGAAATTACAATAGAGGAAGTTAATAAGGCAATAAAAATATGTGTGAAAAAATAAGTTATAAAAAACTAATTAAAGGAGATATTCCACCTTGGATTAGAAGATATATAAAACAAACAGGAAGAACAATAAATAAGTTTGATATGATAAAAGATAAAGAAACTATTTTACTTTCTGTTTCGGGAGGCAAAGACTCATTAGCTCTAGCTTTAGCACTCTCTTTGAGAAAAAAATGGTTACCCATTAACTATAATTTAAAGGCAATAATGATAAATTGGATTGAACACCCAATAAGTGATGATGCAAAAGAAAGATTAATTCAGTTTTTTAAAGATTTAGAAATAGACTTTGAAATATTTGATGAACCTCAGTATCCCGTCTCTTTTAAAGGTGAATTTAATTGCTATCTTTGTTCTAGAAATAGAAGGAGAATATTATTCAATTACGCAAAAGATAATAATATGAAAATAATTGCATTAGGACATCACTTAGATGATTTGGTTGAAACAACATTAATAAACACTTGTTTTCGAGGTAATTTTTCAACAATGTTACCAGTACAAGAATTTTTTAGCTCAACTTTGTTTATAATTAGGCCTATGATTGAAGTTCATGAAAATGTATTAATACGATTAGTTAATAATTATGATTTACCTGTAGTTAAACCAGTTTGTCCATATGATAAAACAAATATTAGATCAAAATTAAAACCAATAATTTCATCTTTATGCCATATTGATAAATTAACAAGAGAACATATTTTTAAAGCTCACAATTTTTCAGATAAAATCTCTAGGGATTAGTTACTTAATTTATGTAATATATCTTCATTTTCACAAGTTTTTGTTATTAGTTAAAATAAAGTACTTTTAACATGACCATTTATAATGTATAATTTAGTTGTTATTCATGAATTAAAGGAGCTTATTGTGAAGAATAAACGAATATTTCTATCATTATTAATTTTATTTGCATTTAACTTATCCACTTTTGCCGGTATTGGTTTTGATTTTGGGCTGAATTATAGTTCGACAGAAATAGATGAGAGTGGAGCAGAAGTAGATAGAGAATATCCTTTAAGTTTCGTTGCTCTTCCTTCCTATACAAGCGAAAATTTTTCAATAGAATTAAATGTTCCTTTGTACTTTAAAATTGATACATCTTCTATTATTACTTTTGATTATTCTACTTATGAATTGCCAGAAAGTGAAAATGATATCGTAGCAGATTCTATTTCATATACTAAGTTCTTTTTAAGTTTTTTAAATTATATTCAACTAGGTAATTTTAATAATGAACTTGCCCTTCGAATTGGAAAAATTACAAATAGTACAATTGGAGATGGTGCATTACTATATCACTATGAAGATGAAAATGTTTTAACATTTGAAACAAGAGCTGGGGCACAAATTAAAATTGATGCTAATAAATTTAATATACCTATTTCATTAGAATTAATTACAACTGATATGTTTAATCCAGATCTATTAGGTGGTAGAGTTGGCGTTAATCCTTTATTCTTTATAAATAACAACTTTGTAAATAATATATCATTAGGTTATACAGTATTATATAGAACTGAATATAATAATTCAGATACAAATTGGTTTGATTTAGCCTATGATATTCAGTTACCAGTCTTTAAATCAACTTCTTCAAGCTTAATTCCTTATTATGACTTAATTAGTGAAGTTATTTATGATGAAGATGACGATTCATATAGTAGACAGTTGTCACAAAGAGCTGGACTATATGGTTGGTATTTTACAACTTATACTTATGATATTCATGTTAAAAATATTGTAGAATCAGATGCTTCATTTGATGATTTTGGAAGTGGTAACCTTGATTTATTAGCTAAAACTATTATTCCACAATTTAAGCCTGATTTTATTATTTCTGGTAATACTGGATATTATTCTAATAATGGTTTATCTGATATTATTTTATCTTCTGAATTAGAATTTGAAGATGTTAGTTTAGAGTCTTATAATTTTGGCTTAACTTTAAGTAGTGAAAAAGCAATCGGGCCAATTTCAAACTTAGCTGTTTATGCTGAAAAGAATTTTATAAAAGATACTACAACTAATCAATTTAGTGAATCGTTCTTTGATGGATTTACTACTTTGAAAAATATTGAAGCTACTCTTTCAGCAAACATTGTTTTCTATCAAGTCAATGAAATAATTGTTAATGTTTCTATTATTGGTGATGAAGATGGAAACATAGAGCCTACCTACTCCTTAGGTTATATGTTTTCTATTTTATAGATAAAGGATTGGATTATGAATAAATTTAGAAAAAAAATTATACTAATATTGATGACATTACTTATAAGTTTATCTAGTTTACTAGCACAAACGGTATCATTTAATATTTCTAAAGGTGACATAAATTCATTATCTATATATAATGAATTTGGTAAAAAAATGCTTATTACTTCTAATAGCAACATTCCTTTGAATGGAAAAACTATTTTTAGAACTAAAGATAAGAACGTAACTATTGATTATGAATATGGCACTTTAGAAATTTTTGATAATAGTATTGTCGTAATTAACCCATTTGAATCTGAACCAATCATTTATTTAATTGATGGCCAAATTACTTTAGAAACCGACTCGTTATTTGTAGAAAAATATCAAATATTATCTCCAGTTAGTAAATATGAATTTAATTCTCCTGCAAAAATTAATGTAATAAGTAATGAGGATTTAGAATATGGTGTTTTTTATCAAGGTTATGGTACCTCATATAATGCATTAACAAATCAAACAACAAATATGGAAAGTGCACAATTTATTGATATGAAGAATAAAAATAATATCAAAATTGACATTCCAAGTGATTATCTAAATGCTAGTATAAATTTAGAATCAAATGATGATCTTGTAAATTTAATTAGAGCAGAATATGCCTATAAAGAACAAAATCTGTTAAAAGAATATAAAACATTAAGCGAACAACTAAGGACAGATTTCTTAAATGCAAATTATTTATTAGGAATAAAACCTATTCAAAAAAGTAATAATTTTGATGATATTACAACTATTAACTTTATCGTTACTGGAAATGGACAAGGAAATGTTTCTAATTTAGATTTACCAAGTTTATCTGGAATTATTAATTCAGCAAAAAAGAATAATGAAAATATCTTATTAATTGATGCTGGTAATACTTTAAGAGGATCTACATTTGTTAATTTTGATAATGGTAAAACTGCATCACAAATTTTAGATATGATTGGTTATGATATTTTTGTACCTGGTGCAGTAGATTTTAGTAATGGAATTAATAATCTTCAACAATATGATATGAAATCAAACATCAACTTTATTAGTAGTAATGCTATGAATGAAGAAGATCTTTTCTATTTCAATCCTTTTGGCCTCTATTTATATGACAATTTTAAAATTGCTGTTTTAGGCCTTTCTTCTCCTTCAGATTTAACTAGTATTAATGGTGTAAAACTAACTGATGAAATAGTTATTAATAATGCACAAAAAGCAATAAATGAAGCTAATGAAGTAGCTGATTATGTTATTCTAGTTTCTAATTTACGTTGTTATGAATATAATTCTGAATATATTTTAAATAATTTAACTGGAATAAATTTGTTTATTGATGGAAATAATAATGATGCACATTTAGTTAAAATAAACGGTGTTCCAACTTTAACAACGGGTGTTGGATATTCTGAAATACAAAATTATAAATTAAATGTTAGAGATACTGAAATTATTTCAACTCATTATGCTAAAACATATTCTTCTAATTTAAATGAAATAGACAATGGTCTATTAACTTCATTAAATTTAGAAACTTTTGAAAGAGATGTTAATTTACAAAATTACTTAAGCTTAATTAAAATACCTGATAATTTATCAGAATTCTTAATATCTCCATTATTCACAAGTGCATCAACAACACTTAACAATGTACAAATAACAAATAAAATATCACTTGAGTATCCAACAGTTCCTGAAATACCTAGTTTTATTGAAACTTCTATAAATGATAAAACAAATATATCGGAAGTTCCAAATCAGCCACAATTTAAAGCTGAAGTAAAAGTTGAAGAAATCAATAATATTGCAAAACCTAAATTCAAACCAATTTCTTATAAAGTTAAAAAACAAGAAATGTTGATTGTAGATGAAGAAGCAGTTACACAAGAAGAAGAATCTACTTTAGAAAAAGAAGATGAAACTGAACAAGATGAAAGTACAGTAGTTGTAAAAAAAGCTAATATTTATACAGGTGAAGATTTAAAAATTAAAACACATGTAGGTCTTGATACTTCTCTAAATATTAATGCTGATGTAAAAGATTCTACTTTTGTTAATAATGATTACTATGGTAATTTAACAATATATCCATATATATCTCATGGGGGATTCTCTTTTGCTCTACAATTAAGTGCTGATATGGATGATTCATTTGCGATTTCAACTGATTTATATCCTTTCCCATCAACTACTGAAGAAATAACTGAATATGTAATTGATATTGTTGATCATTTCAAATGGTATACTGATAGTGATAAATTAAATTTAGATTTAAATAGAGATGAATTTAATAACACTTATGATTCAGCAATTTCATATAATGAACTAGGTGGGGACACTTTACATTTCAACTTAAAGTTTGCATTTGATACTACATCAATTTACACTTCTTTATCAAATGTAAATATTTATGATCCTTTAAATGACACTACTGAAGAAAATGTTTCAATAAATGTGGACTTTAATCCAGTTGACATATTTAAAATAAAACTAGGTGCAATTGGTATTGGCAACTCATCTAGTATTAATGTTTATCCTTCATTAAATTTTGATTTTATACCTGTAAATAATAAAGATATTCAATTAAAATTAAATTTAGGTGCAACTACATACTTTAGCGCATCCCCTACTGTTAATTTTCAAACCATCTTAAATCCATCAAGTACTAATTTAATTCCTAATTATTTAGCTAATACTTCAATAGCTGTTAGTTCTGAAACCTTAAGTTTATCTTTAGGTGCAAACTATTTAGTTACCGAAGACTCAGATGAGTTTACAACTAATATGATACATAAAGCTACTACAAGGACAATATTCTACGCAGTGGATACAAATACACTTTCATTTTTAGCTAACTTAGGATATGAAAATGATAAAATAGATTTATCATTATATTATACAATACCTTTTGATGCTTCTGATTTTAGTTATGATAATGATTTATTAGATTTAGATTTATCATTTATAATAGATAATTTCACTCTTGGTGGATATTTATTGTACAATGATTTTATTGAACATGTTAAAAGCATTTCTGATATAAGTTCATTTATTTATAATGCAGATGCAGAATATGGTGGATATATTACTTATGATTTAAATAATTTATCCTTAACCACATCAGTAACAGTTCCAGAATCTACTACTACACCATTAAAACTTAGTTTTTACTTGAATTACAAATTAGATTTTGAATTTTAAAAATTATTTTAATTTAATAATATATCTCCTAGTGAATTAAATTTCATTAGGAGATTTTTACTTAAAATGATGTATTAAAAATAGCTAGTATAACATTAATCCTTTACAATATTGTAACAAGTCTAATATTACTCTATAGTCATAATATTTTTTTATAACTAATTTAATTAATTATGCTATAATTATGAATATTATGAGAATACATGAATTAAATAAATTAGTTGCTCAAAGAATAGCAGCAGGAGAAGTTATTGAAAGACCTGCATCAGTTGTCAGAGAGTTAATAGATAATTCAATTGATGCTAAAGCACAAAATATAACATTAAAATTAAAAAATGGTGGTTTAGATGAAATTGTATTAATTGATGATGGCATAGGTATAAATAAAGAAGATTTATTAATATGTACAGATAGTCATACTACAAGCAAAGTAAATAGCTTAGAAGACTTATACCATCTAAATAGTATGGGTTTTAGAGGTGAAGCTTTATATTCCATTTCAGCTGTAAGCAAATTAACTATTGCTAGTAGTTACCAAGGTGAACAAGCTTATTCGATTATTGTAGATAATGGGAAGAAAAGTAAGATAATTTCTAGTGAAATAAATAAAGGTTCAAGAATTATTGTAGAAGATTTATTTGCTGAAATACCAGCTAGAAGACAATTCTTAAAAAGACCTTCAACTGAAGCAACTATGTGCAAAAATGTTTTAATTGAAAAAGCACTAGCATTTAATGAAATTGAATTTAGATATTATGTTGATGATAAATTAGTATTACATTTTCCTAAAACTACTAAACAAGAAAGAATCGTTAATTCAATGACTTCTAAAAATAAAATACTATTAAAAGATACTCTTGAGTTAGCATCAAAATATGAAAGATATTCACTTTATGCAGTTGCTGCTCTACCTTATATAAAAAGAAGTGATAGATCAAATATAAAAATATATATAAACAATAGACCTATTCAAAATTATGCACTTGTTCAAGCTGTTACATATGGTTATGGAGAATTACTTCCAGGTGGAAGTTTCCCCTATTGTTATCTATTTATTAATATTGATCCAACCTTAGTTGATTTTAATATTCATCCATCAAAAAGGGAAGCTAAAATAAGAATACAATCTGAAATACATCATAGTATTGTTACAATGATTCAAAAACAAATGGATAGACCAATTCCTTCATTAGAAAATACATACTTTCAATCAGATTTACCAATAGCAAATGACAAAGAATCTTCAAATATACCACTGAAATTTAATAATTATAGTAAACCAAATTCATTTTTTATAAACAAAACACCAACAAAAGTTAGTGAAACTTCAATAGGAGAAAATGCTAAGCCCAAAAACCCAGATTGGTTTTCTAAAGCTAAAGAAATATTATCAAATGAAACGACAAGTATAATAAATGAAGAGGAAATAGTAGAAACATCAATATGGAGAGAAACAAAAGAAAACGATTTTAAGTATATTGGACAAGCCTTTAATTTATTTCTTATTGTAGAAAAGGACAATCAGCTATATTTGATTGATCAACACGCTGCTCATGAAAGAATACTTTTTGATCAGATTAAAGAGAGACAAAGTGTCCAAAAACTATTAATACCGTTGGAATTTGAAGTAGATAGAGATGTTGACAATTATTTAGATTCAAATATAGATATATATATGAATTTAGGTATAAAAATAAAAAAAATAGAACCAATGTTATGGCAACTATGTTCAATACCTACTGTATATAAACCAATTGAAGATAAAATAGTAAATTATATAAAAAATAACACAGGAGATTCTATGGCTATTGAAGCTGGAATATTTGCAGTTTTAGCATGTCATAGTGCAATAAGACAAGGAGATATTGTTGATGAAAGCACAGCTATTAATATAATAAAAAAGGTTTTTGAATTAGAGGAGCCAGTTTGTCCTCATGGTCGAACTTTTTTAATTAGATTTGATTCAGAAGAATTAAAAAAAGCTGTTGGAAGAACTTAAATTAATAGAAATTAAATTTTTAACACTATTATTATCAATAAATTCTAATGTTATATATTTTAAATTATTTATATCCATATCTAATTCTATCATAAATGGAAAACTATCATTTATAATATAATTATCAATAAAACTAGTTTTAATTAAATTATCAGAAGTATCATAAAAAGATACTTCTATTTTTTTATCTTCGGATATAATTTGATTAAATTTAAATCTAGAATAATCATTTATTTGATTTGAAATTATTATTTTATTATCATAATAAAAACAATAAAAATTATATAAATCATTAATATTATTGCTAATAAAAAACTTTGAATTAACAGTTTTTCCTTTATCATTTAATATTTTTATATTATATTCACCATCATCAAAATTATATGAAGACAAATTTATATTATTAGATCCCCAATAAGTAAATTCATCAATTATAAGTTTTTTAGGTTCAAAATCCCATAATAAAGTCTTAGTTTTATTTTCTATCACAATATTTGTTATAGTAACTTCATCTTCAACAGTTTGAACACCTATTGCTAAGCTTGGATAGTTTAGAACTAATTTAAGTTGATTATTTTCTAGATTTGAATCTTTTGAAAAGACATATATATTTTGAATTTCTGTATTAATATCAGAAATACTAAAGTCTTTAGATTCACAAGAAACTAGAAACAATAATAGCCCTAATAATAGGGCCATATATGATTTTTTATTTCTCAATTTCTTGTAAATATGATCTAACAGGATTAGCATAAGCATTTAAAGCATATAATTTAACATCATCTTTTAAATGTGAATATCTTGATAAAAATTTCTCTGTGTCAAAATCTTTATATTCATCTTTAAATCTAGATGAGTTTTCTAAATAATCATAAGCAAAAAAATTAGTAGGCCATAATTTATAATTTAAATGTATTTGTCTATCTATTTCTTTTGCAACTTCATTGTGATCTAAATAATCTTTTTCAGTTAATGGCTTTCCAACATGTACATGTATTCTACCTTTAAATTGTCTCAACCCTTTTACTAATGAAATAATATCTTCATATTTCTTTTTGTTATAATTACCTTCATTAATTAATTTAGAAATCTCCTCCCTACTCTTATTTATATCACAAGGGTCATATTCATAAGAAACTGCAACAGGTGTAATTCTACATTTATTTACTAATTCAGGAAAAGTTAGTTTACTTTTTCTCATAGAAAGATATAACATTTTAATTATTGCAGGACTTGTAACATCTATCCCATCTTTAGATCTACCACTTTTTTGAGCAACCCAAATACTTTTATCTCTATCTAATATTGTTTCACAAAAATATTTACTTAATCTAATAGATTCTTTATATTTTTCACGCAATGGTAATGAACGCTTTACAACAATACCACCATTTAATCTAAATAAAGTTTCAGCAACCTGGCTACTCATTAAGTTATCACCAAATGCCATTTCACACATTTGTTTATTATTTTCTAATAAAACATAATCTAGTAATGCACAATCTAAAACAATATCTCTATGGTTTGAAAAAAATAAATATGAACCATTATCAGCTAAATTATCCATACCTGAAAAAGTCAGTTCAGTAACAGATCTATCTAGTAATGTTGGAATTAAATATCCTGATGTAATATATCGTTGAAAATCATCATAATTATATACTTTATCAAGTTCTTTAATTATTTCTTCTGTTTGAATAGCTATTTGTTGATAATAATCAGGGCTTCTATTGTCTAATAAGATAGCTAATAATTTTTTTATATAATCAGAATTATTTTGAAGTAATTTAACCCCTTTTCTTGCGGGTTCTCCTGACAATGGAGAAATATCACTATATGATTCTAAATCCATTTATTTCCCCTAACCGTGTAATGATTTAATATATTGAGTTCTTTCCCAAAGTGTTGGATCACTCATTCTTTCTTGTGCTAAAATTCCTTTAAAGTCATTAATAGAAGAATATTTCTTCATTTCCATCCAATTATTTAATTGCTCAAGCATTAGATTTATTGAATCAAAATCGTTTAGCATTAAGACAGAACAAATTTCAACAGCAGAAGCACCAGCTAAAATCATTTTAATTAATGTCTCACCATTATGAATACCTGTATTTGCACAAATATCTGCATTAATTTCTTCGCTCATCAAGCCTACCCATCTTAAGCTTCTATAAAACTCATTATTTGTTGATGTAACTTCACCTCTTTTTATAGAAATTGTATTAATATCGATATCAGGATTATAGAAACGATTGAATAAAACCATACCATCATATTTTAAAAAATCTAATTCTCGAATAATATTTGCTGGAGAAGAAAAATTAGAACCAAGTTTAATTGATAAAGGTAATTTAATTTCATTTCTTGCTATCTTAGCAAATTTTATAAAATCTTTTTCCATTTTTTTCCCATCTAAATTAGCGTTTGATCCAATTTCATAATGATTAATTTCAATTGCATCAGCTCCACAATAAGCAAATCTAGGTGCATATTCTTTAATCCATGATCCACTTCCTACTCCATTTAAAGAAGCAATTATAGGAACACTACATGCTTTTTTTGCATCTTCAACTAAAGTCAAATACATATCAATAAAGTGATCTTCACTTGCACCTCTTAAAAAACCATACGCATCTGCATGATTTAGAAAAGATTGCTCTATATCAACATTTGAATCTGCGTCTTTATCTATTTGCTCTTGAAATATAGATTTTAATACTATTGCACCTACCCCAGAATCTTCTAACTTTTTAATTGAATCTAAATTAGATGTTAGAGGACTACTTGCAGCAATAATTGGGTTCTTTAACTTTAAGCCCATAAAACTAGTTTCTAAATTTGCCATTATAAAACTCCAAAATTTATATAAATACATTTTTATTGTAAAAATTTTACTTATTAATATTACAACTTTTATTATAATAATCTATTTTAGAAAATAATTAAAGGAATTTTGTAAATATTATAATATATAGCTAAATTAATAGTATGAGTTTTTTTCTTATTAACATTTTTTTATGTTAAATGGTCATTGATTAATATAATTATGAAAAAAAAGAATGAAACATACATAAACATTCATACTTTATATTTGTCTCTTTTAAACATTTTTCTGTTTTCATAATAAGAATCTATAATAATTTTTTTAGCTTCACTTGCTTGAGTAGCTGTAGCATTTTCAATATTTAATAATGGATAACTAATATTTAATTCTTCATATTTTTTAATTCCCATCTTATGATAAGGTAATACATCAATTCCATAAATATTAGAAAAAGGTGATAATATTTTACCAAGCATAATTAAGTGATCTTCAGAATCACTTATTGTTGGAACTAAAACATGTCGTATTATAACTTTTATTCTATTCTTATCCAATTCTTTTAGAAATTGTAGGGGTCGATCCATATTAATACCAACTAAATCTTTATGAGCTTTTTCATTGCTGTGTTTAATATCTAAAAGAACTAAATCTGTATTAAGTAGTAAATCGTTATATTTTTCTTTGTTTTTATAGTCAAAACAGCCAGCTGAGGTGTCTAAGCAAGTATGAATATTACGTTTTTTAGCTTCAGTAAATAATTTAGTTAAAAATTCTAACTGATATAAAGGCTCACCGCCAGTTGCTGTTATACCACCATTTTTATAAAATTCTTTGTTTCTTTCATATTCATCCAATAAAGTTTTGACACTCATTTCTTTGCCTGCATTAGTTTTCCACGAATCAGGATTATGACAATATTTACATCTAAGTGGACACCCTTGAAAAAATATTACAAATCTAATACCAGGACCATCTACGGTACCAAAACTTTCTATTGAATGAATTTTACCCAATTTTATATTTCCTCATGAAAAGTTCTAGAAATAACTTCATCTTGTTGTTCTTTTGTTAATTTATTAAAGTTTACAGCATATCCAGATACTCTAACTGTTAATTGAGGATATAATTCTGGATGTTTTTGTGCATTTAATAATGTGTCTTTACTAAAAACATTAACATTTAGATGATGCCCACCTTTTTTAACATAAGCATCTAACATTGTAACCAAATTATCTATTTTTGCATTATTTACTTTCATACTATTTCCTCCAATTATAATTCAATATTAGGTATTTCACATGCGCAAAGCGGTTTATTTGCAAAAGATATATCATCATCTTTTCCTAAAGCTTCTGGAATTATAGAAAAAGTATTAGATATTCCATCTTGAGCATCACCAAATGGTAGTTTTGCAACTGAGCTTAATGATGCTATCGCACCTTTTTTATCTCTATGATGCATTGGATTAGCTCCAGGGGCAAAAGGTACACCTTCTTTTCTTCCATCAGGTGTTGAACCAGTTGCTTTACCATAAACGACATTACTTGTTATTGTTAATAATGACGTTGTAGCAACACTATTTCTATAAGTATCATTCTGCCTTACATATTTCATAAAAGTTTTAACTATTTGATTTGCGATACTATCAACTCTATCATCATCATTACCAAATTTTGGGAATTCACCATCTATTTCATAATCAATTGCTAAACCATCATTATCTCTAATTACTTTAACTTTTGCATACTTAATAGCAGAAAGAGAATCAGCTACAACTGATAAACCAGCAATACCAGTTGCGAAATATCTTTTTACTTCTTTATCGTGTAATGCCATTTGGATTCTTTCATAGGAGTATTTATCATGCATATAATGTATTATATTCAATGTATTAACATAAACACTTGCTAACCATTTTAACATATCATTATATTTATTTATTACTTCATCATAATCCAAATAGATAGAATCTATTGGCTTATAACTTGGACCAACTTGAATTTTACTTTTTTCATCAATTCCACCATTTATAGCATATAGTAAACACTTAGCTAAATTAGCTCTAGCACCAAAAAATTGCATTTCTTTACCAACTTTCATTGAAGAGACACAACAAGCAATTGCATAATCATCACCATTATTAACTCTCATTAAATCATCATTCTCATATTGTATAGAAGAAGAATTAATTGATGTTTTAGCACAAAATCTTTTAAATCCAATTGGTAAGTTTATACTCCAAAGTACAGTTAAATTAGGTTCTGGTGCAGCTCCAAGGTTTTCTAATGTATGTAAATATCTAAAACTTGTTTTAGTAACTAGAGTTCTTCCATCTACTCCCATTCCACCAATTGCTTCAGTAACCCAAGTTGGATCACCAGAAAATAATTCATTATATTCAGGAGTTCTAGCAAATTTAACTAACCTTAATTTCATTACGAAATGATCAATTAATTCTTGAACTTCTTTTTCACTGAAAGTTTTTTCTTCTAAATCTCGTGTAACATAAATATCAATAAAAGTTGAAGTTCTACCTAAACTCATTGCTGCACCATTTTGTTCTTTTACAGCAGCTAAATAACCAAAATATAACCATTGTAAAGCTTCTTGAGTATTTTTAGCAGGTTTACTAATGTCAAAACCATAAAGTATTCCTAACTCTTTAAGCTCCTTTAGTGCTCTAATTTGTTCACTTAATTCTTCTCTATCTCTAATATTATCACTATTCATGATAGTAGATGTTGAATCTTTTTGAGCAATCTTATCATTAATTAAATAATCTAAACCATATAGAGCTACTCGACGATAATCTCCTATGATTCTACCTCTACCATATGCATCAGGTAAACCAGTGATAATATGAGATCTTCTACAATCTCTCATTTCTTGTGTATAAACATCAAAAACTCCAGCATTATGTGTTTTTCTATGATTAGTATAAAAATCTTTGATAAAGGGATTTATTTTATAGTCATTATCAGATAATGCTTTTTCAGCCATTCTTATACCACCATTAGGTTGTAGTGATCTTTTAAATGGTTTATCAGTTTGAAAACCAACTATTTTTTCTTTTTCCTTGTCTATATATGATGGGCCATGGCTGACTATTGTAGATATGATATCTGTATCCATATCTAAAACGCCACCTTTTTCTTTTTCCTTTTTCTCTAAATCTAAAATATTAGACCATAATTCTTTTGTATCAAGGGTAGCACTTTCTAAAAAACTATCATCACCTAAATATGGTGTATAGTTATTTTGAATAAAATCTCTAACATCTACTTCATTTTTCCAATTATAACCAGAAAAATTTCTCCAAGGATTTATTTCTTTCATCAATAACCCCTATAAATTAAGATAAGTTAAAAACATCTAACTTTCATTAGTAACAATATTAAAAGAAACACAAAAAATCAACCTTAATAAAAATACTTATACACTACTTAATTAAACACTTAGTATTTTATTTTAGGATTTTATAATAAAATAGTAGATTATTCTAATAATCAAGAATATTAAAATAAATATTATTAGATTTATTAGAAATTTAGATTATTAACCTATTATTCATTATATCATTATCCCTCAATTAAACCACAAAAAAATAATAAAAAAAATCTACTATACCAATTAAGATACAGTAGATTTATTCAAATATTTTATAAAACTTTATAAAACGTATGGTACTTTTAAATTATGAGATTGATAGACAATAAAAGTTTCAACATCAGCAACTTCTTCAATTTTTCCAATTTCATTTTTAAAGAAGTCTAATAATGTCATATCATCATCTTCGTTTAAAATTAATTGAACCATTAAATCATAACGACCGGTAACTACAGCTACAGAGACAACGCCTCTGAGTTCAGCAAATTCTATTGCTTTTTTATCTAAGTCAAGAGTATTTAATTTAACACCCATCATTACAACTTGTAATCCAGGAATTAATTCAGGATCAACTAAACCAGTTACTGAAAGGATACCTTCTTCAATAAGCTTATTAACTCTAGAGCGTACAGTATTTTCTGTTATCCCTTGATTATCAGCAATAGCACTAAAAGGTTTTCTGCCATCAATTAAATCACGAATTATTTGCTTATTGGTATCATCTACTTTTTTAATCATTTTTATTAACCATTTTTCCTTTCAAATTCTTTCATAAATTGAGCTAATACATTAACATCTTCAATTGGACATGCATTATATAAGCTTGCTCTTAAGCCACCAACACTTCTATGTCCTTTTAATCCTAACATATCTTCTTTAGCAGCTTCTTCTAAGAATTTCTTTTCTAATTCTTCATTAGGAGCTCTAAATACAATATTCATTCTTGATCTATAATTTGGGTCAACTGGAGATCTATAGAAATCAGAAGAATCAAGTACATCGTAAATTATACCACTCTTTTTATTAGCTCTGTCAAGCATTCCTTGAGCACCACCGTTATTTTTTACCCATTCGAGTACTAATTTT
This sequence comes from Pleomorphochaeta sp., assembly GCF_050031695.1. GTDB lineage: Bacteria > Spirochaetota > Spirochaetia > Sphaerochaetales > Sphaerochaetaceae > Pleomorphochaeta. The sequence continues at coordinate 64,298 of NZ_JBNAIC010000029.1, read as the reverse complement.
ACACCCCAAATTGAGAATACTGGAGGAGTATTTAATAAACCATTAGCACCTGCATGTTTTGAGTAATCAAAATATTTTGCTAAGTTAGAATTTCTTCTATCAAGCATATCTTTTTTCATGATAATAAAAGTTGCACCAGCTGGTCCAAGATTTTTTTGAACACCACCATAAATCATTGAGAACTTATTAACATCTACAGGACGAGATAAAATATCAGAAGACATATCAGCAATTAAAGGAACATCACCTGTTTCAGGGAAATCTTGCCATTCTATACCACCAATTGTTTCATTAGAACAAAGATATAGGTATGAAGAATTTTCTGAAGGTTTTACTGTCTTTGGATCAGGAAGAGTTGTGAATTTTGAATCTGTACCATCAAAGTAATAATTAACTTTACCGTATTTTTCAGCATCAGCACATGCACCATTTGCCCAAGTACCACTCTTGATATAATCAGCAACAGTGTTAGGACGTAAGAAGTTCATTGGAATCATTGAAAATTGTAAAGTTGCTCCACCACCTAAGAAATATACATCATAATCATCACCAATACCTAATAATTCTCTAAATAAGTTTTGACAATCAGCATACATGTTAGCAAACATTGCTCCACGGTGTGAAGTTTCAATCATTGATTGACCATTACCTTGGTAATCTTTTATTTCTTTTTCTAAAGTATTTAAAACATCCATAGGTAATACTGATGGACCTGCAAAATAATTATGTTTACGTGACATTAAAGCTTTCCTCCCTTAGAAAGTTCATCGATAATTGCATAAGCTTCTTCACCAATACGCAATAAATTTTCTTTAGTATTAGCACCTGCATGAGGTGTTAAAATAACTTTTTCTTGTTTTAAGATTGGGTAATCTTCACTTGGTGGATCACTTGGGTATACATCAGTACAATATAATGCTACTTTACCGTTTTCTAAAGCTGCACACATATCATCTGCATCAACTACAGGACCACGACATGTATTAATAACAACAGGTACTTTTGAACAATTAGATAACATTTTTTCACAAATCATACCACGTGTTTCATCTGTTAAAGGCATGTGTAGAGATACATAATCAGCATCTTTAATTGCTTCTTCAGGAGTTGCTTTCATTTCAGCTTTATCGCTTTGTGAAACATATTTATCATATGCAACAACTTTCATACCAAATGCAGCAGCTCTTTCAGCAACTTTTTGAGCAATATTACCGATACCAAACAAACATAAAGTTTTTCCATAAAGTTCAGTTCTCTTTATTTGTTTCTTTAACCATTTGCCTTCTTTCATACCATTATTGTATTCAATTAAATGAGAAGGAGCAGCGATTAAATGAGCCATAACTAATTCAGCTACAGCAACAGAAGATGCTTTAGGTGTATTACGAACTGTAATACCTTTTGATTCAGCATATTCTTTATCGATATTATCGATACCAACACCACCTCTAATAATAAGTTTCAAATTTGGTGCTTGGTCGATATACTCTTTTGTACATGTAGTCTTAGATCTTACAAGAACTACATTAGCTTCACTGAGTCTAGCTTTATCATCAGTTACTTCGCCAAATACTGATAATTTGTCAGCTAATGAATCATCAAAAGCATCAGAAATTAGAATTAACATAATTAACCTCTTTAATTAGATATTTTAAACATCTTATTTTTTGACTTTAGAATAAAATATATTGGTGAATTTGTCAATTTTTTTTTGATTTTTTTTGCTATTACTAAAAAAAAATATGATTTTTTTATTATTTACTTTCTTTAATATAAGAATTTTTATTTTTTTGAATTAGATTTATTTCATAAAAAAACCGCCTAGTTGTTTACTAAGCGGGAAGTTATCTTAATATGATTTTGAAGCGTGTAATTTTCTAGCTTTTTTTAATTGCTTACGAGCATTAGCTTTTTTCTTTCTATTAAGAATGGTTGATGGTTTTTCGAAGTATTCTCTTTTTTTGTACTCACGAATAATGCCTTCTTTTTCTACTAAACGTTTAAAACGTTTAATTGATTTTTCTAAAGGTTCGTTATCATCTACTTTAATATATGCCATTCAAAATCACCTCCTTCCCTCTTTATATGCATTGGGACGTATTTAACTGATTAAATTTAATTAATCACAAAGATGAATATATAGAATATTATAAGTTTATTCAACACCTTTATTTATATTATTTAACTTTATTTCAATTTATTTTGTATTTACATTTAAAGTATTTTCACTTTGCTTAATATCAATTATAGATAGTTGAATCATTTCGTTATTTTTATAATTATTTAAGCTCATTTTAAATACAACATCAACAAAATCTCCAATTTCAAAACCTTCATCTATTTGTTTTCCACCATTCCAGAAAATACATGGCCATTTATAATTATTAAATGATAATTCTAACTTAATATTTCGACTTCCATTTGAACCACCATTAATAAAAAAATAATTACTTAATTGTGCTTTTTCTATATGAAAAACAAGAGGATTATTTAATTGCCCATAAGGCTCGAATAATTCTACAATTTTCATTAATTTTGGTGAAAAATCTTTCTCATTTATCGTACAATCAATTTCAACATCATTTTGATCTTCAACTTCAACATCATCCATACTATATAATTTTTCTTCAATACTAATTATAAATTCATCAAGATTTTCTTCTTTAAGTGAAAACCCACCTGCATTTGCATGACCACCAAAATTCAATAATAAAGAATCAAAAGATTTTAAGAATTTAGTAATATGAAATCCCTTAGGAGATCTCATACTTCCTGTATAAGTTGAATCATCATTTTTTGATAAAACCATACTAGGACTTTTATAATTATTCATTAATCTTGAAGCCATTAAACCTGTTATACCTCTTGGGACTTTAGTATTTTTAACTAAAACAAGCTTTGAACCAAATTTTTCAAAATTATCTTTAGCTTCCTTTTGTAGTTTATCCCAAGAATCATCACCTAATTTTTGACGTTCCTTATTTAATTCTAAGAGAGCTAAGGCATGTTCTTCTATTTTAGAATCCTCTTGTGCTAATAACATATCAATAGCTACTTGCGGCTTCCCTAATCGTCCTGAAGAATTAATTATTGGTGATATATTCCAACCAATATTTGTTGTAGTAATACTTTTATTTATCAGTTTAGCATTTGCTAATAATGGCAATAAAGATCTTCTAGGATTTTGAGTTAGTTGTTTCAAGCCTCTTCTAACAATGATTCTATTTTCATCAACCATAGGCATCATATCAGCAACAGTACCAATGGCAACCAAATCTAATACTTTATCAAATCCTGTAGATAACAATTTATTTGAAGAATAAATTATTGAGTTAAAAATACCCATTAAAACATCTAACTCATCTCTAACTATTTCACTGTATTTTCCACTTTTAGATATTTCAGATAATGAAAAGAGACTTTTGGTTTTTAATGATGGAAAAACTTCATTTAAGATAGGTCTCATATCTTGTAAATATATATCAATTTTAGAATTAAAAGCTTTACTTAATTGTTTCTTTTCAACATCTTCATCAAGAACAATTATAGGTACACCACAATTGATAAATTCTATTATTTTACTTTGTTCTATTTTTACTAAGCCTGGGTTAATTATCTCAATAACCCTATCAACAACTACAAGATTTCTCACTTTCATAGCTTGAATAATTACTGTATCATTGCCTGGTTGTGCATGTAATAATATATAATCTTCATTAAAATAATCAGTTTGAGAAAAACGTAGTGCCCATATAAATTTAGCTGTTACACCACATCCCGCTAAATGTTCAAAAGGATATGTTGAGCCCTTTTTCTTTGGATCAATAATAGAGTAAGCATTAGGTAAGACTTCACCGCTTAAATGATGATCTAAGACTATTGTGTCAATATATAAATCATTAGCATAATTGATTTCATCAATTTCACTAATTCCACAGTCTACTGTTATAAACAAACTAACTCCATCTTCTTTAGCTTTTTTTACTTTTTCTTTCGTCATTCCATATGGATCATCTCCATCTGGTACCGTATAACTTACATTAGCTCCTAATCTATTTAGTTCATTTACTATTAAAACAGTACTAGTAATTCCATCTACATCTTTATCACCAAAAACCCTGATCTTTTCTTCAGATTCAATAGCATCTAGTACTCTTTCAATTGCATTTGACATATCTTTAAATTCAAAGGGACTATGCAAAAATAATAAATCATTTTCTAAATAAAACTTAACTTTTTCTCTTTCAACTATTCTTCTTCTAGCAAGAATTGAGCATGTTAATAAATCAACTTTATATCTATTAGAAAGTTGTTTTACTTCTTCAATATCAATACTTTTTCTTATCCAATTCATATTTTACCTTTTGTTAATTTAATACAGTTACACTTTTTAATGGATAACCTATTATATTTGTTATCCATCTAATCATATAAGATTTTATCCTAGTGGCAGTAGTCTCATATAATTTAATATTAATTGCATCTTCTATAGACATATTTAATGTAATAGATAAATACTTTCTTGCTTTAGGAGGCAATAACATATTAGAAGAATTAGAACAGTTTTTACAACTAGGAACACTTAAAGTGTTTGAAAAATATAATATTTCTTCATCACTATATTTTTTTTCACAATTTGGACAATTTGTAAAATTTTCAAAAAAACCATGATTTTTAATAAACCTTAGAATAAATTGAATTAGAATAATATCCTTATTAATAGAATCATCTTCTAAAAAATCTAATGATTTAGTAAACAAATTATATACATATGCAGAATCATCACTATATGTTTTTAATATGATTTCACTCATAATTGATGCAATAGATATATTTGAATAATCATTTAATAATCCATCATGTGTTGCAATTAAATTAACATCTTTTAAAATGTATTGTTTTTTAGTTGGATTAAAATATATAAAAAACTGTCCTTCTTGAAATCTAAAAGCTTTTGGAGCTTTTTTGCTTGTTTTAGCGCCAAAAGCCCTAATAGTTATTACTCCTAAATCTATACTTAATAGGGAAATATTAACATTGTTTACACCATCTCTTCTAGAATGAAGCGCGATAGCTTGAGTAACAATATTCCTTTCCATAAAATCTCCTCATATAAGAATAAGATTAAAAACATATTTTAGTCAATAAAATATAGATTAAATATTCAAACAGATATAAGTTAGAATAATTTAAAATTATTATTAATTTTAAAACTTTTGTTTATAATATAATAAGACTATTTCGTATTAAAATTTAAATTATTTACTATTTTATACTTCCTAACTATTATATTTAAAAAAAAAATATAGAAATCTATTTAGTCATATGGTAAACTAACTAAGTTATGAAAATTAATTACAAATTTGTTGCACTACTAGTTCTATTATTATGTATCACTAACAATATTTTTTCTCTAAATATTGAAAAAGAGCCACTACCTAATCCCTTTCCCAGTGAAGAAAATTTATCCTCTTTTGAAAAAATTACTAACATTGACTTATATGACACATTAGAACTTGATAAAATTAAAGTATCTTTAATTACAATAACACCAGGCAAACCAGTTTATTCATGGTTTGGTCATTCAGCTATTATGGTAGAACAAGATGATAATATCTCCATAGTTTATGATTATGGTATATTTAATTTTTCAAGTGAAAATTTTGTTGAAAACTTTATGTTCGGAAAAATGTATTATTTACTTTTACCATCTGAAGCTTCAGTTAGATTTGAACAACCTATTGAAGATAATAGAGCAATTAGTAAAGTTGAATTAAATATTCCTAATAATAAAAAACTCGATATTGTTAATTTCTTAAATTATAATGCACAAAAAGAAAATAGAACTTATTTATATGATTTTTATTTAGACAATTGTGCTACGAGAATAAGAGATATTTTAAATTGGGCTAGTGATGGAGAATTTAAAGAATGGGCAACTACTCAAAACTCCCATTATTCTTATAGGTATTTATCTTCAAACGAATTATCAAGATCTTATTTTGTAAATTGGGTATTAAATTCTTTTTTAGGTGAAAATAGTGATGTGGATATTACACTGTGGGAAAGCATGTTTCTACCTGAATATTTAGAATCAGCAACAATTGATTTTCAAGAATTTAATTCAACTCAAACAATAATTAATGAAACTAACAGTACTTCTACTTTCAATTCTTTTTCAAGGTTTAAAAATCATTTAATTTTATATACATTAATAGGCTTGATTTTAGGGCTTCTAGGATTATTCTTTAAAGTATTAAAACAAGATAAAGAATTACCCTTTTTTGGAATTTACAATATTATTATCAATTTATTTTTATTCATAATATCCTTAGTAATTACTTTTTTTGTTTTTTATTCGAATATTACGGCTGCATGGAATAATGAAAACATATTTTTTCTAAATCCAATAATATTTATTTTTCCATTAATTCTTTCAATATTAACTTTATCAAAAAAAGAATTTTCAATGCATAGAGTTATTTTATATGAAATATTTTGTTCAATATATAGCTTTTATTTAGTAGTATTTATAATTATAAAAAATATTATTCCTGAAACACTAATTCAAGATAATTATATAATCATTGTCCCACTTTTTTTGTTTTATGTGTTGCAAGGTGCACTTCTTAAAACTAAGAATTAAGGTAATTTATGGCAAATCAATTAATTATTTCTAATATAACCATCTTAACAATAGCTGCCTTTTTTTTAGGTTTAGATAAAGGAGGGTTTAGAAATTTATCTGTTATATGTATGTATTTAATGTTAAATATCATCCCTTCTAAACAAGTTATTGGAATTTTAGCCCCTATTTACCTACTAGGAGATATAATTCCAATATACATATACAGAAATCAAATTAATTATAAAGCTGTTTTTAATTTTGTACCATTAGCAATTATTGGTATTATAATTACAAGTTTTTTTGCATCATTTATTGATGATAGATTATTCACTATTTTTATCTCATTTTTTTTATTATTAATGGTAATTATGATAACAATTGGAGAAATTACTAAAATTAAAGATAAAAGTGGTAGGATTGAAGATAAAATAAATAAGCCTTTAAATAAACCATTTACATTGTTTTTATCATTGTTATCTGGGATTACTACAGTTTCAAATGCAGCTGGTGCTATCACTTGTATTTATTTTTTTAGACAAACTAAAGAAAAAAAAGAATTTGTAGGATCTACTGCCCTTTTCTTTTTTTCACTAAATATAACTAAAGTAATAATTTTTATTTTCTTTTGGAAAAATATTACTTTTGAAACTTTAAAAATAACATTAGCTATGCTTCCAGGTTTATTTTTAGGAATATTAGCATCAATATATTTAATAAAAATAATACCACAAAAAATTTATAATTTTGTTGTGATATTAAGTGTTTATTATATTGCAATAATGTTATTTGTTAATAACATCATTTAGTTAATAAGTAAATTATAAAGCATCTTTAGTTTTATCTAATTCTTCTCTAACATACTTTAATAAAATTGGATCAACTTCTAAATCTTTTAAATTTTTTGATGTGCTAGATCTACCATTTTTTATCAAAGAATCATATACTTCACAAATATAGTCTACTGATTTATCAGGATCAATAATTGCAGTATTAATTATCATATCAAAACTATTTGTATTTTGATAATCAAATCTAAAATCAGACTCTACAAAATTTTTACGTACTTTATCATTTTCTAAAACATGGGTATAAGCTTCTTCATAACTTATATCATGCTCAGCCATTTGTCTCTTAACTCTAATTTCTAATGGGGCCTTTGTTCTAATATTTAATACATCATTATAATTTTCAAAAATACCAAAACCACCTCTACCAACAATTACTACATTATCAGCTTTACCAATAGCTTGTTCTGTTTTAGCTAAGAAATCTATTGTTTGCTCTCTAATTGTTAAAAACTTATCCCAAAATGTAGGTGTTTCATCATAAACTTCCTTAAATGCACTAAAACCATACTCTCTCATAATTTTTGAAATAAAAGCTTTATCTGCATAAGCCATGTTTAATCTTTTTGCAACTTTTCTACCAATATAAGTTCCTTCACTTCCCATTTTTCTTGAAATTGTAATAACGCCCATTTATACCTCCATGCATTGAGTAATTAAGCTTTTTACTAATTAGAAATAAATTTCAGCATAACTATAATAGATAATTTTTTAATTTAGTCTTCATTAATGAAATATCTCTAATCATTAAAATAATTTATCTAAACACAGTATTTGTACACAAACAATAATGTACCCTGTGATATCCTACACTTAATTATAACATATTGTGTAAAATTTGCTTAATGTTTTTTCTTAAAATTCAAATAAAAACTATTTTGTTAATAAAGGTACAGTAATACAACCATCTGTAAGTAAGCAAAAGGTAGCATTTTTCCCTTTAATTTTAGTTGCACAATTTATTGCATCTTGAATAGAACCAAAAGGTTGAATAAAAATATCTTCCCATAGTTTATTCTCTAATTCGCTAACTACATAAATATTTGCCCAAGTCATTACTTCAGCCATTTTTCCAGCTTTATGGTACCCTAATTTATAATTATTAGAAATATTTTCTAAAACTTCTTCAGGTGTACTACAAGATTTTAATAAATCGTAAAATGCTTTTTCCCCTACTCCTTCTAAACAAGCAGACACTAATATTAATATCCCATTATCTTTTAGTGCTAATTTACCATTATCTATAGCTTTTTGAGATTGATATAAATCTATATCCATAGGAGATGTTGCTACACTTATTACAATATCATATTTTTCATTTATTTCTTGTGTAAATACTTCATTAGCATATTTTATTGCTTGATCAAAACTATCAATTATATTACCAGATGTAATTTCATAAATATTATGGTTTCTATCCATAACACTCATAATTGAATATATCGGTTTATCACCTAAAAGAGATAATACATCTACCATATCTAAATGAACTGGATTGTCTTTTAGGTTTAATGCTTTAGCTCTATAATCTAATGCATGTTTATGATTTGCTTCTATAGATTTAAATGACGCAACACCTGGCATTATAGCTTTTCTACCACCTGTATATCCTGCAAAATAATGTGGTTCCACACTACCAATTACTATTAAGGCCTCATTATTTAATACTTCTTTATTAATTTCTAAAGGTGTACCATTACGACTTGTTCCAATATATTGTAAATCTTCTGCTTTTCTTGCTTCATGAGAAATAACTTTATCTTTTAAATTATCATATGTATTTCCTAGTATATGAATCAATTCATTTTCATTTGCTATACGATGGACACCTGTAGCAATCATTATAGTAATTTGTTTTTTCTTTATTATTGGAAAAATAGTTTCCAAAACTTTTGCAGTAGGTGTTGGGCGTGTTCCATCATTTACTATTATTAAAATTTTATCTTTATTATATATAAAATCATTTAATGATTTACTGTTTATAGGATTATTTAAACTTTTAGTGATTATACTTTCTTGATTTTTTACAAGAACATCTTTTGGTGAAATAATTTTAGTATCATCTTTTATTGTTATATTTACTATTTCTTTATTATAGTTAACTTTAAATTTCATTTTAACCTCAAAAAAAAGGAGTGAAAAATTAATCTCACCCCTTAATGTTTATTTATCTTAATTATTATTTTGAATTTTCCATTGCTGTTATTAGGGGTAATTTTTTACCAGATAAATATCTAACCATTGCTCCACCTGCAGTACAGATGTAATCCATTTTGTTTAAATCAGTAAATTTAGTAGTTGCACTAACACTATCTCCACCACCTACTACACTAAATCCATTTGAATTTGATATTGCTATAAGCAGTTCTTTAGTACCGTTTTCTAATATTGGATTTTCATACATTCCAGCTGGCCCATTTACAAAAATGGTTTTAGCTTCAAATATGATTTTTTTATAAGTTGATATCGTATTTTCACCAATATCTGCATATAAATAATCTAAAAGTTCACCATTTACTAATAGCTCTTTTCTTTGATTATCTTCTTCATAGGCTAAATCTTTTGGAACAACTATTTTATCTTCATATTTATCTAATAGTTTTTTAGCTTCTTTTATAAAGTTTTCTAAGCCTCTATCTTTTATAAATTCTTCAACTTTTTTACCAAGATAGATTCCTTTAGCAAGTAGAAAAACTTCTCCAGTTACACCACATGTTAGAATTTTATCAGCAATATTTTTACTTAAAACTTCTTCCATCATAGAAAATGCATCAGAAATTTTTGCCCCACCTAGAACGAAAATACAAGGAGAGATAGGATTATCTTTTATTTTTTTAAGTGTTGAAATTTCATCAAAGAACAGATATCCAGCAGCACTTGGTAATACTCGTTGAAAAGCAACCATACTTGGAGCAAATCTATGTGCTGCAGAAAATGCATCATTTACATATAAATCAAAATGAGGTGTTAATGATCTAACTAAATAATTACTTAATAATTGTTCATCACTCAACTTTACACTATTTTCAAATGTAGATAACTCTTCTCCTAAATATCTTAAATTACCTAAAATAATAAATTCACCACTTTTTAAATTATTTACTTTTTCAATTGCTGCAGGTCCACATACATCATCAATATAATCAACATTTACATTCATTTTTTTTGATAATATACTAGCATGCTCACTCAGAGATATTAGATTTTGATAATCTAAAGTATCTCCTTGATGAGCAATTATGGCAACTTTTGCACCATTTTCTTTTAAATAATTTAAAGTTCTTAGGGATTTATCAATTCTATTAGTATTTACAATTCTTTTAGTATTCACATCAATAGGTGAATTAATATCTAATCTAAGTAATACTTTTTTATTTTTAACATCTATTTCTTCAATAGATTTAAACCCTAAATTACTATTCATTATTTCATTCCTAAATATTTATTAGTTTCTTTTGTTCCTTCTTCTCTAGTATCTTGCATTTTAAGAGCTGCTCTAATTGCATCTATATTTTCAGGAATTACTACAGCTTCTTGTGGAATATTAATTGCGAACATAATATCATCACCACTATTTACAATAGACTCCTTAAACACTGCAATTTCATACATATCACCTCTTGGATGACCTAAATCTCTAGCATATTTAAATAATGAAGCATTCCCTTTAAAGCCATCTTCTAAGCTTACAACACGAATTCTTGGATGAGCATTAAAAATTTCTAATAATTCATCTTTACTAATTTTATCTTTAGTTGATACTACTGATGTAATAATGTGTCCATGAGTTACAGGTGTGTGTACTAAAATACCTGTAGCATCAATGTGTGGCATAATTGTCATTAAATCTAAAGCTTGATGGTTTGGAGCTGGAGCAACTTCTAAAGCATTAGTTAAGCCTCTATGGTAATCACCTGGATCTGCAACTCTTCTTATTATAGTAATTGCTGTTTTTTCAACACCAACTGCTCTATCAATAGAATCGATAGCTCTTATTAAACCTGTTGTATTACATGAAGTTAACTTTAAAAAATCAGCACCTATTCCTTTTTCATAGTTAGCATAACCATGGAAGAAAATATCTGCTACATCATTTTTTTCTCCACCTTGGAAAATTGCTTTTGTATTATATTTTTCATATAATTTTTTATTCATAGCCCCAACACCTGCATTGGTTGCATCAAGCATAATATCTACTTGTTGAACTAATTCTTCTAATGTACCACTTACAGGAATACCTCTATCTGTTAATAGATGCTTTTTTTCAGGTACTGCAGTAAATAGTTTATAAGGCATACCTTTTTCATATAATGCTTGAACAGGTAGTGTTGGTGCAACATCAGCAACTCCTACTAATTCCATATCTTCTTGAAGAGCTACACCGTCAGCTAATCTTTGTCCAATTGTACCGTATCCAGCAACACCTACTTTTACTTTTTTCATATTGTATTCTCCTACTTTTCTATTCTTATTTAATATCGTTTGTTATTTCACTGATTAATACAGGGCGATGTTCTTTTAATGATTTAGTTGCTGCAAGAGCAATTTCAACAGGTCTAATAGCATCGTCTATTCCACAAGTAATTTCTTTTCCACTTTGAACTGCATCTATAAATTCAATTATTTCATTTGCATATGAATCAATATATCTATCTAAGAAGAAATATAAAGGTTTCTCAGATTTAACACCTGTCTTTGAACTAATTTCAACTAAACTATTTCTATCATTTTCAACTTTAGCACAACCTTTTGATCCAAACACTTCTGTTCTTTGATCATATCCATATACAGCTTGTCTTGAATTATCAATAATAGCTAATGACCCATTTTTCATAGTTAACATTACCATTGCTGTATCAACATCACCAGCTTTTCCAATTTCTGGATCTATTAGAACTGCACCTGAAGCATATACTTCTTCAACTTCACTATTACTTAAAAATCTAACCATGTCGAAATCATGAATCATCATGTCTAAGAAAATTCCACCTGAAACTTTTACATATTCTGGATTTGGTGGCTCAGGATCTCTTGATGTAATTTTAATAACATGAACATCTCCAACTTCATTATTTATTACTGCATTTCTAACAGCATTATGATTATGATCATATCTTCTATTAAAACCAATTTGGAATAAAACATCATTTTCTTTAACTACATTCATAGTTTCGTTAATTCTATTTAAATCTGTATCAACAGGCTTTTCACAGAAAATATGTTTTTTAGCTTTTGCAGCTGCTTGTATTAACTCTGTATGAGTATCTGTTGGTGAACAAATTAATACAGCTTCAATATTTTCGTGATTAATGATTTTATATGGATCTTTATAAGTTTCTTTAATTCCAATACTTTTTGCCCATGTTTCTAACTTTTCACTCATAAAAGGATCAGCTAATGCAACTATTGTTGCGTTAGGAACTAAATTAGTTATGCTTTTTGCATGAACTTGTCCAATTCTACCTCCACCAATGATTCCAATATTTATATTCTTCATAAAAATTCTCCTATAATCCTGTATTTTCTCTAATATATTTTCTTGCTTTAATAGCATATTCTAATGGGTTAGCTTTTGCTGGATCTTGTTCAGCTTCTACAACCATCCAACCTTGGTAATCATTTTCTTCTAAAATTTTAAAAATGGCTGGAAAATCAATAGAACCATCGCCAGGAATTGTAAATGCACCTAATCTAACAGCTTCTAAAAAACTTAATTTTTGTTCTTTAACTTGTTTTACAATTTCTTGACGAATATCTTTTAAATGAACATGAGCAACTCTATCAATAAATAAAGACAAAGCTTTAACAGGATCTTCACCAGAGAAAGCAAAATGTCCTGAATCAAATGTTAAATAAACATAATCTTTATTTGTCATATCCATTAATTTTTGAGTCTCTTTGATAGTTTGACAACCTGTACCCATATGATGGTGGTAGCAAAGTTTAAAACCTCTATCTTTTGCAATTTTTCCAAGAGTATTTAACCCATTAGCTACAAGTTCCCATTCTTTATCACTAAAGATTGGTTTTTCATCGAAAACACTCAAATTTTTACCTTGAATAGAATTACCTTGTTCAGCAGGTCCAATTAATTTAGCTCCCACAGCCTCTAAAAAATCTAATTGTTTATTAAAATCGGATATTACTTCATCAAGACTTTGTGTTGTTAAAAATGAGCTGAACCATTGATTACAAATTGAAATTCCTCTTAAATCCAACATTGGTTTTAAAACTTCTGGATTTTTTGGATATTTATTTCCAACTTCACTACCTCTAAAACCTGCTAAAGCCATTTCACTTACACATTGTTCAAATGTATTTTCACTTCCTAAATCAGGCATATCATCATTTGTCCAAGCTATTGGAGCAATTGCTAATTTAACTTTCTTATTATCCATTTATAAACCTCAAACTTTTAGTATTGTTTTACTTTTTTAATTTCTTTTTTTAGATTATTTGAAGCTTGTACTACACTATCTTTTTCTGAAATTTCTGCAGTACCAACTCTCCACCAACTTCCATAAGAGCCACTCATAGAATCTTCATCAACTTTTATATCAATAAGAGTTGATTTATTACTATTCTTTGATTCTTTTATAGCTTGTTTTAATTCGTCGCTATTAGTAACTGTCCAAACATCACAGCCATAGCCTTTTGCAATAGTTGCATAAGAAACTTTCAATTTTGAACCCGTAGAATCTAATCTATTAGATTCTTTTCCTCTATAAACTAATTCACAACCAAATTTAGGAATTCCTTGAGATCTTTGAAGATTATCAATACAACCAAAACCATTATTATCAAATAACATAATATTAATTTTGATATTATTTTCTAAAGCAGTAAGAAGCTCTGAATGTAACATTACAAAAGAAGCATCTCCAACCATTGAATAAACTTCTACATCTTCTTTAGCTAATTTTACTCCAAGAGCACCACTAACTTCATATCCCATACATGAATAACCATATTCCATATGATAAGTATTTCTTTCATATGCTCTCCAGACTCTTTGCATATCACCAGGAAGAGATCCTGAAGCACCTACAACTATACTGTTTTTATCAAATAACTCATCATTCATAATGCCAAGTGCTCTAAGTTGTGAATATCTATTATTTGGGCCTAATTCAGTAGTATATAATCTATTTACTTCTTCATCCCATTTTAATTTTTCGACTAGTATTTCTTGTTTATAGTTTGATTTATAGTTCAATTTACTTAGCTTTGAATCTAAAGCATCTAATCCTTTTTTTGCATCACAAACTAATGGCAAGGAGTCCATTTTTATAGCATCAAAATCATTAACATTTATAGAAATAATTTTAGCTTTATCAAAGTCAAACAACCATTTACTTGATGTAGTAAAATCAGACATTCTAGAACCAACAGAAATAATTAAATCTGCTTCTTTTGCTATATTATTAGAAGCTGAATTACCGGTTACACCAATTCCGCCCAAATTCATAGGATGTGCAAATTCAACAGCACTTTTTCCAGCTTGAGTTTCACCAAATGGAATATTATATTTCATTGCAAAAGAGGCAAATTCACTGCCACATTCACTGTATCTTACACCACCCCCACAAATCATTAAGGGTTTTTTACTATCTTTTATTAATTCAACAGCTTTATCAACAACAACTTCATTAGCACTAACTCTACTAATGTAATGAATTCTTTTTTCAAAAAATTCAATTGGATAATCATATGATTCACCTTGAACATCTTGAGGTAAAGCTAAACATACCGCTCCTGTATTAACTGGAGAAACTAAAACTCTCATTGCATTAAGTAGTGCAGTCATAACTTGCTCAGGTCTATTAACTCTATCAAAATATCTACAAACTGGTTTAAAGGCATCATTTGATGTAATTCCAAAATCATTAAACTGCTCTAACTGTTGTAAAACAGGATCTGGTTGTCTACATGCAAAAGTATCACCAGGTAATAATAAAACTGGAATTCTATTAGTTGTAGCTAAGGCTGCTGCTGTAACTAAATTCATAGCCCCAGGTCCTATTGAAGTTGTAACTGCCATAATTTTTTTTCTATTATTTTGTTTAGCATATGCGATAGCACTATGTGCCATTCCTTGCTCATTAGAACCTTTATAGAATTTTAAGTTATGATTATTTTCTTCTAAAGCTTCTCCTAGCCCTACTACACAACCATGCCCGAAAATACCAAAAACACCATTTACAAACTTTTCTTCTCTATTATCAAAATTTATATATTGATTATCTAAAAATTTAACTATTGCCTGAGCTGTTGTTAACTTTATTGTAGATTTCATAATTATCTTTCTCCATTTATCTTTTTATTTTTCGAATTTTTTTTCTGGCCAGATTTTGACATCTTTATCTAATAACCATTTATGCTCATCCCTATAATATCTTGTAGTTGGCAACCATCTATCATCTTCTAAATGAGGAATCATCCAAATGTAATACATTGCGTACCCAGGAGCTGCAACTTGAGAATGAGTTGTATCTGGTTTTATTAATGAAGTATCACCATCTTTTACAACAAAGGCATCATCGTCTAACATGGAAACTCCAAAACCTTGTTTTGGGAAAAATTTATAATGATAAATTTCAGGTTGAGGATGATCGTGAGGTGGATAACTTGAGAATTTACCAGGATGATTTATAACTTCACCCATAACCATATTAGAATATGGTGCAATTTCACCATCAAAAATAGTTCTAACACTTCTAATTGAAGTATTATTAAGAACATCTTTACCAAAAATATCTGTCCTAACATTATCTTTGTTATATATCTTTGAAGGGAATATGGTTTCGTTTTGACATCTTTCAATACATATTTCACTATCATTTAGTGCAATAATTTTTATTTTTACATCTTTAGAAACATGTAAAACTATAGGTTCTTCATCAAAACAAGAATACCTTTCTGCAATATATTTTTTATCTTCATAAATAAATTCGATTTTTCCACTTATTAATAAATAAGCTCTTTCTAAATTGCTATCAGATTCAAAAATATCATCTGTATCTAATTTTAATATTCCAAAGTCTAATAACATTTCTTTATTTGTGCCATTTAATTCAGTAATGGTGGTATACCCACATTTAAATTCTTCGTTTCTTTTAACAATCATAATATAAATTCCTATTTGTTTTTGCAAACGTTTGTATTTTTATATAAATAAAAAATAAATGATATTTATTTATTATTTTGCAAACGTTTTCATAACTATACTTTAAAAACATATATTAAATTAGTCAAGAAAAAAATGAATTAATATATAAAATTTTACACTTTTTGAGTGTGATAATTAATTAAGTAGAGTCTCTTTCAATAAGTACAGGCTTGATACTTATTTTATTAGTGTTATCTAATGATCCTTCATTATTTATTTGCCTAAATAACTTGTCAACAGCAAAAAGAGCTAATTCTTCTCTTGGTTGGTGTATAGTAGTAAGAGATGGATTTGCATATTCACTAAATTCACTATTATCATAACCTACTATAGAAATATCATGAGGGATTTTTACATTTAATTTATTCAATGCTCTCATTGCTCCTAAAGCAATTAAATCATTTAAACCAAATATAGCAGTAGTTTTTAATATTGAATCTATATTAGATTCAACACATTCTTTTCCACTCCAATAATCTAAGGAACAAAATAATTTATTTATTGTACCACCATTTTTTATAATTTCGTCACAAAAAGCTGTTTCCCTTAATTTAAATTCCTTATGGTAATCATCAACAGCTAGAACAGTAAAATGTTTATGTCCCTTTTTTAATAAATGTTTAGCAACTATTTTACCACCTTCATAATGGTCTGTATAAACAATATCAAAATTTTCAGTTTTTTCAATTGGAGGATAGTGAACAAAAACAGATGGAACATCCCTATTTTTAATAAAATCTATAGTTTCCTCATTAGGATCTTCAATTAATAATATTAATCCATCAATTTTTTTTCTATTAATCAATCTAATAATATTATTATGATTTGTATAATGATTAATTTGATAAGTTACTATTAAATCTACATCTCTTTTTTCTAAATTTGTTCGTAATGAATTTAATAATATATTATGATATGCACTAATATTAATTTTTGAAAAACCCTCAGGTAAAACAATTGCAATTGTATTAGCTTTAGAAGTTATTAAACCTCTTGCATTTGCATTAAACTCAAAATCAAGTTCTTTTGCAATTTTATTAACTTTATATTTTGTTTTTTCAGAAACTAAAGGACTATCATTTAAACATCTAGATACTGTTGAATAACTAACTCCAGCAATAGCTGCAATATCTTTTATTGTAATATTATTTGACATACAACCTCTTATTAAATATATAACAAAGCTACAAAAAGAATAAACAATAATTAAATTATTTTATTCAAAATACATTAAATAGAAAATCACTTTTAGTTAAGGCATTCATTTAAATGCTATATAATAATTTTTTATTTATTATACTCACAATCTTTGTTAGCGTCCATAATAAGTTATCTTTAATATTATATAACTCAATCAAATTATATGAATAATCAATTTAATTATATAGAAAAATTGATATATCATAAATAATAACTACTATAATAAATTAAAAATATTGACATACCAATTATTTGATAATATCATATTTACATCAATGTGCAATGAATATTAAATTATAATTGATATATCAATTATAATTTAATATTTTGATTAGGAGAGTTATAATGGTTTATGATATTGTAATGATAGGTCATGTATCAAAAGATATAATGATTTACAAAGATAGTGTTCAGAAATTTTTAGGTGGACCTGTAATTTATTCTTCAATTGCTGCAACTACTAATAATAAGAATATAAAAGTAATCACAGTTGCAAACAAAGAAGCTGAAAGCGATTTAATGGTTATGAGTGATAATGGTGTTGATGTTACAAGACTTGACTCAGAAAAAACAACAAGTATTGAAAATATTTATTTTTCTGCTGACAAAGAAAAAAGAAAAGTAACATTACTTTCAAGAGCAACCAATTTCTCTATAGATAATATGATTGATTTTGACGCAAAAATAGTACATCTTGCAGGTTTGTTCAAAGATGAAATACCTGATAGTTTTATTGAATTTTATTCAAAAAAAGCTGAAGTTGCAATTGATGCTCAAGGACTATTAAGAGCAAGTACAAACAATGATTTATTATTTAAGAATTGGGACAATCTTGATGAATATAGTAAATATATTACATATTTAAAAACAGATGCAGCTGAAGCTGAAATATTAACCGGTGAAAAAGATAGAAAAAAAGCAGCTAAAATTTTAGGGGACAAAGGGATAAGAGAAGTTATGGTTACTCACAATACCGAAGTTCTTATTTACAGTGATGGTAAGTTCTACACAGCACCATTTAATCCTAATAATTTAAGTGGCAGAACAGGTAGAGGCGATACAACTTTCGCGGCTTATCTATCAAAAAGATTAGACTCTTCAATTCAAGATTCTGTAAATTATGCTGCTGCTTTATGTTCAATAAAAATGGAGACACCTGGACCTTTTAAAGGTACATATAATGATGTAATTGAAAGAATAAAAACTTTTAATTAAAGATTTTATTTAAAATTTGCTTTTTATCTTTTATAATAAATCTGAGGATACAAATGATTAACAAATTAACAATTCACAGCGGTGCAAATAATACTAAAGCTAACTCTATTGAATACTTATTATGTGCAATTAATTTTAAACATTCATATATAGAAGTTGATGTTAGAGTTAGCTTAGATAACATTTGTTTTTTGGCCCACGATAATCTTATAAATAACATTGAACTAGATTCACTTAATTTTAATGATGCAAAAATTTATGATGAACAGTTAATTACACTTGATCAAGCAATTAGTTTTGCTAAAAAATATAATACTAAGTTAAATATAGATATAAAAGATGACAAATATATAGAAAAAATCATATCTTGTATTGAAGAAAATGATTTTGTTAATAATTGTGTTATATCAGGTACTCATCTTGAAGGTGCTAAACTTATTAATAAAATTAATAAGAACATTAGAATAATTATCAATTTTGAAGAAGAATACTATGACAATATTGAATATTATGTAAATGAATATAAAAAAATTATTCTTTTTGGAATTAATATAAATTATCTATTATTAGATTCACCTTTATTTTTTAAACTAAGAGAATTGAATTTTCCAATTTTTACGTGGACAGTAGATAATTTGAAAGATTTTGAGATATGTAAAAGAAATGAAGTATTTAATATTACAACAAATTATCCAAATCTATTTTATTAATTAAAACTAATCTATATATGTAAGTATATAATTAATATTTCACCAATAATCTTTATATACTTATTAGTATTATATCACATCAATATCTCATTAAAAAAGCATCCAACCTTTTTGGATAATTTCTTTATAACTTAATTTAATTTCACCTCACTATTTCTTTTTAGCTTTAGAAGAGTATAAAAAAAAGTTAAAGTTATTACAACTTTAACTTTTTATTCACAATACAAAAATATTAATAATACTCAGGACAATAATCTCCCATACCTCTTGCTTGTGGCTTTAATTTTTCACTAGCTAAATGCGATGTATCTGCAACACATAAAGCTCTAGGGATTGCCCATTTAGAAGATCTTTGGTCAAAATAAATATCAGTAAGTGAAGATGGCCAACAATAAAAACCACTGAAAACTAATGGTAAAGGTATTTCTAACAAATACGATAAGAAATATAAACAAGTTCCATTATGAGTGAAAATAGCAATTCTATCATTATTTTCTTTGATAACTTCAAATCTACCATTCACTCTTTTATAACCTAGAGATAATAAAAACTCATCACAATTTACAACAAATTTTTCCCAGCTTTCTTTTACTCTCGGATTATCGAATGGATGCTTTGTATACCAATCATTTTTTGTTGGCATCTGATCATATTGTCTAATTGTTTCACCATATGTATCCCAAATACAATATTCTTGATTAGATTGAACTATCTTTAATTCTTCAGGTTCCATTAGCCATTTATGAATATTTACATCAATATTTAATAGCTTTGATGTAGGTTCTGCTGTTAATTTTGCTCTAACCATATTTGAGCTATATATTTTATTTACGCCATAATCTTTTAATCTGTTAGCTAAAACTTTACTTTCTTTATATCCATTTTCAGTTAATCCATCTGGATTATAGCTTGGATCTGCATGTCTAATAATATATAAGTGCATTAATATTTCCCTATCAAGACATCTACCTATTTAATTAAATAAATAGGTAGATATTGAATTAATTATCTTTGTTGTTGAATCCAAGCGTCTGTATCGTTTTGAGCTTGATCCATTGCTTCCATTGGAGTTTGTTCACCTAATAATGCTTTTTCAACTTGAATAGCGAAAATTGATCTTGGTTCACTTGCTCTATATGGATAACGTGGTACCCATAAATTTTCCATAGTTTTTAATACTTCAGAAATTTGAGGAATTACATTGATAGAATCCCAATCTAAAGCGCTATTAATTGTTGGAAGTGATCTATATTCTTCCCAGAAATATCTTTGGAAAGTTTCACTTGATGAGAATTTAATCCATTCCCAAGCAATATCTTTAACTTCAGATGAGCTACCAATAGCACAAGGAGAACCTGCAAACATATTACCCATATTATATTCAGGATTAACAAAAAGATGTGAAATACCAATTCTATCATCCCAATTTAAAGCTTCAATTTTTGATAAACTTTTTGGATCATCTCTTAAGTTAATTGCAATATTATTGTCAGGAGTATAAAGTTTTTCATCACCTTGTCTTGAAACATTTCCAGGTGGGCAATATTTTAGATTTTCTCTCATCCAATCAACAGCAGCAACCATTTCGTCAGTATTAAAGTTTACACTCATATCATCCCAAGAAAAACCAGAACCCCATGTATTACCTAAACCTTCACTAATATTCATAGCTGTATCAGCTAAATAACTACCACCGAAATATCTAAGACCATAGTTTTGTTCACCAGTTTTTGGGTTAATACCAGTCATCATAGCTGCTTTTGTTTCAATTTCTTCTAAAGTTGGATATTGTGATAAGTATTCTACACCCCAGTCATCAAATAATTTTTTATCATAAGAAATATATCTTGTATCACCAATAAAAGGTAAACCATATATACTTAAATCATCATCATTAGGTCCAATTGCTTCCCAACCTTTTACTTGGTTACCAATATATTTATTTAAATCAAAATTATCTTTTTCAATGTATGGAGTCAATGGTTCTAATAAACCCATTGCTGCAATTGATGCGATACCAGGAACTTGATATACGTCAGAATCGTTATTCTGTAGCATAGCAATAGTTTTTTGTGTATAACTATCCCAACCCATAATTACAAACTCAACATCAACTTCAGGATGAAGTTTCTCAAATTCTTCTTCTAGGTAATGAACACCAACTATTTTTTTACCACTAATTGGATCTGTTGTGTCTTCTTCTTTAAAAGAACCGATTAATTGAATACGTAAAGGTGTTTTTTCAACCTTTGCTGTTTGACTTTCTTCAGAACTACCTGAAGAGAAAATTGAATTAGATATTAATACTAATAATATCATTGAAAGAGTTAAAAACTTCTTTTTCATACGAACCTCCTATTCGCCTTTAATGCCACTCATAGCGACACTTTCTATAATATATCTTTGGAAAATTAAGAATACGATAATAACTGGAACAATACTTGAAGCAGACAATGCCATTGAAAGTCCAGCATATGCAGTTCCATCTTCTAGTGAGAATTTTGATAAATATATAGGTATTGTTTGTAACTTCTGGCTAGTTAATACAATTAATGGCCATAAGAAATCATTCCAAGATCCCATAAATATCAAAATAATTAAGGTAGCAATCATTGGACCACTTAATGGTAAAAATATTTTATTAAATATTTTATACTCTGTAGCTCCATCAATCCATGCAGCTTCTCTAATAGTATTTGGTAAATTATCAAAATATTGTTTTGATAATAAAACAGCAAATCCTAATTGTGGCATAGTTAAAACTAGTGGAAAGAATGTGTTTGACATATTCCAAGCACTAAACATCATATACATTGGTATTAATCGACTTTCTAAAGGTATCATCATAGTCCCTAAAACTAAAAAGAATAATATTTTTTTACCTTTAAATGTTCCCTTTGAAAATGCATAACCACCTAATAAAGCAGTAAATAATGTTGTTAAAACAGTAAAAAATGCAATTATAAACGAATTAGCATAGGCTTTAAATAAAGTTCCATTTTCAATTACTAACTTATAATTAAACATGGATGGTTCTTGTGGAATCAAACTTGGTGGAAATGGTGGCTGTAAATTTGCATATCTTTCTAATGAAACACTTATCATCCAAATAAATGGTGCAATTAATAGTATTGAAAAGGCAATTAATAAAGTAATTGCAAATATATTAAAGCTTAAATTATTTTTTTTACTCATTTAAATCCCCTACTATAATTTCATTTTCGATGACTTAATATTTATAAATGTGATAATAAATATTAAAGCAAATTGAACATAAGCTGCAGCTGATGCAACTCCAAATTCATTTCCCATAAATCCACGATTATAAATATACGCTGTCATTGTTGTTAATGCTCCACCTGGAGACCCATTCCCTCTTCCTAAAATGTAAGGTTCTGTAAATGTTTTTAAACCTTCAATAGTTCCAAGGATTAGAAGGAAAATAAAAGAATTTCTCATTAAAGGGACTGTTATATAAAAGAATGTATGAATTTTTTTTGCACCATCTATTAATGCTGCTTCATATATATCTTTAGAAATAGTTTGTAAATTAGCAATAAATATAATTATTACAAAACCAAGCCAGTGCCAAACCATCAATAAAATAGTTCCCCATCTAGCAGATCTAGCATGAGCTAAATATTGAATCGGTTCAAATCCAAATATTCCTATAAATGAATTTAATAATCCTTCTTCAGGATGTAAAACAAATATAAATATCATACCAGCAGCAACAACTGATGTTACATATGGAATAAAATATACTATTTTAAATAAGGTTTGAAAAAATGAAGATAATTCATTTATACAGTAAGCAATAACAAATCCAAGTGGTATAGAAATTAATAATTTAAAAAAACTTAAATAGATTGTTGTATATACAGCGTTCCAAAAAGTTTTATTAGTAAGAATTATTTTGTAATTTCTTAAACCTACAAAATTTTCTATTGTTCCATTGGATTTAAAAAAACTAAGTCTCAATGCTTCTAATATCGGGTACGCCATAAAAAATGCTAACGCTAATATGGTCGGAAGCAAGAAAGAATACCAAATTAAGGTTTGATTATGTTTTGTTTTAAGCAATATGGTCTCCTTTTGTTTATCAATGATATATCAATAATATTTTTTATATATATCTAATATTTATTAATGTGACTATATATTATTTCAAAAATGTAAAATGTCAAGAAAATTTATTATTTTTTTTAATTATTTTTAATCCTAATAAAAATTAGTAATAATATTTGACTTATTAACATATATGATATATAAATAATTGATATAACAATAAATTTAATTAAGGATTTAAAAATGGAATATAAATACTTATCAATAAAAAAAGATATTATTAAATGCATTAATGATAATATTTTCAAATCTGATGAAAAGCTTCCTTCTCAACTACAACTTCAAGAAAAGTATAATGCTAGTAGAATCACTATCATTAGAGTTTTAAAAGAATTAGAAAAAGAAGAATTCATATATTCCAAACCAAATAAAAAAGGAATGTTTATTAAATCATTATTTGAAAACATTAATAAATACATTTTAGTTATTTTAGGAGATATTACATCTCATTATGATTCTAACTTACTAAAGGGGATAGAAGATCAATTACATATCAATGGATATAAAACAATAATATGCAATTCAAATAGAAACTCAATAAAAGTAGAAGAATTTATACAAAGTCAAGATTTTTCTAGTATTGATGGTGTAATTTATATTCCTGCTATTGAAAATAAATTTGAAAAAAACAACAAGAAGATATTAGAATATTTTATAAAAAATAATATAAATTATGTATTAATTGATCAAAACGTAGCTTCAATTAATTCTAATATAGTAACAACAGATCATAAATTATGCTCTTATAATATAACAAATATTATGCTAAATAAGGGCCTAACAAAGGTATTAATCGGTAGTGGCGTTTATTGTTATTCAATTCAAGAAAGAATTCAAGGAATAGTTAATGCTTATAATATCAATGATAAAAAATTTAATTATTCACAAATAATTACTATTAATGATTCAAATTACCCAATAGATGAAACTCACAATTCTAAAGAATTTGAGGAATTAAAAAAACAATTAATCGCTTTCGGTAAGATAGATGCCTTTTATGCGTTAAACAACAGGATCTTAAACATTTTTTTAAAAGCAATGTTGTCATTAAATATTGATGTATCAAATATCAAATTATTCTTACACAATGAATTAAATAAACCTGTAGATCCTTATACTAATTCAATTTGCTATGTAGACCCTCATTTAACAAAAATGGGTAGAGAGTCTGTTTCGCTATTAATCGATAATATTAATAAAAACAATGATGATGTTTTTATTACTAAAATAATTAAATCAACAATACACGAGAGGTAAATTATGGCAAGCTTTACAAAAGATGGATTCAAACCAACTTACGTTGGTAACATTTTTGTAAGTGAAAATTGTTTTAAATCAAAACATTATGATGATAATCATGATATTTTGACTTATGAAGAAAATAAAGGGATATTACCAAATATAACTTGGGACAAACATGAAAATATTGTTAAAATGTATGAAAGAGTTTGGCAATTAGCTTTTGAGCATATATATTATCCTAAAAAAGGCTCATCTTTTGCTAGTGCATATATTGATACTGCATATAATAAAAATATTTTTATGTGGGACTCTTGCTTTATTACAATGTTTGCAAAATATGGAAATAGAGCATTCCCATTTCAAAATACATTAAATAACTTTTATAGTTCACAACATCCTGATGGTTTTATTTGTAGAGAAATAGATGACAGTGGAAAAGATGAATTTCATAGATATGATCCTGTAAGTACTGGTCCAAATATATTAGCATTTGCAGAAAATGATTATTATAAACTATTCGGTAATAAAGAAAGATTAAATGATGTTTTTACCCCTCTAGTTGCATACCATCAATGGTTAAAAAATAACCGAAGATGGAAAGATGGTTCTTATTGGTCTAGTGGTTGGGGCTCAGGCATGGATAATATACCTAGAGTTGATAAAAAATACCATATTAGTTATTCTCATGGTTTTTTAAGTTGGGTTGATGCAACTCTTCAACAATACATAAATGTATCTTTACTAGTAGATTTCAGCTACGAGCTTGAAAGATGGCAAGAAATATTAGATATAAATAATGAAAAGAAATCATTAAAGAATTACATATTGAACAATATGTGGGATGAAGAAAAAGGATTTCTATTTGATATTGACGAAAATGGAAATAAAATTGACACAATGCATATTGGTGCATTTTGGATTTTACATACCGATATATTAAACAAATCCCAATTAGATAAAGTTGTAAGTAAATTAAAAAAAGGTGGAGCTTTCTATAATAAATATATGGTACCATCAATTCCTCCATCTCATGAAGAATTTAAAGATGATGGTTGTTATTGGCAAGGTGGAGTTTGGGCGCCTATGACCTACACTATTATAAGTGGTCTAATTAAAAATGGTTATTATAATGAAGCTTTCGATATTTCTAATAAATGTCTAAAACAAGTAGAACAAGTTTTTAATAAAACAAATACATTTTTTGAATACTATTCTCCAACAACAGCAGATCCAGGACTATTTGCAAGAAAAGACTTTATAGGATGGACTGGATTAATACCTGTTTCAGTATTATTTGAATCAATTTTTGGAGTTATTTGCGACAAATCTAATAATAAGATAAAATGGAATATTAAATTAAAAGAAAGTTTCAGTCTTTCTAATTTACCATTTGGGAATAATATTATTTCATTAAAGAGCAAAGGTATCATAAACGATAAATTAACATTAGAAGTAGAAAGCAGTGATAATTTTATTCTAGAAGTTACTTATGATAATAAAATTTCATCTTTTAATATTACAAAAAAGAAAGAATCAATTACACTCTAATAATATTTTAATATATTTAATAACCACTATAAAATTTATAGTGGTTTTTTAGGATAAAAAAGTTGCTCTATAAATAGAGCAACTAATTCAATATAGGTAAATTGGGGGGGGTATATATTTAATTTTAAATTAAATCAATTATTTTACAATTTTAGTACCTTGATCTCCATGAAGAGCATCATAAAGGTTAGATGGATCTGTAATTAAGCCCATATTTCCAGTACTTTCTACAAAATCAACAATAGCTTGAACTTTCGGAAGCATTGAACCTGGAGCAAAATGACCTTCATCTACATATTGTTTTGCTTCATCAGTTGAAATAGTATCTAATGTTTTTTGATTAGGTTTACCGAAGTTTAAACAAACTTTTTCTACTGCTGTAGAAATTACAAATAAATCAGCACCTAATTGCTTTGCCATAAGAGCTGCAGCTAAATCTTTATCAATAACAGCTTCTTTACCACTTAGCTTACCATTTTCACCTCTAACAACAGGGATACCACCACCACCTGCAGCAATAACAGTAATTCCATTGTCACCTAATACTTTAACAGTATCAATTTCAACAATTGATTGTGGTTTTGGTGAAGCAACAACACGTCTCCATCCTCTTCCTGAATCTTCTTTACAAATCCAACCGTTTTTTTCCATTCTTTCTTTTGCAACTTCTTCACTCATAAAACTACCAATAGGTTTAGAAGGGTTATTGAAAGATGGATCATCATCTGCAACTTCAACTTGAGTAACAATAGTAGCAACTTTATTAGTTAGACCAACTTTTGCAAATTCATTATCTAAAGCCATTTGTAATTGGTAACCAATAGCACCTTGAGTGTCAGCTACACAAGAATCTAAAGGAACTGAATGTAAAATATCTGTTGAATGTTCAGCTCTTAATAAAATGAATCCAACTTGAGGTCCATTACCGTGTGCAATTACTACTCTATGTCCATCTTGAACTAATTTTGCAATATGTTCTGCTGTTTTTCTTGCTGCTTCATATTGAGATTCAACTGTTACATGTTTTGAATCTTCAATTAAAGAGTTTCCTCCAATTGCAATAACTATTAATTTACTATCCATAATTCCTCCACTAAAGTATTTTAGCTTTATCATTTTTCTAATTTTTATCTTTGTGTCTGTATAATATCACAATTGCAACAAAATGCAACACTTATTTTATTAAATTGTGATTTTTTTTAAATTTAATAAAAATACTATATAAATATTAAGATATATCATTAAAAAATTTAGTAAAAATTTAGAATAATCTAAAAATAGATAAAATTAGAATATAAATTCTACTGAAATAATAGATTTTTAAATTGTAAAAATAAATAAAGAATATATTATCCCTTCTAAATAAAAAAAATGATATAACTCTATTGTTATTTATGCTTTATTCATGTTATTAATTTGAACAAATGTTTTAGGAGAGTAACAATGGATATTGAAAAGAAAGAACTTTTTTTATTTGCACTTTTTATTACTGCTATGGTATTAGTAAATACGGTAGGAACTAAAATTATATCATTATTTGATATTAGACTTTCTGTTGGTATATTCTTTATGCCTGCCTTGTATTTAGTAACTGACATTATTGGAGAAGTTAAAGGAAAAGATAGAGCTCTTTTCTTTGTTAGAGTATCAATAATAATGTTAATTTTTCTTTTTGCTATGGTTGCTTTATGTGTTGCTATCCCACCACATTCAAGTTATCATTTAAATGAAGAATATAAACAGATTTTTGGATCAACACTAAGAATGACATTCGCTTCTTTGATTAGTTTTGCTATTTCTCAAAATATAGATATTTTTATTTTTTCATTTGTAAAAAAAATAACAAAAGAAAAACATCTTTGGATAAGAAACAATGTTTCTACTATGATAAGTCAGTTTTTTGACACAACGATTTTTATGTTCGTAGCATTTTATCATCTTACTCCTAAATTTAATGTTTCTTTTATCATTTCATTAATAATACCATATTGGATTTTTAAAATTATTTTTGCACTAATAGATACACCTTTTTGCTATTTAGGAGTAAAATGGTTAAAAAAAGAATAAATTACCACTATTCTCTTGGTGACTTTATTATTATTTTTATTATATACATAGATATTACAAATTTTTGGAGGAAATATGAAAGATATAGATCTATTAGATGAAGAAAAAGACTTACCTTCAAACCTATTTATTTTACCTGTAGGACCTGTACCTGTTTTCCCTGGCCTATTAACACATCTTATGTTTACTGAAGCACAAGATATAGATGTTATAAATAAAGCAATTAAACATGGTGGTATGATTGGATTATTATTATCAAAAGATACTACTAATGAAACAATAGAAGATGATGAGTCATTATATACAGTCGGTACGATTGCAAAAATAATAAAACAAATCAAGCTACCTGAAGGTGGTGTACATGTTTTTATTTCAACTATTAAAAGATTTGAAGTCTCTTCATTCTTAAATAGTGGAAAATACTTAATAGCAGAAGTAAATTATTTAGAAAATGAAGAATACAATAAAGAAGATTTAATTCCTTGGGCAAGACAATTATTTACTGAAATAAAAAAACTTGCTGAACAAGACCCTATGTTAAATGAACAACTTAAGTTGAATATGATTAATATAGAAGAACCTGGTAAGCTTGCAGACTTCTTAATTTCTAATTTAGAAATTTCAGGAGAAGATCAACAAGTTTTATTAGAATGTCTTGATATAAGAGAAAGAATTGAAAAATTATTAATTCATATTAAAAATGAACAAGAAATTTCTAGAATACAAAAATCCATTCTTTTCAAAGTAAATAAAAAAGTTGAAAGACAACAAAGAGAATATTTCTTACGTCAAGAATTAAAAACTATTCAAATGGAACTTGGTATGGCAAGTGATCCAAAAATGGCTTTAATTAGTAAACTTGAAGAACAAATTAAAGAAGTTGAACCATATTTCAATGATGAAGTTAGAGATAAAGTTGCAGATGAAATTGAAAAACTTAAAGGAATTGAAATGATTGTTCCTGATTTCAATGTAACTAGAAATTATCTAGAAAATATTCTAAAACTACCTTGGAAACCAAGTAAAGAAACTAATGTTTCTATAACAGCAGCTAGAAAAATTTTAAACAGAGATCATTATGGAATGATGGATGTAAAAAATAGAATTTTAGAATATCTTGCTGTCAGAGAGCTAAAAAACGATAACAAAGGTGCAATTATTTGTTTTGTTGGTGCTCCTGGTGTTGGTAAAACAAGTATTGGTAGATCTATAGCAACAGCATTACATAAAGAATATTTTAGATTCTCTGTTGGTGGTATGAAAGATGAAAGTGAAATAAAAGGTCATAGAAGAACTTATGTTGGTGCAATTCCTGGTAAAATAATCAAAGGTCTACAAACGGTTAAAACTAACAACCCTCTTTTCTTAATTGATGAAATAGATAAGATGGGCCAATCTTTCCAAGGCGATCCAGCATCAGCTCTTCTTGAAGTTTTAGACCCTGAACAAAATTTCTCATTTAGAGATAATTATCTTGATTTACCTTTTGATTTATCAAATGTACTATTTATAGCTACAGCAAATAGCATCAACGGAATTCCAGGTCCTTTATTAGATAGAATGGAATTAATTGAAGTTGGTGGCTACACTTCTGATGAAAAAGTTCAAATTGGTAAAAAGTATTTAGTCCCAAAATCTTTAAAAAAGATGGGATTAAAGAGATCTGATATAAATTTTTCGAACAAGATATTAAGAAAAATTGCTGAAGAATATTCTAGAGAAGCCGGTGTTAGAAACTTTGAAAAGAATCTTAATAAGATTAACAGAAAAGTTGCTATGAAAATTGTAGAAAATCCAGAATTAGAATTACCTATAAAAATACAAGAACAAGATGTTATTGAATTTTTAGGAATCCCATATTTTACAAGCGATAACATTATTGTTGCAAATAAACCTGGAATGGCGGTTGGGCTTGCTTGGACAGCTATGGGAGGAGATACATTAGCTATTGAAGCACAAGCTGCTAAAGGTAATGGAAAACTTCAATTAACTGGTCAATTAGGTGATGTTATGAAAGAAAGTATAAATATTGCTTATACATATCTTAAATGTCATACAAAAGAATATAGAATCAATCCTGACTTTTTTACATTACATGATATTCATATCCATGTACCTGAAGGAGCTATTAAGAAAGATGGACCTAGCGCTGGTGTTACAATGACAACTGCAATTTTTTCTTTAATTACTAACCAAGTTATTAAACCAAAACTTGCAATGACTGGTGAAATTTCATTGATGGGTAAAGTAATGCCTATTGGTGGATTAAAAGAAAAAGTATTAGCTGCTAAAAGAAATAAAATTAAAGAAATAATTATTCCAAAACAAAATAAAAAAGATCTTGATAAGCTAGATGATAAAGTCAAAAAAGGAATAGAATTCCATATTGTTGATGAAGTATCTAAAGTTTTAGAGATTGCTTTCCCTAATGATAAAACTAATGAAAGACCTATTATAAACAAGTATGATGATAATTCTTCCCAACAAGCTAAAATAATTAGTGATGCTGTTTCAACGGCAATTAAGGAGGCTTTACGTGGTTGAGCTATTAAGCCCTGCAGGTGATATTAGAAAACTTAAGACTGCATTTGATTTCGGAGCAGATGCAGCTTATATGGGTCTTCCTAAATTTTCTCTTCGAGCTAATGCTAAAAATATTGATAAAAATCAACGAGAAGATTTATTTAAGATCAAAGAATTATATCCTAATAAAAAATTATATTGTACTTTAAATATTATTTTTCATGAAGGCCAATTAAAAGATTTAAGAGAACAAGCTAAAGAATTAAACAATTGGCCTTTTGATGCTTACATAGTTACAGATGTAGGTGCAATGGATATAATAAAAAATGAAATTCCTAATGCAGAAGTTCATCTTTCGACTCAAGCAAGTTGTATTAATTCAAGTGCTGCTAAAGTCTATTCTAAAATAGGTTTTTCAAGAATAATTTTAGGAAGAGAAGCTTCTTTAGAAGATATTAAGAGAATAAAACAATCAGCTCCTGAATTAGAATTAGAAACATTTGTTCATGGAGCAATGTGTATGGCATATTCAGGAAGATGTTTATTATCTTCTTATTTCTCTTCAAGAAGTGCAAACCAAGGGGATTGTGCTCATTCTTGTAGATGGAACTATAGGCTTATGGCAAATGAAGGACTTGAAAAAGTCTTAAAAAGCGAAACATTAGCTTTAGAAGAATATGAAAGACCTAATCAATACTATCCAATCAGTGAAGAAGATGGGTTCACAACAATATTGAGCAGCAAAGATTTATGCATGATTGATCATGTTCATGAGCTAATTGATGCAGGAGTTAACAGTCTTAAAATAGAAGGTAGAATGAAAAGCCTTTACTATAATGCTGTAGTTACAAGAGCGTATAGAAAAGCTATTGATAAAGATCCTTTATTAGAAGAATACAGAAAAGATTTATTCAATATTAGTCATAGAAAATATTCTACTGCTTTTTTCTTCAATAACAAAGATGAAGATGATATTAATGTTCCAACAATTGATGGATATGAAAGAAATTTCTTATTCATTGGTATAATAAATAAAGAAGTTAAAAAAGGAATTTGGGAGTTAGATGTTAGGTTCCAAGTTAAAAAAGGACAAACTATTGAATATATCGGAAAAGATGTTTTAAACATAATTGATAACGATTATACTTTATTAAATAGTGAGTTTGAAGAAATTGACCAAATTGACCATGGAAAAGTTCAATATTTAAAAACTGATAAACCTGTAAATGAGGGTTATATTATTAGAAGATTAAATAATGGAGAAATAAAATCTACAAGAATATTAAATTCTGAAAGAACATAAATAAAAAGGCAACCTAAGTTGCCTTTTTTTGTCACTTATTGCTCAACATAAATTTCAAATTTTAAAAATGATAACTAACACCTACAGAAGGCATTATATTTACTAACCAACCACCACTTAATTTTTCTAATTCATTAGTTGTTGTATTTGTCATCCAAACAACTGGATCAAATCCTAAAGTTAAAGATCCTACAAGATTAATTTTATCCATCAATATGTATTCAAAAGCTCCAAAAGCTCCAACACCTATAGATAAAACTATATCTTCATCACCTGAAACAGTTTCTTTTCCAGCTAGTGCTGAAAGATCTAAAGCTACACCTACTTTTACTAACATATTCTCTTGAATTGGAATTATATAATATGGTCCAGATTGAATGCAAACTGCTGTTGTACTTGAAAAATCACTTACATTATCTATTTCTAATGATAAAGGCTTACCAACTCCTCCATTAGCATAAATTCCAATATTATCACTCATTTTATTTTGATAAAAAGCGGCAACACCTATTGATGAAGCTTTAAAATCACTACCAATTGATCCTAAGTAAAATAAACTACCTATAACTTGATTTTCACCGTGAGAAGCCTCTAATGGAACATTTAAGTTCATCGCTGCAAAAACTGAAGATATTGTAATAATACCTATTAAAAATAAACTGATTAATCTTTTTTTCATAAATTACTCCTTATTAATCACAAACTAAGCGATTTTAAATATAACACATAGATTAATATTTTGTAAATAAAAAAAATTTTATACTAACAAAATTTTAATTTAGTTACATTTTTGATTAATAATAGAAATAATCATTTTGAATTTATTAATACGCATATTTACCTTAAAAATAAATCGTATAAATAAATATAAAAAAAGATCATTGTTAATTATCTTAGAGATAAACAATGATCTTTAGATTAGTTTTATATATTAATTATTTTAATGATTTCAATAAAGAAATATGTTTAGTGGCTTTTTCAATTTTTTCTTCGAATTCAGCTTTTTTATTATATTCTTTATCTACAGCAGCTTTTGCAGCATTGTTAATAAACTTTTCATTAGATAATTTTCTTAAAGTACCATCTAAACTTTTTTTACTTTTAACTAATTCTTTTTCTAGTTTAGAAATTTCTTTATCCACATCTATTGCATCACCAACAAAAACAAAAGATTCAAATCCACTTCCAGCAACAGGAACAGCTTTTGAGGTATCAATAATATCATTTCTATCAATTTCTACACTACTTGCGTTTACAAAATTCATTAACAAACTTTTCTTCTCTTCAAAGAAATCTGTAGCTATAAAATCACTAGAGGCTTTAATAACTACTTTAACTTTCTTTTCTTGAGTAATTTGCAAATCTGCTCTTAGAGCTCTAATTCCTCTAACTGCATCTTGTAATGCATAAACCAATTTTGTATCTTTTTCATGAATCCTATTTTCCCTAAAACTTGGATATTCACTAATAATTAATTGATCATCTACATTAGGTAATTTAGAATAAATTTCTTCTGTTAAGAAAGAAAGATATGGATGCATTAATCTCATTGATTCAGCTAATAAATCAACTAATACGCTAATAGCTTTATCTTTAACATCATTATCATCGCTATATAATTTTTCTTTAGAAGATTCAACATACCAGTCACAGAAATCATTCCAGAAGAAATCATAGACAGCACTTGCACCATCATTAAAGCGATAATTCTTCATAGATGTAGCAACTTTTTTAGAAGCTTCATTTAGACTATTATATATCCACTTATCCATAGTATCTAATTCAATATTTTCTAAAGGAACTAAATTTCTATCTTCTAGGTTCATTAATAAGTATCTTGTTGCATTCCATACTTTATTGGCAAATCTACTACCCAATTTAAAAGAATCCATATCAATTAAAATAT
Organism: Pleomorphochaeta sp.; assembly: GCF_050031695.1. Classification (GTDB taxonomy): domain Bacteria; phylum Spirochaetota; class Spirochaetia; order Sphaerochaetales; family Sphaerochaetaceae; genus Pleomorphochaeta. The sequence goes on along the minus strand of NZ_JBNAIC010000029.1, from coordinate 29,814 downwards.
CTTGTCCTTGAGTAGCCATATAAGCTAATGTAAATTTCATAGCATCTGCACCATATTGATTTACAACATCAATTGGATCAATACCATTACCTAAAGACTTACTCATTTTTCTGCCTTGTTTATCTCTAACAAGACCTGTTAAATAAATATCTCTAAAAGGAACTTCTCCAACAAATTCAAGACTAGCCATAACCATACGAGCAATCCAGAAGAAAATAATATCATAACCAGATACTAATGAAGTTGTTGGGAAAAACTTATCAAAATCAACAGTCTTTTCAGGCCATCCTAAAGTAGAAAAAGGCCATAACCAAGAACTAAACCAAGTATCTAATACATCAGATTCTTGATATATATTTTTAGATTTACATTTTTCACATTCACATGGATCTTCACGAAGAACCATCATATGACCACAATCTTTACAATACCAAACTGGAATTCTGTGTCCCCACCATAATTGACGTGAAATACACCAGTCTCTAATTGAAGTTAACCAATGTGAATAAGTATTTTCCCATCTTTTAGGATAGAATCTAATTTTATCATCTTTCCAAGCTTGTAATGCTTTATCAGCCATACTTTGCATGCTTACAAACCATTGTTCAGATAAATATGGTTCTACAACATGATGACATCTATAACAATGTCCTACTTCATGATTATGCTCAGTTTCTTTAATTAAATAACCTAATTCACGTAAGTCTTCAACAACAATTTTTCTAGCTTCAGCTGCATCAATATTTCTATATTTTTCAGGACAATTATCATTTAATGTACCATCAGGATTTAAAACATTAATAATTTCTAAATTATGTCTCTTTCCACATTCCCAGTCATTAGGATCATGAGCTGGTGTTATTTTTACCATACCAGTACCAAATTCTAATGAAACAAAACTATCAGCTATTATTGGAATTACTCTATCAGTTAATGGTAATAATAATTCTTTTCCAACTAGATCTTTATATCTTTCATCTTCAGGATTTACTGCAACAGCAATATCACCGAACATTGTCTCAGGTCTTGTTGTAGCTACTGTAATTGAACCACTTCCATCAGCATATGGATATTTTACATCATATAACTTACCTGGAGTTTCTTCATGTTCAACTTCATCATCAGCTAAAGCTGTTCCACAATGTGGACAATAATTTACAAGATATTCACCTTTATAAATTAAATTTTTCTCATATAAAGTTACAAAACATTCTCTTACAGCTTTAGATAACCCTTCATCCATGGTAAATCTTTCTCTATCCCAATCACAAGAAGCACCAATAGTTTCTAATTGTTTTTTTATTGTTGAATGGTGTTTATCTTTAACTTCCCAAGTTTTTTCTAAGAATTTTTCTCTTCCTAAATCTTGTCTTCTTTTACCTTCTTTCAAAAGTTGTCTTTCAACTACATTTTGAGTTGCAATACCTGCATGATCAGTACCAGGTACCCATAAAGATGGAACACCTCTCATTCTATTATATCTTATTAAAATATCTTGTAATGAGTTATTTAAAGCATGTCCCATATGTAAAATACCAGTGACGTTTGGTGGGGGCATGACAATTGAATAGTGTTCCTTATCACTATCTTGTGGACTAAATAATCCTTTATCTAACCATTGTTGGTAAATTCTCTCTTCAAAATCTTTCGGATCATAGGCTTTTTGTAATTCAACGGCCTTCATCTACTATCCTCCTACCAAAATATACTGTTTGCTATATTACCAAAAAGTATATTTGTTAACAACAGATTACAACAAATTTTTATAAAATAAAAAATAAATACAAAAAAAAGGAGCATAAGCCCCTTTATATTTAATTTAATAATTATTTACTCATCTTGTGATAAATCTTCTAAAGGATTAACTGCCTTTACTTCTAATTTAACAGCATAACCTTGAGAATCTAAATAATGTATAATTTCTGATAAAGAATAATCATCTAGTGAACTTTTTTCATTTACACTAACTTGTTCAACTTGATTAGATTCAATAGGCATCATTACTTCAGGTAATATTTCACTTGTTTGTTTATTATTTGATCCAAACAATACAAAAGAACCAATAAATACAACAACAACAGCCGCTGCACTTGTTAATAAAGCAGGTACTAAGTTAATTTGGACCTTTCTTTTAAAAAAACTTTTTTTAACTTCAGTATTAAATCTATTATTCTCAAAAAATTTAATAACTCTTTCAGAACGTTCTCTAATATCTTCATCAGAAAATGAAGCATTTTTTAACTTATTATCTAATTCTTTTAGTTGATTCAATCGTAACTGACACCCATTACAATATGAAAGATGTTCTTCAACTTGAGTCTTCCATGGTTCTTGTAACTCGCCATCTAAATATGAATTTAATAATGCATCGTCTAAACACATAAATTAATTACTCCTGGCTTAGAATTTTTTCAAGCATTTTCCTTGCTCTAAAAACTCTTACTTTAACATTACTTTCAGATATATTAAGGGTCTCACCTATCCCTTTATAATCTAAATCAGTATAAGTTTTTAATGTAATTACCAATCTTAGTTTTTCAGGCAATTGTGAAATAGCATCCATAACTTGTTCACAAACTACATCTTCAACTAATACTTCTTCTCCTGTTTTCTCATGATGATGAGGTTCTTTTTTCACCCTATCAATCATTTTTAACTCCCTAGTTTTTCTTTTGACTACATTAATTGAGAGATTTTTAGTCACTCTGATTAACCAATATTTAGCATCATTTTCACTTGGGAAAACTTTTGCTTGGTCAAAGAATCTAGTAAAAGCTTCCTGACATAATTCTTCAGCTCTGTCTGGATTTTTCACTATATTATTTGCTACACGAAATAACATAGAGAAAGTTTTCTCGTACATAAACCTAAAATCATGTTCATTATTACTTTGTATCTTCATAACTGTTAACAACCCTATTACACTTCGGTTACATTTTTTTTGATAAAATCGGACCTTTAGGGGTATCTTTTAAAAGATATCCAAGTTTATTAATTTCTTCACGTATCATATCTGCTTTAGCAAAATCTCTTTCTTTTTTCGCAGTTATACGATTTTCTACTAATTTTAAAACATTTTCAGGAATATCATCCTTACTTTTTTCCACTTCATCAAAACGCAAACCAAAAACTTCATCGTAATACAAAATAAGAGAATACTTTTCACTTTCAAACAAATCACTCTTAATTGTTTTATATAAAACAGCCAAAGCTTTAGGCATATTTAAATTATTATTAACACAATCATCAAATTCATTTTTTAATTCAACAACTTTTTCATTTGATAATTCAATTTTATTTGCTCCATTATCTAAATATTCTTGAATTTTAGATACAATAGTTAATCTATTTTTTCTAGCTGTATCTAAATTATCAAAATTAAATCTTAATTGAGAGCGATAATGACCACCTAAAACAAAGAATCTATAATCCATTGGATCATATCCTTTAGTTTTCAATAGGGATAAAGTTAAAAAATCACCTTTTGATTTACTCATTTTACCAGTTTCATCTAATAGAAATTCACCATGTACCCAATAATTAACCCATTTATGATTAGTTGCAGCTTCACTCTGTGCTATTTCATTTGTATGATGAACAGGAATAGCATCAATACCACCACAATGAATATCAAATGATTCACCTAAATATTTCATACTCATAGCAGAACATTCAATATGCCAACCTGGATATCCTCTACCCCATGGAGAATCCCACATCATTTGCTGTTCACCAAATTTACTATTAGTAAACCATAGAACAAAATCCTTAGGATTTTTTTTATTGTTATCAATACTAACATCATCTCTAACAGCAGTTTTTAAATCATCTAAATTTTGATTAGCTAATTTACCATAATCTTTAAAAGTATCAATAGAAAAATATACATTACCACCACTTATATAAGTATGACCATTTTCTTCTAACCGTTTAATCAATTTAATCATATCACCAATATGATCAGTTGCTTTACAAAGTACATTAGGCATTACTAAATTTAAATCAGAAGCATCAGATAAAAAAGCATCAGTATAAAAAGAAGCAATTTCCCATACACTCTTACCACTTTCTTTAGCTTTTTTAGTCATTTTATCATCACCTGAGTCTCCATCATCTGTTAAATGACCAACATCAGTAATATTCATAACATGCTTTACTTTATAATTTGAATGAGTTAAAACTCTCTTTAAAATATCTTCAAAAATAAATGTTCTAAGATTTCCTATATGTGCATAGTTGTAAACAGTGGGACCACAAGTATATAAACCTACTTCTTTTTCATCTATTGGTTTAAACTCTTCTACTTTTCTTCCCATCGTATTGTATAAATTTATTGCCATGAATTTTTCCTTTCTATATGGTTACGTAATAGTATAACAAATAATAGTATTATTATAAATATAATTACAAATTATAATAATGAAAATACATAAATACATATTTTTGATTGCTATAATATCCTATCATTGATAATATATTAATCATGAATACTAATTTAAGTCATCAAGATGAAAAAATCAAGTTTGAAGAAATCATTAAAGAAAACGTTTCTTTATCAAAGTTTACAACATTTAAAACTGGTGGGATTGCTGAATATTATTGCGAACCTGGTAGATTTGAAGAATTAATAACAGCATTAAATTTTGCTAATATTAATAATTTAAAAATTAATATATTAGGAGCTGGTTCGAATGTTATAATAAGTGATAAAAAAATCAAAGGTTTAACAATTAGAACTCACAAACTATGCAGATATTCAATTCGAGGAAATATTTTTTCATGTCGGACTGGAATGTCGTTAGACAGAGCGATAAATATAACACAAAATGACGGAATGCTAGGCTTAGAGGGATTAAGTGGAATCCCGGGATCCATTGGTGGAGCTGTTCATGGTAATGCTGGAGCTTATGGTTATACTATTAGCGATAGACTATTATATATTGACTATATTACATTTGATGGAAAAACTCATAGAATGGATAGAAATGGAGAAGATTTTGGCTACAGAGACTCACCATTTAAACATATGGAAAATGCTATTATTTTTGAAGCTGGTTTTTTCTTAGATAAAAATAATTATAGTGCTTATGCTAAAGCTGTAAAAGATGAAAATACAAAAAATAGAATAGATAAAGGTTTATTAAAATACCCAAGTGCAGGAAGTATTTTTAAAAATCCGGATGGATATATTGCAGGAAAACTAATAGAGGATTGTAATCTTAAAATAAAAAATATTAATGATGCTTTTATTTGCGAAAGTCATTGCAACTACATAATGAATAAAAAAAATGCAACAAGTAAGGATATATATGAATTAAGTAAAATGTGCAAAAAAGCTGTAAAAGATAAATTCAATATAGAATTAGAATATGAAGTTCAATTTATTGGAGATTTTTCATAAAGATATTATAATTGAGAATTCAAATAAACCATTAGAAGTTAGATTAATATTATAATTTACATTTTCTTTTTTCATATTATATGAAATTTCTAATATTATTTCTTTATTTTTAACTAATAATTTTAGATTATTAATTTTTATATAAAACTCGCATAATTTATTATACTCAAAAAAAAGATGGACAGTGTTTTTTTTATATTGATAAACATTAGATACACTATAATAGTTAATATACTCTCTTTCTAAATACTTATTATAATCTATTTCATGATGTATTTTTACTATTAATTTGTTATCCATTGTTTTAAATTTATAATTAAAACAAAGTTTTGAATCAATTGTAAAATTTCTTTTAACACCTTGCCCTCCATATATTGAGATTGGATAAATTTTATCTGAAATTTTAAAATTAACTATTTTATCTTTAAATTTTATCCCATATATATATTTTTCATTCATATTTTTTCTTACAAGAAACAACAATAGTTTCTTGAATTTATAGGAAATAAAACTACTATATAATAAACCAAATTTTGAATAAGCGACTTCTTGCTTAATATCAAAATTATAGAATGAATAGTCTATATAATTTATAAAGCCATTATTAGTGAAATTTAAATTTGAAAAATCATAATAAAAAGAATTATTGTCTTCATTTTTTATAGAATAATTCACAAATTCTAGCCTTAATTTTTTGTATGAACATACTAAAGAATTTATTTTATTTTTACTAACATCAAATGATGAATAATTCGTAAAAAATTCTAAATTATCATTAATAATATTTATGTAATAATTTATAGAATTATCAACATAAATTTCACGATTAATAAACTTTGCTTCTTTTTTGATAATTAAAGAATTTACTTGAAAATTTGAGATATCTACACTATCAATTTTGTTATCTTTAAGTTTTATGTTAAATTTATTGATATTATCATAAATTGTTAAATCAAAAGAGTTCTCATTTTTTTTGTATTTCATACTAACATTTATCGAAAACAGCCCCCATGAAAATATAAATAATAGACTAAAAATAATAATAACTCTTTTGTACATATTTACTTAATAAAAATATTATTATTTTTGCATTATCTTAGTTGAATATCACTTAATTTTATGTGATAATTTATAACATATTTTTCTAAATAAAAATCTTAGACATTTTTAAGGAGCCAAACAAATGGTTATTCTAACTCTTAATTGCGGAAGTTCTTCTGCAAAATATCAAGTTTTCGACTGGACACAAAAAGACGTTTTAGCTGTAGGTGTTGTAGAAAGAATCGGACTTGAATATTCAACAATTGAACATAAAGCTAAAGGTAAAGATGAATACAATGAAAGATTCTCTTCTCCTTCTCACAAAGAAGCAATAGAACTAATTATCAAAATGCTTGTCGACAAAGAATATGGAGTAATTGATGATTTATCACAAATTGGTGCTGTAGGACATAGAGTACTACACGGTGGTGAAACATTTAAAAAATCAGCTTTAGTTGATGATCATATTATCGAAGAATTAAAAGAATTAATTCCTTTAGGTCCTTTACACATGCCAGCTAATATCATGGGTATTGAAGCTGCAAGAAAAGTTATGCCTAATGTTCCTCATGCAATTGTTATGGATACTGCTTGGCATCAAACAATGCCTGAAGAAGCTTATATGTATGCAGTACCTTATAAATGGTATGAAGACTTTAACGTAAGAAGATACGGTTTCCATGGTACTTCACATCTATATTGTGCAAAAAGAGCTGCTGTTTTATTAGGTAAAGAAAACAAAGATACTAACGTTATTATTTGTCATATTGGTAATGGTGCATCAGTTTGTGCTGTTAAAGACGGTGTTTGTATTGATACTTCAATGGGATTAACTCCTTTAGAAGGTTTAGTAATGGGTACAAGAAGTGGTGATTTAGACCCTGCAATTTTACCTTTTGTTATGAATAAAACAGGCATGAGTCCTTCTGAAATGGATACTGAATTAAATAAAAAAAGTGGTTTATTAGGTATTTGTGGACTAACTGATAGAAGAGATGTCCATACTCAAGCAGATAAAGGTGATGAAAAAGCTCAACTAGCTGTTAAAATGGAAACTCATAGAATCAAAAAATATATTGGTTCATATGCTGCTCTTCTTGGCAGAGTTGATGCTGTTGTATTTACTGCAGGTGTTGGTGAAATGGGTGAACATATTAGAAGAGGTGCACTAGAAGGACTTGCAAACTTAGGTATCGATGTAGATGTAGAAAAGAATGATAATTGTAGATGTAGAAATGGAGAATTTGACATCTCTAAAGATAATTCTCCTTCTAGAATTTATGTTATACCTACAGATGAAGAATTAGTAATGACTGAAGATGCATATGCTCTTATGAACAAGACTTATGATATTCATACCAATTTTACATATTCTTTTGAAGATCCTAATTATGAAAACAAAGCTAGAGCTAGAGCTCTTGTAAAAAATATTGAAGATAAACCTTTCTTAAAAACTATTTTAGTTAAAGCTCCAAAAGCTACTAAATAATTTAGGTTTACCTTAATTTTATTTTCAGTTTATGACTATTGTCAAAAAAAAATGACAATAGTCTTTTTTTTGCTTTCAATGATTATGTTTTTTATGATATAATGGGATTTATGAAAAATAATAACTTATCACCATATAAAATTGCTTATGAGTTAGAAAGCAAAAATATCCCATTTGCATGGGTTTCTTTATGTGATCACAAAGGTGTGGTTACTAGAACTAGTGGAAGAATGCTTGTTAAAAATGATGGCCAATATTATGGCACCATAGGTGGTGGCTTAGTAGAATATAAGGCAATCGAAAAAGCAAAAGAAGCATTAAAAGTACAAAAAGGTGGATTATTTACTATCTATCGTGATGATGAAAACAAAGATAATTATATAAAAATTTCTATCGATGTTGGTGAATCTTCTTCAAAAATGATAATAATTGGAGGAGGTCATGTTGGAAAAAGTGTAGCACAAATAGCTTCTCAATCTGGATTTGAAATTGAAATTATTGAGACTAGAGAAGAATTTACAAAACCTGAAGATTTTCCAATGGCAAGCAATATTTATCTTTCATCTAATATTACAAAGACTTTAAACGAAATTAACACTAACAATAGTGCCATTTTAGTTTTAAATAATTCTTTGCTAAGTACTGAAGATTATCAGTGTGCACTAAAATCTAATGCTTGGTATGTTGGAATTATGACAAGTAATCAACACATGTATTCTCTTATTGAAAATATTGATATAAATTCTGAAGAAAACCTAAAATTACACTGTCCTATTGGCTTAAATACTGGTGGACAAACACCTTATCAAGTTGGACTTAGCATTGTATGTGAAGTTCTAGGAGAAAAGAATAATAAATCTCTAGAAAAGAGGAATACCATTTTTAGACCAATTATTGTAAGAGGTGCTGGAGACTTAGCAACAGGAACAATTCTTAAACTTCATAGAGCAGGATTTAAAGTTATAGCTCTAGAAGTTGAAGAACCGACTGTAATTAGGAGAACTGTCTCATTTGCGCAAGCTATGTTTGATAATCAATATACTGTTGAAGATACAACTGCAATAAAATGCGATAAAGATAATATAGATTTAATATATAAAACATTAACAGATGGAAAAGTTGTAGTAGTTTCTGATAAAGATGCAACTTTAATTAAAAAAATAAAACCATTAATTGTAGTTGATGCTATATTAGCAAAGAAAAACCTAGGTACAAAAATCACTGATGCACCATTAGTAATAGCATTAGGCCCTGGTTTTGAAGTTAACAAAGATTGTCATTGTATCATAGAAACTAAACGTGGACATTATGTTGGTAACGTTTTATATAAAGGACAAGCTATAGCAAATTCTGGCATTCCTGGAATAATTGGTGGTTATGGTAAAGAAAGAGTAATTCACTCTCCTGTAGCTGGAACATGGTACAATCTTAGTAAAATTGGAGACATTGTAAAACAAGGTGATATAATTGCAAAAGTTGATGAAACTTTAATTGAAGCTACTATTGATGGAAAAATAAGAGGCTTATTAACCGAAGGTATAAAAGTTCCAAAAGGATTTAAAGTTGCCGATATAGACCCTAGAGGAGAAGAAGCAGACCATACTACTGTCTCTGATAAGGGAAGAAATATAGCAGGTGGTGTATTAAGTGCAATATATAAGTTTTTATATAAGTAAATTTTATTAAGATAGTTTTAAATCTCTCCAAAGTAGATTATTAAATTATAGCCTACTTTGGATTATTTTTTTTATTTTTTATTACGGCTAATCCACCAAGAGATGTTTCTCTATAGAGAGGAGGTAAAGCTTGCCCAGTTTCGTTCATTACTTTAACAACTTCATCATAGGACACTTTATGTCTTCCATCTCCTAATAAAACATATGAACAATGATCTATTGCTCTAACAGCTCCCATAGCATTTCTTTCAATACAGGGAATTTGAACTAAACCTAGCATTGGATCACAAGTTAAACCTAAATGATGCTCTAATCCCATCTCTGCCGCATATTCTATTTGATAAATTGATCCACCCATAATTTGAGTTGCTGCAGCACTAGCCATTGCACAAGCAACACCAACTTCACCTTGGCACCCTACTTCTGCACCACTAATTGAAGCATTTTGTTTTGCAATATTTCCAATTAATCCTGCTGTTAAAAGAGCATTTACTATTTTTCTTTCTTTTAAATCATGATTTTTATATAAATAATATAAAACACTTGGAACAATACCACAGCTTCCACAAGTTGGAGCAGTAACAATTTTATTTCCACTAGCATTTTCTTCGCTTACAGCTAATGCATATGAAATTAATTCACTATCAAACTTTAAAGAACCGAAAAGATTTTGACTTTTAGAATAGTACATTGAAGCTTTTCTTTGTAATTTTAAGCCTCCTGGTAATACGCCTTCAGAATCTAGACCTTTTTGAATTGAAGAAATCATCACATTCCAAATTTCTTTGATATATTCAGTAATATTTTCACCTTCAATATATAAAACAAATTCCCATAATTGCATCCCCTCATCTTCACAAAATGCAAGAATTTTATCTAAAGAATCAAATCTTTCATCATACAATTCAATTTTATTAATCTTGTTTTCACCTTCAACTTCTACAGTTCCACCCCCTACACTATAATAGGTTTTACTTCCTAAAAGGTTGTTCTTTTTATCATATGAATAAAAAGTTAAAGCATTAGGATGATATATTTTAAATTCTTCTGGTTTCCAAATAACATTTATTTTTTTATTAATCTTTTGAAAAACACTTTCTATTGCAACATTTGTTAAATGACCTTTACCTGTAGCAGCTAAAGAACCAAACAATTCTACAGAATAATTATCTGCATTAGGATAATCCTTTAAAAACAATTTTGTAGCTAATCTTGGCCCCATTGTATGACTACTAGAAGGGCCATATCCAATTTTATATAATTCACGTATTGATTCCATATTTTTACTTTACACTGATTCTCTAAAAAAGAAAATTATTATTTTACATATTTGTAATTTTAATTACTGATAAATAGCAAAAACAAACAAAGTATTATATAATTTAATCATCGAATAAGGAGATTTTATGAATACCTATTTTAATACTATAACCAAAAACTTGAATAAAAAAATAGAGAGAAGAACTAGAATTGATGAAAACAATCTAGGAAACGAAGCTATATATGATACTAAAAATAACTTACTTGCTAAAAATAGTGAAGATTTAATTAATGACGGTGAATATTTATGCGAATTCATTTCTGGAAAATTAGAACTTGTAATGTGTGGTGGTGGTCATATCGGTAATGCAATATATAAATTAGCACTTATGCTAGATTATAAAATTACAATAATTGAAGATAGATCTGATTTTTGTACACCTGAATTATATCCAAAAGCAAATTTAATTCTAGGTGATTATAGTGAAGAATTAAACAAATTAGACTTATCAAACTGTGCAATAGTCATTGCAACAAGAGGGCATAAACATGATAAAACATGTCTTGAAACAGCACTTAGTAAGAAAAATTATAAATATTTAGGAATGATTGGATCTAAAAGTAAAGTAGCTGCAACAAAAAATGAAATATTAAACGAAATAAAAAATAATAAACTAGACTGTAGTGAAGAAGAATTAAATTCTATTTACTCTCCAATTGGAATAAATATTAATGCTCAAACTCCTCAAGAAATTGCTATATCTATTGTAGCAGAAATTATTAAAGCTACAAAAATGGATAAAAATCAAATAGAATTAGATGTTGAATTATTGAGAAAATTAGCTAAAGAAAATAATCCTTTTGTTGTTGCAAGAATAATTGAAAAACATGGTTCTGCACCTAGAGAACAAGGTTCTTTTTTAGCTGTTTTTAGTAATGGTAAAACTGAAGGCACTATAGGTGGTGGAGCTATTGAATATCAAGTAATAAAAGACTCAAAAGAATTGCTTAATAATAAAAATAAAAATTCCCAACTTTTTTACCATGATTTATCAAATTCTAAGGCAAGTAAATTGGGAATGATTTGTGGTGGTAATGTAAAAGTACTACTTACAAAATTTATTTCATAATTTCTAAGAAGATATTATAATCTACTACAGTTCTTTCATAAAGACCACTGTTTGAATAATACTTTGAAGCTCTTAATGCTTCACACAATTCACTTAATGATTCAAACAGTGGGCTAATACCTAAATTACCAGCCACCCCTTTTAGCGTATGTACATATGTAAAAGGTACTCTTTGATCTTCATCATTAATATGCAATTTTAATGAAATGAAATTGTCATCATCAACAAACATAGTTAGACATTCATAATACAAATCTTTATCATTTAAAAAACGATCTAATGCGCCTTGAATGTCACAACCCCAATTCTTTAATTTAATAAGTTTTTCTTCCATCTTTGTTTCCCCTTTAAGATTTTAAAAACTAACTAAAATAGTTTAAATTGAGAATGAGACTTTTTCAAGTTAAAAATATTGATATTAAACAAAATTTATCTTTTTTATTAAATAAAAAACCAATTTGATATATTATTATTATAACAAATTAGTTTAATAAAAATTTTTTGTTTAAATTGTAATCTACTGTACTAATGATAACACAATTTTCGAAATTTGTTTTAATTGATTAGCTGCAGGAGTATTAACATTTGCTAAAGAAGTTTTACTATTAATTATCTTAGAAACATTATTATCATAATTAATTTCACCTGCTAAATACAAATTTTCATCATTAATATATTTAACAATTATTTCTTTAACTTCATTATTTAAATCTGCCTTATTTATTACTATTGCGGTTTTTGTTTTAAAAACTTGTGCTGTTTTTACAATTCTCTTTAAATCACTTAATCCAGATAAAGAAGGTTCTGTGACTATTAGTGCTAAATCAACACCAGTTAGTGATGCAATAACAGGGCATCCTATACCAGGCGAGCCATCAATTATTGCAATTTTTTCATCTTCAACATTATCATCTAAATTTTTCTTTACCTGAGATACCAATTTCCCACTATTTCCACTTCCCATAGTCAATTGAGCAGTAGAAAATAATTTGTCTGTTTTAAAAACTTGTGTTACACCTACGTAATTATCTACAGGAGATATAGCATTAACAGGACAAACAAATTCACATACACCACAGCCCTCACATGCTAAAGGATTGATTTTAAAAACCCCATCTACTATATCAATAGAATCAAATTTACAACTCTGTTGGCATTTACCACATTTAATACATTCACTTTCATTTATTTTATAAATATCCATTCCTTTATATTGATCTTCATATTTAAGAGAGGAACTATCAAAAGAACTTACTAAGTGTAAATTTGGGGCATCAACATCACAATCAGCTAAAGCTTTAATATTTAACATATCTATTAATGTTGAAGATATGGTAGTTTTTCCTGTACCACCTTTACCTGAAATAACTAATACTTTTTTCATATTAATACCTTCTCTTTAACATTATTTAACAATGAGTTAAAAATATTATTTACTTCTCTAATCTCATTAGTTGCTAATTTACCTTCAGAAGTAATTTCTGCAATTTCTTTTGAAAAAGGAATTTTAGCAAGTATTTCTTTATCAATTGATTTCACATAATCTTCAATTATATGATCTAACTTATCATTACTTTTGTTTATAACAAATCCGTAAGGAATCTTAAATAATTCAACTAGTTCAACTATCATTTTTATATTATGTAATGAAAAAATTGTAGGTTCTGTAACTAATATACAATAATTAGCACCTTTAATTGCTTCCATTGTTGAACATGCACTTCCAGGAGGACAATCTATTATAGAATTATCTCCAACTTCTGTTAAAACTTCATTAATTAATGAAACAGCAGAAGCTTCACCAATTTTCATTTCACCACTAACAACTTTTTTATTATTATTATCAAAAATCGATAATTTACCAACTTCAGATTTAACTAATTTAATTGCATCATGTTTACAAACTAATTCACAACCACCACAACTATGACAAACTTCATTAAATAATATTGGAGCATCTTTAATATAAGCTAATGCTGAAAATTTACAAAAATTAACACAATCTTTACATCCTACACATTTAGAACTATCGAATTTTGGAATTTCTCGATACACCTTTTTTTCGCTAATTAAATTAGCTTCACTAAAAAAAATATGTCCATTAGGTTCTTCAACATCACAATCTAAATATGTAGAATCTTCTATAATATTTGATAAATTAGTAGAAACAAATGTCTTTCCACTACCACCTTTACCACTTAATACTGCTATTCTATTCATTTAATTAACCGTGATGATATCCACTATGTATATCTACTAAAGATTCTAATTTATCATTTAATAATAAATCTATATTTTCTTGAAGACTTTTTTCATATACAGCTGAATATAAAGTAATACCTGCACCTGTTAATACTCTTACAGCATTTTCACCTAAACGGAAACTTATTACTGCTTCAATTTTTTGATCAACTAGAAATTGGGAAGATTTAATTCCTGCTCCACCAGATGCACCCATAGCTCCATTTTCAACAAATTCTACATCTTTAGTTTCTGTATCATAAATTGCAAAAAGAGGAGCTCTTCCAAATGTTTGATTAATTTCACTATTTAAATCTTTTTTAGCCGCTGCTATCGCTACTTTCATTTTCTTTACCTCGTAATAATAATATATTTCTTTTAAAACATACTCTTGAAAACAACATATGTCAATAACATGTTAGTAAAAAATAACATTTTTTTTCGACATAAGTCGCATTGTTTAATTATTTTCAAGCTAGCAATAGATTTATTTTGTTACACTAAAAAAATAGTAATTTAATAAGTTATTTTACTAATTTCTGCAAATTTATTAAGTTACAAAATAATGTGAATAAATGGACATACATGCAAATATATTCTTGAATTATCTCAATTCATATTTTCAAAAAAATCAATAAAAAATAATAAATACTATTTGTTAAAAGTATAATTCCCTTTATATATAAAAAAAGATTTATTGAACATTTAACTAATCAATAAATCTTATATTTTACATTTTCTCGTTTCGAAGCATTTCTATAAAGACTTTCTCCTCAACAGGTCGTGAGAATAAAAATCCTTGACCTACTTCACATCCAATTTCTCTTAAAAAATTTTCTTGCTCTTGAGTTTCTATGCCTTCAGCTACAACAGGAAGTTTTAATAATTTATTCATATCCATAATTGATTTTAATATAATAGCAGCTCTTTCATTTGACTCTAAACCTTGAATAAAGTTTAAATCTATCTTTAATACATCAAAAACTAAATCTTTTAAAACATTTAATGAAGAATAACCGCTACCAAAGTCATCCATATGAACACATAATCCAGATTCTTGACATTTATTAACAATATTTTGAACTTGATCGGGATCATTCATATAAGAAGTTTCAGTAATTTCTATATTAATATATTCAGGAGTAATTCCGTGTTTACTAATTAAATCTAATATTTCAACCCATAATTTATCTCGATAAAAATTATTTCTAGAAACATTTACAGAAACTGGAATTTTTTTCAATCCCATTTTTTGCCATTTTGCTACATACTCACAAGTCTTATCCCAAACATAATAATCTAGTTGATGAATAACACCATTAGCTTCTAAAATCGGAATAAATACTCCAGGGCTTAACATTCCTAATGATGGATGTTGCCATCTAACTAAAGCTTCTGCTCCAACAATACTTTTATCATTTAAAGAATATTTAGGTTGGAAATAAATAAGGATATCACCATTTTCAATTGCTAAATCAATCCCTGAAACTACAGCTTGTTCAATTTTTAACCATTTATCTAACTTATCGTTATAAATAACATAAGAGGTTTTAATATTTTTACTTTGCTTTGCTTTAGTTATTGCATATGCAGCTCTATCGCAGATACTATCGATCGATAAAGTCCTATCATCAATTTTAAAAACTCCAAAAACAGCAGTTAAAGTAATATCAATTGGATAATCTTTTAAAAATTCTTCAATTTTAATTAAATCAAATTTTAAATCTTCTTTATCCTTTTTTACTAAACCAACAAAATCATCATCAGAAAAACGTGAGATTAAGGCATCTTTTCCTAATAACTCAACTAATAATATAGCATATGCTTTTAAAAAAGTATCTCCCTCTTTCTTTCCATAAAGTTCATTTACAAGTTTAAATTTTACAAAATCACCTCTAATTAAATAATAATTTTCATACGGATTATTATTCAATATTTCAGAACTTATTTTTAAGAAAGCTTCTTTTGAAAAAAGACCAGTCAATTTGTCGATTTCATTAGCATAAGCTAATTGTTTAGCAGTCAAATTGAAGTAATTATTATCTTGTGTAACTTTTAATAGTTGATAAGAATGAATTATTTGACTTACTTTATTCAACAACTTTTTTGCATCATATGGTTTTGGCAAAATATCATTTGCCCCTAATTCTAAAGCTCTATATAAGCTTGAAACTTGATCATCGCTAGTTAAAACGATTATTGGGATATCATTAAAAAGAAAATTTTGTTTTGCAGCTTCTAAAAATTCAAATCCATTCATTACTGGCATAGATAAATCTAATAGGATTAATGAAATTTCTTTATATTTTTTTACTGCAATATCCAATCCAACTGATCCATTTTCAGCTTCTATAGTATTATATTTATTATTTAAAATTCCCACCAACATTTTTCTTTGAATGTTGTTATCATCAATAATTAAAATTGTTCTACTATTTGGCATTTATGTCTCCAGTTGATTATTTTTATATTAACAGTATAACACCAAATATAGAATAATCAAGACATTAAGAACACATTATATATAAATTCATATAAAAAACTTCAAAAACATATAACAAAGTAACATTTTGTTATTACGCAGTTGTGACATAAACTCATTTAAAATTTTATTATAATTTTTTATATTATATTTTTTCACATTCAAATTAATAAAGTAGGTAAAACTATTTCACCTAGAACTTTCTTTCCATTTATTAATTCAATTAATTTTAATAAACTTTTTTCATAAATAATACTAATATTAAAATCAATAGATGCTACATCCTCAATTAAAGAAATATATGGAGCTCCATCATATCCAATAATAGGTATATTCAAGTTTAACTTCGAAATTGTTTTTACTAATACAAGATCATTAACAAAGGCAATACCATCACAATTCTCTTTCTTTACTATATCTAAAATATGATTAATCATTTTTTTGATTTCAAGTTTATTTAGAAAATCAAAGTCTAAAATATTAATATTAGGATAAATATTTTTAATTCCCATTAATCTTTGAGTATGAGATAAAACTTGATCTATATAACCACTTATATAAAGAGGATTTTTCACATTTTTATTTAATAGAAATTTACCTTGTAGTTCTCCACCAAATATATTATTTGTAGAAACATGAATCATTTTATTATTAGGTTGAATATGATGTGCTAGAACACAGGGAATGTCTAACTTTTCAAAAAGAAGTTCTTCTTCCTTAGTATCAATATCATAACCTATTACTCCATCTACTCTTCTAGAAATATCTATTAATTCTTTTTTATTTTTTATATTGTAAAAACTAAGTTGATAACTTGTATTTTCAATAGCATTTAACAATCCTTTTTGAGCTTGTGCATAAAACCAATCAAAAAGTTTAAAACTTCCCCAATAATAAGCACGATTACTCTTTTCTACTTTTACAACAGCAATAACGCCTGTACCACTACGTCTTAACTGAGAAGCTGCTTTATTAGGTATGTAATTTAATTTTTTAGAAACATCTAATACTTTTTTTCTTAATTCAGGAGAAACTGCATTTGGGTTATTAAAAACTCTACTAACCGTAGCACTACTTACATTAGCCTCTTTAGCAACTAAATCTCTTGTTATTCCCATTAATTCCTCCAAAAAAATCTTGACATCAGATATAATATATTATAATGTACACGTGTACATATCAATATTATAGGAGCAATTATGGAAAAATTACAAGAGTCTACACATAATAGATATAACCCTCTTACAGGAGAATGGATCAAAGTATCTCCCCATAGAACAAAAAGACCTTGGCAAGGTCAAGTAGAAGATCCACAAATACCAAGTAAAATACAATATGATAAATCATGTTATTTATGCCCTACCAATACAAGAAGTAACAATGAACAAAATCCTGATTATAAAGAAACATTTGTATTTACAAATGATTTTTCAGCTTTATTAGATGATAGTGACAGCACAAGTGAAGAGTTTGGACCTAATAACTTATTAAAATCTAAAGGTGAAAAAGGAATATGCAAAGTAATTTGTTTTTCACCTAGACATGATTTAACAATAGCTAGAATGGAAGTTAAAGACATTGTTAAAATAATTAAAGTTTGGAAAGAACAATATAACGAACTTGCAGAAAAAGATTTTATTAATCATGTTCAAATATTTGAAAACAAAGGTTCTATAATGGGATGTTCAAATCCACATCCACATGGACAGATTTGGGCTGAAGAAGTAATTCCAAATCTACCAAAAATAGAATTAGAAAAACAAGAAGAATATTTTTTAGAAAATAAATCTTCTCTATTATTAGACTATGCTAAATATGAAATAAATGAACAATCTCGTGTTGTATATTCTAATGATGATTTTTTAGTTGTAGTTCCTTTTTGGGCAACATGGCCTTACGAAACTATGATTTTACCAATCAATAAAGAAATTAAATCTCTCAATGATTTATCAGAAATTAATATGGAAAATCTAGCAAAAGCAATAAGCGCACTAACTATAAAATATGACAACTTATTTAAAACAAATTTTCCTTATTCAATGGGAATACACCAAAATCCAACTGATAATATCAAGCATTTAGGTAATATAATGCATTTCCATTTTTTACCACCACTATTAAGATCTGCAACTGTAAAGAAATTTATGGTAGGATATGAATTATTAGCAATGGCTCAAAGAGATATAACAGCTGAAAGTGCAGCTAAACAATTAAGAGAATTAAGCACAACTCATTATTTGAAATTACTATAAAAAGGAGATTATTATGATAAGTATTAATGAAATTAAGGATAAAGCTTTACACTCTATTTATCCAAACCTTTATGGAAAAAATATTGATTTAGATTATTATGATAATAGATTTATTTCTCTTTTAGAAAATCATTTTGAATTATTCAAGAATGAAAAAGCATCAATTTTTTCTACAGCTGGAAGAACTGAACTTGGAGGTAATCATACTGATCATAATTTAGGGAAAGTATTAGCCGCTTCAATTAATCTTGATACAATAGCTGCAGTTAATAAAACTGATGATAATATTGCGACTATAATTAGTGAAGGATTTGATCCTGTAAGTATTAATCTAAATAATTTAGATTATTCTAAAAATGAAGAAAATACGACTCAAGCATTAGTTAGAGGCATAGCTTATTCTTTTAGTAAAAGGAATTTAAAAGTTGGTGGTTTTGTTGCAAATACTACTACAAATGTATTAAAAGGAAGTGGTTTATCATCTTCTGCCGCAATTGAAGTTTTATGTGCAACTATTTTTAATCATCTTTATAATAATGATATTCTTACTCCATTAGAATTAGCTCAAATTGGTCAATTTGCTGAAAATAACTATTATGGTAAACCTAGTGGTTTAATGGATCAGTTAGCTTGTGCAAGTGGTGGTATTATCTCAATAGATTTTAAAGAAAAAGAAACTCCAAAATTAATTAACATACCTTTTAATTTTAACGAAATGGGTTATGACTTAATAATAATAGATACTAAAGGATCTCACGACGATTTAACCCACTGCTATAGCTCTATTCCTTTTGAAATGAAAGAAATAGCTCAATTTTTTAATAAAGAAGTATTAAGAGAGGTATCATTTAGTGATTTCTTGAATAATTTACCATTATTAAAAGCTACAATTAAGAATGATAGAGCTATTTTAAGAGCTTTCCATTATTTTAATGAAAATTTAAGAGTTGAACAAATGTGTAAATCTTTAGAGCAAAAAGATGTAAATACTTATTTTAAATTAGTAAAAGAGTCAGGAAAAAGTTCCTATGAATATTTACAAAATTTATATGATAACACAAATCCTAAAGAACAAAGCCTTGGTGTTGGGTTAGCTTTACTAGATACTTTATTAGGTGACAAAGGTGCTTATAGAGTACACGGTGGTGGTTTTGCTGGAACTATTCAAGCTTATATTCCATTATCAGAAAGTGAACTAATTATAAGTAAAATAAAATGTTTATTTGGTAAGGATTCAGTTACAAAATTACATATAAGGAAAAAAGAAACTATTTGTTTTGCATAATAATCAATAATAAACCATAATTAGTTGTATATGGTTTATTATTGCACTACTTAATATTTATAGTATTAAATTTATAAAAATTAATAACAATTTTATTTTACACCTCTAGTTATATTTGTAACTCTTAAAACTTGTAATATTACTACTAAAAGTGGATTTTTGGTTATTTTTATTATATCTTAATAACAAGTTCGTTATTTATCTACCTATATTACCATTATATTATATAGTATATTCTTTTTTTTTGACTTTACATATTATGTTTGATAATATTTTTTATAGAACAATTATGTTAGGAGTAAAATTGTGGATAATAAACAACTAAATTATAAAAAAGCTCTATTTTTCATTATAGATAAGTCAGGGTTATCTATTGATGATTTTGCAGAAAAAGCAAAAATTTCACCTAGTTTAATAAGACATACAAAAGATGATTGGAATCCAAAATTTGAAACTGTAGATAAAATATGTTCAGTTCTAAATATATCAATAGTAAGTTTTTTTGCAATTGCAGAACATGAATCTGGATATTCAAATTCAATTACTTTGAAATATTCAATTAATAGAAAAGAGATTTCTCAAGAAGAGGTAAATAAAACATTAAAAAATCTAAGAGAAAAAGCACAACTTTCTAAAGCTCAATTAGCTAAAAAATCTGGAATAAATAAAACAAATATTTGTAATAGAGAACATTTAAAAATTAACAATCATATATTATGTTCAACCTTAGAAAAATATGCCAAAAGCTTTGGATTATCCATGAGTAAATTTTGTGAAAAACTGGACGAATATGAATAAATTTAAAATATAAATTATTTTGATTTATTAAAATATTCTATGAAATTATTTATAGTTAAGGGTTTACTATAATAATACCCTTGAACTAATTCACACTTTATAGAAGATATATAATTCAACTGCTCCTCGGTTTCAACTCCTTCTGTAATTACTTGCAAATTTAGCACACTTGCCATATTCACTATTATTTTTGCTATAATACCTGAATCTTTAGTTGGATAATCTTTTATAAAACTCCTATCAATTTTAATTTTATCAATTTTTAAATTTCTTAGATAACTTAATGAAGAAAAACCAGTACCAAAATCATCAATAGCTATACTAATACCCAATTGTTTAAATTCATCAAGTTTTTCATTAATTTTTTTAAAATCTGATAAAATAATACTTTCAGTAATCTCAATTTCAAACTTAGATAAATCAACATTATATTTATTTGCTAATTCAATAATTTTCGTTGTTAAATTTTTATCACTGAATTGTAGTGGTGAAATATTAATACTAATTTTAAAAGAAGGTGGTAAAATATCTTTAATATATTTATAATCACTAAATACTTTTTCAATTACCCAATATCCTAAATCAATTATAAAACCAGATTTCTCTGCAATGGGTATAAAAAAGAAAGGAGAAACTACACCTAAGGTTGGATTATTCCACCTTAACAAAGCTTCAATACCAACTACTTTATTTCCACTAATTTTAACTTGTGGTTGATACTTCATATTTAATTCTTCATTATCTATAGATTTTCTTAACAAAACACTCATTAAACTCTTTTCTTCAATTTTTTCCTTTATTTCTCTATTGAAAAAACAATAATAATCATTTTTTTCAATTGCTTCTGTTAATGCCATGTTAGCACTTTGTAATAATCCTTTTGCTGACAAATTATCTTTTGGATAAATTGAAACACCACCTCTTATATCAATAATAATAGGATTATCGATATTAATTGTTTTTTTATTATTATATTCAAAAAAGTTTTGTATATATTTTTTAATTTGATTTAAATTATTGAATGAAGATAAACCAATTACAAATGAATCTTTAGAAATTTGAGCAAATATATCATCTTTTCTTAAATAAATTCTAAGCTCATTCAAGTATTGATTTAAAATTTCATTTTTATTTTTTTCGCTTGTATTTATAAATATTTGATTATAATTAATAATAGAAAAGCAAAAAAGACCAAAAACGTTTATTTTTGTTTCTAATATGTTATTAACCAACTTAATTAACAATCTTTCATTAGGTAGTTTTGTTAATTTATCAAAATTATCAACTAAATCATAATTATGAACTTGTTCTTCAATTCTTTCTATATCTGAATATATTGCAATATATTTATCCGCTGTATTAGAATATTTTTTTTGAGTTTCATAAATTTTTAATAATTTTGGGAATAATAAACCATCTTTTTTCTTATTCCATATCTCTCCTTCCCAATAATCTAAAGTAGATAAAGAATTAATTATATTACTATAAAATTCTTTTGGATGCATTCCTGATTTAAATGAATTAATTTTTTTACCTATTAATTCATGTTCTTCAAATCCCATCATATTCTTATATGCTTTATTCACATATATTATGTTAAAATTATTATCTGTAATTACTATACTATCATTTGTTACATCAGATATTTTAGAAATTAGAGAAATCTGTTCTTTATCCTTATTTCTTAAATAAAAGATTATCACTAAAGCGACTATAAAAATTTGAACTAATAAAATAAATATTAATTGATTTTTATTCATATTGAATATGAATGATTCTTTTACAATAGGAATATCATCAATTATAAATGAAGAAACTAAATACCAATGATCAATTGTATCTACTTCAATATCTTTAAATTTATCTAATTGTACAATTGAAAATATTTTATCTTCTTCTTCATAATATTTTATACCACTCTCTTTATTTATATTGAACAATAGTGAATCTTTATTTAAGTTATAATCTTTATCATCAAACATAAAAGAAAAACTTTTTTCTATATCTTTATTATATAAATAATATCCTTCTTCATTTACTAAAGACATTGAAACAAAATCATGTGAAAGTTTATTTATTTGTTCATCACATAAATCTAAAATAACTTGAGCTTTATAGTTGATTATTAAAATACCATTAAATTCATTATTTTCATTATATATAGGTGAAACTACTCTTATTATCGGAAGGTACGGTTCTACAACTTTATTGTTTTCTATATTTAAATCTAATTTTGAAAAATAAATATTATCTTTTTCTAGTTTTTTCGCTTCTTGAAAATAATAGCGATCCCCTTTATATTGCAAAGATTGTGAATCAACAATATCAACTCCTGAAACAGTATTATTTACTCTTAAGGCTTCATATCCATTCTTATCAATATATCTTATTTGATCAAATTCATTTTTATTTAAAGCAATTCTATAAAATAATTGATTAGCTTTTTCGATATTTTCAACATTTGGATTATCAAGAAAATCATTAAATTCTTGTGCTTTTTTTACAACCAACAAATCAACAACTACATTTTTTTTGATATAGCTTACTATCGAGCTAATGGTATTAGCTCTCTCTTCAGTTTCTTCAACTATCAAATTAATAGTATTTTCTTTTTGTATTTTAAAAGTGTAATTATATAAAGATATAGAAATCAAAGAAAATGGAATAATAAATAATAATGATATCTTTATAATTCTAATTAAATCTTTTTTGTGTAAAACACCTTTATTTGTAATAATCATCAATTAAACTCCACTTATTTATTTATATAATAAATCATGTGGTGGAAAAATAAAAGTTTTTATTAACAATTGAATAATTTATTTTCATTTTTTGTTTTTCTAAAAAGAATTATGTTGAGAAATAAAAAAGCACCAAAGGTGCTTTTTGTATTTTATAAAAATAAGTCTTTATAATTTGTTGAAACGCTTTTATATTTCTCTTCTTTTGAAAGTAAATCCTTTAAATTAGTAGGAATAGGAATTTCTTTATTAATTAAAGGTTCTACTATTGTTTCAAATTTAGCAGGATGAGCTGTAGAAACTAAAATTGAAGGTTGATTTTTATAATGAGTTTCATATACTTTTTTAGCACAAGCTGTATGAGGACACATAATATAGGATGTTTCATCATATGTACTTTTAATAGTTTGTTCAATTTCTTTATCACTTACACTATATGATCTAACAAATTGTCTAAATATATCAACATCACCATATAAATCTAACAATCTCTCCATATTACTAGGAGAACCAACATCCATCGCATTTGCCAATGTTTTAACGCTAGCTCTTGGAGTATATACTCCACTTTCTAAATAATCAGGAATTGTTTTATTAGCATTAACAGCTAAAACTATAGATTCTATTGGAACACCAGTACTAAAAGCCCAATATGCGGCACAACTATTTCCTACATTGCCACTTGGTATAATAATATTAGGATTTACACCATACATAGTTCTAAATAAATGACTAGCATAAACATAATAAACACTTTGAGGTAATAATCTTCCTAAATTAATAGAATTAGCACTTGTTAAACCATATTTTTCACTTAATTCTTTATCCATAAATGCATCTTTAACCATTTTTTGACAATCATCAAAAGATCCATCTACTTCATATGCTTCAATATTTTCACCTAAAACTGTTAATTGTTTTTTTTGTCTATCACTAACTCTATCTTTTGGGAATAAAACTTTAACTTTAATTCCTTCTTTCTTGTAAAATGCTGATGCAACAGCACCACCTGTATCACCACTTGTAGCTACAAGTATTGTTAATTCTTTTTGAGTTTTTTTAATAATTTTTTCTAAGGAAGAAGCTAAAAATCTTGCACCAAAATCTTTAAATGCAGCTGTAGGCCCATGAAAAAGTTCTAATACACTTAATTTATCACCTAATTGAATTAATGGCACATTAAAGTTAAAAGAATCCATACATATTTCTGCTAAATCATTAATTTTAATTAATTTATCATCTTCAAAATATGGAGCTAACACTTCAAAAGCCATTTCTGGATAAGATGAAATACCACTAACATTCATTTTTACTAATGAAGGAAACTTTTCAGGAACATAAAGTCCTCCATCATCAGCCAAACCTTTTAAAATTGCTTCTCCAGCTGTTACTTTTTTAGATAATCTTCTTGTTGAAACAAAATCCATTTTTCTCTTCTCCTTATACTCTTGCACCCAAATATGCTGCTAATCTTAATATATCTGAAAATACTCCTGCAGCAGTAACTTCACGTCCTGCACCTGGTCCTTTAATTACTAAAGGTTGAGTAGAATATCTTTCAGTTGTAAAACATATAACATTATCAGTTCCACTAGCTTGTGAGAAAGGATGAGTCATAGGATAACCTTGTAGTTTAACACTACATTTACCCTTTTCATCAACACTTCCAACATAACATAGTCTTTTATTTTCTTTTTTAGCTTGTTCAAATTTATCAAAAATTGGTTTATCTAATTGTTCTAATTTATCCATAAACTCTGAAACTGGAAGTTGAGCTAAATCTTGAGGAACAAGACTTTCAATAGGCATATCACCTACTTCGACATCATAACCTAATTCCCTAGCTAAAATAACAGTTTTTCTTGCAACATCCATTCCTGATAAATCATCACGAGGGTCAGGTTCTGTATATCCCATTTCTTTAGCATCTTTTACTAATTTGCTAAAAGCTGTACTTCCGTCATAATTATTAAATAACCATGCTAATGTACCTGAGACAATACCTTCTATTGATTTTACTTTATCTCCTGTTTGAACTAAATCTTTTACAGTTTTAATAACAGGAAGGCCAGCACCTACTGTTGTTTCATAATAAAATCTTCTACCAGTTGTTAAACAAGTATCAAATAGCTCTTTATAATATTCTAAATTTGCAGTTCCTG
The DNA here is from genome assembly GCF_050031695.1 of Pleomorphochaeta sp. GTDB lineage: Bacteria > Spirochaetota > Spirochaetia > Sphaerochaetales > Sphaerochaetaceae > Pleomorphochaeta. The sequence continues at coordinate 3,856 of NZ_JBNAIC010000029.1, read as the reverse complement.
CTTTTTTATTTGGAGTTACTATATGCATACCATTATGCATCCACTCTATATATTTAGAAGCAAGCTCACTTGATGAAGAACAATCCACTATTGCTCTATGTGGAAAATATGTTGCACCTACATGTTTAGCAAACTCATTCATGTCCAAGTCAATACTATTATTTTTAAAATGTTCTCTCCATGAAGATAAATCTATACCATCTTCATTAATTAACATTTTTTTGCTACTTGCAATACCTCTTATTCTTAAATCAATACCAAATTTTTCATATAAGAAATCTGATTCTTTAGCAATTTGATCTAATAAAGTACCCCCAATATTACCTGGACCTATTAACCCAATTGATAAAGCTTGTTTTGATAAAAAGAATGCTGCATGTAATGCTCTAAGTGCTCTTTTACTATCACTTGATTCAATTACAGCACTAATATTTCTTTCACTAGCACCTTGAGCTATTGCTTTAACATTAACATTAGCTTTTCCTAAAGAACTAAAGAATTTTCCAGCTACGCCTTTTTTCCCAGCCATATTATTTCCAACTGCAGCAATTACAGCTAAATTGGTAACACAATCAATAGAGTTTATAATATCTTCTCTTAATTCTTCGTTAAAATTAATACTAATAGCTTCAATTGCACTATCAGCTTGATTCTCTAAAACAGCTAAAGAAATTGAATATTCAGATGAGGCTTGAGAATATAAGATTACAGAAACACCGGCACTTTTTAAAGCATCAAATACTTTAGATGAAAAACCAATCCTTCCACTTAAACCAGCGCCTTCAATGTTAATTAAAGCAACATTATGTACAATGGAAAACCCTTTGACACTTTGACCATTTTTAGACTTTTCTTCATTATTAATTAATGTACCTTCGTCTTCAAAGTTTTTCCAACATCTTAATCTTACATTTATACCTTTAGAAATTGCATATACTATTGCCTTTGAATTAATTAACGAAGATCCAAAAAATGATAATTCAGTTGCTTCACTATAACAAAGATTTCGAATTACAGTAGCACTAGGTACTTCACTTTCATTTGCTGTTGTTAATAGAGATTTAGAATTCCAAAATACTAAATTTTTTGTTTCAAACTTAACGGCCATCTTTGATGCAAATATTTCTGCATTAAAGCTTTCTTTTATCTTATGTATAGATGATGTAACTATAATAAAATCATCTAAATCAGTTGATTTCATTACTTCTATTTCTTTCGAAGTACATGATGTAATTATATCATTAGCTTCTTTTATAAATATTTTTACTATATTACTTAACCAATTACCAACAATATAATCAAAATATCCTAAAGTACCATAGGAAATATCTCCTACTAACCATACACTTTTTAAGATATCTTCAATATTGGTAAAATCTTTTTTCAATAAATCAGATAGATATGCTCTATGTTCTAAACCAACTAAATTATAAATTACTTTATTTAAATTAGTTTCTTTTTCTTCTAATTTAACCCACAGTAATTCATCTTTATTTTTTGCTAGTTCTAATAATTCTTTTGCACCTATTATATTTTCTCTATCACTCGATACAACTAAAATTAATTTATCACCAGTATTATTATTTCTTAGTTTAAGTAATTTTTCTTTTCCGTCTTTATTTAATAACATAGATGCTTCTAAAGCATGTATATTTATATTCTTCAATCTTAACCCCCGTTTAAAATATTGAACATTCTAGTGAACAAAATCCCTAATATGAGAAAAAGAGCCCACAAGGGCTCTTTCACATACAGGTTTGCATTCAAGAAACAAATTATAGTTTATCTACTGCACCACTACGTAGGCAACGTGTACAAACTTTTACAGTACGTGGAGTACCGTTTACTGTAGTTTTAACAGTAACTAGATTTGGGCGGAAGACACGTTTGGATTTTACACCAATATGTTGACCTACACCACCCTTCTTTTTTGCTTGACCTTTTCTGGTAACATTGTTGCCTGCAACTGTTCCCTTTCCGCAAATTTCACATCTACGAGCCATACTATATCCACCTTATAAAAAATATTGATTTATTAAAACGTTGTTGCTATCCAAAATAAACTTGCCCAAGTCTTTACTTGTGAGCATTCTGCAAGGTCTTATGGAAAGCGCAGTTCAACTCTATGCAAATTAACAAATATTGAAGATTGTGTAAATACCTTTTTGATTACTTATTAAAAAAGAATTAACTTTTATTCAAATTTGTTGCATAAAATCAAAACAACATGAGTGTATTGTATTAAATTAAAACCAATTATTCTATACCTATTTTAGATAATTTTAAATTTATTTATTTTTTTTCTTTAAAATACTAGTCTTATAATTTAAATTTAGATAATATAATTAAATATGAAGAGTAATTATATAACAATCGATATTCTTGATAGTGATTTAAAGTATATAAAGAATTTAAAGAAAAGTTTATATAAAATATCTAACGACCCATCTTTTAATATTTTTCCTTGTTTAACAATAATTGGAAAAACAAGATTAAATTCATTCAAAAATACTAATATTAATATTATAAAACCCTATATAGAATTTGAAAAACAAATCTCAAATAATAATAATTGCACCTTTATTAATTCTATTAATAATGAATTTATTAATGAATTAATAACTAGTTTAAAATTAGAAAGAATAGAAAATCATAAATCTAAATATTTCTCTTTATCATCTGAAAAAATGCATTTTCCAATTATCCTTCTAGGGAATAATACTAATTTTAATAAAGACATAAAGAAAATCATAATTAAAGATATTAGATTAAATATTATCGAAATTGAAGAAAATAATAATTTTATTTCTTATAAAAACTTATCTTCTATACATCTCTCGATGGACAAATATTCTTCAAAAAACATTGCTCACAATTAGGTTTTCTAGCAAAACAATATCTACGGCCATGAAGATTAACAGTCATAGAAAACCTGTATAGATATTTATCTTCTAAAAGAGATCTTACTTTCATTTCTATTTTAGTTGGATCTTTTTCTTCAACTATCTCTAATCTGTTTAATACTCTTTTAACATGAGTATCTACTATTACAGCACCTTTATTATAAATATCACCAATTACACAATTCGCTGTTTTTCTACCAACTCCAGGAAGTTTAACTAATTCATTTATTTCACTAGGTATCGGCTTTCCTACTAAAGATTTAGAACAATTAATTATATTCTTACTTTTTGCTTTATAAAAACCAGTTGGTTTTATTATTTCTTCAACCTCTAAAATATCTGCTTTAGATAAAGATTCAGCATCAGGATATTTAATAAATAGATCTTTAGTTACTATATTTACAATTCTATCGGTTGTTTGAGCCGATAAAATTACTGATATTAAAAATTGAAAAGGATCTTTATTATCTAAAAAAACAATTTTTTCTTCGCTATTTTTATCAAGTAAATGATAAATCTCTAATATATATTCTTTTTCATTCATATAAAAAAATTACACTATATGCAAAAAAAAACCAAGAATAAAATTCTTAGCTTTTAATATAATATCTATTGAAGAGTGTTAATTTATTAACGTTTTTATATCATTATAACTTGGAAGAGAATTAATTACACCTTTTTTACTCGCTACAAGAGAAGCACCTGCATTTGCAAAAATTAATGTATCTTTTAATTTTTCCTTATCCAAATTATTAAGTCCATATTCTAAAATTTTATGCATTGAACAACCCATAAAGCTATCGCCAGCTCCAGTTGTATCTACACATTTAACTTCTAAGAAAGTTGGAGCTGATACACATATATCTTTATAATAAGCTTTAGAGCCATCTCTTCCTAATGTTAAAAAGATTAAGTCAATATCATATGCATCTCTAAATATTCTAATAGCTTTT
>NZ_JBNAIC010000028.1:0-3792 GCF_050031695.1 Pleomorphochaeta sp. | reverse complement strand
TCACTCGCTTTTAACGAACATTAGCTTATTTCATCTTGTTCTATTTTGAATTGACAGAAAGCCCTCTACACTGCAATTTTCATTGCCATAATTAGCTTCCTATTTTCTCTTCCCTTACGCTCGTAATTTCAAATAACAATTGCAATTACGTCTAATCTCTTAGAGCAATTACATGTGCTCGTTTGTTTTGAGCACTCAGTTAACATAGCAATTTTTAAACCAACTAGTCAATAGTTTTTTTCACTTTTTTTTGTTTTATTTTTTAAACAAAATTAAGTAAAAATTAAGTTTAGCAATCAGCCAACGAAGAGAGAAACTACACCACATATTGATATTAATCAATAGGTATTTTTATTTTTTTTACTTTTTTTTTGAATTTATCTAGAAAATATGAGAAAATAAATATTTATACATTATTTATCTATAAATATACATAAAATGCATAAAATAATGACAATTTTTCTTATAAATATTTTATTACTTCATCTTCAATAAAGCTTATTTTTTTCTTAGGAGAGTATCTTTTTACAACATTTCCTTCTCTATCAATTAAAAACTTTGTAAAATTCCAACTTATTCTAGAAAAAAATAGACCTTTTTTTTGATTTTTTAAATATTTATATAATTCATGAGCATTTTTCCCATTAACATCAATTTTTGCAAAAATTGGAAAAGTTACACCATAATTAATAGAACAAAATTCTTTTATCCCTTGATTGTCATTCGGTTCCTGGTTTGCAAATTGATTACAAGGAAAACCCAACACAATAAATTTTTTATCTTTAAGCTTTTCAAACATTATTTCTAAATCTTTTAACTGAGGAGTAAATCCACATTTACTAGCTGTATTAACAACAAGTATTACATAACCTTTGTATTTATATAGACTTATTTGTTTTCCAGATATTTCTTCAACTTCAAAATCATAAATATTCATTGATGGATCTCCTTTATTAGTAAACTTATACATTTATAATATATCTTTTTACTCTATATGTAAATAAATTTAATTTTATATTGAAAATATTATAATATAAAACTTTATTACATAACAATAATGTATTATAATTCATTTATTCTAATGTGAGGTTTTTATGAAAAAAAGAGTTTCAAAATTACTATTATTATGTTTATTTTCAATAGTTTTTATAAGTTGTGATTTTTTATTTGCACCCGAAGATTTATATTATTGGAGTTTAGTTGATGAATTTACTGAAAAAAATGAAGATAATGAAGATGAAGTAATAGTGCTAGAAAAACGTTATGATTCCTTAGAAACCCTAATAGTTATGACTTGTGGAGAAAACGATGAAGACATAGAAAATGATTCTCCAGGTTTTCCAACCAGAAATGAGGCAGAAATCAGAATGCCTGACATAACTTTTCAAGTTAGCGTAGAAGATTCATCAATTACTTTTACACCAGGCACAAAAACTGTTAAAGAATTAAGTGACAATGATTTTCATATTTATCAAGAATATGCTATGAGTGGTGTAGAATTAGGCAAAACTTATACATTAATCGGTAAAACGATTGATTCATCAAATTCTAATGCTATAATTGAAGAAGGCGAAATTAAAATAAAATTTAAATAGAGAGTTATATGTTATACAGAGAATTAGGAAAAAATAAAATAAAAGTATCTCAATTAGGTTTTGGCTGCATGAGATTTCCAACACTTAATAACGATAGTAATAATATTGATATTGAAAAAACAAGAAAATTACTTACTTACGCTATTAACAATGGCGTAAATTACATTGATACTGCATATCCATATCATGGTGGAAAAAGTGAAGAAGTCGTTGGATCAATACTTAATGAAGAAAAGTTAAGAGATAAAGTATTTTTAACTTCTAAATTATCTCTTTGGATGATTGAAAGCAAAGATAAACAAGAAGAATTTTTAAATAATCAATTAAAAAGAATGAATCAAGAATATTTCGATTTTTACTTAATTCATGCTATCGATAAAAAAGCTTGGGAAACTGTTAAAAAATATGACACCCTTGCTTTTATTGAAAAAGCAAAAAAAGAAGGTAAAATAAAACACGTGGGCTTTTCATACCATGATGAATCAATCGATTTATTTAAAGAAGTTGTAGACAGTTATGATTGGGATTTAGTACAAATACAATATAATTATTTAGATGAATTTTTCCAAGCAGGTAGAGAAGGTTTAGATTATTGCGAATCAAGAGGAATTGATTGTGTAATTATGGAACCTCTAAAAGGTGGGCAACTTGCTAACAACTTACCTAAAGAAGTTGAAAACGTATTTAAAAAAGCGAATAAAGATGATTCTTATGCTTCTTGGTCTCTTAGATGGCTCTATAATCATAAAAATGTAAAAGTAATTCTAAGCGGTATGGGAAAACTTGAAGAGGTTGTAGATAATATTAAATCAGCTTCAAAATATAAAGCTAATGAATTAAGTGATAATGAAATAAAAGTTATTAATGATGCTGTAAATATTATAAATAAGAAAAAGCGTATTGATTGTACTAATTGTAAATACTGTATGCCATGTCCTCAAGGTGTATTAATTCCAAATAATTTTGAATATTATAACAAATACTTTTATCTAGATTCAAAAAAAAATAGAGACAGTATTAAATTTATGTATAATAAAGGCTTTAACAATGAAGAAAAAGCAAGTGCGTGTATAAAATGTGGATTGTGTGAAACCCATTGTCCTCAACATTTACCTATTAGAGATTTGCTTGATAAAGTAAAAAACATTTTTGAATAAAATAAAGGCAGCATATGATAATAATATTTATCATTTAGCTGCCATTTATTTTTATAAACTTGTACTTACCTCTTTATTATTTTCACCAAATTTATCCATTAGTCCTTCAATAATAACATTTTGTGGAACATTTATTTCTTCATTCTTTTTTATATATTGATATGCTTTATAAGTAGAAGAAGGTCCAATCTCTGATGAAAAATTCCCAAAACCCTGATTCCAAACAAATAAAGAAAACAATTCATCAAACTCTTTAATACTTACACCTAAAGAGTATGCTTTAATCAATTCACGTGTTGCTTGTCTAAATCTATTTGCACCAACAGCATTACTTAATGATAATAACAACTTCGTTTTTAGTTCAATTGCAGGAGTTTTTTTATTCCAAGTCTCTTCCCAAAAATTTATAGCAATATTTGCTAAATTATTATCAATTTTCTTATAATTTAAAATTGCAGTAGGTTTTAAAGGCATATCAGAACCATTTTTATATTGTATCTTTTTAATTTCAGTCCTTGTAAAATAACAATGATATTCTGCATCGCTGATCTTTTCTACTTTTACATCAAATCCAATATCTTTCATTGCAGAAAATAATGGTTTTGGTTCAAAAGTTTGAATAACGCATAGCCCTTTATTAAGGTCTATACTACTGGCTTTTTTTAACAACCCTGGCAAAAAATTTGATGTAGCTTTTCTTACATCTATTGTTTCATAATTATTATTCATAAAATATTTCCTTTTAATAAAATGTTAGCATTATATAACTTAAATCATCGTTGCTAATGCAACAGAAATAATTTTTTTCATAAATAATGATAAAATTAAATTAATTAAAAAATTTTAATATAGTTTTTATTATTAAACTAACAAAATAGAAAAAAGAAAAAGGCCCGGCAGCTACCTACTCTCCCACATAATTGTAGTACCATCGGCGTGAGAGTGCTTAACTGCCGTGTTCGGGATGGGAACGGGTGTGTCCACTCTGCTATGGCCACCGGGCCAAAATTAAACTTAGAGGGATAATTATTATTATCCAT
>NZ_JBNAIC010000027.1:0-3674 GCF_050031695.1 Pleomorphochaeta sp. | reverse complement strand
GTTTTTATATTTATTACTACATTGAAAGATTATTCTTTTATACTTAGAGGTTGAGTGCCAGGTTTTAGTTGTATAAACACTTCCACAATCACCACAAATAACTTTATTAGCAAATACACTTTTATTTATATTCTTATTTTTAAGATTACCTCTTTTTTCAAATTCTTCTTGAACTAGTTCAAATTGTTCTTTGGTTATAATGGAAGGGTGACTGTTTTCAACATAATACTTTGGAACTTCTCCATTATTAACCTTTCTCTTTTTTGATAAAAAGTCTGTTGAATAAGTTTTTTGAAGAATTGCATTACCAGTATATTTTTCATTTTGCAACATGCTTTTAATAGTTGAACCATACCACTTAATAGTTCCTCTTACATTTAGAACTTTTTTATCTTCTAATTCTCTTGCAATTGCATTAGGGGCTATGCCTTGTAAGTATCTTGAATAAATATATCTAACTATATTTGCTTCTCTTTCATTAATTACAATATTACCATTATCATCCTTTTCGTAGCCAAGAAAGCTACCATAAGACATTTTTACTTTGCCTTCTTCAAATCTCTTTCTTATCCCCCAGGTACAGTTTTCAGAAATGGATCTAGATTCTTCTTGAGCAAGGGATGACATTATAGTAATAAGCAATTCTCCTTTACTGTCCAGTGTCCAGATGTTCTCTTTCTCAAAATAGATTTCTATTCCTTTTTCTTTTAATTTTCTAACAGTTGTTAAACTGTCTACAGTGTTTCTTGCAAACCTGCTAACGCTCTTAGTAATTATTAAATCAATTTTACCGGTCTGTGCATCTTGTACCATTGATTTAAAACCTTCTTTCTTTTTAGTACTAGTTCCTGATATTCCTTCATCAGTATAAACACCAGCAAAATCCCATTCATGTTTATTTTTAATGTAAGAAGAATAGTATTTAACTTGTGTTTCATAACTTGATAATTGCTTTTTATTCTCTGTTGAAACTATAATTGATTCTATAATACTTATATTAATATTATCACCATATATTAGTATATAATTTATAAATGTAAGACAATGTATTATATTTGTAAGCAAATTTGTTTACAATTTATTGTTATTTTATTATAGTATAAATACAAGGAGCAAGAAAATGAATAATAAAGCAAGCATTACAGTTAGGACAGATATACAAGCTAAAAAGGATGCTCAGAGGATTCTTTCAAGTCTAGGTCTTGATATGAGTACTGCAATAAATATTTTTTTGAGACAAGTTATTCAAGAAGAAGGACTTCCCTTTAAAGTTGTTCTAAAACAACCAAATTGTTTTCGTCAAGTGAAAAATACCCCAAGCTTCAATTCAAAAAAGGTCCACTATTTTGTTCCATTTAGCCATGCAATAGTATCCTCATATCTATAACTCACGTCTCTAGTCATATCTAAAATATGTGCTCTATGAGCCAGCCTGTCCACCATCGCCCCAGTAAGCGTTGGATCTTTAAAGATCTCTTCCCATCTATCAAAGGTCAAATTAGTATTTATTATAATTGAGCCTTTATCATTTCGATTTGAAAGTAAATTAAATAAGATTTCACAACCTGCTTTATCAAATGAGACATAACCTAATTCATCTAAAATTACTAAATCATATTTTTCAAATTTTCTCTTATAAATATTTAACTGATTTAAGCTCATTGCCTCCTTTAATTCTATTATTAAATTTGGGACCGAAATGAATAATACACTCATTCCTTGCATGATTGCTTTTACTCCTAGTCCTATGGAAAAATGTGATTTACCCGATCCTGGGGGGCCTATTAGAATCAGATTTTCTTTGTTTTCAATAAAGAATAAATCCTCTAAATTTTTGAATTTAGTTTGTAATTCTTCATTGTATATACTCTGATCAAAATCTTCTAAATATTTTTTTGTACTAAACTTTGCTAATCTTAGTCTTCGTTTGATTCCATTAGATTTTCTTCTTAAATATTCATTTTCAAGAACATTTTCTAAAAATTCTTTATATCCCATTTTAGTATGAGAAGCTTCTTCTATTAATAATTGATAATTATCTTTTATATATGATAATTTTAATTCACTTGAAAGTTCTTTTATATTCATTTTAACAATTTCCTCCTATACATATGTTATTATACTTACTAGTTTGAGTTCTTGTAGCTGCATCAATTTTAAGTCTATCTTCTTTTATTTTTGATTTAGAATCATCTGTAGAGAAAGAAATAGACGATAATACAATTTCAATTAACTCATCAATATTTTTTTCTTTATTTTTTCTAAGAATATCTATAAAAATCTTAGGTCCTTTGCTAAAATGTTCATCATAGATGGATTTCAGCCTTGGTTTGCTTTTTAAAGCTAGTGAATTCTTTAATGCTCCAGGTTTTTTAATAAAAGTATTTAAATAATGGTTAATATCGATACTAGTATTACGGAATCCATCTATTTTTTTATGTTTACATACTAAACAATTATTTACATAAATCTCTATATGATCATAATATATCTTTGCATTTACTGTTTTACCTACTAAATATTCAGGAACTGAATAAAAGTTATTTTCACTTTGAACAAAGCTGTATTTATTCACTTTTAGCATTGTAATATCTGCTAATTCAAGCTTTGGTTTATGTGGTAATAGATATTTTTTTTCTTCATTAATTTTACTTTTTTTGTTTAAATCTAGTAATTGTGTTCTTAAATGCTCTCTAGCTTCTTCAAAAGATTTAAACTTATAATGTTTTGCAAACACTTTATTACGAATTACCTTTACACTATTTTCTACATAACCTTTCTCATTACCACTAAAACAATTTGTGACATTTATTTCAAAACCATAATACAGTGATAAATTTATTAAATCTTTATTTAGTTCCTTTTCATTTTTACCAATAAATTTTGAAACAACATTTCTCATATTGTCATAAACAACTTCTTTGTAAACTCCTTTTATCATTTCAAAAAATTGTACATGGGAATCCATAAAAACATCTTTCTTCTGATTCTTGTAAAGATAAGCCCATCTAAAATTTCCTCCTGGAGATGATAAAACAGCTAAATGATAAGTTGCTACTTCTCCATCAATTACTAATTTTACTTCACCAAAATCATATTCTAATCTATCGCCATAATCGTATTCTTGTTTAATAAAACATTCTCTTGCCTTGTGTCGCTTCTCCTTTATCTTATTACTTACTGTTGTAAGTCCTATATCAAAACCTTCAGCAAGCATTAGTTCATAAATTTGATAATATGTTAAATATTGTTTGTTTTGACCTAATACTTTACATTTTTCAACTTCTTCTTCTAATATTTGGTTTAAAAAATGATCCATTTCATCACTAAATTTTCTACATTTTCTTGTAGATGAATCATAAGTTGGTGCTGTACAAATCTTTTCTTGTATTTCCCTATGATTAGATTTTTCATCTTTTAAAAGTTCCTGCTGTTCAACATATTTGTTCCAATATCTTGCTATTGTTTTTCTATCTATTGATAACATTTTAGAAACCTTTCTATTAGAAAAACCTTTTTGTTTCAATTTGATAATTGAATAATAATCCATCATTGATAGCACTCCTAATTTTCCTCCAATATAAATATTTATATATTGAAGTTTATTTTTAGAGTGGACCGTATTTCAACTGAAAATTTAAAAAATTTGGGGTATATTTAGAGTACCATATACA
>NZ_JBNAIC010000026.1:0-31435 GCF_050031695.1 Pleomorphochaeta sp. | reverse complement strand
TAATTAATATGACATCAATGATGGTAAATATGTTGTAAGAGCTGGGAAAATACTTATTAAGATTAGCACTATAACATTACAAATTACAAACGGCAATGCTCCCTTAAATATTTCAGTTATCTGCATTTTATTGATTTTTGTGCAAGCATTTAAGCACATTCCAACAGGAGGGGTTACTAAACCAATAGCTAAACCTGTTATTAACATTGCACCAAATTGTAATGAAGAAAGTCCCACAGATTCCATAACTGGTAATAAAATCGGAGTTAATAATAATATTGCTGGAGTTACATCAATAAATGCTCCAATCATTAATATTAATAAATCAAATATCAAAGCATATCCCCAAACAGGTAAATCTAAAGATAAAAAGAATGTTGCAATTTGACTTGGAATATTAGCCATTGTTAATAACCATGTAAATATTGTTGTAAATCCTATAATTATCATAATAGCTGCAGATGAAATCAAAGTTTTTCTAAGACCATTTATAACATCTTTAATAGTTAATTCTTTATAAAAGAAAAAGCCTATAATTAATGAATATAATACAGCAATACCAGCAGATTCACTAGCTGTACAAATACCAAAAGATACAAACACAACAATAACAACAGGCATTAATATAGCAGGAAGCCCATACAACATAGTATGAATAAAGTCTTTTTTATCAAAAGGTTTTCTCTCAGGATGATAACCTCTTTTTATTGAAATAAGATTTACATTAATTAACTGAGATAGACCAATTAATACCCCTGGGACCAACCCAGCAATAAATAATTTACCAATTGAAGCCCCTGAGGCCATTGCATAAACTATCATAGGAACTGAAGGAGGAATTATCATACCCATAGTTGATGAAGCAACTGTTACACCTGCTGCAAATTTCTTTGAATAACCTTCTTTTTCCATTGCAGGAATTAGAATTGAACCAAGTGCCGAAGTATCAGCAACTGAAGATCCAGATATTCCACCAAATATCATAGAAGCTATTATATTTACCTCTCCTAATCCACCATGAAAAGGTCTTACTAAATACATAGAAAACGCAACTATTCTTTTTGTAATTCCACCAGTGTTCATTAATTCTCCGGCAAACATAAATAATGGCATTGCAACCATAACAAATGAAAACACACCACCCCATACTCTTTGAGGTAACATTTGCATAAAATTAGGATTAAAGGAATTAATAAAACTCATACTTGAAGCACCTATAGCAAAAGCTAAAGGAGTACCCATTAGAGCAAATACAATTAAAAATACTAGTAAAAATATAATAGCCATTACATACTCCTCTTTTTAAGGTTCATCAAATATTCAATTAATTTAATAACCATAGCTAATAATGCAATAGAACATCCTAGAGGAATAATTCCATACATGTACTTCATTGGGATAGACATTCCCATAGATAATTGATTCCCAAATTTAAATACATATTTAAATCCATATTTAATCATAGTTATATCGACTACTATCATTACAATAAAATTAAATATAGTTGCAAATACTTTGAATTTTGGTGGAAATTTTTCATAAATTGATGTAATTCCAACGTGTTCATCTTCTATTACACAAATTCCTATTCCCCAGAATGTTGTAAAAGCAAAAACTGTTGTAATAAATTCTTCTAAAAACAGAAAAGAAATACCAAAGAAATATCTAGCTATTACAGAAAAGATTACACAAAAGGCTATGAGCCCAACTGCAAATACACCGATTCCTACATAAATATTATATATTTTTTTTGAAAGAGTTTTTAAGGTACTAATAATACACCTCCTACTGTGATAATACCGGCCCACTTATGGGCCGGATAATTTTATTTTTAGGTATAATTATTAATTACCTGCTACGATAGCTCTCATTTGATCTAATTCACTTTGAGTTAAGATACCTTCATCAATATATTGTTGATAAACAACTTCAGTAGCATCTTTGAAAGCTTGTAATTCAGCTTTAGTTGGTGTGTAAATTTCACAATTTGCTTCTACAACACTTCTTGCTTGAGCTTGGTTGTCAGCGATTGCTTGGTTATTTACTTCCATCATTTCTTTTGTAGCTTGTGCTAATACTTCTTGTAAATCACTAGGTAAAGAATTATACCAATCAAGATTTACATAGAATGGATCTGGATGGAATTGATAATTTAAAACAGTGAAATATTTTTGGACTTCATAGAATTTCATACCTTCAACATTAACCCATGGATTTTCTTGACCATCAGCAACACCTGTTTTTAAAGCCATATATAAATCTGAATAAGGAACAGAAACAACTGATGCACCTAATGCTTTGAAAGTTTTGTCAATTGTATCCATACCATTTGAACGCATTTTTAAACCATTTAAATCCTCAGGAGTATGAATTGGTCTAACATTATTTGAATATTGTCTAAATCCACCTGCATCTCCTAAACCAAGAATTAATGCACCATCATCTTTTGAAGAGCTACAAATATCTTTTGCTAATTCACTATTCATTAATCGTGTAACTTGTTCACTATCTTCACATAAAAAAGGAAGAGTAAATACTAATAGTTTAGGTACGAAATCCATTTGTCCACCTCTCATACCTTGTATAACACCTGAACAAACTTGTTCTAACATTTCTTTTTCAGTACCTAATTGGCCAGCTGGATATAATTCTACTTTTATAGCACCATCAGTTCTTTCTTCTACAATTTCTTTAAAATGTTCTAAAGATATATGACGAGGGTTTGTTGTTGGTTGAGCATGTGCAATTTGCATAGTATAGACCTTATCTGGACCATTACTTGTACTTGCAGGTTCACTATTACCTTGTGCGAATAGCATTGAAGTGCTTACTAATAATGCACTTGTGATTAATAAAACTTTTTTGAACATAAGTTCCTCCTAATTTGTAAGTGAATCATAAAACGAGTTTTCTAATCGCGCACTATAGCATATTGCTTACTAACTATAAGATATTGCTTTTATAGCAATATCTTATAGGCTATCTATTTACAGCCCTAAATTGTATAGGACTAACACCTTCTTCTCTTTTAAATATCAGACTAAAATAATTAGGATCACTATATCCAATAGCAATAGAAATTTCTTTAATCGTATCTTGAGTATTAATTAATAAATCTTTCGCTTTTACCATTCTTTGCTTTAATAAATATTCCATAATTGTACAATTCATATAATTTTTAAACAATCGAGAAATATGATATTTTGAATAACCACAATCAAGAATTATTTCATCTAGACTTATATAATTTGTAAAATTACATTCAATGTATTCTTTTACTGTAATTACAGCTTCAGGAATTGCCTCATCTCTACTAAATTTTTTTTCTGTAGGCTGATTTTTAAAGTACTCAATTACATTATCTAATTGTTTCATTTTATCTTTATTTTTTTCTTCGATATTCAATCTTTCAACAGTCTTATCTATAGCTTTTAAAAATACTTTTCTATTAACAGGTTTTACTAAAAAATCCATTGCACCTAATTTCAAAGCTTTAACTGCAAAATCAAATTGATCAAATGCCGTAGAAATAATTACTTTTGAATCAATATTTTCTTTTCTTATTTTTTCTAATACTTCTAAACCTGACATTTCAGGCATATTAATATCTAAGACAACAATATCTGGCTTATCACAAATAATTTTTACAAAGGCATCATTACCATTTTCAGCTAATATTATCTTTTCTATTGGTAAATTAGATTTTTCTATAAATAAACTGAGAGCTTTTCTTTCTAAATCTTCATCATCTGCAATTAATATTTTAAACATTATCTTTCACCTCCATATCAGCTTTTAACTTAATAATTATCTTAGTTCCACCACTTTTCTTTTTTATCATCTCAAAAGATTTTTTATTATTCGTAAATAATTCTATTCTACTTCTAGTATTAGAGAGACCTAAATGCTTCCTATTTTCACATTCTATATCTTCATAATTATTAAACTTCTCTAATACTTTATCTTTTACACCGACGCCATTATCTTCAATTTCAATAATTACATCATTTTCTTCTAATTTTGCAGATATTTTGATAATACCGCCTTCTTTCTTTGGTTCTAATCCATGAACAATGGCATTTTCAATAATTGGTTGTAGAGTAAATTTTGGTAACATTACCTCATTTTGTAATTCAATGGGAACACATATATAATATTTCAATCTATGATTAAATCTTTTTTGTTGAATTTTAATATATTCAGTCGTAATATCTAATTCTTCTTTTAACAATACAGGTTTAGAAGCATCTGATAAATTATATCTTAACAATGCAGATAATGAATCTATCATAATTAATGAATCATCATTCTTTTCTAAAGTTATCATTCTTGAAATAGAATTTAATGTATTAAAAAGAAAATGAGGATTAGTTTGCGATTGTAGTGCTAAAAATTGAGCTTCATTTAAAAGTTTTAAGTTTTCTTCATTCTTTTTCTGCTCTATTGCTAATTCTCTTTCAATAATAACTTTTTGATTTAATTCTTCCATCATATTTTTAATATTTGTAATCATATTATTAAAAGTTCTTATTAAAAGACTCATTGAATTATCTCTTTTTAATTCCCTAGCTTTAACTTCAAAATCCCCCTTTGATACACGTTTAGCCTCATGAACTAAAAGTATTAATGGATGAGATATATTAGTATAGATATGAACAAAAACGGCTAATAAAAAAATAAAAAAGGCAGTTAAAAAAATAATTAAAAAAGTAGAATACTTACTAAAATTATTATCAAGAATTTCATTAGTCATTTTTTCTTCTTCTATTAAATTATTTAATAATTCATCACAATATTTCTGTAAATAATCATGTATAATTTCAGCTTGATACATCTTACTATAATACTCATAATTATTAGTATTATAGTTAAAAGAAGCTTGGCAACCTTCAAAAAAATAGTTATTAAATGAGGTTTCAATTGATTTTAATAAATATAGATTTTCTCTATCATTAACACTTTTTATCAAATCTTCGATAATGTCTTTTGAATTTTCGCTAGCGATATTAAATTCATTAAGTTTTTGTCTATTTCCTGATCTTAAATACATATTTAAGCTCTCTTCACAATCAGAAATATTAGTTTTTAGAGAGAGAACTTTATAAGATAAATTATTATTACTTGAACTTTTTATAATATAATCAAACATTGTTGTTCTAACAAAGAATGAAAAAACTACAACTATAATAAATATAGCTACTAAAAATAGATTTATCTGGTTTCCAACTGAAAAAAATATTGATTCATGTTTTTGTTTCATTACATAACCCTCACATTTTTTTCATTTTCAACTTTTATTATCGCATTAGATTCTTCTTTACTTATATATTTCTTTGAATATTCTAAAGTTTGTTCTGCACATTTCAGTAATATATTTACTTCATCTCTTGATAACTGATTTAATATTTCATTACTAAAAAGAATAAATGAAGGTAAAGTGATATCATCTAATAATAAAACTTCTTTAATATAGGGGTATTCATCACTGGTTAAAAATGAAGATAAAGATGATTCCCTAGCATCAATGAATCCATTTCTAAGAGATGGAAATGTATCAATATTTCCTATGATAATAGGAGATAAACCTATTTCCATTAAGTATTTTTCATACATTTTCGAATTATCAATACCTATTTTAATTTTTCCATAATTCTCAATATCTATTTCTTCGTCACTATAAATGCATCTTTTACTAGGAGGTAAAACAGACAGTGGATATAATTTTTCATTTTGGAATGCAAAATTATAATTCTCATTAGAATCTATAGTATTAAGAAAATTAAAAAATGGTAAATCTATTAAATGAGAATAACTTGTAATAAAAGAAGGAAGTTGTTCACTTACTGATAAGAAATTAACCCTACCTAATGCTATACCACCAAATTGAAGTTGAGTTAGTACTTCTTCCTCAGTACCTAATTCACCACCATAATAAACTTTTATTATTATTTTACCTTCACTTTCTTCTTCAACTAAAGATGCAAAATAAGTACTTATTTGAGCTAAATATGAATCTTCTTTTTCACTTTCTGCATATCTTAAAATAATAGTATCATCACTTATTAACTCTTTCTCTTCTTGCTCTAAACAACTAGTAAATAATAACAATAAAAGACAAACTAATAATAAATATTTTCTCACATATCCCTCCTAAAAAAAAACTAGCTAATGTAAATAATAAATAAACATTAGCTAGTTATTTTATATGTTGAGTAAAATCAATTTTATTGAGGTTGTTTACCAATATAAGCTAAAATACCACCATCAACATATAGCACATGACCATTTACAAAATCTGATGCTTCACTAGCTAGAAATACTGCAGGTCCCATTAAGTCTTCAGGGGTTCCCCATCTAGCAGCAGGTGTCTTAGCTATAATGAAAGAATCAAAAGGATGTCTTGATCCATCAGCTTGTCTTTCTCTAAGAGGAGCTGTTTGTGGAGTTGCAATATAACCAGGTCCAATTCCGTTACATTGTATATTATATTCGCCATATTCACTACAAATATTTCTTGTTAACATCTTAAGGCCACCTTTTGCAGCAGCATAAGCACTAACAGTTTCTCTACCTAACTCACTCATCATAGAACATATGTTGATAATTTTACCTTGATTTTTTTCAATCATTATAGGTAATACTGTTTTAGAAACAATAAAAGGAGCATTTAAATCTACATCTATAACTTTTCTAAAATCTTCAACTTTCATATCAATCATGCTTTCTCTTTTTATAATTCCAGCATTATTTACTAAAATATCAATAGTACCTAAATCATTAACAATACTATTAACACAAGCTTTTACTTGATCCTCATTAGTAACGTCACAAACATAACCTTTTGCATCAATACCAATTTCTTTATAAGCTTTTAAACCTTTATCAACTAATTCTTGGTTTATATCATTAAAAGCAATTTTTGCACCTTTTTTAGCATATGCACTAGCAATTGCAAAGCCAATACCATAAGAAGCACCAGTTACCCATGCAACTTTATTTTCTAGAGAAAAATTTACACTCATATTATGACTCCTATCTTAAATCTTCTGTTTTAATAGCATCTTGATCGCTATATGTTCTATTTTCACCAGCCATTGACCAAATAAATGTATAATTCTTTGTTCCACAACCTGAATGAATTGACCAACTTGGGTTAATAACTGCTTCATCATTATGAACAGCAATATGTCTTGTTTGAGATGGTTCACCCATAAAATGGAAAACTGCTTGATCTTCTGGAACATCAAAATAGAAATATACTTCCATTCTTCTTTCATGAGTATGGGCTGGCATAGTATTCCAAACAGAACCTTCTACAAGATGAGTTAATCCCATTGAAAGTTGACAAGTATCTAAAATATCTGGATGGATATATTGATTAATTGTTCTTTCATTACATTCAGCTAGAGATCCAAAATGTAAATGTTTAGCATCTTCTAATGTAATTAATTTTGCTGGGAATGCTGTATGTGCTGGAGTTGAATTCATATAGAATTTAGCTGGAGATTTACTATCAGCACTTGATAATAATACTTCTTTTGTACCCATTGGTAAGTAAAGTGCATCATAATGATTTAATACATATTCTTTACCATCTACTTTTACACTACCTTTTTCAGCAATATTAATAATTCCAATTTCTCTTCTTTCTAAGAAGAAATTAACACCAAAATCAGCCATTGCATCAATATTTTTATCTAATGCAATTTCTTTATCAGTAGGCATTGCACCTAAAGTTACTATTCTATCAACATGTGAATATGTTGCTGTTACATCATTTTCAATGAAAATGTTTTGAATTAAGAACTCTTCTCTTAGTTGTTCAGTTGTCATTGTTTTAAAAGGTTCTTTTCCTGTTGAATAGCGAATATCTACCATTTCATCCTCCGATTGATATTTAATGAATAAAATAAGAAGCGTATTTTGTTTCCATCATTGTTGAAAGTCTTCTTATCCCACCATTTAAATGTTGTTGTATTATATTTTTTATTTCTTCTTTGTCTTTAGCTTCTATAGCTTCTAACAAAGCTCTATGCTCTTTTAAAATTTCTGAACAAGGCTCTTTAGTTACAATATCTAAGGTTTTAAATCTTGTATAATCAATACTCAAATCTTGTAACATTTCCCATAAATATTTTTTATTTGATCTATCAAACCAAATTTTATGAAAATTTGCATCATCTACATAAAATTGTTTAATTGAAAATTCGCCTATCTCTAAACTTAATTCTTGTTTTTTTAGAGAGTTGTAAGCATCAGCAATGGAATATTGATCATAGATATCTGTATATTCTAGTAATACTTTTTCTTCTATAGCTATTCTCATAAATATTAGTTGCTTAACTATATCTTGATTTATTAACGGAGCTCTAGATCCTTTATATCTTATAGTTTCTAATAAACCTGCATCAGATAATCTATGAAAAGCAGTTCTTACAGGAGTTCTTGAAGCATTAAATCTTTTACAAATATCTGCTTCTATTACAGGCTCCCCTGGTTTTATCTCTAAAGTTAATATTTCATTTTTTAATGTTTCAAATATATTTGTAGCACTATCTATGTAATCACCCATTCTAATCCCCATTTGTGTATACATTAAATAAATTTGTATACAAACTTTATATTTGAATACTAAATTACATTTTTGGTTTTGTCAACATTATTTATCTTTTAATACCAAATGAGAAATTTATTTATAATAAAAAAATAAGCGATTATAATTTATGATAGAATTAAACTATATATATATGTAAAAATAGGATGTTTAAATAATATAATATACCATTAAAATATTAAAACCCAATTGTATATATAATACAAAATTGGGTAATATTTTTATAAATAATAAAATAGATAAGACTTATTTTAGAATTAAATAACTTTTTTATTAAGCCAAGTTTCACCTTTTAGTCGGGTAATATAGCAACTTGATCTACAAATCCAATCAACCATCATTGCAAACCATACACCATACAAACCCAAATCAAATACTTTTGTAAAGATAACAGCTCCTAATATTCTACAAAGGATTAAACTAATTAAAGAACAAACTAGAGTATATTTTACATCGCCTGCTGATCTTAAAATATTTGGAGTAGCAAAAGAAAATGTCCAAAGAATAGAGGTCAATATTAAAACTATTGTACTTATATTAGTAGCTAGAGTTGTAGCTTCAGCAGATAAATTATATAAAGAAATAATTGGTTTTAATAAAATAAAAATAACTACACAAAAAGATAAAATAGCTATTAATGATATTTTTAATAAAAGAGAGGTATAGTATTTTGCTTGATCTTTTTCTCTTGCACCTAAACATTGCCCAATTATTGTTGTAGAAGCTAAAGACACTGCAGTACCTGGAAGAATAGCAAATGTACATAAATTATTTACTACAACATTAGCAGCAATAGATGCAACTCCCAAGCTTGCAACAATACTTTGAACAGCAATTTTTCCAACTTGAAATACACTATTTTCTATTGCGTTAGGAATACTAATAGAAAATATTTTCTTTAATATACTAAAATCTATATTTACTTTTAATATATTCTCAACTTTAATTTCACTATCAAAAGTAATCAAGAATATAAACATCAACACTCCTGATACTATTCTAGAAACTAAAGTTGCAATACCTGCACCTTTAATTCCCATCTTTAACCCATAAATAAAAACTGCATTTAAAACAACATTTAAAATATTCATTAATATTGATATTTTAAGAGAGATTTTCGAATTTCCAACAGATCTAAATAAAGCGCTACCAGAAGCAAATAAACATAAAAATGGAATAGATATAAAAACATAATCGAAATATATTAAGCTTTGATCATATACAGCTATATCTAAATCACCATATATAAAAGAAATTAGAGAACCTTGAATTGGTAAAAATAAGAGAGCTATTAGTATTCCAAAAAATAAAGAAATATATAATAGTGCTTTAGATGCAGCTTTAGCTCTTTTCTTATCACCTCGTCCTAAATACTGACTAGTAACAACAGCACCACCTGTTGTAAAAGCTGAAATCAAAAAGAAAAATAATGAATATAAAGAATCAATTAATGAAACCCCGCTAATAGCGGCCTCAGAATATGAAGCTACCATTATTGAATCAATTACTCCAACAAGTATTGATAAAAATTGCTCTCCGAAAAGAGGCAAAATTAAATATAATAAATACTTTTTCGAAAATCGAAGTTCTTTTTCATTTATAGCTTTCATAAAAAACTATCTTAACTAGTTACTATAATATTAACAAGAGCTAAAGACTATCTCTTTTAATTAATAAAGTTTCTAAAGAAATATTTAAATTATCAACATCTCTATGATTAAACATTTTGCCTAAAAGATTAATTATTGCTTTTCCTATTCCTTCTCTATTGATATCTAAAGTAGATAATTGTGGAGTTGTATATCTTGAGATTCTAGCATTATTTACACCAATAATTGAACAATCTATTGGTATTTTATAACCTTTATCTATCAACTTATACATAGTTTGAATTGCTACAGAGTCTGTTCTTCCAAAAACAGCATCAATTTTAAACCCTGAAGCTAGTATTTCATCAATTCTTTTTGATAAATCTTTTTCGTCATGACAATTATTAATTATTTTATAGTTAACATCTTTGACAAAATCATGGTTTATTAATTCATCTATAAAACCTTTATATCTAAAATCATCTTTAGAACTTTTTGTAAATGAAAGTGTTTTAAAACTATCAACAAATAATATTTTGTCTCGCCCTTTTTCAATTAGAGTTTTACAACAATCACGGGAGCCTTGATACAGCCCCGTGTTTATTAGACCAAAATTACCATGAAGTTTATCATATTTCCTCATTTCCAATATAACTACAGGAATTTTAGTATCTATTAATTCTTGAATATATTTTTGTTTAAAAGTACCAGAAGCAATTAATACTGCATCAAAATATCTTTGATACACTTGATTTACAAAACTGTCACTATTTCTACTTTCACAAAGTGAAATAAAATAATTATTTTCATAAGCCCAAGAATCTATTTGCTTCATTATTTTACTAAAGTGTTCACTTTGTAAATCATCAACTATAAAAAGAATATGATTACTTTGCTTCCCTTTAAGAGCTCTAGCCATAGCATTTGGCTTATACCCCAAATCTTTTAAAGCTTGCTGAACTCTTTTCTTTTTTTCAGCATCTACATATCGATTATTATTAATTACATAAGAAACAATGGTTGGAGAGACATTTGCCCTCTCAGCAACATCCTTTCTTGTAACTCTTTTTATAGTTTTATTCATATATACCTACACAAGCTGTTTCTTTATTTTATACCTTACATTCTCTTGTATCTCAAGAGCTGTATCATAATCAAGTTGCTTTATTTCATCTTTTGCACTTGGTCTTTGACGTGTATATCCATCACAATCCCAACTTGGTTTCTCATCATTCCAATATCTACATTTCCATTGATAGCCTCTATAAGGATCTCTTGTATTATTCATCCAATTTAATATTTGGGTGTGTAGATATTTCCTATCTTCTATATAATCTTCATTTTCAATTTGATTTACCATTTCATAAGGATCATTATTAGTATCATATAATTCATCAGTATTATCTAATAAATGGATAGCTAATTTTCTATTATCACTAATAGCACTTCTCATAAATTGTATTCCACCAAAACCATCATGGTCAATTTCATATCTATGAAATTCACAGAATACTGTATCACGAAGAATATTTTTTTTAGGTGATTCAATTATTTCTCTCATACTCTTACCTGCTAATACAGGAGGAGTATATAAACTATAA
This sequence comes from Pleomorphochaeta sp., assembly GCF_050031695.1. Lineage (GTDB taxonomy): Bacteria > Spirochaetota > Spirochaetia > Sphaerochaetales > Sphaerochaetaceae > Pleomorphochaeta. The sequence goes on along the minus strand of NZ_JBNAIC010000026.1, from coordinate 19,631 downwards.
TAATCTAAGATAGTAGGTACTAAATCAATATGAGAAGTAACATGATCATATACTTCATTAATTGGAGTCTGCATATAAGCTCCTCCTTTTATGATTAATGGAACATGAGATATTTCTTCATAAACAGATGCACCCTTTAAATTAAGAGAATGAGCTCCTAATGCTTCTCCATGATCGCTTGTAAAGATAACCATAGCATTTGGCATTTTTTCTTTAACTTTATCTAATACTCTGCCAATTTCATAATCAGCATAACTATTACATCCTAAAAATAATTGTGGCTTTATTTTTAATCCATCTTTATCTTCTAATAAAGTTTCTCCAGCCCATAGTTTTTGATATAATGGTTTACCTTCTAAAGTATCATAATAATTTGGTGTTTTAGGAAATTCATAATCCTCATACATAGAAGCATATGGTTCAGGACATAAATAAGGTTGATGAGGTTCATCATAACTTACACATAAAAACATATCTTCTTCAGAATGTTTATCAATGTAATCTAAAGCTCTATCACTTACCCTATGACCAAATGTTAATTTTTCAGAAATTCCTCCATTTATTAAAGATGATTCTTCTTTACGACTAAGCAATTTTTCTTCATCACTAAGTTCATTTACATAACATCTCATATCGTACCAATAATCTTCATCATAACCTTTAGGACAAATACCATTACCAAAATAATCTCCACCATCTAAATGCCATTTCCCAATATATGCACAAGAAATATCATTAGGTTGTAAATATTCACCAATAGTTTTAACTCCATCTGTTAATGCTACAGTATTAGTTATTCCACCATTTGAGTGAGGATAAAGTCCTGTAAAAATTGCACTCCTAGCGGGTCCACAAACGGGTTGTGTAGAATAGTTTTTTTCATATCTTACACCTTCTTTAGCTAAATTATCTAAATTAGGTGTTTTCATATCTTTATTGCCGTAACATCCTAACATATCCCATCGAGTAGTGTCCGTCATAATAAAAACGACTTGTCTTTTATCTTTCATATAACCTTCTTTTAGCTTTAACCTTTAACAGCTCCAGCTACTAATCCTTTTACCATATATTTTTGGAAGAAGAAAAATACTAATACCATTGGCAATGTACCAACTACAGAAATACTGTTAATTAATGACCAATCGTATGATAATTCTCCTAAGTATCTAAGACTAATTCCAACTGATAATGTCCTTAAACTATCTGTTTGAATAAGAGTTGCTGCATGTAGATAATCATCCCAAGTCATCAAGAACGCATAAATTCCAACTGCTAAAATACCTGGGGTTACTAAAGGAGTTAACAACTTAAATAAAATAGTATTTCTCGATGCACCATCAACTGTTGCAGCTTCTTCAATTTCTTTAGGAATATTAAAGAAAAAGCTAGATAACAATAAACAACAGAAAGGAACTTGAGCTGCTACAATAGCTAATATTAATCCTGTTCTTGTATTTATGATTCCCATCTTTGACATCATTGAATAAAGTGAAATCATTCTTGAGATAATTGGAAACATTTGGGATGATAACAATATAGCAACAAAAGCTTTGCTCCACTTAGTATTAAATCTTGCAATTGAATACCCTGCAAAAATTGCAACAAAACAAGTAATAAGAGCACTAATAAATGAAACTAAAAAGTTATTAAAATAATAGACAAAGAATTCATTATTTTCTGTAAATAGATTTATAAACGCATCTAATACAAAAGTTTTTGGGAAAAAAGATGGTGGATATAAATATGCTTCCATATTAGTTTTAAAAGATGTAATTAACATCCAATATATTGGAAATAATAAAAACAACATAATTAGGGCTAATATAATAAACTTTAAAATTGTAGGTAATTTCTTTTTCATAATTTTCTATCCCCTAACTTAAATCTTGTACTTTAAAGTACTTTTGATATAATCCAACGATTACTATCATCATAATCATCCACATAGTTGTAACTGCTGCACCGGAACCTAAATTCATTGAAACAAAAGCTTCTCTATAACTTAATATTGCAAAGTTAGTTGTTGATCCATTAGGTCCACCTCCAGTCATTGTCCAAAAGAGTGGAAATTGCTTAAAGTTTTCTATAATAGCCATTGATATTGTTATTTTGATAACAGGAGCTAAATATGGAATTATAATTGAAAAAAATCTTCTAATTGCACCAGCACCATCTATAGTTGCAGCTTCTAATGTGCTTTTTGGCACATTTTGGAGTCCTGCAAGTAATAAAAGTGTTGTTAAAGGTATCTGCTTCCAAAGCGCAGCAACTGCTATACCACCTAATGCAGTTTTTGGATTATTCAATATTGCAAGATCAGTTACCTGTCCAAAACTTAAAATTGAAATAAAGTATTTTACAAATCCATATTGTGGTTGAAATAACCACATCCAGATAAGACCAGAAATAACTGTAGGAACAACCCAAGGGGTCATCATTATTGATCTAAAAAATCTTGAACCTTTAAATTCTTTATTTAATACTAAAGCTAATGCCATTCCAATAATAAACTGAAATATAATAACAAATAATACAAACCATAATGTATGATATGCTGCTTCAGGTATTTGATTCGATTCAAATAATTTAGTGTAGTTTCTAAAATTATTCCAAGTCCCTGGTTTACCACTAATAATATTTTTTACACCATACTTTTGAAAGCTCATAAACAATGATTGAACAATCGGTACAATTATAAATACAACAGTTAAAATCGTTGCCGGTATTGTTAATACAAAAGAATAGCTATTATCTGATAATTTTTGGTATTTCTTTTTCATCAAAAAATCTCCTAAGAATTGGGTTCTAAGATACCTTAGAACCCAAAGTACTATGCTATTCGCTTAATTTTGATTGAGCTCTTTTCTTGAAATCACTTATAGCTGATGCTACATCTTCATCTCCAACTGTTACAGCTTGAGCTAATGTACAAAGTTCTAAGTTAATATCTTTTAATTGAGGAATAAAAGGTTGTGCTTTTACATTACTTGCTGAAGCAGCAGCACCTTTTAATACAGGATTGTTTTCAATAGCTTCCATTCCTTCCATACTCTTAATTGCAGGATAAGCAGGAGTTAAATTAGCTAGGTAATCACCTAATACATCAGCTGAAATTACATATTGAACAAATTTTGATAATGCATCTTTTCTAGCATCTCCATTATCTACAAGAATGAAACAATGTGATTGTAGTAATGATTGACCACTTCCATTTCCACCTACTAATGGAGCTGCACTAGCTGCGAAATTTACTGCATCAGGATTGATAGATCTAATACCATTAAATCCCCAACTTTGATCATAATACATTGCTAGTTGTTCTAAAGCAAAAAGGTTTCTTAAATCTTTTAACTTAGCATTTTGAGGATTATATGAATAATCATCTAATGTTTTTAACATTGTAATTGCTTCTTCAAAACCTTTATTATCAACTGAAAGATTACCATTATCATCTAATACAGATCCACCAAAGTTAAATATCATTGCATTTACACTACTACCTGAAACAGGTACTGAAGCAGTTGTTTGACCAAATGCATAAACTTTATTACCGTTTGAATCTTTTAATTTTGATAATTCTTTTGCCATCATTAACATTTCATCATAAGTTTTAGGTGGCATATTAGGATCAAGTCCAGCTTTTTCAAATAAAGTTTTATTGTAATACATTACATAAGGAGAAATATATAGAGGAACACCATATGCTGTACCACCAATTTCAAAAGCTTTCATAACATCTGGATATAAATCATCTAAGAAAGATTGAGGTAAAATATCACTAATAGGGGCAGCAAGACCTGCATCTTCAAAGCCTGGAATCCAGTCTATTTCACTAAAAATAGCGTCAACTTTGTCTCCACCACCTGCCATATTAATTACTTGGTTCATTATTTCACCATATGGTGCTGTAACCCATTCAATATCTACATTAGGATTTGCAGCTTCAAAATTTGTTTCTACATCTTTCCAAAATTGTTCATAGCCACTTTCTAAAAGGGCATAGTTCGCAACCTTTAATACTGTTTTACCATTAGTTTCACTTTCTTTTTCACCTGAAGCAAATAAAGTTGAACTACAAGCTAATACTACTAACACTACACTTAAAATTTTTCTCATTACTGAGCCTCCCTTGTTTATACATACGTGTGTATATCTTTTTTAAAAAAAATATACATACGTGTGTACATTTTCATTAACAGTTTAACTCAATATACGTATCTGTCAAGAAAAAAATAAAAAAACTAAAGTATATTAATTGTCAAACAACAACTATACTTTAGCTTTTAACATACTTATTTTTTATAATCTAATCTTCGTAAATTATTCCTGGACCATAACTTGGAACTGATACTGTTATATATGGACAAGTACAATTATCTTTAGTTTCTTTTGCAAATTTCCACAACTTTTTATATAAAGATTTAATCAATTCTTTAGGAGCTTCATTAATAATATTCTTCATTTCTAAAGGATCTTTTTCTAAATCATAAAGTTCATCATAATCAAAAGTATTCATTACAAGTTTCCATTTTTTATTAAAAACAGCTCTCTGAATTCCATATATTTCATTCCCATTAGTTTGAGTAAATAAATCTTCTCTCCAATCTTTAGGAGTTTTTTTATTATTAATAATTGGAACTAAACTTTTCCCTGTCGTTTTTAGTTTATCTTTATTTCCTGTTAACTCTAAAATAGTTGGTGCAAAATCACAAATTGATAATAAATCATCATTTTCTACATGCTCATTAATATCAGCACCACCTAAACATACTCCAATGTTATAAGCTTCCTTAAAGCAAGGTAAACCTTTTGACCATAAACCATGTGCACCAACATAATCACCATGATCAGTTAAATAAAGTACATATGTATCTTTTAATAAATTTGTTTCTTCAAGTTTATTTATGATTTGACCAAAAAGATAATCTTCATATGATACAAAAGCATAATAACGCCTAATTGATTCAATATGTTCTTCTTTTGTTAATTTAAAACATTCTTTTGTTCTTCTATAAAGAGATGGTTTATCCATCATATCATCATCAAAATTAGGAGGTAATTCTATTTCAACATCTTTATACATATCCAAAAACTTTTGTGGTGGACAATAAGGGTCGTGGGGACCTGTTGTGCCAACATACATAAAAAACGGATTTTCACTATTATAATTATCTAAAACTTCACATGCTCTCTCAGTTGATGTATTATCCCCAAAAGGATTATCATCTACTCCAAATTGATAATATTTTGGATACCCACATCTAACGATTTCTCCAAAATCCTTAGACTCATCTAATTTCATATTTTCTTTATGACTATATACTTCACTCCAAGCTTTATATCTTGATTTATTCTCTTCAGTAAATCTTCCATAGTTAGAAGTATATTCAAATAACACTTCGTCAAAACCTCTATCCTTAGGTCCTTCATATGCACTAACATGCCATTTCCCTGCAAAATATGTTTTATAACCATCTTCTTTTAATATTTCTGGGAATAACTTCACCCCATCATAAAGAGTTCTCGATATTGCATTATCAACTTCAACATTATGCCAAACATTATGCTCTGAAGGATATAACCCGGAGAAAAAACCAGCTCGTGAAGGACAACAATGAGGTGAGGTTGTATAGCAATTGTTAAATTTTATAGAATTTTTTAAAAATTTATCCAAATTAGGTGTTTTAGCCTTTGATTCAGGTTTTAAAGTTTCACTATTTTGTTGATCAGTCATGAAGACTAGAATATTTTTTTTATTTTTCATTTTACTCCTTTCTATATATTTACTCGAGTAAATATATATTTATAAAAAATCAATCTAAGAATTAGATGATTCTCTTATAATTAATTTTGGCTTTATCACCAAATCTTCTTCTTCATTTTTATTAATTTTATTTAATAGTTTTGAAACAGCTATTTCACCTATTTTATCACTATCAATATCTACAGTTGAAATCTTTGGATTAGAAAACTGAGAAATATTAGTATTATCGAATCCTACAACTTTAACATCGTCTGGTACTTTTAATCCACAATCTATGATTGCTCTAATACAACCTAGAGCTACACCATCATTTGTACAAACAAAGGCATTAGGAAAAGCATCTTTTGTTTTATAAGTTTCAATAATCGTTTGATAAGCATCATTAGTAGATGATACGTTTTCTATTACTGAATAAGATTTATTACCCATCGCCTTAATAAATGATGTTGACTTAGCATCTAAATTATTAATTGTTGAACTTGATACATAGTGAATTTCTGAACAACCTTTATTAACTAAATGCTCTATAATTTCTTTCATAATAGTAGAAAACTCTACTTTTAAAAGTGTAACAGATGAATCTAAATCTTTCCAATCTATATCTCTTAATATAACAACTGGAATATTTGTTTTTGCTATTTTATTAATTTGAGTAACATCCATTTTATTATTAGAAGCAAACACACCACTAACTTGGTAACTTAAAATTCTATTAATATAATCAGGATCATTTACTATTGGAGAGAATAAGCATGTATAACCATTTTTAGAAGCTGATTTAGTTGCTCTATGTACTAGCTGAGAGTAGAAAGGGTTTCTAATATCATTACATAAAAATAATAACTGCTTAGTATCATTAATTTTTAAACTTCTAGCAATTAAATTAGGGGTGTAATTTAACTCATCAATTGCATTTTGAATTTTTTTACCTGTTATCTCACTTACATATCCATTTTTATTTACATAATAGGATACAGTAGCAGGTGAAACTCCAGCTAATTTTGCAACATCTTTTCTAGAAGCCAATTTAATCTCTCCTTTTAATTTAAAAATATTATCACTAGTATTTACTCGTGTCAATAAAATAAGTTTATTTTATTTACCCTTTCTATTTCACTGATAATTATTATATAATTATATATAATAAATCATGAGAGATACTAATGGATAATAAAACACAATTAAATGCAGTAAATAGAACAATTCTTATTTTAGAAACTTTATCTAAAATAAAGAAGATAAACTTAGAACAACTCGCAAAGAAAACAGAACTTCCTAAACCAACTTTAATTAGGTTTTTAAATTCTTTAATTACTTTAGGTTATGTTTATAGAGACGAAAATGATTTATATAGTTTAACACTTAAAATGTTTAGTGTTGGATCTAATAGTTTATCTCATATAAATTTAATTGATATTGCAACCCCTTTTATAGACGAAATATGTAATCATTTTAAAGAAACAGTACATATGGGAATAATGGATGGTGATAGAGCTGTATACATTTTAAAAAGAGAATCTTCTTACACTATTAGAATGTATTCTAGAGTTGGAAAACGAATACCTTTATATTGTACAGCAATAGGAAAAAATCTTCTATGTGATGAAGATAAAGATTTTCTTAACAAATATTTATCTACTACTGAATTTAAACCTTATACAAAACATACTTTAAATAAGAATCAATTAGTTGAACAACTTGAATTAATAAAAAAAAGAGGTTGGGCAAGTGATGAACAAGAACACGAAGAAGGAATAACATGTATAGGCTCTAGTATAAGAGACTATAGTGGAAAAGTTGTAGCAGCACTTAGTGTTTCATGGCCTTTATTTAGATTCGAAAAAGACAAAAAAGATGAAATTATAAAAGAAATAGTAGAAACATGTGATAAAATTTCATCTTTACTAGGATACAGAAAATAACTTTTAATTAAAACACAAACTCCATATCAAAAAATGATATGGAGCAACAAACAATAAAAACAGAAATTAAAACAAATTAACGTTGAACTCTTCCAGATCCATCGCCTTTACATAAAGCTTCAACTTCACTTTTCCTAGATAAATTAAAATCACCATTGATTGAGTGTTTTAAGCAAGAAGCTGCTACAGCATAGTTTAGAGCATATTCCTCATCATCACTATATTCACTTAATCCGTAAATCATACCGGCTGAGAAAGAATCTCCTCCTCCAACTCTATCAATAATATCAGTTATTTCATAATGTCTAGATAAATAGAAACCAGTTGTACCAAGTAAAGCTGCTGACCAACCATTTCTATCTGCACTCTTACTTTCTCTAAGAGTAATTGCTACATGGCTTACATTAGGGAATTGAGCTTTTACTTTTTCTGCTAATTCTTTATATACATTAGTATCTAATTCACCTGATGTAACATCACTATCAGCTTCGATACCTAAACATTTTTGAACATCTTCTTCATTTGCAATTACTACATCAGCAAAAGGAACTAATTCCCTCATAACTTCTGGTGCATCTTTGCCATATTTCCATAATTTTTTTCTATAATTTAAATCAATTGAAACTGTAACACCATGTTCTTTAGCACTTTTCATAGCAGCTAGTGCACAATCTGCTGAATTTTGACTTAATGCAGGTGTAATACCTGTTATATGGAACCATTTTGCATCTTCAAAAATCTTGTCAAAATCAAAATCACTTGGAGATGCTAGAGCAATAGAACTATTAGCTCTATCATAAACAACTGATGAAGGTCTTTGATTAGCTCCTGTTTCTAAGAAATAAATACCTACTCTTCCATCTTTAGTTAATGTGATATCTTTAGTATCAACACCATATTTATTTAGCTCTCTCATTGCTGCTTCGCCAACTGCATTATTAGGTAAAGCTGTAATAAATTTTGAATCTCTTCCAAAAATAGATAATGATACAGCTACATTAGCTTCTCCGCCACCAAAAGTTGCTTCTAATCTTTTTGTTTGGAATAATCTTTCATGCTCTTCACTTCTTAAACGAAGCATTATTTCTCCAAAACTTACAAACTTGTTTCCCATAATTTCCTCCAAAATGTTTAAAATTATTAAACTTTTCACTTGATAAACTAAATAATAAAGGTTATTATCTTAATTGTCAAGATTTTTGGAACATTGTTCCATTTTTGAAAATTAAGGAGAAAAATATAACATGACTGAAGAACTAAAAAAGAAACTTCATAATATTGGTATTGTTCCAGTTGTAAAATTAGAAGATGCAAATAAAGCTGTTGGATTAGCTAAGGCTCTTTTAGATGGTGGAATCAACTGTGCAGAAGTTACATTTAGAACAAGTGCAGCAGAACAAAGCATAAGAAATATAACAAAAGAATTTCCTCAAATGTTTGTTGGTGCAGGAACTGTAACTAATGTTGAATTAGCAAAAAAAGCAGTAAGCGCTGGAGCTAAATTTATAGTTTCTCCTGGATTTAATGAAGACACTGTTAATTGGTGTTTACAAAATGATATTCCAATCATCCCTGGTGTTTGTACACCTAGCGATATTGAAAAAGGTTTAGCTAAAGGTTTTGATGTATTAAAATTCTTCCCAGCAGAAGCATCAGGTGGAATCAATATGTTGAATAATTTTGCAGGTCCTTTCCCTAACTTAATGTTCATGCCAACAGGTGGTGTTAACTTAAAGAATTTACAATCTTATGCAACTACTAAAAATGTATTAGCTACAGGTGGTTCATGGATGGTAAAAGCTAATTTAATTGAAAATGAAGAATGGGATACTATTACTTCTATGTGTAAAGATGCAATGCTAGAACTTCAAGGTTTTGAATTTGCTCATGTAGGTATTGAAGATGATAATGAATCTGAATCTACAATTTCAGCTTTACAAACTTTTGGATTCGCATTAAATAGAGGATCTTCTACTGCCTTTGTTTCAGATAAAATTGAAGTAGTCCCAACTTTATTAAGTGGTAAAAAAGGTCATATTGGAATTAGATGTAATGACATTGAAAGATCAATAGAATATTTAAAAGATAAAGGCTTTACTCCTAATGAAAGCACATTTAAATACAACGATAATAATCAATTGAAAGTATGTTATTTCAATGAAGAGTTTTCTGGTTTTGCTCTTCATTTGGTTAGAAAATAATATATTCATAAAAAATTATAATAACATAGCATAATTTTTTGATTCATGACTCTTGAACTAAATCATAATAATTTATGGTTTAGTTCATTTTTTATGTCAAAAAAATACTTGCAACTAAGGCAAGTATTTTATAATTTATTTAGTATTTATACTTAAGCACCTAAATAAGCACTTTGTACGCTATCATTATTTAATAAATCTGCTGAGGATCCTGATAAAACAATTCTACCATTTTCCATTACATAACCTTCAGTTGAAGCTTTTAATGCCATTTTTGCATTTTGTTCAACAAGGAAAACTGTAACTTTTTCAGTTTTATTAATATAGTCAATTTTATCAAAAATATCTTGAATAATTAATGGTGCTAAACCAAGACCAGGTTCATCTAATAAAATCATCCTTGGAGAACTCATAAGAGCTCTTGCTATAGCCATCATTTGTTGTTCACCACCAGAAAGAGATCTAGTTTTTTGTTTTCTTCTAGCTCCTAATATTGGAAAAAACTCATACATTTCTTCTTTCTTTTTCTTAATAAGAGCTTCATCTCTTACCATAAAAGCGCCCATATCTAAATTTTCTTCAACACTCATATCAGCAAAAACACGTCTACCTTCAGGAACTAAAGCAATACCACTTTTAGCAATTTTCTCTGTAGCTAAGCTTTTAGAACTTGAATCACAAATTATATTATTATTATAAGTAATAGATCCATCAACTAAAGGTTCAAGCCCTACAATTGCTTTCAATAAAGTACTCTTACCAGCACCATTTGCTCCGATTAAACTTACAATATCACCTTCATTAACATGCATTGAAACTTCTTTAAGAGCTTTAATAGAACCATAAGAAACACTAATATTATCAATATTTAATAATGCAGACATCTTATTCCTCCTTACCTAGATAAGCTTCAATTACTAATGGATTTTGTTTTATTTCATGAGGAGTACCCTGAGCAATTTTTTGTCCATAGTTTAAAACAGTAATATTTTCACAGATACTCATAACTAATTTCATATCATGCTCAATTAAAACTACAGTAACACCAGTATCTCTAATTTTTCTAATAGTATCCATTAAATGCTCAGTTTCTTGAGGGTTCATACCTGCAGCAGGTTCATCTAAGAATAAAATTTTAGGATTAGAAGCTAATGCTCTAGCAATTTCTAATTCTCTTTGTCTACCATAAGGTAAATTTTTAGCATCTTCATTAGCTAAAGAACTCATATCAAAGAACTCCAACCATTTATGAGCATTTTCAAGCATTATTTCTTCTTCACTTTCCATTCTAAAATATGAATTAAGCATATTTAAGAATCTACCCTTTGTTGGGTTACTACCTGTCATAAAATGTCTACCAATCATAATATTTTCAATTACTGACATTTCTTTAAACAATCTAATATTTTGGAAAGTTCTAGCTATTCCTAATCTTGATATTTTATGACTAGGAAAACCTGTAATATCATTTCCTTGAAAAAATACTTTACCACTAGTTGGTACATCAAGACCTGTCATATTATTAAACAAAGTAGTTTTACCAGCACCATTTGGTCCAATCAAACCTGTAATCAAACCTTCTTTTGCAGAAAAATCTACTTCATTTACAGCCATAACACCACCAAAAGCACGGGTTAGTTTTTCACTTTCTAATAAACTCATTATTTATCCCCCTTAGCTTTTTTTGATTTCTTTTTTTTAGGAGCACCCACTCTATAACTTCTAGCCCCAATAATGCCTTGAGGTCTCCATATCATCATTACAACAAGGATTAAACCGAATAAAACTTGTTTAAATTGTGGAGGAATTACACTTGAAAGGCCTGTTAATTGTGGGAAGTAACTGATTAATTGGATAATAAATGCACCTAAAATAACAGCTGCAAAATTTCCCATACCACCTAAAACAACCATACATAATACCATTATAGAAACCATAAATGTATATGAACCAGGGGTAACAGATAATGCAAAAACAGCTTGAAGAGATCCTGCAATACCAGCAACTGATGCACCTATTGCAAACGCCCATACTTTATATTTTGTAACATTAATTCCCATGGAAGCTGCTGCAATTTCATCATCTCTGATTGCTTGCAAAGCTCTACCCATTCTAGATCTACCTAATCTCTCAAATAGATAATAGGCTATAAGTACAATTATTATTACCATAATTAAGAAAGCCCATTTTTTATATGGGTTAATAGTGTAACCAAAAAAATTAACCATTGGAATTCTTTGAATACCCATTGGACCACCTGTTAAGCTATCCCAGTTATTTAAAACGTTTCTTACAATTTCTCCAAAACCTAATGTAGCAATTGCTAAATAGTCACCTTTTAATCTTAATGTTGGAAGACCAATTAAAACACCAAATAGTGCAGCAAGAATAGCAGCTACAGGTAATGTAGCCCAAAAAGACCAACCATGCCCTGTTGTTAAAATTGCAGTTGCATATGCCCCAATTGCAAAGAATCCAGCTTGGCAAAGACTTAACATACCAGTATAACCAGTAATCAAATTTTGCCCTATAGCCATCAATGCATAAATACCACTATATATTAAAATAAGTAAGAAAAAATTAATCATTATACTTTCTCCCTTACTACTTTACCTAGTAGCCCTTGAGGTCTAACTAATAATACAATAATTAATACAGCAAATGAAATTGTATCTTTCATAGCTTGAGGGATTCCGAAAATAGCAACACCAAAGGTTTCTAATAAACCTAAAGTAATACCACCGAGCATTGCACCCCCAATATTACCAATACCACCAACAACAGCAGCAACGAAAGCTTTAAGGCCTACCATTGTACCCATTGAAGGATAGCATTTAAAATCTAAAGCAATTAACATACCACCAGCTGCAGCTAAAGCTGAACCAATAGCAAAAGTTAAACTAATTACAGAGTTAACATTAATACCCATAAGTTTTGCAGTATCTTGGTCTAAACTTGTTGCTCTCATAGCTTTACCCATTCTAGAATTGTCTACAAACAACTTTAATGCAACCATCATAACAAGAGATACAACCAAAACTAATACTTGGTGAGGAGTTATTACAACACCACCAATATTAAAAGGAGTATTATCGAAAGGGTAATTTAATTTTCTACTTTGAGTACCCCAAGCCCAAGCAGCACTATTAGATAGTATAAATGAAACACCAATAGCAGATAACAATGGTGCTAATCTTGAAGCCTTTCTTAAAGGCTTATAAGCAACTCTTTCAATAACCATACCAAGTGCTGCAGTAATCACCATTGAAATTAACATTGCTAAGAAAAAGGCTATAAAAGTCCAAGTTCCTAAAGGAGCATTTCCTCTTAAAGCGTCAAACACGAACAACCCGATATATGCACCTACCATTAAAATATCGCCATGAGCAAAGTTAATAAACTTTAAAATCCCATAAACCATGGTATAGCCTAATGCAATAAGAGCGTAAACGCCCCCAAGGGTTAGTCCATTCATTAAATGTTGAAAAAATTCTGAAATAGATCCCACTCTGGGTCTCCTTATCTTTTTATTATCTTTTTTATTTTTCTTTGTATCAAACTCAAAGCCGGCCTAAAAAAGCCGGCTATATGTCAAAGTTATATTTGATTATTCGACTTTTTGAATCTTTCCGTCTACTACAGCAAATGCGCCTAAGTATTCAGGAGTAGTTCCATTAACTTTGTATAAACCTTGGTAAGCTACTAAGTCCCCATTTGCAGCAAAGTTAATAACACCAGCTACACCAGCATAATCTTTAGTTGCAGCAATATTATCTCTTACTTCAGCTCTAGTTGCTTTACCATCAGCTGCAGCAGCTTTAATAGCATTTAAGATAATGTTAGCACCATCATATGCATTAGTTGCAAATGAATCAGGTTCAACACCATAAGTTGCTTTATAATCAGCTACAAATTCATTATAAGCTGCACTAGCTTCAACTTTTGCAGGACCTACATAAACAACACCATCAGTATAAGCACCAGCTAAGTTATAAATTTCAGGGTTTGAGAAACCATCACAAGAAACAAATGGAGCACCAACGCTTAATTGAGCAGCTTGTTCTAAGATTTGAGCCATTTCAGCTGTGTAGTTAGGAATATAGATTGCATCTGGAGATTCTGATTTAATTTTTGTTAATTGAGTCTTAAAGTCTTTGTCTCCAACCATACATGTTTCTGCAGCAACAATTGTACCACCTAATGATTCAAATGTAGAACTCATGCTTTCGTATAGACCTTGAGAATAGTCATTTTTAGCATATAATACAGCTAATTCTCTATAACCTAATACTTCATAGAAATAATGACCTGCAACTTCACCTTGTAAACCATCAGATACAACAGTTCTAAAAATGTAATCACCAATAGCTGTAATATCAGCATGTGTTGCAGAAGGAGTAATAAGAGCTAAACCTTCATTTTGACATCTGTCAGCAACTGCAAATGTAGAACCTGTGAAAACAGGACCAACAAGAGCTAAAATTTTATCAGTACTTGATAATTTTTCGATAGCAGCTGAAGCTTTTTCTACAAGACCTTCAGAATCTTCTGTGATTAATGTTACAGGAGTACCATTAATACCACCAGCTTCATTAAAATGTTTAATAGCTAATTCAGCACTATTATTACATAAAATACCATAGTTAGCATAATCCCCTGTCATTGGTCCGATAAAACCAACATTGTATGAAGCTTCTTCTTTTTGACAAGAAACAAAAAATAATGCAGGAGCAATTAATACAATTGCAAAAACAGTTAATAGACTTTTTTTCATAGTTCTTCTTATACTAAGTAAAGACTTAGTTTTCCCTCCAAAGTGAGTTTCTTAATATTTTTAAATATTAATGAATTATATATACAATAAACTGTATAAAAATTCAACTTATTTTCAAATAAATCATTAAATTAATCCATTTTGACACACTTTTCTATAACATGGAAAGTTTTTTTTCACATACACTTTGTTTTTGTATATTATTTTCTGTATAAGGTGAATTATTATTTTTATATTTTTATATAATATTTAAGAATAAAAATTCATTATTTATACAATTAGAAATCAATTTGATCTAAATTATCAAACAGAGAATTTTTAGTAAATAAAATTGATCCTAGAATATTTATATATCTAGTAACATAAATAGCTATCATTATGGCTATTTGATACATAATTGCTTCGAGGGGAACACTCCCTCCTAATATTTGACCAGTCATCATTCCAGGAAGTGCTACCAAACCGATAGTAGCCATAGATGAAACAGTAGGTCTTATTGAAGCTGTTAAAGAATTTTTTATATAAGGAGTTATAGCTTGCAACAAAGTAGCTCCTAATCCTAAATCGTAATTAATTATTTTTTTATTTTCTTCAAGATCTTTAAAAAAAGTATTAATTCCAATAATATCTCCACTTAAAACATTTCCTAACAACATTCCACCAATTGTAATAATATATCTAGCGTCAAAAACATTATCTAAAGCAATAACAAACTTATTAAAGAATAAAACCATAAATAGATTAGGAATCAACATTGATAAATAAATTGGCAAATACAATTTCTTCTTTTTTAATGGCGTTGAATTTGTAATAGAGATTGAAGCTACAAACATCATAATTAATATATAGACTACATTTAATATAGAATTATTAAAATCAAATATATATTGTAGATAAACACCAACTAAACTTAGTTGAATTATCATTCTAACAACAGAAATAATTATTTTTTTATTTAATTGAATATTTAACCTATAGTTAATATAAAGGGTAGGAAGAATTAATAAACACAAATAAAATATACCTAAATAACTTATATCGTTGCTCATAATGAAATCCTTTTAAATTTATCATTTTTCAACCAAACACTATCGTGTGAAATTGAAATAACCATCTTTTCAGTGTTTTCAAAATAGGAAACAACCTTACTTTTTAAAGTTTTATCAAGAGCAGAAGTTATTTCATCAAATAAAAAACAAGGTCTATCCATCATTATTGCAATAATTATTGCTAAACGTTGTCTCTCGCCTCCTGATAATTGTGTTATATTTTTATCTAATAATTTAATATCAAAATCAAAGTAATCACACAATTCTAAGTCTATAGAATGAGACAAATTATTATTATGATATTTTGAGATAATATTTAGGTATTCTTGAACCTTTATTTTTCTTAATGAAACATCTTGGTCTATATAAGCAAAATTTCTTCTAACATCATGGATTTCATAATCATAAAAGTTTTTTCCATTAATTATATATTGTCCACTTTCAAAAGGTTGAAAACCCATTAATATTTTTAATAATGTAGATTTACCTTTACCTGAATTTCCACTTATGATTATTTTATCTTTATCTTCAACGACAAGATTAAATTTATTTAGTATCTCTTTTTCTTGAAAGTTTAAACTTAAATCTTTTAATTCTATTTTCAATTCTTTTGTCCTCAAGATATATTTGACTTTTTTACAAATACTATTTAATATACTATTATCAAAATCGATATTCAATATCGTAATTCGATTTTATAAAAAAAATATAACATTGGAGCCTTATAAATGCAAGACCCTATTAGGAAAATATTTTTAGCTTTTATACAATTACATATATTACATCATGCAAAAAAAGAACCAATATATGGTTCATGGATGATAGAAGAATTAAAACATCATGGCTATGATATCAGCGCTGGAACATTATATCCAATATTCCACAATTTAGAGAAAGCTGATTTAATAATTAGTGAAAAAAGAAATATTAATGGGAAAATCAGAAAATATTATTCTATAACTGAAAAAGGTGAAAATACCTTACTTCAAGCTAAAGATAAAATAGATGAATTAAAATTTGAAATAACTACATAGCTCTTATAGAAATTTTTAACAAATAATGATACAAAATGAAAAATAAATAAGGATATTACAAAAAAAATGGAAAATATAAAATTAATTTGTACTGATATAGATGGAACATTATTAAATTCAAAAAAAAGGATAAATCCAGCTGATAAATTAATGTTACAAAGAGCATGGAAAGAAAAAAACATTCCAATAGCTTTAGTCTCAGGAAGATTTAAAAGTGGTATTACTTTTTTAGCAAAAGAATTAGAAATACCTTGTATATATTCTTGTTTTAACGGTGCCTATGTAGAATGGGAAAACAATGTAATCGAAGATACTAAAATAAGTTTAGATTCACTAAGAAAAGTAATCCCAACTATTAATGAAACGGGCTCAACACCACAGATTTTCGATTTAAATGATTATTATTTTAATGAAGATAATTACTGGAATGAACAACAAATTGGAGTTGTTGGGTTTGAAGGAATTATAGGGGATTTAAATAAACTAATCGACAAATGGGAAAAAGAGGATTATGTACCATATAAAATTCTTGCAAAAAATGGAGATCCTAAAGCTTTAGCAAACACAAAAAAAGCATTAGAAAATTTAAATTTAAATGGGATTAAAATAGTTCAATCTGCTAGTTTTATACTTGAAATCATACCTTCCACATCTAGCAAAGGAAACACCATAAACTTATTATCAAATTATTTTAACATTGATAAAAGTCAAATAATGGCATTTGGTGATTATGACAATGATATTGAGATGCTTCAAAAAGCTGGTTTCTCTGTAGCAATGAAAAACGCTACTGAAGAAGTAAAAACTATTGCAAAATATGAAACAGATACCAATGATAATAATGGGATTGCAAAAGCAATTAATAAATATATATTTGACAATAAATATAATATATAAAATATCCCGCACATCTGCGGGATATAATTTTAATTATCATTAATTTAAACTATAGCTTTCCAAGCAGTTAATAATTTTTCTTCTAACAGAAATTGTACATTAAGCGTATTATTCTTTGCTTTCTTATATTGTTTTCTTAATTCTGGAATTAGATTATCATTATAACTTGATAAAGCTTTTTCATAAGCTTTTTTACAAGCTAATTCTAATTGTAGTTTATTTTCATATTTATTATAAATAGAATTTATTTTTTCAATTAAGGCATTAATAGCTCTTAAATTTTCATTTTGACAAACTGCTACATAACCACTTCTTAATTCAGCAACTAAATCTTTAACTTTAACAATTTCTTTAATTTTATAAGCATTAGAACCAGCAAAAACAAAACCTTTATCAACTTTTCCCATTCTTGCATTATTAAGTGCTATAGAAATACAATAATTTGCATCATTTGCTTTACAAGAAGCTAAACATCTCCAAGTACAAGAAAAATTATGTTTCTTACCTTGTTCACTATTAATAATAAAACTATTTCTAATAGCTCGACCAACCATACCAACTGGACTTTTAATAAAACCAATATCTTCTTTTTTACAGTTTACATAAGCCTCTTTAAATTTAATATCAGCATCACATTCTTCTGTAGCTACAAAACGAGTTGCCATTTGAACGCCATCAGCGCCTGCTTTAATAGTCTTATGAATATCTTTACCACTATATACTCCGCCACCAGCTATAAGTGATAATTTTCTATTAAATTGCTTTTCATATTCATTTAAAGTTGATCTTATTTCTTTAACTAAACTTGGTAACTGATACTCTTTTTTATCCACTTGATCTTTCTCAAAACCTAAGTGTCCACCAGCTAAAGGCCCTTCAACTACAACACCATCAGGAACATCTTTATAAATTTTAGACCACATTTTAAAGATTAAATCACAAGCTCTAGCAGAACTTACAATTGGGACAATGCTAACATTTTTTTCTCTAAGTCTTTTTACAGGAATATTTTTTATAGGTAACCCCGCTCCCATAAAGACAACATCCACAGCTTCTTCAATTGCAACATCAAGCATTTTCTTAAAATTATTGATTGCAACCATGATATTAACACCAATAATACCATCACTCTTTTCCCTTGCAATTCTAATTTCTTTTCTAAAAGCTCTTACACTAGCATTATCCCCATCTTTAAAATAGTCTTTATCTAAAAGACCGATTCCATTAGCAGCTATAACACCAACACCACCTTGATTAGCTACAGCACTAGCAAGGGAAGATAAAGATATACCAACTCCCATACCACCTTGGACTATAGGTACTTTTGCTACATGATTTCCAATTCTTAATTCATTGAAATCATAATTTTTAGTTTTAGAAATATCTATTTGATTTATTATTTTTTTTATTGAAATGTTGCTTTCAACTTTTTGAGTCAATTGTTTTAAATTAGTTTTTAAACAATCAATCGATATTGACTTCATAATCCACTCCATTATTACACTCTTTTTTAAAAAAGTGTGTATTTTTTTCTTATAATACTATTTTTACAAATTTAATAAAAGTGTCAATAATAAAATAAATTAAATATTTTCAATATTTTTATTTACCCCATAAGGTAAAATCTTATCATTTACCCTATAGGGTATACGACTTACATATACCTTACAAGGTAAAAAAACACTATTTACCCTACAGGGTGTATTTACTTATATAAATATCTGTTTTACAATTAAAGATATGAAAAATAAAATAATTAGAACTCCTATTCAATTAGGGCCTTTGTTAAAAGAAATAAGATTTGAAAATAGTTTTACACAAGTTCAACTCTATGAAGAATCATATGTACTCCCTAAAACTATATCAGCTTTAGAGAATGGTAATATAAAATGCACTTTAGAAAGCTTTTTTGATTATATAAATGCTTGTGGATATCATATGGAATTAGTTTCAAATAATATAGATAAAGATAATGAAGAGGTAGATTAGT
>NZ_JBNAIC010000025.1:0-17079 GCF_050031695.1 Pleomorphochaeta sp. | reverse complement strand
AAAAGCTATTAGAATATTTAGAGATGCATATGATATTGACTTAATCTTTTTAACATTAGGAAGAGATGGCTCTAAAGCTTATTATAAAGATATATGTGTATCAGCTCCAACTTTCTTAGAAGTTAAATGTGTAGATACAACAGGAGCAGGGGATAGCTTTATGGGTTGTTCTCTCTCAAAAGTATTAGAATATGGTATTAATAATTTAAATAAAGATAATTTATTAGATACTCTTTATTTTGCAAATGCAGGGGCTTCTCTTGTAGCGAGTAAAAGAGGTGTAATTAGAATATTACCATCTTTAAGTGAAATCGAAGCTTTAAAAGAAACTAAATTGAATTAAAAAAATAAAAGGATATACTCATGAGTGAAAAAATGAAAGTCGCCGTAATGGAAGGCATAGGTAAAATTGGCTATGTGAATAGAGATATACCAACAGTAAAAGATGATGAAGTATTAGTTAAAATTCAATACGTTGGAGTTTGTGGATCTGATTTACATTATTATGAAACAGGTAGAATAGGAGATTATATTGTTGAGCCTCCTTTTGTATTAGGTCATGAAGCAAGTGGTGTTGTAACAAAACTTGGTAAAGATGTAACTGATTTAAAGATTGGGGATAGAGTAGCATTAGAACCCGGTGCAACTTGTGGTAAATGTGAATTCTGTAGAACTGGTAGATATAATCTATGTCCTGATGTAGTATTTTTTGCAACACCTCCAGTTGATGGAGTATTTAGTGAATATGCATCTCATCCAGCTTCTCTATGTTTTAAACTACCTGATAATGTAAGTTCTATGAACGGTGCTTTAATTGAACCTCTTGCAGTTGGTTTTCATGCTGCAGATCAAGGTGGTGCAAAAGCTGGTCAAAAAGCTGTTATTTTTGGAGCAGGTTGTATTGGACTAATGACTCTTTTAGCTCTTAAATCATATGGTTTAACAAGTATTACAGTTGTAGATATTTTACCAAATAGATTAGAACAAGCTAAGAAAATGGGAGCAACTAATGTTGTTAATTCCTTAGACAAAGATTTTAGAGATCAATTTGATGAAATAACTAATTCAAAAGGTTTTGATATTGCTTTTGAAACTGCAGGAACTGAAATCACAACAAGACTTTGTGTAGATGTAGTTAAGAAAGGAAGTCACATTGTATGTGTTGGTTATTCTAAAACAGGGGAAATGACTCTTCCTATGAGCTTAATATTAGATAAAGAGTTAACATTAAATACTGTATTTAGATACAGACATGTTTATCCAAAAGCTATTGAGGCTGTAAGTAGTGGTGTAATTGATCCAAGTGATGTTGTAACAAATATCTTTGAATTTGATGATGTTCAAAATGCTATGGATAAATCAGTTGAAGATAAAGCAAATATTGTAAAATCTGTTATAAAAATTCAAGACTAAACATATTAAAACAAAAGGAAAGTAAAATATGAAAGGTAAAATGTTAGGAGCTAAATTACCAGGAAACAGTAATGTTGAATTCAGTGAGTTTGATATACCAACTCCAGGTCATGGACAAGTATTACTTAAAATGAAATCTTCCACTATTTGTGGTAGTGATATTAGATGTATATATAGAGAACATTTAGGAAAAGGCCCTGAAGGTTATCAAAATGTTATTGCAGGTCATGAACCTTGTGGTCAAATTGTAGAAGAAGGGCCAGGGCTTAAGAGATTTAAGAAAGGGGACAGAGTAATTGTATATCATATCTCAGGTTGTGGTGTGTGCCATGAATGTAGACAAGGATATATGATAAGCTGCACTTCTGATAAAAGAGCTGCATATGGTTGGCAACGTGATGGCGGAATGGCAGAATATCTAGTTGCTGATGAAAAAGACTTAGTAGCATTACCTGATAGCTTAAGTTACAGTGATGGAGCCCAAGTTGCTTGTGGATTTGGTACTGTTTATGAAGGAATTGAAAAAGCAGGGGTTTCTGGAAATGATGCTGTTCTTGTTGTAGGTCTAGGTCCTGTAGGATTAGCTTGTCTTATGCTTTGTAAAGCAATGGGAGCAAATAAACTTATTGGAATAGAAACACAACAATCAAGAATTGATGTTGCTAAAAAACTTGGATTAGTTGATGAAGCATTTATAGCAGGTGCTGATAATGTTGAACAAGTTAAAGCTGTAACAGGTGGACATGGAGTTGAGAGAGCATTTGATTGTTCAGCAAGTGATAAAGGTCGTGCAACAGCAATTAGAGCTACAAGAAAATGGGGAAAGATTGTAATGATTGGGGAAGGTGGAACAGTTCACTTTAATCCTAGTGAAGATATGCTTCATGATCAAAAAACTCTAATTGGCTCTTGGGTAACAAGTATTTGGAAAATGGAAGACTTAGTAGAGAGAATAGTTAGATGGGGAATACACCCTGAAGATTTAATCACTCACAGATTCCCTCTAGAAAAAGCAGATGAAGCTTATTCATTAATGGCAAGTGGTCAGTGTGGAAAAGTAGCTGTATGCTTTGATGAAGAGTTAAAATAATTTAGATCTTTTTGGGATAAAATCCTTTAATGATAATATTTACAAATTACATAGTAAATTGAACAAGATAACCTTATTTGTTAGTATACAAGTAAGGTTATTTTTATATAGTAAAAATAAATTTTTAAAACTTGTTATATTTATATCTCTCCCTTATAATTGCTTTTGATTGTTATAAGGATGTATTTATGAAAAGAAAATTATTATTATTTTTAATGCTTACAATATATGTAAGTACGGTTAGTGCTATCGATTATGGAGAGAAAATTTATCCATTAGATTCTCACCTTTATGAATCAATTGAGAAATTATATTTAATAGAAGGTCACTCTCTTCCTTCAACTGCTAAACCATATAGTGGTAGTGAAGTAAAGGATATGTTAAATATAATAAAACCTAGCTCTAAAGTTTCAAGAAAATTGTATGATAAGATATTAAATGAAGTAACTTTACCTGCTAAAATTATTTTAGATGATAATGATGTTGCTATGAATTTTGATACAACTATAGCTTTAGAGACATATATTCATACTAATGAAGTTTTTAAGGATGAAGAATATTGGATTTATGGATTTAATGAAAGAGAGAAAAATCTTGATATAGAATGGGATTTATGGAGTACAGATAATATTTATGTATATTTTGATGCTCCTTTATTAATGAACTCTTTAGGTAATCATCATAATGATGTAAGTGGAAATTACTTATATCAAAATATAATTACAACGAATTCACCTTTACTACCACCAGCAGACCTTGGAGCAGATGGAGATTTTACATTTCCATATAGAAGTTTTATGTCAGTTGGAGATAATCATTGGAATTTATCATCAGGGAGGGATAGATTTTCTTGGGGACCTGGTGAAAGTGGTAACTTTGTTTTAGGAGATCATTTTATTCAACATGATTTTATTAAATTTACAACTTTCCATAATTCATATAAATATACTCTTTTATCATCATTTTTCCCACCTGATTCAACAATGGGTGTTGATCAAAATTGGGAGCCAACAGGTTTTAAAATGTTTTTAGGCCATAGAATTGAATTTAGTTTATTAGAAGATAAAATAGGTTTAGCTCTCAGTGAATCTGTAATGTATAAAACAGATTATAACACTTTAAATTTAGCTGCAATTAATCCTTTTGGATTTTTTCATAATGAATATATTAGAGGAATGGCGAATTCACTAATTTCAGTTGAAGTTGATTATAATCCATTTGGTTATCTTGATTTCTATGGACAATTTGCAATTGATGAAATTTCATTAGGAGAGACAATGCAACCAGATCCGGGTTCTTATCCTAATGCTTTTGCACTTATGCTAGGAGCAAAAGCTGCTTTCCCTATTAAAGATGATTATATAGTAAAGACATCACTAGAAACTGCATTTACAGATCCCTTTTTGTATCTTAGAGGTTTAGATGGAACAGCTGACGGTAGTGCAGCTGGGTATAGTCATGGCTATGGTTTTGATGCAATAGTTAAGAATTTTAATAAGCCTGGAGATTATAAAAGAATGTATTTAGGTTATGAATATGGTGGTGATGCAGTTGTTGTAAACTTTACATCTTCTTTTGAAAATATTGATAACTATAATGTATATTTTAATGCTATGTATATGTTACATGGTAATAAGAGACTTGATTCAGGATGGAGTGCTTATGGGAAAAATGGTCTTGATGAATTAGTAACAATTTTATCAGGTGATGTAATTGAGAGAACATTAATTCTAAGTTTGGGTGGTAAATATGAATTTAAGAAATTAAATGGACTTTTTGCAAAGGCAAATCTTGATTATATAAATATTGTAAATATGAAGAGTGATACAGCAACTACAATAACTGCTGATGATTACGGTGACACCTATGATGAATATTTAAATATTGAAGATAACAACCATAGTGATTTTCAACTAAGTCTTACATTAGGCTATTCTTTCTAAGTTATTTTAAACAGATAAACATTTTAGATTATTGTTTATCTGCTTATACTTTTAATATAATTAGTTACCATCAAATAAATTAGTTATTAAGTTGTTATATATAAAAAAAATAATTTGTCCATTTTTTATTATAAAATAATGGACATAAAATATAGATATGAGTTAAATAAATAAAATAAAAAAAATACTATTTGATATTAGCAAATATATAAACTTATACTACCGGCAACTTCTATACTTCGACTTTTTAACACGGAGATAGATTTTTTTTGGAGTTGTGATTTGAAAAAAAAAGTATTTGCATTTATTGCAGTTTTAGCTATTTGTATATCTAGTGTATATGCAGATTTAGATTATAAGTTTGACTTAGTATCATTTGATCCTCTACATAAAGAGTATTTTGCAGATAGAACAAGTCCTGAATTCTCACTTAATTATTTAACTTATCTAGAAGGTTTTCCAACCTATATTATGCAAGATGAATATATAAGAGATGAAACAGAAGTAAATAAAATTAATATTTGGGAATTTGATGAAATAATCCAGCCTGAAGATAAAATGGTCCATCTAAAATTAGGTGAAACTCTCTCTGTTGCAAGAAGTACATTTTCTTTTGACTCAATATTAAGCCCAATTTCTTTTGATTTTTCTATGCAAGGTTTGTTGCAAGAATTCTTCTTAGGTGGGTTTGATGATAGCTTTGGATATGATGGGATTTATTTCTTTGGTGGAACCTTTAGAATAGGGGACTTTTTATCCATGAGAATTGGCAGACAACATTATTGTTCTCATTATGGTGATATTATCTTTAAAAGAATTAAAAGAAGTAGTGATCCAAGTTATTCAGAATTTTGGATAACTTATAAATATGTAAGAATGGATAATTATGCTATTGGTTTATCAATAGATCCAACACCATATTTAAGATTGTATGGTGAATTAAAATATCCGCCAAAAAATATTAAGAGTGTAAGACCTGATATGTTTGCTCCAAATTGGGTTGTAAGAGATGGAGTAACAATTAATCCAGATTATCCTGATAGTTATAATGCAAGAATTGTAAATCTAGGTATAGAAGTAGAATATCCTATCTTTAAGAAATTTGGTTTAGGTAATACAACAATAGGGTATGATTTGTATTTGTACGAAGAGGGTAAAGTCCAATATGAATTAGTTAATGGTGGATCTATATACTTTGATGAAGATGCTCAATGGGAAAGAGAGCATAATTTGATAGCACAAGAGCTTAATGATGTAATCTCTATTGAAGTAACATACCATAATGGTAGATCACCTTTTAATAATATGTATTATCAACATACTGAAATAATAGGTGTTGCTGCTAGATTTAACCCTAAATCATCAGTTACTTTATTTGATACCAAATAAATTATTATATTTAGAAACCTCTAATATTATAAACATGATATAGGATAATAAAATAAGCCATCCTTTCTTATATAAGCATAAATAGTGATAATTATTATACTAAAAAGGATGGTTTTTTTATGCTTTTTCTACTGGTATGATTTAAATTCTTTAACTAAAAAATTATTGATAAGAAAAGCTATAGATGTATTAGTTATTCTAATTACTAGAATTAATTATAATTTGATATAAAAATAATTTCTATTTAAAAAGTAAATAATATATGCTATATTGAAACTTGTGTTATAAAGATCATTTATTAAAGGAGTCAAATTAATGATGAATAAAAGTAGATTAGTAAATTTAATAGTAGCTCTATTTGCTTTAGCAAGTTTGATGAGTTGTGCAGCTTATCTTGAAGAAGTTAAATATCTAAATGAAGTTGGTATGGACCAATATCAAAAAGAAGAAAAAGCTATAAAAGCTGCTAATAAAACTAATGTTGTTTATAGTGATGAATATGTTTCAATTGAAGAAAATGGTATATATTCTATGAAAGAATATTTACGTGATGATAAAGTTCCACTTAGTAATGGAGGTAAAGGTTCTATTGTAACTATGGTAGATTTAAATTCTTCTTTATTTAATAATAATATAAAGATTGTACCTGCTCTTGGTGTAACTGGTTATTATTATATTCAACCGCTCAATTCAGATTTAGTTTGGACTGTTAAAGATTCAGCTATAGATGATTTAACACCTATCGTACTAGAAACAAAAGGTGGTCGTAATAATCAACTATTTAGTTTCTCAGATGGTGGATCTTCAAATCTATATTTAATAAGAAATAAAGATAATGGTAAATTGTTATATAGCTACAATGGACAATTGGTAATTAATACGCCTAAAGATGAAAGTATTAGATATATGTATAAATGGGAGTTAATACTACAAGACTAATAATTGTAATATATATTAATTGATAAAATTGTTACTTTTGCATTCTTATGCTAGGTAACAATTTTTTTAACTCTTTAATTTTTTTGAATTTAGAAAATAGTATATTTAGTTAGGATAAGGTTGATTGTTACAATTATAGTTAGTCTTAATATGGTTTAGTTTAAATAATACAATTTTAAGTTTATTGATTGATTAGCATGAATAAAAAATTATTTTTTTTTAAAAGATGTAAAAAAAATACGAAAATAATAATAATTTGTATGCGAATATTTAGTTTTCTGAGTAAAATATTTTGCATGATAGGTAATTTTATAATATAATAAGTATAACAAAATGGACATATTTTTAAATATTATTAGTTGTGATGTTGTTCTTATAAGGAGGGCCTATGAGAAAGAAAGTGTTGTTGTTTTTAATTATATCATTATTTATTTATCCTATTTTTGCAGATGAATATAGTGATATTTATGATCTTGTTGTTCCTGAAACCTATTCAACTTTATCTGTTAATGGAGGTTTATGGAATGCTGGTGGTAATTCTAGTTTATTAGAATATGATGATAATATTATCGAAATATCACTTGTAAATGGTGTTTTTGATTTTGATGTTGAAGCAGATGTTGATTATGAATATTTAGTTCAAGATGAAACTGATTTTTTATTTATAGATGCTGATGCTAATGTAAGAGTTGGTACGAATACTAACTCAGTATTTACAAGCTTTGATGTTAATTATATTTCATATGATTTAGATATTAGTGGATTTACTGGATTTTGGAATGTAGGTGGAAGTGGTAATGCTACCATTACTACAAATTCTCTAAGTTTTGAAGTTGCACCTGCAGCTGCTATTGGTATTGGTAGAGTTTATTTAATTTATGATGTTTATAGAGCAAAAGTAATGATGGAACAACTAAATGTAACTCCAACACCTGAAAAAGTTGAAGCTGTAGTTCATGTAATGCAAAAAGCTCAAGAAATTATTTGGGAATACAGTGAAGAATCAACACAATTATATAAAGATTACTATCAACAATTAGCTGATGCTATGGGTATACCTGATAGAGCTTTTGATGTTGTTTTATTAAATGTTTTCCCATCTCAAGATTATTTATTTAATAGAGCTAGATATATTGGAATGATAAATGGTTGGGATGCTAGACTTGGTGTAGATGTAACTTATAGTAAACAAACTTGGGGTAATAATTTTAATGTTGAAGTTGGTCCTGAAGCACAAATTGGTGATTTCTTAATGGATGATATGTTGTATTTTGACGCAGCAGCTCAAGTAAAATATGATTATACATTAAATGGATCTAGTGACTTTAATGTTTATACTGATGCAAGAGTAGTTTATTTACCTAATGATTATAGATGGTGGGCTGAAGCTGAAGTTGAAGTTGATTATTTACATGGCAATGCTACACAATTACAAATTGATTTAGCAGGAGCTGCATATTATCAAGTAAATAGCAATTTCATAGTTTATGGTGGTCTAAGATATGATAAGTCTTGGGGTACACATTTATTTGCTGGTGGTGAATATAGAATTTGGTAGTTATTAAGTAGAAAATATATTAATTCCTTACATATTAAATAATTAATTATTTATATATGTGGGGAATTTTTTATAATTTTTAAGAAAGATAATAAAAAATTGCAAAACTCGGTAATGAAAAGTTGCAAAACTCGGTAATAAAAAGTTGCAAAACTCGGTAATGAAAAGTTGCAAAACTCGGTAATGAAAAGTTGCAAAACTCGGTAATGAAAAGTTGCAAAACTCGGTAATGAAAAGTTGCAAAACTCGGTAATGAAAAGTTGCAAAACTCGGTAATGTTTGATTTAAAGAATACTAATATTATAAATTTTTGATAATTGAGTTAAACTTAGTAAATACTAAAAAAGAAGCTAATGAGTTATCAAAAGCTTCAAAAGAAATATTAAAAAAAAGTTTTATTATTTTTAGTATTTAGGATATTCATTACATAGAAGTCTGTAAGGTGATTCATCTTCTTCAATTTCTGGGAATCTTCCAATAGGTGCATAGAAGAAATTGTCATTAACATCATCATTACACATAGAGACTTCTCCAATTAATACATCTCCACCTTCTACTGCAAAATCATGATATTGATAAGGCCAAATAGTAATGCTTTCTCCTGGTTTTAAATAAACTTTAGTTCCAGCTTTAGCTTTATAGCTTCTACCATCAGTATTTATCGTAACTTCATCTGTAGATAAGGAACCATCTTTTTCTGCATTATATACAGAGATTATTAGTGTGCCTCCTCCCTTATTAATTATATCCTCGCACTTATATGCATGATAGTGCATAGGGGCTCTTTGATTTTCAAAAAGCATTAATAATTTTTCTGCATATGGTTTTTTATATCTATCATCATTTTGATTACCATTTCTTAATGTAATTAGTGAAAATCCAAGTTCTTCAAATTTATTTAAGCCAAAATCAGTAATATCCCAGCCTAATTGATTATCTCTAATCTCATTATATTCATTATTTTTATCTCTCCATTCTTCATCACTCCAAGAACAAAATGGTGGGATACTAATCTTATATTCTTCTAATAAATTTTCAAATCTTTTTATTACATTATTAATTTCTGATCTCTTCATAAATACATCCTTTAGAATATTTATCAAATAATTTCATTACTTCATCATAATTAGTCATTGCATCTGTACCACCAACTGAATTTAGTGAACAAACTGCTGTAGAACAAGCTACTTTGAGAGCTTTATCAAGCGAATAATCTCTTTCAATTGATATTAATATACCTGATAAAAATGCATCACCGGCACCAGTTGTTCCTTTAATAA
The DNA here is from genome assembly GCF_050031695.1 of Pleomorphochaeta sp. Classification (GTDB taxonomy): domain Bacteria; phylum Spirochaetota; class Spirochaetia; order Sphaerochaetales; family Sphaerochaetaceae; genus Pleomorphochaeta. The sequence continues at coordinate 7,467 of NZ_JBNAIC010000025.1, read as the reverse complement.
AACTTTTAGGAACATCTAATGATTCAGCTTTATAAATTTTATTAGTTTTACAATCAAGTCCATAATTCATAAATTGAGAGTGAATGACTACCCAAGTTGAAGCTCCTAGATCTTTAATTTTATCTAAAGCTTTAATTACATTTTCTTCAATTATCTCTTTGTTTTCATCTTTTAGAGTTATACCACTAATACTTGAAGCTTCAGTTTCATTTACAATGCAATAATTACTATATTTAAGTGCACTTCTAGCAACTTTAATAGTTTTTTCATCATTTTTAGAAACCATATCAATTGATGTCTTCATACCTTTTAATTGGGCATCGTGAAGTAGTTTTGCAGCTTTAGAACCGTATTCACTATCCTCATCCATTAACTTACCAATTAATCCAATATATTCTAGTTGAAGGATTGCTCCTTCTTTGTTTTCAAGATTTACATGATTTATAGAGAAATCTTTATTTGATGCAGGATCAAAGAAAAAAGTTCTCTGTTTTGTAAGCTCTGAATCCATAACATGAGTTACTGGAGTTTTTTCTAAAACAGTTAAGTTAGAAATATCGATATTTTTAAAGTTTTTAAACTTATTTCTAATAGTTTTAGCTGCTTCATCACATCCAATAACACTGTTACTAATTATATCAATTGAATTATCTAATTTAGCTAAATCTATCATTAGATTACCAGCACCTCCGATAGAGGCACTAGTATGGTCAATTGTAGCTAAATTACTTTCAAGTGGATATTTATTTATACAGTAGTGGACATCAAGAATGATGGGCCCTACTACAAAAATTGATTTACTCATTAAAACTAAAAACTCCAATGGCTTTTTCTACATCTTCTTTCATCGCTTGAGTCGCAATTACAGGAATTTCATGGAAGAATATATTATCGTCTTCACTATAATTTTTTAATTTGTTATATACAGCTTTACCACCGGCTAAAGTCATATATGTATAATAGTTTATCTTTCTAACACCATTTTTAATTGCACCTTGGAATTCTTCTTTTGAAAGTCCAGATCCACCATGCATAACAAATGGGATATCAATTTCAGCTTTAATTTGAGATATTCTATCTAAATCTAAAACTGGATTTTCTTTATATAATCCATGAGCTGTACCAAAGGCAATAGCTAAACAGTCAACGCCTGTTTTTTCTACAAATTCTTTAGCAAGGGTTGGGCTAGTATAAATATCTTCAACACTATCAAAGCTATCTACAGTTTCAGTTTCTCCACATTCTCCTATACCAATATCACTTGCAAGAATGTGTCCAAGTTCAGCTTCAACACTAACTCCAACACTGTGAGCAGCTCTAACAACAGCTTGAGTTTCTTTGATATTCTCTTCAAAGCTTTTAGCTGAAGCATCTATCATAACAGATGTAAAACCAAGTCTGATTGCTTCAATACATGCTTCAAAACTTGAACCATGATCAAGATGAACACATACAGGAACACTAGATTTTTTTGCAAAATGTAGCATTATCATAACTGCATCTTCAACCCTCATGAGGGACTCATGAACACCAGCGTAATTTAAGATTACAGGAGTGTTTTTTGCTTCTGCAGCTTCAATAATAGCTTGAGCACTTTCAAAGTTTGGTACGTTGAATGCTCCAATTGCAATTTCTTTTTCATTTGCATACTTTAGTACATCATTTAGGTTAACTAACATTTTTACCTTCTTTTGTTTTATATAAAAATTTTTAATTTTTAATTTTTAATTTTTTTATTTGTTTTTGTTTCTTAAGAAGTCAATAAATACTGCTAATAATATTACAGTACCTTTAACAACATATTGCCAGAATGAATTTACATTCATTAAGTTTAGACCATTGTTTAAGAAACCAATTATTAAAGCACCAATAATTGTCCCACCGATTTTACCACTACCACCACTCATTGATGTACCACCAACAACTACTGCAGCGATTGCATCCATTTCAGCACCAGTACCAGCTGTAGGTTGACCTGAATACATTCTTGAAGCTAGAACAACACCAGCTAAACCTGATAATAGACCTGTATATGCGTAAACAAAGAATTTAACTTTAGATACTGAAATACCTGAGAAGTTAGCAGCTTGTGTGTTACCACCAACAGCATACATATGTCGCCCAAACTTCGTATTATTCATTATAAGTCCCGTGACTATGAGTACAAAGACTAAGATAACAACAGGAGTTGGGATAGGTCCGATATAACCTGCACCAATGAATTGCCATTCTTTTGATACAACTCTAACAGGGGAACCACCTGTGTAAACATAAGCTAGACCACGGGCAATATTCATTGTAGCTAATGTTACAATAAATGGTGGGATAGTTGTTTTTGATATTACAGTACCATTAAATACACCAATAAGAACTGCAACAAATAATCCTAAAACGATTGCAACTGGAATAGGAAGAGCGTAACGAGCAACACCAGCGGCTGCAACACAACCACTTAGAGCAATTGTTGATCCAACTGACAAATCAATTCCACCTAAGATAATTACCATTGTCATACCACAAGCTAGGTAAAGGTTTGTTGAAATTTGTCTAAGTACATTAAACATATTCCTTGATGTTAGAAAAGCATTTGTAGTTGGTGGGTATACTGCTAAGAAAACGTAGAGAACAACAAAAGCTATGATAATACCTAAGTTTTCTTTAAAAAATTTATGAGTTCCACTTCTAAATCTAGAAGATTGAATTGTATTAGTTTTTTCCATTTTTTATAATCCTTTTTTACTCTGCAGCTAAGTGCATGATATTTTTTTGTGTAAGTTCTGTGTGATTTAAACAACCTTTAACTTTTCCATGAGCAAAGACATATACTCTATCACTCATGTTTATAATTTCAGGAAGTTCAGAAGAGATCATAATAATTGATAATCCTTCTTTAACAAGTTCATTCATTATTGAATAAATTTCAGCTTTTGCACCAACATCAACACCACGTGTTGGTTCATCTAGAATTAGTAATTTAGGTTTTGTTGCAAGCCATCTTCCAATTAATACTTTTTGTTGGTTACCCCCAGAAAGGTTTCCAACCTTTTGGGATAGAGAAGGGGTTTTTGTATCCATAAGATCAACATACTTTTGAGTGATTTGACCTTCTTTCTTTTTGTTCATTCTTATTCCTTTAATAAATTCATGAAGGACTTCGATTGTTGTATTATATTCAACACTTTGAATAAGATATAAACCTTCTTCTTTTCTGTCTTCAGGTACTAAAGAAATACCATCTTTAAGCGCATCTTTTGCACTAGAGTAGTGTTTCTTTTCACCTAAGTAGTAGATATCTCCATCATAATTTTTAGTAAGACCAAAGATACATTTAACACTTTCACTTCTTCCAGCTCCAACTAGACCTGAAAAACCTACTATTTCTTTTTCTTTTACTTCAAAAGAAACATCTTTTACCATATTACCATCATTTAAATGTTCACATTTAAGTACGGTATCTCCAACTTCTAAATAGTTTCTTGTATAATAGTTAGATAATTCTCTACCAACCATCATATTAATTAATTCTTCTTTAGAAGTTTCTTTTACAACTTTAGTTCCTACATATTCTCCATCACGAAGAACAGTAACTCTGTCGCAAATTTCATTTAACTCACTCATTTTGTGAGATATATATATAATACCAACACCTTTTTTAACTAATGTTCTCATAATTGAGAATAAGAAGTCGACTTCTTTATCACTAATGGAAGAGGTAGGTTCATCCATAACTAATATCTTTGAGTTAAAAGATATAGCTTTAATAATTTCTACCATTTGTTGCTGAGCGATAGATAAGTCTTTAACAAGAGTGTTAGGTTCAAAGTCAAGATTATAGTCAACTAGTAACTGTTTAGCATCATTGTTCATTTTATCTTTATTCACAACGATACCTTTCATAGGTTCACGACCTAAGTAAATATTTTCTGCAACTGTCATGTAAGGGACAAGAACAAGTTCTTGGTGTATAATTGCAATTCCATTTTGTTGAGCTCTAAGAACGTTATCAATAACTATTGAGTTTCCATCAATTAATATTTCGCCTTCATTAGCTTCATATATTCCCCCAAGCACTTTTATAAGAGTGGATTTACCTGCACCATTTTCTCCAAGTAATGCATGAACTTCACCTCTTTGTAGCTCAAAATTAACAGCCTTTAAGGCATATACACCGGGAAATTGTTTGTGTATGTTATTCATTTTGAGTAAAACATTGTTATCCATATTTCATCCTGCTTTTTTTTCTATCTTTGATTATTTTTCAATAAAATACTTAAGGAGTGACTAGCACTCCTTAAGTTTATTTAGGGCCTATTGCCAGCCGTCTGTGCCATATTCATCAACATTATCAATTGTGATTAAGAAAGTAGGAACAGGGTATCTTGAATCAACACTTTCACCTTCCATGATCTTATACATTAAGTCTACTGAAGTAGTTGCAATGTTAATTGGAGATTGAGCACCAGAACCTTCGATTAATGAATCAGCGCCTCTTGCGATTTCACTCTTAATGTCAGGAGATCCATCAACACCGTAGATTAAACATTCTGTGATACCAGCAGCGTTAGCAGCAGCTAAAGCACCAAGAGCTGTAGGGTCGTTACCACCGAAGATAGCAACTACATCACCGTGAGCTTGTAATAAGTCTTCACTGATTCCCATTGATTTTTGTAGGTTACCTCTTGCATCTTGTTGTGCAACAATATTAAAGCCTTTACCTTCGATTGCAGCTAAGAAACCATTAACTCTGTCTGTAACTGAGTTCATTGTAGGAGAATCTAGAACGATGATATCTCCACCTTCTGGAATCTTTTTAACTAAGTCTTCACCACAAACTTTACCAGCATTGTAGTTATCACTACCTGCATATGTTGCAACATAACTCATATCAGCAACTTCAGTGTCGAAGTTAACAATAGGAATTCCAGCTGCTTTTAATTGGTCAAGAGCAGGGATAATACCTTCAGCTTCAGCTGGGTTTAAGTAAATACCATCGATATCTTGAGCAATTAAGTCTTCAATTTGTTGAATTTGACGAGTAACATCATTAGCAGGGTCTACAGAGATAAGAGTGTCTCCTCTTTTTTCAACTTCATCTCTAATAGTTTGTTCAATAAGAACGAAGAATGGGTTTGATTGGTCCATACATGTAAAGCCATATTTATAGCCAGATTTTTCTTCTTCTGCTCCACCTTGAGCAAATACACTAGTTAGAACAACAGATGCTAATAATAATGATACTAATACTTTTTTCATAAAAAAAGCCTCCTTGATTTTTATAACTTAATAATAAGTGTGAAAAAGGAGGCGCACATCTGAAAATTGTAATTACTTTTATATGACAAATGTAATATTTTTAATTATCAAGCATAGATTGTATTGTTCTATGTAGCTGTTTGAGTGAAATAGATGTATCTAATTCTTCATTAATTATGTAATCAATTTCTTTTTCAGCTATAGCCATACATTCATTATATTCACTGAATTTTTGGGGAGAAATACTTTTATCCATGATGTCATATAATAAACTATTATTATATTTCATATCATTTACTTCCATATTCTCTAATAAAATATCAGCGATGCTATCACTTTTAGCAACTTCTTTTAAAGGAGAAGCTCCTTGTGAGAATTTATATATCTGCTCTTGTATCTTATAGTTATGTGTAAAACATTTTAATAGATCAAATGCTATATTTTTATGTTTAGTGTTAACATTTATTGCCATTAATAGAGATTGCATCTCACTTACATTATCTCCTTCAGGTCCACTTGGCATTGTGGTAAAATCCCATTGATAATCTAAGTATTTATTAATTTTATAAGGGTATGCAGTATATGTTCTGTACTCTGCAAAACTGATAGGCATAAAAGCAACTTTACCTTTATCAAAGTCTATAGCTGAGAGAGCTTGGTTTTCACTAATGGTATTAACCTTTTGCATAAAACTTACAGAATCTTTTACTCTATCATCATCAAAATATGATTTAGATCCAATATCATTAAATAGTGATATTCCATTAGTATATGTCGCATCAAGCCAATTTAAATTACTAACTCCAAAGATATCTAGTTTGTTATCATTGTTTTCATCTTTAGTGATTTCTCTACAAACCTCAATAAATTGGTCCCAGGTCCAATTAGGAGCTGGCAATTCTACATTATTATTTTCTAATAATGTTCTATTTATTGCCATAAGGTTTGGATTTACTTCGTAGGGAAGTGCATATTGTCCATTTAAATAAGTACCTGAATTATATGCTGATTCAAAATAATCATCTTTAGTAATACTAGAATCTCTTTCTATTAGTTTTTCTAAATCAAGAAGAAGACCAAGTTCTGCGAACTTGTTAAAATCTTCATTTAGGATAAAGAATACATCAGGTAAATCTCCCTCCATTGCTTTTTTAGCTAGATAAGAAGAATACTCTTCTTTTCTGATACCGGAGTAGTAGTGGACTTTTACATTAGGATATTTTTTATGAAATTCATTAATTGCATCATCGATATTTCTATAACTATCTTCACTTGCAACATTCCAGTTACTACCTGCAAAGATACCAACCTCAAGAGTAATATCATTAAGGTTTGTTACAATAACAGCTATAGCTATAATTGGAATAACAAGAAGAAGTGGTAATAATGCACTTAGAATTTTTTTCATAAAACTAAATTATCTCCTATCCATAAGTCTTTTTTGAACTGCCCAAATTGCTAGTTGAGTTCTATCTCTCAAATCTAATTTATCAAGAATGGAGCTTAGATAATTTCTAATTGTACCTTCTGATAAAAAGAGCTCATTAGCAATTTCTTTATTTGATAAACCTTTTTCTATTTGGTGGATAATTTTCCATTCTGAAGATGTGATTTCACTGACGTTTTCTTTGTCTATATCGATATAGGAAGAAGCATTTGCCATTTCTGAAAATAGTTTAACAACTTTAGATGCTACATCAGGATTAATCATAGCTTGACCACTATAGACTGTTTCTATTGCTTCACAGAGTTTTTCTGTAGATGTCCCTTTTAATAAATAACCACTAGCTCCATTTTTTAGTGCATTAAATACGTATTCATCATCATCAAAGGTTGTTAATATAATTATCTTAACCTCAGGATATTTTTCTTTTATCATTTTAGTACATTGTACTCCATCAAGTTGTGGCATTCTAATATCCATTAATACAACGTCAGGTTTTTCTTTTTTTATAGACTGGATTGCAAGATATCCATTTTCTGCAATATCTATAACATTGAAATTATCTCTACTGTCTAAAACAATTTTTAATGACTCTCTTACAAGCTGTTGATCATCAACGATTAATACTTTAATCACTATTTTTACTCTCCCCAATTCTAAGAGGGACTTTTGCACTTACTATAAATCCCTTATTACTCTTATATTCAATACAACCTTCAATACTTTCAATTCTTTCTTTCATATGACGTGTACCAAAGCCTGGCTTTATT
>NZ_JBNAIC010000024.1:0-107806 GCF_050031695.1 Pleomorphochaeta sp. | reverse complement strand
TTCTAATGCAACCTTTAGTTTAGTGTCTTTGCTTATTGTCCTTCTTTTTCTACCCATAATTAATATATTATTCCTTTGGGGATAAACTAACAAGGATTCGTGAAATTATTTTTTTGCTGTCTAGTAACTCGTCTCAGTATACTCCTAATAAATCTTGTGAAGCAAACTCTAAATAAGATTTATAAGTTTCTTTATTTAATGTGTAATAAAACCTTTTTGATTTACCTTTTTGTATAGTTAATAAATCAGCATCAACTAATTTACTAATATGATAAGATAATGTTGCAGGTTTTAAATTAAAATGAGATGCAAGTTCACTACTATACCAAGGTCTTTTTGAAGTTAATCTAAGAATTTCTAGTCTTTTTGGATCGCCTAAACAATTAAACAATAATTCAGTTTTCTTTTTTGCTGATTTTTGAATTATTCGATTATCGGTTGAAGCTCCAATTATTATATTTTTTGAATCCCAAAGTGCTGATACATCATTATCTGCAAAAAATGAAAAATAATAATGTAAATTTTCGACATTTTCAATTTCATTAATAATACTATTTAAGCCTAAATCTTTTAAATAATTAATAGCATTGTCATTCATCCTTTTTAAATGCCAATTGTATTTTTCAGTTTCTATTTTTTTAAACTTATCTTTACTTTCTTTATAAACAAAATTATAGAATTGATCATAAGTACTTTTAAGTCTATTTAAAAAATTATCACTTTCATTTAAGAAACCAAATAATAATTCAGCTTCCTCTCTCTCATCATATCCTGGATGTAAACCATCATTAATTATTTGATTATAAATATTATCAACAGTTAGTTCATTAATTGATTTATCTAAAAATCTATTTATTATATCAGATTTAAACTGATTAGCTTCAAATGAATCTAAAAAAGATAAAAAATCTTGTGCAGTTTTAATATTATTATTTTCATGAACTTTTATAAAAAAATATAAAGATATAATAATAGTTTTTTCAAAGATAAGAGTAATATCATTTAATAAAAAAGGAGATAACTTTTTTTCAGATTCAATACACCACTCTTTTATTTCTTCCATCGATGGATATTCTAAATGTATTTCTTTATTTCTAATCCCAAACCGATTCATTGCAAATATAAAATCTACAGCTTCATTATTAATTAATTTCATAAATAAATTATAGTATATAAAATTAGATTTAACAAGATATATTAGAAATCAATCTAATACATATTGGTTATTTTGTCATAATCTCTATAAAAATGGGCTATATATTTAATTTTATTAAAATTCTAAATGTATTCTAACAATAAATATCAAATATATTAGAAAATAATCTAATATATTGTAAAATTAAACTTGACTTATATTAGAATAATATCTAATATAAGTATGTAATATATATTAAAGGAGAAAGATAATGTATTATTCTATTCATGAAATTGAAATTATGACAAAAAGTCATTCTGAAGAAATTATTAGATCGTGTTCAGCTTGCAAAATAAAAAAAGATAATAAAAGATTATTTACAAAATTAATTAATTCAATTTTAGTTATAAAACATCTTAATGAACCTAAAAACTAGGGTTAATTTAAAATATCTATTTATTTTTTACAATAATTATTATTTATGTATAATTTTTCAAAGATAGAAACATTAACTTAAAATAAAATATTTTTTTATTTATTGTTATTAAACTTTATTTACTTTAACAACAATCTCTTTCTTAAATAACTCTTACTAAGATATAGAATTACAATAAATAATAAGCAATTTTTGAAATTATAAATACAAATTCCTTATATTGTTTTTATTATTGATATAATAAAATTATTTACAAATGGCTATTTTATTGTATAATTACCAACATATATCATAAACAAAAAACTAAAAGGAGTATTATTTATGAAAAAAAAAATTGTTTTGCTAAATACTTTACTATTAGCATTCGTCTTAAGCAGTTGTAGTCTATTTACTACAAGTGATTCACAAATGACTATATTAAATGATAGTGATGAAACAATATCTTCAATTGAAGTTGAACTTTATGCTGCTGCAAATTCAAAAATGGCAATAATTTATGATGCATTAGATACTGGAGTAAGTGTCGCACCAGATGAAGAAGTAACTTTTAATCTACCTAATTTAGCTAATGAGGCTACCTTACATTTAACTATATATGTTGATACGGATAACTATGACAAAAAAGAAGACACATATATCGAATATGATGATGGGGCTAATTTCACAGTAAAATATAAAGGATATGGAGATAATCCTTTTGACTCTTTCGTAATAGAAGACGGTCAAAAGGCTGAAGAAGTTGATGCGGATTAATTTAATACCTTATAAAAAAAGAAGCAAAAATAAATTTGCTTCTTTTTTTTATATAAATAATTAATCTAATTGTTTATCTTCTCTAAACCTAGTTAAGAACTCTTTTGTTCTTGCACTTTTGGGTTGATAGAAAATATCTTTAGAAGTACCCTCTTCTTCTATTTTACCATCAGCCATGAATACAACATGTGATGATATATCTCGAGCAAATGACATTTCATGAGTTACAACAAGCATAGTCATACCTTCATTTGCTAAGGTTTTCATTACTTCTAAAACTTCACCTACCATTTCAGGATCAAGCGCTGAGGTTGGTTCATCGAACAATAATATTTCTGGATCCATTGCAAGAGCTCTAGCTATAGCTACTCTTTGTTTTTGTCCACCAGAAAGTTGTGCAGGTTTAGCATTAATATAAGGAGCCATTCCTACTTTTTCTAAATATTTAAGAGCTTGAACTTTTGCTTCTTCTTTATTTCTCTTTAAAACCTTTATTTGACCAAGCATACAATTGCTTAATACAGAGTGATTATTAAAAAGATTAAAAGATTGAAAAACCATACCAACTTTTGCTCTATAATCTTCTTCTTTCATTCCGCCTTCAGCAACTTTAACATCATGAAATAGAACATCACCAGAAGTTGGAGTTTCTAAAAGATTAATACATCTTAAAAGTGTTGATTTACCACTTCCGGATGCTCCAATAATGGAGGTAACATCCCCTTTACTAACTGTAAAATCAATATCTTTTAAAACTTCATTATTTCCAAAAGTTTTGGATAAGTGTTTAATATTTAATATTTCATTCATTATAGTCTCTCCCTTGTTGTTGCAGCTTTATTTAATCCACTAGTATAAGCAAGTGTATCAGTTGTTGCTAAATCAAAATTAGCAGGACCGTCCATTTTATTTTCTAACCATCTCATTATTCTTGAACTGATAAAGGTTAAGATAAAATAAATAATCAAAGTTACTGTTGCTGCTTCAAAGTAAGTATATAATGCACCAGAGATACTTTTAAAGGTAAAGAATAATTCAACTGTTCCAATAATAGATAATACACAAGTATCTTTAATATTAATAATTAAGTTGTTACCTATTTGTGGCATTATTAATCTAAGGGCCTGTGGCAATATTATATTAGTCATTGTTTGAAAGTGATTCATACCAATAGCTTTAGCACCTTCAGTTTGTCCAATATCAACAGAGAGGATACCACCTCTTACAGTTTCAGCCATATATGCACCTGTATTAATTGAAACAATTAATATAGCAGCTCTCCACATTCCAAGGTTAATACCAAATAATTGACTAAAACCATAGAATATAAAGGCAGCTTGTAGCATCATAGGAGTCCCTCTAAAGAACTCAACATATATAGATAGGATAGTTTTCACAAGCTTTATTAAAAATCTACTAATTGGGCTCGAATTCCTTTTTAACTCAATTGTTTGAACAATACCTACGCCAAATCCTATTATACAACCCAAAGCTGTACAGATTATAGCAATAGTCATTGTAACACCAGCACCTTTTAATAAAGATACACTGTAATTTTGAACGATATATATCATCCGTTGTATAAAGCTCATATCAGCAATACTCATGATTAACTCTTCCTATCTTATATTTTTTTTATTTTAGTTTGATAATGGTTGTACTGAAATTGCTTCAGCCATCATTTCATTATAGTCATCTTCATCCATTGTAGCTAAAATATCATTAATAGCTTGTGTTAATTCTGGATTATCTTTTGAAACAGATACACTGATATCAATATCAGATTGACTTAATTCGAAATCATCATCAGTTCCAACAAAACTTAATATTTTCATATTAGGATAAGCAACTAAAGCAGCTTGAGCAGTTGGCATATCAGTACAGATAAAGTCTACTCTACCACTATTTAATGCTACTAACATAGCAGGAGCTGATTCTTGAGCTGGAAGAATATTAGCACCTTCAATTTGAGGTAAACAAGTATCATACCATAAAGTACCTAATTGAGAAGTACAAGAAGCACCACCTAAATCACTTTTTCCTGTAGCATCAGCATAATCACTATCTTCTAATGTCATACATACAACAGATGCATAATAATAAGGATCTGTGAAATCAACCATTTGCTTTCTAGCAGGAGTTGGAGATTGACCTGCAATAACACAATCAATAGTTCCTGATTGAACAGCTGGTACTAAAGAATCCCAATCTAATTTAACAATTTCTAATGGACGATTTAATCCCTCAGCAACAATTTTTGCCATCATTACATCATAACCATATGCATAATCATTTGAATCTTTTATTTGAACAGCACCATTAGAATCATCTGTTTGAGTCCAGTTATATGGAGCATAACCACATTCCATTGCAACTCTTAAAGGTTGTACAGCGTTTTCAGTTGTAGCTTCTTCACTAGAACCACTTGCAAAAATAGTTGATAAACTAATTGCCATAACCATTGTTAATACTAATAATTTTTTCATTTTCTACTCCCGTATTTAGAATAAGTGTATAATTTCTTAACTTTTAACCAATATAACTTATTGTTATATTTTAGTCAATAGTGTTATTAAATTAACATAAATGTTTCAGTTTATTACAATATTAATAATTATGTGAAAATTTTTGATTAATATAACAAATCGCGCATATAAAATTACCATTAGTGTAAATTTATACCAAAGTAATTAAATAAATATAAATAATATGAAGCAGATTATTTTTTTCTTATATAAGTCGTTGAAACAATTTGATTCAGTAATAAATCTACTTTTTCAACTTTAAACTCTAAATGTTTTGGTAGATAATTAAATAAAGGCACCCCGCTTCCTAATAAAACTGGAATTCGTGAAATAACCATTTCATCAATTAAATCTTCACTTAAGAAGTTTTGTATATTATTCCCACCATCAATATATAAATTATTAAATCCTTTATTATTTAAATAAGATACGATATCTTTAGGATTTTTATTAATAATAAATACTTTATTAATTAATGAGGGAGGGCTTTCTTTCAATTTTGTAGAACATACAAATACCGGTTTTTGATAAGGCCAATCAATATTAAAACTTAAAACAGTTTCAAAAGTATTTCTACCCATAACGATAGCATCAATTCTTTCTATAAAATCATTAAATCCTAAATCATCATTATTTGGATTATCAACTATTTCTAAAAAATCTATTTTATTATCTCTATCCGCAATAAAACCATCAATACTAACACCTATATAAACAATATTAGACATAACCCCTTCCTTTATATTATTTCATTGATAACTAAGTATACATTATTTTGACAAAAATTAATTATCAATGTTAAGATAAAAAAACTAAGGGGTATATTTTATGTTATTTTCAGGCGGACTTATTTTTTGCATTATTTGTGGATTAATAACACGTAGTATTAATAAATCAAAAGGTTATGACGGTGGTTTTTGGTGGGGATTTTTCTTATTGATTATTGGAATAATAGTAGTTGCAATAAGACCCTTTAATCAAAGAAATTAATATTACTTAATTTCTTAGTTATTATTTAATACTCAAATATCTAAATCTTTCTTTTATAAAACTTAGTGATATAATAAATATATGTATAGAAAATTAAGATATAGAGGAACTTGGTACCCTAGTGATAATGACGAATTAGATAAACTTGTGAGAATAACACCTAACAAAGATAATAAATACATATTTGGTGTTGTCCCTCATGCTGGATTACATTATTCTGCATCATTAATTAAATTATTATTTGATAATTTAAGTCTAGATATAAAAAAGATATTACTAATTACCCCGTCCCATTATTATATGTTAAAAAAAAATATCATAGGTAGTGGTAACTTTGAAAAGTTTGAAACACCTTATGGGGATATCAAAGGATTTAATTTAGAAATATTTGAAAAGCATTATGAAAATGCTACAATTAGAGAACATGCTGTAGAAATGATCCTTCCCTTTATTGCACAAATGAAGAATACCAAACTATGTTGTGCTCACATAAATGAATTTACTGATATAAAAACCATAAAAGAATATGCAACTAAGATTCTAGAAAATATTGATGATTCAACTGCAGTAATAGCAAGTAGTGACTTTACTCATTATGGATCAAATTTTGGCTACACTCCACTTGGTAATAAAATAAATGATGAATTAATACAAAAAATTACAATTTATGATAGAGAAATTGCAAACAAACTTATAGTTGGTGATATTAGTTCGGCTAGAAAGATCTCTTATGATGATAAAGCAACTATATGTGGAATTGCTCCTATGCTATTAATAAGTGAAATGGCTAGAATAAAAAACTTAAAAGGAAAAATTTTAGGTCAATCTAATTCTCTTGAGAAAACTATATACGATAATAATTTTGTTTCCTATTTAACACTTGGCTGGAGTAAACAATGACGAGAGAAGATAAAAACTTATTATTAATGCTTTCTAAAAACACTTTATCTAAAAGCTTAGGTTTATCTTATAAAGATATAGATGCAACTTCAATTAATCAACAGAGAGGAGCATTTGTAACCCTAAAAGAAAAAGGCTCTTTAAGGGGGTGTATAGGATATATCTTTGGTATAAAACCCCTTTACCAAGAAATTATAGATTTAACTCTAGATGCAGCATTTAATGACTACAGGTTTCCCCCACTAGTTAAAGAAGAATTTGAATTTATAGATATAGAAATTTCTGTATTAAGCGAACCACAACTAATAAATGACTTATCAGAATTTAAATTATCAAGAGATGGAATAATAATAGCAATGGATAATAAAAAAGCAGTTTTTTTACCTCAAGTAGCAGATGAAACTGGTTGGAGTAAAGATGAATTATTAAAAGCCTTATGTAGAAAAGCAAGATTAGATAAAAATGCTTACAAGTCTAAAGACGCAGATTTTTTAACATTCCAAGCTGAAGTATTTAGTTAATATAATATAGGATAATAAAATGATATGTAATTTTTGTTATAGACATTGCGATATCAAAAAAGATAACGTTGGCTACTGCAGAGTTAGGAAAAACATTAATAATAAAATAATTAGTACTAATTATGGTTTTATTGAAGCAATTGCAATTGATCCTATAGAAAAAAAGCCACTATATCATTTTCTTCCTGGAACAAAATCATTATCAATAGCACAGGCTGGATGCAATTTTAGATGTGATTTCTGCCAAAATTGGCAAATATCCCAAACAGATAAAACCAATACTTCTAAATATATACCCCCAACTAAATTAATAGAACTTGCAAAAAAATATAAAACACCATCAATAAGTTTTACTTACACAGAACCAATAGTTTGGCAAGATTATGTAATAGATTGTGCGCTTTTAGCAAAGAAAAATTCAATTAAAACAATAATGGTTACAAATGGAAGTTTTTCAACTGAAGCTTTAGAAAGACTATCACCATTAATAGATGCTTTTAATATAGATTTAAAAGGTGATGAAAAATATTATAGAGAAATATGTAAAGGAAATTATGATTGTGTAGTTAATTCTATAAAGTATTTAATAGATAATAAAAAACATGTTGAAGTTACTTCTTTATTATTAGAAGATTATCACACTGAAGATATCATAGTAAATCTTGCAAAGACTTTAGAAAAATTAAAAGTAAAAGTTTGGCACATTTCTAGATTTTTCCCTAATTACAAAATGGAAGGTACAAAAGCCACAAGTGAAGAGTATTTAAGAAAAACAATATCAATAATAAAACAATTTAATATACCATATATATATGGCGGTAACTCTATAATATCTACACCAACAATTTGTCCAAATTGTAATAAAACATTAATATCAAATAGAAATAACAGCGATAATATATTTAAAGAAACTGAAAGCCATATAAAGAATAATAAATGCATATATTGTAATTATGAAATTTATGGACAATTTAATAATAATTAAAACTAATTATAACATTTAAAACAGTCAATATTATAATTTTAAAATAACATATATAATTAAAATCTAAGATTTTACTTTTAATCAGATGTATAATTGATATATACTAAATTAAAAAGTAAAGAGAGAAAAATGCTAGATATTGAAGAAAAGCGAAACAATGAAAAAAAAATAGTTAAAGAAATGATTACAATTTATTGTAAAAAAAATCATAAAACAAAAGAACTATGTCCTTCTTGCAATTACATACTAAATTATGCCTACAAGCGATTAGACAATTGCCCATTTATGGCAACTAAAACATTTTGTTCTAACTGCCCTATCCATTGTTACGGGGAAAAAGAATCCGCACTAATAAAAAAAATTATGAGATTTTCAGGACCTAGAATGCTTTTTCACCATCCTCTTCTTACTTTAAAACATTTCTATTATTTTAAAATAAAATCAGCCTCAAATTAAACTTTTTATACTTTGTTAATTTTTATACAAAAAATTATTTTTTGTATATAAAATATTCTTTAAAAAATTATACTTTTTATAAAATCATTATATTTAAGCTTGTATTAATCATATTCTTATATTATATTAGATAAAAACTTATAGATAACAATATACTGAATACAAAATATTGTTTTATAATTAATGGAGAATAATAATGAAAGCTGCAAGATGGTTTGATATTAAAGATGTTAGAGTTGTGGATATTGAAAAACCAGAACCAAAAAATGATGAAGTAGTAATTGAAGTACAAGGATGTGGAATCTGTGGATCAGATTTACACTCCTATTTAGCTGATGCAGGATTAATTCCAATTAAAGAAGCTCATCCTGTTTCAAAACAAAAAGCTCCTATTACAATGGGACATGAATATTCTGGTATAGTTAGTGAAATTGGTAAAGATGTAACTAATTTAAAAGTTGGAGATAGAGTAGCAGTTGAACCTCTTTATTTCTGTGAAAGTTGTCAACCTTGTAAAGAAGATTTCTACAATACTTGTAATACAATTGGATTCCAAGGCTTATCAGGAGATGGAGCTTTTTCAGATTATACTAAATTTAAAGCAAAATTAGTTCACAAAATTCCAGATACTATGTCATTTGATGATGGAGCTTTAGTAGAACCAATTGCTGTAGCATACCATTCTCTTAGAAAAGGTCAATTCAAAGCTGGTCAAACTGCTATTGTATCAGGAGCTGGAACAATCGGTTTATCTACAATCAAATGTTTAAAAGCAATGGGTGCTAGTGAAATATATGTTGTACAAAGAAAATCAATTAGACAAGAATATGCTAAAAACGAAGGTTGTATTGTATTAGATCCAAACGAATGTGATGTTGTTGAACAAATTAAAAAACTTACTAATGGTAAAATGGTAGATGTTGCTTTTGAAACAACAGGTTCTCAACAATGCTACCAACTATTATTAAACAGTGTTAGAAACCAAGGGATGCTTGTAATAACTAGTATTTGGGAACATGATATTCAAGTAAACTTAAATGATTTAGTACTTACAGAAAAAAATGTTGTTGGAACTATTTGTTATAATGATAATGATTTTGCTGATGTTATTAAATTAATTGGTGATAAAAAACTTGATACAACAGGATTAATTACAAAAAGAATAGCTTTAGATGATATTGTTGAAGAAGGCTTTGGCACTTTAACAGGTCCAGATAAGAAAAAGCATGTAAAAATCTTAGTAATACCTGAAAATTCATCAATTAAAGATGAAATTGGTAAATAATTATTACATTACTAAATTATATTTTTAAATAAAGAGCCTTAATAGACAAATAAAAAAATCTAATAAGGCTATTTTTTTTATATAAATATGTATAAATCTTAAAATAAACAATAACAAATACATTATAAAAGCCTCTTTTTAATAAAAAAAACTAAAAAATTAATCATTTTAAATGTCAAAAATATTGATAAATGAAAAATAGTTAACTTATAATATTATTAATATAAGTTCTAGGAGATTGTGATGAAAAGAAAGCTATACCTATTGTTAATTACAATAAATATTTTATTAGTAGTATTAATTAGTTGTGATTTTTCAATGACTTCAAATACTGAAAATGAAAATAACCAAGAAAATACTAATAATTCAACTTCAGAAAATAATGAAGATGATGATTCTGTTTATAAAAATCTAAATATAAAAGGAAATTTCCCAACTGCAGTGAGCCGTGCTATAAGTCCAACTTTATCAACAGACTATACTCTTTGGTTACTACCAATCTACTCTGATTATAACTTTTCGATTAGTCCTGATATTTTTTATGATAAGAGTGAATTTGAAGTTAATGACGATGGAAGTTTTAGTGTTAATATAAATAATAATTATGATAAATACATAATTTTAGTTATGGATTTATCTCAAGATGATAAAATAAAGCAAATAGTTGGATATATTAGTCTTGATGGATTAATAATGTTCCCAATCGATGAAATAAATGAAAATTTAGATTTGGGAACTATGGAAGCTATAGAAGATGAAGTAAATTCTGAAACAAGTTTAGAAGATGTTGCATCCAGCTTTTCTTATAACATAAATGAATTAGAAGTAATTAGCGAAATGGATGACTCTCTAAAAATTATTAAAAATCATTATATTAATCTAGACACACATAATTTTAGCAAATCATCATATAACCTTAAAGGAAATTTAAATAAAGTAGTAAATGGAGATGATACTTATACATATAGTATTGATAGCTATGGACTAGATTTTATAACTCATTCATATTTAAATAATTCAGGAGATGCAACTCTAGAAAGCTCTGATGGGAACACTGAATATGAATTAGGTTCTTGTTATCCTAATTCTTCTTCAGTTAAATACTACAAAAGTTTTAATGATAATAATATTTTAAGTCCAGGTATTTGGAAATTAAAAGACAATACTGGTAAAACTAAAGGCCAATATATCTATTCTCTTTACAAATTAAAAAATGACGATGATGAATTTATAGTTCCATTACCATACATTACTTTTGTTATAGAAAATGATTTATTAACTGAAATTGATTTCAATTGGAAAGAAGCAGGTGAATCCATATCAGGTGAAATTGCAAATGAATTTATAAATAGAGACACGTTTTGGATTCAATCTAATGTTATTGATGGAACTTATTGTTCTGGACGAACAACTGAGATAACAATCAATGATGAATTTACTAAAATAATTTTAAATTCGCCTCTCAATATTGATGATATAGATAATCTCCAATTTGGTTTTAATTCAAGCCTAGGAAGCTTTGAGTTACTATATTATTAATAAGTTTTAAAGAAAAATCTACATAGCCCTTAATCTTAATAATATAAGATTTTAAGGGCTTTTTTTAATTATACCATTTAAAAAATATATTATTTATAATGCTTAATAGAAGTATTTGAAGTATAATTATTATAATTATCGAGGTAATTTATATGAAAGTTCTACATACAAGTGATTTACACATAGGAAAAAACTTACACAAGCATAAAATTATTTTTGCACATGAGCATTTATTTAATTTTCTAATTGATACAATAATTAATGAAAAAATAGATTTATTACTAATAAGTGGTGATATATTCGATACAACATATGTAAGTGTAACAACACAGAAAATATTTTATGATTTTCTAGAAAGATTATCAAAAATATCAACACTAAAAGACACAGTTATAATAAGTGGAAACCACGATTTAGCCTCTATGTTAGATTTAGCAACACCATTTTTGAAATTCAAAAATATACATATAATTACATCTATAAAAGTTGAAGATCAAGTTTTCACGCTAGCAAATAACAATAAACCTTATTGTAATATAGTTGCAATTCCTTTCTTAAGAGAAAAAGATTTAAAGCCAAATTTAGAAAGTGATAATATCATCGATATTGAAAAAGAATTAGAGAATGCACTAATCAAGCACTATAAAAAAATTGATGAATATATTGTTGATAATTTAGATTTAACACTACCAACAATATCATTAATGCATTTGTTTGCATCAGGAAGTAAAAGCAATACTGAAATAGAAGGTGAAAAACATAGAGATATATATGTTGGAAAACTTAAAAGCATAAACGCTAACACATTCCCAAAAAATATCGACTACTTTGCACTTGGACATATACATAAACCTCAAATAGTCAATAAAGATGAGAAAATAGTGTATTCAGGCTCCCCTATTTCTTTAAACTTTGGTGAAAAAACTAAAAAGCAAATAATCAAACTAGAATTTAATAATAAAGAATTTACAAAAGAGAAAATTATTCTACCTAAATTTTTACATCTAGAACAAATAGCAGCAACTAGCATTGAAGATATAAAAAATAAACTAAGTGAATTAGATAAAAGTATAGAACTAGATTATAAAGAAGATCCTATCTATCTAGAGATAATATATAAAAACAAAACAATAGAAACATCTATAAATGAGGAAATTGAAGATTATGTAAATAAGTTAGACAACAACTTTAAAATATTAATTATCAGAATAGAAAGTAAAATCTCAGTAAGTAATACTTTTAATAAGAAAGTATCACTAGAAAACCTCACCCCAAAACAAATCTTTAACATGAGCTTTGTTGATGTTGAAGAAGGGAAAATAGAAGATGAAGAGATTTATAAATTATTTGATCAAGTAATTGAAGAAGTTAAAGCAGAGGAAGCATAGAGATAATGAAAATACATAGTTTAAAATTTGAAAATATTAACTCTTTAAAAGGAAGTTGGAAAATAGATTTTGATAATCCTGAACTTACACGTGAAAATATCTTTCTAATAACAGGAAAAACAGGTAGTGGAAAATCATCTATTTTTGATGCTATAACACTAGCTTTATATGGAGAGACTACAAGACAAGGTAAAATCACAGGCACCACTAATGAATTAATGAATAAACATAGTGGAGAATGTAGTTCAGAAGTTATTTTTTCAACAAAAGGTGTAAAATATATAGCAACCTTTAAACAGCATAAATCTAGAAAATCTCCATTAGGAAATCTAAGAGGTAAAACTCAATCATTAATTAATATTAATACTGAAGAAAATTTAGTTTCTAAAACTGTTAAATTAGAAGAAGCCACTGAAAAAATCATTGGATTAAATTTCAATCAATTTAGTAAAACAGTCATGTTAGCACAAGGAAGTTTTGATAAGTTTTTAAAAGCTAAAGATGATGAAAAAGCTGATATTCTCGAACAAATAACAGGTACTCAAATATATACTCAGATAAGCAAGAAAGTTTATGAGCATGAAAAAGAAGAAAAAAGTAACCTCAATAACTTAAAAGAGCAATTAGGTGATATCCAACTATTAAGCAATGAACAAATAGATATAAAAAAGAATGAAATTAAAAAATATGAAAAAAATATCAAAGATATAGATATTGAAATCAATTCTATAAATTTAATACTTGAATATTATAAAAAGTTAAATGATTTAAAAGATAAAGAAAATTCTCTATCAACTATAAAAAGTAAAATTGAGACTCAAAAAGCTGATTATAAATCTAATATAAAAAAGATTGAAAACTATCAAAATGCTAAAGAAATAATTGAATTAGATAGTACAGTAAAAAATATTGAAACAAAACTAAATAAAGAAAAACAAGATATCAATGCTTTAAAGGTAGAAATTGCTGAAACTATAGAAATAAAAGACAATTTAGAAAAAGAAAAAGTAACATTAACTAAGGAAAGAGAAAAAGAAGAAACATCTTTAGAACAATTAAATAAGATAGTAATAAAGGTCAGAGAATTAGATTCTAAAATTAAAGATGAAGATTCAAAACTTGAACTACTTAAAGCTAATATAAAAAACAAACAAGATAATTACTCTATTGTGACTAATAAAATAGAAAAAGACTCTTCATCTTTAGCTGAAAAAACAACTAAATTAGAAATAGTAGATAAATATTTAAAAGAAAATGATCATCTAAATAAATATAAAGACAAACAAGATTTCATATTAGAAAATTTGGATATATATTTTTCAAAAACATCTAAATTAGAAGAAAATAAAAAAGAAATAAAAATAGAGGAAAAAAAGAGAGATACTATTTTAAAAGACTTTGAAGATAAAAACAAAATATTTAACAATTTTATTAAAGAGAATTCTGATCTAAAAGAAGAAATAAAAAAGTTTGATTATACATATGAAGAAATATCTGAGATATTACTTAAATATAAGAATCAGCGAAGTCTTTTAGAGGAAATGAAAGAAAATTATAAAAAGTATTATGAAAATAAAGCAGAAATTGATATTAAGACTAATCTTGAAAAAGAATTAGAAGAAAAATCAAAATCCTATCAACAACAAATACTAGCTCAACAAGAAATTATAGAATTAGAAAAAGAAATTGTTGGACTTAAATGTTATGCTCATCTTATTAAAGAAGGTGAAATTTGTCCTCTCTGTGGTTCAATAGAACACCCTAGCATAACAAGTGGAGATACAACTAGATTAGATAAAGCAAAAGAAAAATATCAAAAACTCCTTGATGAAAACGATGATATTATTACAAAAATATCAAATATCACTTCAGAATTAAATGCATTAACCTATAACTTTAATCAAATAGAAAAGTCCTTAATTAATGAATTATCTGCAAAAATTTATTCTATTGATTCTTTTGAATCTGAATTAAATACAATACAAAAAACTATTATTGAAAATATAGATAAATTAGATAAAAAACAAGAGAAACTAAAGGCATTAAACATATCAATAAATGAAAACACGCCCCTTTTAGAAAAAGCAAGAGCAAATCTTATGATTGCTGAAAGACTAAAAGGGGAAAACGAGAATAATATAAATAAAGCTACAACAGAAATTGATAAGTTAAATAAAGAAATAAAAGAAATAATTTCCAATTTAGATGATTATATTATTTCACTCAATTACAAAGATTTAACTAAATCATTCTCTTTATTCAATGAAAATTTAAAGCAACACACTTCTTTAAAAAAAGATATAGAAACCTTAAATAAAGAAATACAAAAAGATAAATTAAATGAAAAAGAATCACTAAAAGAGATAGAAGACCTAAATAACGATAAAAACATTCTAGTAAATAATATCCAAAACCTAAAAACAGAGAGAACAACTTTATTCCAAGATAAAAATTGTGATATAGAAATAAAAAAACAAACTAATATTGTAAAAGAACTAAATAATAAACTAAATGAAAATAGTACTAATTTAACTCCACTCAGTGAAAAACTTATTTCTTTAAATACTACAACAAAACATAAAGAAGAAAATGCTAATTCTTATAATCAAGAAAAAACTAAATTATCAAAAGATATATTAGTTTTATTAAAAGAAAAGAATATAGAATCACTAGATATTGCCCTTTCATTTAATATTGAATCTAATTTGTTAAAATCTTTAAAAGAAGATATTAAAAATTATGAAGATCAAAAATTAGAATTTAATACCCTTATAAAAGATATCGAAAAAGAAAAATCTGAATTACAAACTCAAAAAATAGAAATTAGTGAAGAAACTGCTAAAGAGAAACATAATCAGTTATTAAGAGATAGAGATTTATCAATAACTCAAAAAACTATAATAGAGCAAGAGTTGAAAACAAATAATGATAACCTTTCAAAATATAAAGAAAAACAAGAAATAATTAATAATCAAGAATCAATAGTAAATAAATGGAGTATCTTAAATACTGCAATTGGAAGTGCCGATGGTAAAAAGTTTAAAACAATTGCACAAGGTATCACATTAGATTATTTAATAAATAATACTAATAATAAGCTTATTGAATTATTTCCAAGATATGAACTATATAGAATCAGAGAAGATAACAAATCATCACTAGATCTTGGAGTTATAGATAAATACAGTGCAGCAATAAAAAGACCTGTTACTAACCTTTCAGGTGGAGAAACCTTTATAATCTCATTTTCTTTAGCACTTGGACTTAGTGAGCTACTAAACAAAAAAGTTTCTATTGAAACCCTATTTTTAGATGAAGGATTTGGAACTTTAGATGAAGAGACATTAACACAATCGCTTGAAGCAATTAACAATCTAACAAAAACAGGTAAAACTATTGGCTTAATTTCACATGTAAGCATACTTCATGATAGAATTCGCTCTCAAATCAAAGTACAAGAAAATGGTGATTCAACATCTTCTCTTTCTGGTCCAGGAGTAAATTAATAATAAAATATTAGATTTAAGTATTCTAAGATAATTAAACAATAAATAAATATACTATTCTCTTTAATCTCAGACATAGTAAATACTATATCTGATATTATTTAAATTTAATTCAATATTCTCAAAATTTGTTATAACCTTTCAATTTTATCGATATTTTTTTATCGTTTTAAATATCAAAAAAAGTGTATATAACATTTGTATAAAAATATGTATATAAATATTTATTAGTATTTTATTCTATGAATATATATTCATATTTAAGCTTAAAAATGATTACTTAAATTGTATTATTTAATTATATTACAAGCTTTTATATAATATAATTTATTTTTTTTAATCTTCTTATTTCAAAATATTTATAAAAATTTACAACGTATAAATATTAATATACATTGTATATTCTTACATTATGCAATCAAATTTATTGTATAGTGATTTTTTGTACTTACTTTATATAAGTAAGTACTTATTTAAATAAAATTTTTAGTCTAAGCTATGTAAATCACCTATTTAAGTGGTTTATCAAAATATTTTTTTGTTTTAAAATTATAGACAAATTGAATAATTGAGCATATAATTGAACAAAGATAATAAAATTGAACAAGCTTATAAGAAGGATATATATATGACTGCCACACCATTTACACTATGTAGAATAAAAAATAAAGAAAATTTTAGTTTTTACGTCATGTACAGAGATCCAATAACTAACAAGCGTGGAACAAAAAAAAGCATTGATAAACTAAAAAGAAAGCTTAATTTAGGCTTTGAGCATGTTACCAGGCTAAATGAAGCTAATATAATTGCTCAAAAAGCATTAGACAATGATATTATTTTCACAAATCATAAAGAAAAAAATTTAAAAAAGTATTTACTAAAGTTCTTTGATTATGAAAAAAGTCCGTATTTTAGTCGTAAATTATTATTGGATAAAGATTCCATATCACCTGATTATGTTTCTACACGTAGAAATTTAATAATAAATCATTTACTTCCACTTATTGATGATAGTTTTTCAATCAATAATGTTAATATTAATTTCTTAGAAGATATTCAAACTAAACTCATACATAGTAATAAATTAAGCTCTACAACAATCAATCAAATTATGAATTCTTTTTCACAAGCATTAGAATATGCTAAAAAAGATAATTTAATCAAACAAAATCAATTTACAAAAGTAGATCCAATTCGAAAAAACATTAAAGTTAGAGGCATTTTAACTAATGATGAAATTTCTAAAGTAATTAGCCATTTAAAAACACAGCAAGATAAAACTATATATTTAGCAGTAAGTTTAGCATTAATTACAGGTATGAGAAGTGGTGAGTTAAGAGCACTAACAAAAATACAAATTAAAAATGGAATTATAATAATTGATAGAGCTTATGCAAATATTGCAAAAAATAAAATCCCTAAGGGTAAAAAAACAAGAATTGTACCTTGCCCTATTCAACTTTGTGAAAGCTTAATTAAACATGCTGATAACAATTTAAATATATTAGATGATAGAGAATTAGTTTTTTGGAGTAAAAAAAAGAATAGTGTTATATCTTCACATTATTTTAGTACTAAATTCAAAGAAGCAATAATAAGGTCTGAAACTTTAACTAAAGAAGAAATAGAAAGTAGAAATATATCATTTCACTCACTTAGACATATGGCTAACACATTGCTTAGAGGAAGTGTTGATGAGTATATATTAAGATTAACTATTGGTCACTCAACAGAACAACTTTCTGATATTTATTCACATATAGAAGACAATGCATTAGAAAGTATTAGAAAAGCTCAAGAAACCAATATTTTACCTTTTATAAATTAAATATCAATTTCACTTAATTTTTTTTATTAATAATGATATTTTATAGAATATGGAAAGACTAATTGAAATAAAAAATGCTAGCGTAAGAAGAAATAATAAATTAATTTTAAAAGATACTTCATTTTCGATAAAAAAGGGAGAACATGTAGCAATACTAGGTCCCAATGGAGCTGGGAAATCCACTCTTTTAAATGTCTGCTCAATGGAAATACATCCTCTTTGGAATGAAAAATTATATATAAATAGATTTGGAAAAGAAAATTTAAGCAAAGAAGAATTGAGAAAGCATATAGGTGTTGTATCTCAAACAATTTTTCAAATGTGTAATACTACATATCCTGTAAAAGATGTTGTTACAAGTGGTATATTCTCATCAATTGGTATTGATTTCCATCACAGAATTACAAAAGAACACATTGATAAAACTTTATTTAGTTTAAAAAATAATTACTGTGAACATTTAGTTGATAAAGGTATGAATACTTTATCAACAGGAGAAGCTCAAAGAGTATTATTAGCTAGAGCTCTAGTTCATAACCCTGATTTACTATTACTTGATGAAGCAGCAAGTGGTTTAGATTTTCCCTCCCGTTCTCATTATCGAAAAGCTCTTGAGAATGCTATTAATAATGGAAAAACTATTATCATGATAACTCATGAACTATCTCAAATATTACCCGAAATACAAACAATAATATTAATGAAAGATGGTCAAATTTATAAAAAAGGGAATAAAGAAGATTTACTCAATGAAGACGTTTTATCCAAATTGTATGATCAAAGAGTTTATGTAGCTAAAAAAAATGGTATATATTCAGCTTGGTGTTAATTTTGTATGTATTATTTTAATATTTATACATTTTTTATACAATTATTTTCTATATATATTGTCTATCAATTAAAGGTATGTTAGATTTAACTAATCAATTTTTCTGGAGGAAAAGATGAAGAACTATAAAATTAATACGAAATGTATCCAAAGTGGTTATGAACCTAAAAATGGTGAACCAAGACAATTACCTATTTATCAAAGCACAACTTACAAATATGATAGTTCTCAAGAAATGGCACAACTTTTTGATTTAACAAAAGAAGGCCATATGTATACAAGAATATCAAACCCAACTGTAGATGCTGTTGAAAAGAAAATTGCAGATTTAGAAGGTGGAGTTGGTGCAATGTGTACATCTTCAGGACAAGCTGCTTCATTAATTTCCGTTTTAAATATTGCTGAAGCTGGAGACAATATATTATCTCTTGCTACAATTTATGGTGGGACAACAAACCTTTTCTCAGTAACTTTAAAGAAAATGGGTATTGAAACTCGTTTTATTACATTAGATATGGATGAGAATGAAATAAAAAAACTAGTTGACGATAAAACTAAACTATTTTTCAGTGAAACTATAGCAAACCCTGCATTATATGTATTAGATATTGAAAAATATGCTAATATTGCGCATAAGTTACAAATACCACTAATTGTCGATAATACTTTTGCAACCCCTATTCTTTGTAGACCAATTGAACATGGTGCTGATATTGTTATTCATTCTACTACTAAATATATGGATGGACATGCAACAGTTGTTGGTGGTGTAATCGTAGATTCAGGTAATTTTGATTGGAATGTAGATAATAAATATCCTGGATTAACTACTCCTGATGATTCTTATCATGGTGTAATATATACAAAACAATTTGGTAAAGCTGCTTACATAGTAAAAGCTAGAACTCAATTAATGAGAGATTTAGGTTCAACCCCTCAGCCTATGACAGCATTTTTATTAAATCTTGGATTAGAAACTTTAGCTCTTAGAATAGTAAGACATAGTGAGAATGCTTTAGCAGTGGCTAAACATCTACAGACAAAAAACAACATAGTTTCTGTTAGCTACCCTGGTCTAGAAAATGATCCATCTTATGATAGAGCTCAAAAGTATCTTTATAAAGGATATAGTAGCGGCGTAGTATCTTTCAAAATAAAAGGTGGAAGAGAAGCAGCTCAAGTATTTATGGATAGTTTAAAACTTGCTAAAATTGTTGTACATGTTGCAGATGCAAGAACTAGCGTTCTTCACCCAGCATCAACTACACATAGACAATTAACTGATGAACAATTGGTTAATTGCGGTATCAGTCCAAACTTTATTAGATTTAGTGTTGGAATTGAAGATATTGAAGATATTATCAATGATATTGATCAAGCATTAGAAAAGGTAAAATAATATGCCAATAAGAATCCCTAATAATTTACCTGCAAAAGCAGTATTAGAAAGTGAAAATATATTTGTTATGGATGAATATAGAGCTTATACTCAAGATATTCGTCCTTTGAAAATCGCATTAGTAAATTTAATGCCGACTAAAATAAATACGGAAACTCAATTATCTAGATTATTAGGGAACACTCCTCTTCAAGTAGAATTAGATTTAATTCAAATGTCTACACATGAATCTAAAAATACGAGTTTAGACCACATGTCCTCATTTTATAGATCCTTTGATGAAATAAAAAATAATTATTATGATGGTATGATTATTACAGGAGCCCCTGTAGAACAAATGCCTTTTGAAGAAGTAACCTATTGGAATGAATTATGTACAATAATGGAATGGTCTAATAAACATGTTCATTCTACCCTACATATTTGTTGGGGAGCTCAAGCCGGTTTATATTATCATTACAATATTGATAAAGTACCTCTTGATAAAAAACTATTCGGGATTTATAAACATAAAGTTGTATATAAACATCCAATATTATTAAGAGGATTTGATGAAATATTCCCAGCTCCTCATAGTAGACATACAACAATAAGAGAAGAAGATGTTAATAAATGTCATGATTTAAAAATATTAGCTAAATCTGAAGATGCAGGAATTTATGCAATTTCAAACAATAAAGGTAAACATATTTTTATTACGGGACATAGTGAATATGATAGAGATACATTAAAAGCTGAATATTTTAGAGATAAAAATAAAGGTTTAGATATTCAAATACCAATAAATTACTTCCCAAATGATGATGATACAAAAAAACCAATTGTAAGTTGGAGATCACATGCGAATCTTTTATTTAGCAATTGGTTGAATTATTTTGTATATCAAACTACACCTTTCAATCTTCAAGAAATTGAAAACGACATTTAACCTATTAAATATCCACAATCAACAACGATACATTGACCATCAATAGCTTTATTTTTAGCTAAGAAAGAAACGGTTAAAGCAACATCTTCAGCTTTAACGGTATCTTTTATTATAGCTCTATCTAAGAACATATTTAATACAGGATTATCCTTATCATGTAAATATGGAGCTTCAATTAATCCAGGAGCTACAGCGTTTACTCTTATTTTATTAGGTCCTAATTCACTAGCTAAGCTCTTAGTATAAGATAAAACAAAACCTTTTGAGCCATCATAATGAGCTGTGTTACCAAAACCAGGATGATAAGCATTGGTAGATGAAATCATTACTATAGAACTATTTAAATTCATAGAAATAATAGAATGTTTTACTATTAAAAAAGTTCCTTTTATATTTATATCTATAACTTTATTAAAATCATCTAAAGATAATTCTTGTTGAGAAGCTACAGTAAAAATACCAGATACTATTACCAATAAATCTATATTACAAACATTATCAAATAATTCTTTAACTTGATTTTCTTGTGTAATATCTATTTGATAACTTTTTAAGTTATACTTATTTTTTATCTCGTTCGCTTTACTTAAATTATTGGAAAATGTAAATTCAATTTCATAATTTTCATTATATAATTGATCAATAATACTTATACCAATATTACTTGTACCGCCTATCACTAAAGCTTTCATTAAAATATTTCCTTATTTTTAATTATAAATAAATTTTTCAATATCACAAAAATCACTTATTGTATTTACAATATCATCATTATAATGAACAAAATCTTCATAACTAAACCCAGGGATAACAGTTGTTGCAACTAATGCCCAATTACCACCGTCTTTTAAAATAGTAGATTGCCAAACATTTTTTTCAACTAAATGCATTGGAGTCCCACCATTAGAAGCTTTATCAATAATCACAGAAGAAAATTCCTCTGTTTCTTCATTATATTGAATCTGTAATAAAGGGTCCCCTTCTAAGAAATACCAAATTTCATCTTTTAAAACTTTATGAAGTGAAGAATAAGATTTAGGAGTTACTAAATAATAAATACAACTACCTATTTCTTCTTCATGATTATTTTTTAATGTGATTACTCTTTTAAAACAACCACCTTCAACCTCTAGAGGTTGAAGGCCTAATCTATTAATTATTGTGTTATAATCTACCATTGTTTTACTATTTCTTTAACTAAAGATGTAAACTTTGTCTTTACTTTCAAACTAGTTTCTAATACTTCTTCATGATTTAGAGGTTGATCTAAAATACCTGCAGCCATATTAGTTAAACAACTAATACCTAAAGTTTTCATACCCATATGAGCAGCTGAAATAGCTTCAGGAACAGTAGACATACCTACAGCATCAGCACCTAACATTTTTGCTAATTTAACTTCAGTTTGTGTTTCATAAGATGGACCTGTAAATAATTGGTATACACCTTCTCTAACTTCAATATTTAATTCTTCTGCAATATTTTTAGCAAAAATTCTTAAATCTTTATCATATGCATTTGACATGTCAAAGAATCTAGGGCCTAATTCTTCATAATTAGCGCCTCTTAAAGGATTATCAGCAATTAATTTAATATGATCTTTAATAATCATTAAATCACCAGGTGTCCAATCTTTGTTAGTACAACCAGCAGCATTTGTTAATAATAAATTAGATATATTTAATCTTTTCATTACTTGAATAGGGAAAACAACAATATCCATATTGTAACCTTCATAATAATGGAATCTACCTTGCATACATAATACAGTTTTTCCTTCTAATTCACCAATAACTAAACGTCCTGCATGTCCTGCAACTGTTGATTTGGGAAAACTTGGAATCTCTGAATAAGGAATAAATGTTGGGTTCTCTACTTCATTAGCTAAATCACCTAAACCACTACCTAAAACCATTGCGATATCAATTTTCTTATCGCCTATCTTTTGACTAATATAACTTGTTGCATCATCAAGTTTTTTTAATAAATTATCCATAAAATCTCCATTACTTGTGTAGAAAGAATAATAACACAAAATGGGAAATAAATAAATAATCTAACAAAATTAATTACTCACTAATATTTAATAAATTCATCCAACCTTGAAAGAAAAAAGAAGCTATTTGATTAGAAAAGTCTAATGCTTCATCTCTATCAAGATCAAGAGTAATTACTTGAATTAAATCTTTAACTAAATTAGTAATTAAACAATTTACAACATTTTGATTTGGGCGTTTATAATTAACATTTTTTTCATCTAGTACATCTAAAAAGCACGAAAAGGCTTCAATTTCTTTATTTATAATAACATTCAAATGTTTATGATAATTAGTCCCTTTACCTTTAACAACTAATTTCCAAGCAATAGGATCAGCATATACATAATCTAAAAACAATTCTATTCCATCAAAATGATTTCGTCTTATTTTTTTTAGAGCAATTAAATAATCTTTTTTATTAATCTTTTCTACCGCAGATAAATATTTGTAATAATATTCTCTAGGTAATGGGCCTATTGTTGCCTCATATAATTTTTCTTTATTTTCAAAATAACCGTAAATAGCACCGGTAGAAACTTGAGCTCCATTAGCAATATCTCTAATATTTGCTTTCTTAAACCCTTTTTCTAAAAAAATATCCCTAGCAACATTAATTATCAAATTTTTAGTATCCACAAAAAATCCCCTTCAAAATTATTTAATTATTTTCTACATTATTTCTAACATTGTCAACAATATACATCCAAAATACACACAATAATTACTTATCTAATATAAAAATTGACTAAAATCCAATTATATAAAAAATATGATATAATTACTTAGAGGTTGTTTATGAAAAATATTTTTCTTTTTTTAATAATTTTAGTTATTAGCATACCTATTTTTTCTCGTGGTACACCAGAGATTGAAAAAGAAGTTAATATTAGTAATGTTTCTATTGATGGATATTATGAGACTACATTACAAATTACAAATTCCTATTCATTACCTTTAACTTTAGAATTTAAAAATAACAAAGGTTATTTTTCATCTCCTAGTCAAAATGTTTTTGACATTGAAGTAGATTATGAAACCACTAACAATAATCAAATTTCTATCACTAATAAATCTTTGAAATTTGAAATTGAAGGGGAAATAAAAGAAAATTATATAATTGGAACTTTTACTCAAAACTATACATCATATGAAATAAAATTAATTAAAACAGAAAAGCGTTTAAACATCAAAACAGAAAGAAAACAAACACCTACTTCATTAAACTATGAGATTGAAAATCTAACTATTATCAATAAAGAAAATAATAGACAATATTTTGGGACTTTAACAAAACCTAATAATCCTGAAAATAAAAATGAAATAATTATTTTTATCTCAGGAAGTGGTATTCAGGATAGAAATGAAGAAATATTTTATCATAAACCTTTCTTTGTTATCAGTGATTATTTAACAAACAATGGCTATTTTACATTAAGATGTGATGATTATGGATTTAATGGTGAAGATATATCACATCATACAACGCTTGATATTATTGATGATATTAAATCTCAAATAAATTATATTAAAAATAACTATTCTTTTGATAAAATCATTTTATTCGGACATAGCGAAGGAGGTATAGTAGCACAAGCCATAGCTAATGAAGTTGATTCAATTATATTGATGGCAGCTCCATCAATAAGTGGTTCTGAAATTTATAAATCTCAAGTTATGAATTTATTAATAAATAAAAAAGCAGACAGATCAACATTAGATTTTTTTGAAAAGAAAATTGATGAAGTAACATCATCTTTATCTAATGATAATTTATCAATAAAAGAAAAAGAAAAAATAGTTCTACCTTATTTAATTTTACTTGGGAACACTGAAGACAGTGCTATAGATGTTTTTAATATTTTAAATTCTGATTGGAATGTTCAGTTTTTAAAAATAAATCCACGAGAGTATATTAAAGATATAAGAGTTCCAACTTTAATATTACAAGGAAGTAAAGATACACAAGTAAATTTTGAAACAAATATATCTGAATATAAGAAATATCTTAATACTAAATATAAAATAAACTTGTACCAAGATTATAATCATCTTTTACAAAAATGTGAAACTGGTGAAATATATGAATATAATACAATTGATATTACAATTGAAGAAAATGTATTAAGTGATATATTACTTTTTTTGAACAAACTATAAATAAAGAGAATTACTATGAAAAAAAAATCTATAATGCTATCAATTTCATTTATTATATTATTAATAAGCTATTTTATGATTTATAAATTTATAAACAACAATTTTTCTTTTAAATTAGCTGAAGTCCATTTTTTAATAACACCTTCAAAATTTATTGAAATCAGTAATAACTTTTCTATAAAAGAAAAAAATTCATATTTATATATGACATTCTTTTTTGACATCATATGGCCTTTATCATATAGCTTTTTTTTCTTTAATATTAATCAAAATTTATATAATTCAAGTAAGATTAATAAATTAATAGTCATAATTTTCATTTTTGATATGTTAGAAAATTTACTCACAGCAAGATTTCTCTTTTCAAATAATCCACTTTATATATATCCTTGTACCATTTTTACAAATATAAAGTGGATTTTAATTTTTATAATATCGTTAAGTTTATTATTTAACTTAACTAAATTTATTATTCTAAAAATAAAAAAGATTAATGAATAACTAATACATAAGGAACAGGTCTTTCTGCTTCAGTAACTTTATCAGTATGCCTATCTGCAATCTTTAGATATTTCTTTCCATTGAATATTAACTGGGCGGAGCCACCTCCATCTAAATTAACTAAATCTTTTATTCCATAGTCTTTGCAAAATTTGGAAAATTCTAAAAGAGACGCACCACAGCTTTCTTTTCCTTTTATATGGCCTAACTTTCCAGCACCTTCTACCCAAATTAATATAGGAGATTCATCTTTAACACCAAGACCAATTCTAGCAGCTCTTCCATTATTATAATCTAAGGGATATACAGTTGAAGGAAAAAGAGTGCCTTCTCCACGATAAAATGGAGATTCAAAATCTTTAAGTTGCCTAAAATTAGAAACCATAGTTGGTCCAACTTGTACACCAAACATATATTGTTCAGTAAAATTAAATTCAACTTCTAAATTTTCTAAATCAATAGAAGAATCAGTTTGAATTACAAAACCTGCCATAGGAATTACAACTTCACCTTTATCTTTTATCCCTACAACTTTGTTCTTTACTATAACTATAGCTACCCCTTCACATTTAGGCGTAACCCTATATTTTGGTCTTGAATAAAAAGAAGCATTTATATTAGGAATAAAATTATGTTTCCCTATTTTTACTTCTAGATCATCTATAGTTAATTTTTTTAATTCTACTTCTCCATTGTAATTTATTAATAAACATTCTCGATGATTTAAAGGTGGTAAATAAACATTTGATCTATAAATAGATAAACCATGTGGAGTTCCAAGTTCATCATATAAAGAATCCAAATCTGTTTCATCCATTAAAAAGAAATGGCTATTTACAGATAATTTTGTACCTTCTAAACTAGATAAATATCCCATATCTGAAGAAACTGGAAAAAAAGTAATATCCTCTTTTTCCCCTTTAGTAGTAGATACTAAATTGTTTTTTAATAAATATTTATAAATATTATTTATTTTTTCATCTTTAAAAGATAATACTCCATTTATCATTTCTACTTCATTATTATCATTTGCTTTATTAAAATAATAATTAAGCAAAACTTGATTATTATAAATAAAACCAATATCAGTATTTCTATCTAATTTAAAATCTTCTAATGAATGAAAAAATATAAGGTTTCCATATTTTTTAGGATTTTCTGGTATTATATTTACTTCATATAATCTTGCCATAGCTTTTATAGTTTTAATATTAAAAGGGGGAGATTTAAATATTAAATCTTCCCAATTAAAACCACTTATAATTTGATATTTTTGTATATTATTATCTTCTAGTTGAATTTCAACAATTTCGCTTTTCATTTTATCCCTTAATTCCTGATGTAACAGATCCTTCAATTATATATTTTTGTGCAAAAATAAATACTATAACTAGTGGTAAGATAGATAAAACACTACCTGTTAATAATAAATTCCATTTAGCTGAATATTGGGATTGAAATTGTGTTAATCCTAAAGTTACAGTATACAAATTTTCTTTTGTTAAATATAACATAGGTCTTAATAAATCATTCCAGTTATTCATAAAAGCAACTATAAATAATGTTGCAGCAGGTGCTGAACATTGTGGTAAGAATACATAAATGTACATTTTCCAAGCATTTGCACCATCTATTATTCCTGCATCTAGCAAAGCATCAGGAATTTGTTCAAAATATTCTTTTAACATAAAAGTACCAAAAGCCCCAGCTAAGAAAGAAGGAACTATTAATGGTAAGAAAGTATCCAACCAATTTAATTTCATCATTATATAGTATTCAGGAATTATTGTTACTTGAACAGGCACCATTAAAGTAATCAACAATAATGTGAAAACTAATTTTGATCCTTTAAATTTCATTCTTGCAAATACAAAGCCACCAAGGGTACAAATAATTACTTGACCAAGAGATGCAAGGACACAAACAAATATTGAATTTAATGTATATTTACCAAAATTATATTGCCCTATTACAACTTTATAATTTTCAAACATATTTGATTTAAATAATAAATCTGGAATTTTAAAAACACCTTTTGAAAATATATTTTGCTCTGTATTAAATGAATTTTGTACCATCCATAAAAATGGGAATACTGCAACTAATGATGCAATTATTATCAATACCAATCTAAAGGGGTGAATTGCTCTTGTTTTTTTACTCATAATTCTATCTCCTAATCTAATGGTCTTGCCCATCTCTTTCTAATATAGAAATTCATTATTGTTAATAATCCTACAAAAATTAATAATACAAAAGCCACAGACGATGCATAACCAACTCTGTAATATACAAAAGCGTTTAAATAAACATCATAAACTAAAGTATTAGTAGCATTTTGAGGACCACCTTTTGTCATCGCATAAATTAATTCAAAGTTTTTAAAGGAATCAATTATTGCAACAGTTAATACAAAGAAAACTGTAGGCGCTAACATTGGTAAAACTACCTTAAAAAATCTTTGTACACCATTTGCACCATCTACTACTGCAGCTTCTATAGTTTGAGCCGATATTCCTTGTAATCCAGCTAAAAACAATATCATACTATATCCAGCCATTTTCCAAACTTGAACTGATGCAACTGTAGATAAAGCTAATTTTGGGTCACCCAACCAATAAGGGGCACTAATATTCATTGATTCAAGTATTGTATGTAATAATCCAACATTAGGGCCTAATATCCAATTCCATACTATTCCAACTGCTACAGCTGATGTTACAACAGGTAAATAAATAACTGCTCTAAAAAAGGCTATAGACTTAGCTTTAACATTAATTAATACAGCTAATAATAAACCAAAAATTATAGAACCAACTACATAAATAATTGAAAATTCTACTGTATTTGATAAAGTTTGAAGAAAAGTATCCGTATGAAAAGCTTCTATATAATTAGATATACCTATGAATTTAGGAGAACCTAATAACGACCATCTTGAAAAACTTAATATAAAAGCCCATACGATAGGAACTAATCTAAATACAATTAATCCAA
The DNA here is from genome assembly GCF_050031695.1 of Pleomorphochaeta sp. Taxonomy (GTDB): domain Bacteria; phylum Spirochaetota; class Spirochaetia; order Sphaerochaetales; family Sphaerochaetaceae; genus Pleomorphochaeta. The sequence continues at coordinate 78,709 of NZ_JBNAIC010000024.1, read as the reverse complement.
TAATTGTTGGCAATAAGAATAACCATGGTGTAAATCTGCCATGCCAAGATAATTTGTTTTTTTTCATTTTATTACCTTAAAATACATATATGGCTACAAAAGTAGCCATATAAAAATCATTTAGACTTATTTTTAATAATATCTAGCTAATACAGTATTGATAGATTCTTCACCTTTCATGAGTGCTTCATCTAATGACATTTCGCCATTAATTACTCCATCAATTAAGCCGTTAAAACCTAAAGCTTCTGCAGCACCATAACCTCTCCATTCACTCCAACCTTTTGTAAATGATGTTCTCATTTCACTTGCAGCTTGTTCTGTTAATACATTCATTTCTACAGGAAGTTTAGTTTCATCTGCAAATTCATCACTTTCAGCTAAAGCTTTATATGAAGGAATTTTACCAGCTAAGTACATGCCTAAATCAGCACCTTCACCTGCAACATATTTAGCAAATTCCCAAGCAGCTTCTGGATTTTCAGTATTTGGAGATAGTGCATATGAATCAGTCCATGCATAAGTTATACCTTTTTCTGCACTAGGTCCTGTAGGAACTTTTGCAATTCCCCAATTCATGTTAGGATCAGCAACATTTCTGTTATTATCAATATTCCAAGAACCATCTATCCACATAGCAGCCATTTCCATAGGGAATACATCTTGTTGTCTAACTGAACTCATATCTTTTTGAGATGGTGCGCTCTTATCAACTAATACTAAATCAGTTAACATTTCTAAAGCTTCAAGAGCTGCTGCATCTGGTTCAAATCTCATAGTATCTCTATTTAATAAATTACCATCATTTGCATATACCCAAGATTCAACATGTGCATATCTACCATAGAACCAGAAACCATATTGATCAGTTTTACCATCATTATCTTTATCTACTGTTAATTTTTTTGCTGCAGATCTAAATTCGTCCCAAGTCCAATCATCATCAGGATAATCAAGTCCTGCTGCATCAAATGCATCTTTATTATAATATAGTGTAGTTGTTACTAATGCAAAAGGAAGAGCATAATAATGGTCAGTTCCACTTACATCTTTTACAGCTTCTAAAAGGTCTGAATAAAATACATCTCTAGTATTATCAGATTCAATTAAATCATCTAATTCTAAAGCTAAACCATTTTCAGCCCATTCTTCTAATGTACTTGAACTCATTGTAAATACATCTGGTAATTTATTTTGGTTAGCTAAAATTCTAATTTTTGTCCAATATTCTTTTGTACTAACAATAGTATTATTAATAGTAACATTTGGATGAGTACTTTGATATTCAGCAATAATCTCTTGATTCTTATCTTTTAAATCAGCATCCCAAGTCCACCATTCTAATACAACCTCTTCATCTACTTTTTCAGCTTCTGCTTGCCCACTTGCAAAAACAGACATACTCAATGACATTAAGATAATCATTGTAACTAATAATTTTTTCATAATTTCATCCTCTCTTTAAATTTATATTAATTCACATTGCACCAAAACGCAACAATTTTGATAAAATAACTATAAAACAATAATAGAGATATTATCAACTAGTTTTTTAAAATATAATGGATTTATTATATTTTTTTTAGATATTCTAATAAAAAGTAACTTCTAAATATTAAAAAAACTTTTTATAAAACCAATAAAAAAGCACTAAACAAATATAAAAAAAATTATATTTATTTAGTGCTTAATTATATATCAATAAAGGAGTTACCTATTAAAAGCTTCTTCAATTACCTTATACGCTCCATTGTATATTTCAATTTTATTAGCTTGGATAATATTCTCATTTAAACTTATTCTAGTTACAGGATAGTCGATTAATAAATTTAGCATATTAATAGTTTGCTCAGTTGTTTCAACTTCATAAGTACCATCTCCAACTTCACTAGAATGAACAGCACCCCATTTTTCATGACCACCTACTCTTTTAAGCATTAATTTTGGAATCGGATAAAAAGCTAATTCACTTGGTTTTGTAATCAATAGATCGCTAACTCGCATTAATAAATTAGTAGTATAAACGGCACTAAAAATATCTTCATCGTAAAAAAGATGCATATTATCAGTTACAACAAATTTTTTAATATCTGAATATCCACTATGAATAACAGCATCACTAAATTTTTCCTTCATAGAATCTAATACCTTTTTATGATCACCAACATTTATTAATACAATAGCTTTATCCTTTAAACTAAGTATAATTTTTTCATAAAGATCAGCTTGTGCTCCAGCGCCCCCTACTGTAAGTAAAACAACAGGCTTACTATTTGTTTTAGCATTGTGAATTCTTCTATTACAATCAATTTCAATATTTGACACTAATTCATGGTCAATATAATGTCCAACCATTTTTATATCATCATTTTTTAGATTAACAACTTTTTTATCACTCATGTTTCTAAGAGTACGATAACCTAAATAGGAGGAATGAGTTTGAACAGTATTTAGAGCGCCTGGTGCAAAATGAAGTGCCATTGGCCAATTATCAGGTATTGCATTTACAACCTTTTCCATTTTTGCTTCAATTGCAGCTTGAGCACTCCAAGCATGTGTTCCAACAAATGGAATATCTTTATCTAAATCATTAAATAAAGGAGTCATTAATTTAGCATTATATAAATCCCCTGCATTGTAACTCAATTTAGCAAATCCTACACTGTTTAAAGGTTCCCAATAAAATTTGTTAAAAAGTTTATATTTTTGAGACCATCGTGATCCCATACTATATAAATCATTTTGATGACTAATTAGTTTTGAAGCAGTTGTACCCTCAAATGAAGCAAAATCCATCCATAATGGTGTTTTATTTAAATATTTTGCTGCGCTACACATAGCCATAGCTATTCTATAATGACCAAAACCCATTCTTATATTTCCAATTATTACAGGATTATTAACATTAAGAGTTAATTTATCCTTTGCTAGTTTTAAATTATATGTATTTAAATCATCTAAAACATCATTTTTCATAAGTTTAAGATGATAATTAGCATTAGAATCATCTCCAAATTTCTTCTTATTTTTTAAATAAGTTTTCTTTGCTTTGTTTTCATCTTTCTTTGATATCTTATTTGAAAAAATTTCCATATAATTTTCCTCTTTTTTTTTGACAATACATTTAACATGTGATAGTATTACTATCAACATGATAGTTATACTATCACTACATATTAGGAGCTGTCAATGGAAACCTTTTCTTCCACAATGAAAAACTATAAGAACAAAAATATTGAAAATATTTTAGATACAACTTTCACTTTAATTGTAGAAAAAGGGATTATGAATGTAACCTTCAATGAAATTGCTAAAAAATCAAATATAGGTGTTGCTTCTATATATAGATATTTTAAAAATAAGAATAATTTAATTTCTAATTGTGCTGTAGAAAAATTATCTTTATTAACTAACCAAGTTACAGAAATCGTAAATAATATTGATTTTAAAGAAAAAACAGCAATTGAAGAATTTGAAGAATTATTAAATTGCTATGTAATATTTTTTAAAGATAATAAATCCTTTTTGAAATTTTTAGCTGAATTTGATAATTATTTTAAATACAACAAAATGGATAGTGAAACCGAAAAAACTTATAATGAATTATATAAATCTTTTTATAAAATTGCTAAAGAAATATATAAAAAAGGGTTAATTGATACCACTTTTAAAAATATTGATGATTTTGATGCTTTTTATTTTTCAATTACTTCATCATTATTACAAACTTGTATAAAAGGTGCTGTAAATCCAACTATCATACCTCTAGATTCATTAATTACAACAGAAAATAAAATAGATACACTAATAAAAGTAGCAATAAGTTATTGCAAGAGGAGTTAAAATGACTGCAACTATATGGATTTTTGCTTTAGGACAAATGGGATGGGCAATGCTTGCTGGAATAATATCTAACTGGCTAGTATATTTTTATCAACCATCTGCTGAATCAATTGAAGCTGGTCAAATATTATTTATTCAGCAAGGAAATGTAATTTTAAAGGTTATTACTATTATTGGATTAATAACATTTGTTGGAAGGATATTTGATGCATTTACAGATCCTTATATCGCTAATTTAAGTGATAAATCTAAGAATCCTAAAGGCAAAAGAATTCCTTTTATGAGAAAAGTCGCAATACCTTTTTCTATTGTTACCACACTTGTCTTTTTTGCTCCAAAAAACACAATATCATCTATAAATGTTATTTGGTTATTAGTAATGTTACTAGGTTTTTATCTTTGTATGACAATATATTGTACACCTTATAATGCACTAATACCTGTTATTGGACATGATCAAAAAAGTAGAATTGCAGTAAGCACAGCAATATCATTAACATTTATCGTAGGTACTTCACTAGCTTATGTAGCCCCTGTTATTTGGAATATGTTAACACCAGCCTTTTCTCGTGTTACAGCTATGAGAATTACTTTTGGCTCTTTATCCATAATTGCTTGTATCTTAATGTTAATCCCAACTTTCTTTATTGACGAAAGAAAATTAAAACAAGTTGAATCAAATAATGAAAATGCTTTTACTTCTTTAAAAACAACATTTAATAATAAAGATTTTAGAACATTTGTTTACAGTGATGTATTATATTTTACAGCACTTACAATTTTCCAAACTGGTCTTCCTTTCTTTGTCGTTTCATTAATGAACTTACAAGAAAGCCATAGTGCAACATTATTTGTACTAATGACTGCTTTATCTTTACTTTGGTATCCTTTAGTAAATATTCTTGCACCAAAGTTTGGTAAAAAGAAAATGGTTATGGCAGCATTTGTTATATTTGCAATTGATTATACTCTAACAGCTCTATCTGGCATTATAGGTTTTGGTGGTTTTGCTTGGGGAGTATTAATTGTAGCAATAGCTTCAATTTCAATGGCAATTCTTGGAATCTTACCACAAGCTATGGTAGCTGATGTAGCTCAAGAAGATGAAATTAATACCAAACAAAATAGAAACGGAATGTTCTTTGCAGCAAGAACTTTTGCATTTAAACTCGGTCAATCATTAGCTATGTTAATATTTACCGGATTTGCTGCAAATGGTACATCTGGTTATAGATTAGCAGCAGCCACAGCAGCTGTTTTATGTATCTTAGCTTGTTTTGCACTAACAAGATATGATGAAAAGAGAATAATGGCTACCTGTTTAGCTCAACAAGAAGTATAAATTTGATATAATATATTAGCACTATGTATTGAAAATTATTTTTCAAACCATAGTGCTTTTTTTTTATGATATAAGATTCGCCTCAGTTATACAGTGAAGATGAAGTGGTGATAATAATTTAAACCCTTGTGCAAAATTACATTCCATATCTTTTGAATACCCAACATATTGATTTGATAGATAACCTTTATATAGCATTAACATTTTTTCATTTATTTGACTAGAATGCATGCTCATTGCAGCAAACTGTGCTTCTATCTCATTATCTATATTAATAAAAGTATTTGGGTTTGAAGTGAAATAATAACCAATACATTTAACTTCAAAGGGTTTTGTTTTAGTTTTCTCAGGATAATATGCTAAAGATGCACTAAGGACCGCTTGAGAGACTGCTTGACCTACAATAATATGATCCAAATGGGCTTCATAACTATTATAAGGATCACATACAAACACATAATCACACTTGATTTCTCTAATTAATTCACAGATTTCATAACTTAATTTTCTTGGATTCTTCAAAGTTCCATCTTTATAATCCATAAAATGAAAATTTTTTACACCTAAGGATTTTCCAGCTTTTGTTGCTTCCTTTCTCCTAATTTTCTTTAATTCATTTAAATCTTTCTTAGGATTAGTAGTACCAAGACGGCCATCAGTAACTGTTAAATAATGAACTTCACAACCATTGTCGACAAACTTTTTGATAGTTGCACCCATACCGATTTCATTATCATCACTATGAGGTTGTACACATAATACGCACTTAGCATCTTCAATTTTAGGTGCTGTGAATAATTTATTCAATAAATTATTTTGCTTCGATAATTTATTTTTTTTCATTATTTTGTCTCCTTTCTTCTAAGGTATTCTTTATTTTATTCAATTCATCTTCATCTAATTTATAAAAATAAATTGGAATAATTGCTAATAAAAAGGCTATTGCTGGAATAATATAAACCATAAAACTAAAACCGGATTGTAGTTTAGGAGTTTTTGGGGCATTTTCAACATATTTTAAAATAACTAAACTTGCACCTAAAATTAATCTTGAAATAGTTGCACCTAATTTAGTTAAAAACGTATTCATTGAAAAAACAATACCTTCACTTCTAAAGTTATTTTTATACTCTGCATAGTCAATCGTATCCATTAACATACTAGTAGTAACTATCATAGCTATACCACTAAATAGGAATGAAAAACCTATAAATATAAGACCTAGTACAATATTAGAGTAATCAATGAAATAAGGAATTACACAGACAATTGATGCAATTATACAAGTATAAATGTATATATTTCTTTTTTTATATTTCTTTAAAAGAAATGGCGAGATAATCATTCCAATTAACATTCCTATAACTAAGGATAAACCAATTAAAGTCATATAATTAGCATCACCCCAAGTATAAACAGCAAAATATATTTGAACACTTTGTCTTATACTATTTATGAAATTTACTATAAATAAAGCTATCATTAATAATAAAAGTGGTTTATTATTTACAACAGTTTTTATATTTTCTTTAAACGGAGTCTTATCTACAGGAGCAATTATTCTCTCCTTCGAAAACAAACCGGTTATAAACATTAATATACAGCCTACTCCTGCAAATATTAATGCAAGATAAAAATAAGAATTTTGACTTCTCTCTCCACCAAAAATATTCAATATTGGAACAGATAATACTGATGAGATAACAACCCCTATTGTAGCTCCAACTTTTCCAAAAGTAACTTGTTGATCTCTAGTCTCAGATTTATCAGATACAACAGAGGATAAAGCCCAAATTGGTATATCACAAGAAGTAAAAATCATTCCCCATAATATATAAGTAATAGCAGCATATGCAATTATTGAAGTCATATTGGTAGCTCTGTTAGAAAAACAGAGTATTGTTATTATACCTATAAAAAACGAACCAAATATAAGATAGGGCCTAAATTTACCCCATTTTGTTCTTGTATTATCAGCAATCATCCCCATTATTGGATCATTTATTGCATCCCATAAGCTTGCAATAATTATTATTAAACTAGCTATTGATGCTGGAATTGATAAAATATCAGTAAAATAAAACAATATATACATTGCCATCATGTTATATATTAAATTTTGGCCTAGAATTCCAGTACTATAAGTAAATTTTTCAACAAATTTTACTTTGTTTTGAGTCTCATTCATAATTTTTCCTTCTTTAAACAATTGTATCATGAAAAATTATTATTTAAAGAAAAAAAACTTTATTGCCACGGTCTCTCTTTTTTAAACCAATTATTCTTATCCCAATAATCATAATCAGCATCACTAGTTCTAACTTTATTTTGCATTATTCTAGATATATAAAACCATGCTCTTATTTTAATAGAAACTTTTTTTGACTTTTCATTTCTTTTTACTTTTTTTATGATTCTATCAATTTTAGTATCAATTTCTTGCATCTTTTTAGGTTTTATTTTTTTATAATTTTCTGCTTGTACAGCAACTCCTAATTTATATATTCTAGAAATTCCAAAAAATGTAAAACATTCTTTTATTTCTTTTAATGTTTGCTTAAAAACTGGACCTGCAGCTGTAGCGATAACAATTAATTGCTTATTATACATTTTTTTCTCTGGTCTATGAATCAAAAACATACTTGGATAATGGTCAATAAATGTTTTTAATTGCCCAGACATGTGTAGAATATAAACTGGAGTTGCTATTATTATAGTATCTGCTTCTAATATTTTTTCTTTAAAAGAAAGAGTTTGTTCACTGTGTGGACAATATTCAATACCTTTATAAACACAATTTAAGCACCCTTTACAATATGGCAAATTTTCTTTTTGTAAATCTATTTCTAATAATTTATCAGGATTTAATTTATCTGTAATTTTTCTTGCAATACTTGAAGAACAACCTTGTTTTCTAGGCGATCCATGAATAATTAATACAGTCATAAAATTTTCCTTTTTAAGTTAACAAAACTATATATATTGGTAAAACGAACAAAAACACTATATTACTTAATGCAACACTCTTTGTTGCAAATTTACCATCAGCTTTATATTCTATAGCAAAAATAGAAGTCATTGTTAATACACAACAAGCAATTTGTAATACTAAAACATTAATACTAAAGTCATCAATTTTCATTCCTAATAAATTAAAACCTTTATATATATAATATGCTAATAAAGGAGCAAATATAAATCTTATTATTAAAACTGCAAAAGTATCTTTATCGGGTAAAAATTCTTTTAATTTCATAGTTCTCATAAACATACCTATAAATAACAAAGATAATGGAGTTGTAGTATCAGAGATATATTTAAGAGCATTATTCAAACTTGGGAAATATTTAATATTAAGTATATTTAACAAAAGGCCAATTATCAATGATAACATTATCGGATTTAAAAACATATTTTTAATTTGAGTAATAGCATTTAAATGTGAATTTTCAACTCCTAACTCAGTCGCATCTTTTATAATCCCTGATATCCCTAATGTTAAAGTAATAAAACTACCTGCTGTAAAACCAAGCATTACAATAGGAACACTTTCTACACCATAAATCATACTACAAACAGGTAACCCAATAAAAACAGAATTAGATAGACTTCCCATCATGGCAAAAGTCCATTGACGACCCTTTTTTACTTTGATTATTTTAGCAATTAAAAAAGAAAAATAATAAGTTATTATAATAATTATCATTGTAATAATTATCAAGATTCCAAAGGTACTTAATTGTTCTTTTGTAACTGAATTTACCATGCTATATAAAAGCATACAAGGTAAACTTACATTAATTAATAATTTACTAATCAAAGCAACAGCTTTATCACCTGCCCAAGGCCTATCATATATAAAAAAACCAATGACTAATAAAATTATCATTGTAAATACAACTTCTGCTGCTATACCCATCAAAAAATTCCTCAAAATATTAAACTTTTGTCAATCTTAACATAAATTAATAAATTTATTATATATATTAGCTATAATAATTATTAATTCAAAACTACTAATACTTTTTATTAGAAAGAAGAACAAACAATTGAACACGAGTCGATACATTTAACTTTTTATAAATATGTTTAATGTGTGATTTTACAGTATTATTAGATATAAACAGCTCTGATGCAATTTCATATGAAGTTTTTCCTTCAAAAAGCAATAATAAAACTTCTTTTTCTCTAGTACTAATTCCTGCCTCTTTTAAGTATTCAGTATTAACAACTTTATTTTCTATAGGTTTTTCATATTTTTGAAAATACTGTCTAGAAATATAGAAATAAAGATATACTGAAAAACATGAATAACTTAAGTAAGCTAATTTAAAAGTATTTTCTCTGAAAAATATTAAATCAATTGGAAAAGTTATTATTAATGGGAAAAAAGTTGCCACCATTCCTGATAGTAAATTTTCTTTTTCCCATCCTTTTACAAACTTTTTATAATAAAAAGCAAAGACTCCTAATATTACCATTAAGTAACTTCCAGCAAAGAAATGATAATTAAACGTAATTTTCATAGCAGTAATGATATCTAAATCACTAAAAAGTAAAATAATAACTATACTTATAATAAAAAATAATAAAATTACTAATCGCATAAGAATAAGGGCCGTATTATTTTTTTCTTTTGTAAGAGGTAGAAGCTTAATTAAAAAATTGGCTAAAGCATATAGTAACAATGTTGTTAATATAATTGAAATACAAGTAGCCCAAATGGCAAATAATTTATAATTCGTATTTGATTTTAATAAATCGGGGAAAAGACGATGAATATATGTATAAAATTGTGTTAATAGCATTTGTGCAGCAAGAGGTATTAATATACTAAGAAAATTTAAGGAATAATTATCTTTTGCTCTTATGTAAGTAAGTAAACATAATGCTGTAATAGAAAGAACAAGAGAAGTTGTTAAAAATAAAAGTATATCGGCTATAATAAACATCCTAACCTCCATTTTTCTAAATCAGATGTTTTATTATAACACTTATAAAAAAACCAATTCAAATTATTTATAAACAATTAGATGATTTTTTAATAATTTCATTTTCATTGCTAAAATTGATAATTAATTGAGAAAGATAAAGAATCATTATTATCAAAGGTTTTATATAATGAATCTTCATTATTATCAAAAGTTCCATATAGATTAGCATTTACTCTCAATGTAATATCATCTTTTAAGTTGTATTCTATCTTAGATAAAACAACATACCCTTTTGTAGGTATTTGATATGTAATACCTGCTTCTACTAATAATTTCTCCATAAAAAGTGGTACATGCAAAGCTAATATAATATTGTGATTTTGTTCTAGATTTGAGGCCGTATCCACATCTAATAAATTTGTATCATCATAACCAAAAATACTACATCCATTATAACTTAATGTCACATAACTTGTTGTATCCTTAATTTTATAATTAACTGATACTGTATAGCTAAGTCTATTATTATATAAACTCTCCTCTGTTGAATTAAAGTCTTCACTTAAATATAAAGCAACTTCGCTAGCAAAAGTAAAAGGCCCTTTTAAATATGTAAATTCACTACCAAATATATTCATCATAGTATAAATCGTCTCTATACTTATAACCTCATAAGGAGGTGAAGGTGTTAAAACTATAGTATATTGATATCCAGGGATTTCAAAATATCCTCTATAATACATAAATGCTGCATCAATAGATTTTATTGGCATAGCATATTTGATTCCAATTGAGCCGTATTCCAGCGTATTAGTATTTGGTTCAATAATATTAGTAGAATCATTAATAATTAAAAGACTACTAACCTCATCTTCAATATTCCATCTTCCACTTGAAGCTATTTTTATTGAAGTAAAAATAGGTTTATAAATGAATTCTAACAGTTTATTACCTAAATAAAATTGAGTAAGAATTATAGGTTCACTAATTTTCATTTCTAGTTGATTGATATATAAACCCGATGAATAATCATTTGCATTTATTACATCAACAACTCTAACTGTATCAACACTACCCCATCTATGAACAAAATAACCTGCCTGAATTTTTCCATTTGGGATAAAATAAGAAAGTGAGAGTTCCTTTACCATATCTTTATAAGTCACATTATCCTCATCTAAAGCAGGTATATAAATATTAGCATATCCCAATAAAAATGGGTTATTATATTCAAAAATTAAATTAAGATTAGCAAAAGGATTTATTTCATTTTCGAAAAATTTATTACTATAGCTAAATATCTCTACCCTTGAAGAAATATCACCATAAATATCAAATGATGATGAATCTTCTTCTTCATAATTTTTTTCATCATCAAAGATAAAATCAAATCCGTCACTAGCTATTATAGTTGATAAAAAAATAGTACTTAAGTAGAAAATTGTGATTATTTTTTTCATTATATCCTCCCTGTGTTCAAAAATTTAATTGAAAAATATCCACTAGGAATTGAAATATTATACTTAGCTTGTACAATTTTAATTTGAGTTTTATGACCTGTTGAAATGGTTTCCATTTCCATAATAGATGCAGTCCATTCATTATCTATTAATTCAATTTTTTTAGTATTAAGTTGCTTTAAAAGAGTTGTTTTATTTTTATCATAAAGTTCTACTTTCATAGGTAGAAATGTTTCTTTATCAACCCAAACAATACTTTTTCCATAGTTAGAATCTATTTTAGGAATCGATTCAATTACATACACTTCTCTATCATTATATATATCCTGTTTTATAAAAGTATGTGTTGCCTCATCATGATTAAAAGTTGTAGAGCTCATATCAGCATAAGAAAAATCCGATCCCATAAAAGATCCTGTTTGCTCCCCACTTGATATTCTTTTACTTTGTTTAAGTGCAGGTAAATAAATCCATTGTTCATCTTTTCCATCTTTTTCTATTGTAAGAAACCTTGTTTGTTTTACACTAGCTGGTGATAAGAATATAGTAATACTCTCTTTATCACCATTCTTCAATCTTGTTAGAGTTTGAATTCTTCTCTCCCTTTCCTCATTGTTTTTATCTATTAGAATAAGTATGATATCTAATGCTGCACTGTTGTAGGATTGAGTATCAGATACTCTTTTCATAATTTCATGTGCATTAATTTGGGCACTTAAAGATTTTAGTATTAAAGAGAAAAGAATTAAGATTATAAATATTTTTTTACTATAATTATTTTTCATTTTTCACCTTCCTTATTATTTGATTATCAAAAAGACTGAGTGCAATTGGTAATACTGTGATACTAGAAATACCAGCTGCAAACATTGAAATACAAAACAGAATCCCCATCTGTTGTATTGGTATAAATTTACTAAATGATAGACCCACAAAGCCCAAAGTAATTGAGAGCATATTAATTATTATTGCATTTCCAGTAGTGTTCATTATCGAATTATAAAATGATATTTCTTTATTTATTTTAACTATTCTTCTATATGCTGATATATAATGAATTGCATAATCAACTCCAATTCCAATAGCAAGAGCTGCTAATAAAGAAGTAACTATATCAAGAGGAATAGCTAATAAAGACATAGTTAAGAATATACCCATGAGAGCAAAGCCTACGGGTATCAATCCAATAAGTCCAATTTTGATGCTTTTAAATAAAACAGAAAGAATACAAAAAATTATAAAAAGTGATGCTATAAGTGAATATATTTGGCTTTTAGTAACTAGTTCTGTAAGAGCTAAACTTATTGCTTCTCCACCACCTACTGCAATTTCATAATCAGTATAATTAGACCAATATTTATAAATAAAATCTATAACTTGTGATACTTTTTCTCTCTCAGTATCATATAGAGTTATAGTAATATTAGTTTTATCTGGCTCTATAGAATCATTTATCAAATATTCTAGATTTCCTGAGTAAAGAACTAAATATTGACTAATGAGATTAGTTAAATCTTCTTCACTTTCAAGTCCATATTTTAATGGATCTGTTGGAATTTCTCTAAATGTTTCAGTATCATATTCTATATCATTTTGGTTAGTTTGAATTTCAATTATTTCTGTTGTATTATCCTCTAAACTAAATGAATCACTGAAAAAATCAAATTCTTTTTCAACTTTATCGCTCTTTTGGTAAGGAATACTTTTTTGATTTAACAAATAATTCATCCTTGTAACATATAAAACAATAGTTCGTATTTTCCCGACTTGAGAAAATTGTTCAATTTCTTTTTCAAAATTTTCTAAAGCATTTAAGAAAGTAGGATTTAATATTCTTTTTTCACTTTTGTTTGAAATCATTATATTTAGAACACCACTTCCGGCCATTTTTTCATTATATAAATTGGTATGTTTTACGATTGTGCTATCTTTTCTAAAGAAATTAATCATATTAGTTCCACTTTTAATATTTGGAACTAATATTATTGTAATTGTTGCTAAAATTAATGATAAAAGAATAATTGATTTCTTATGGTTAATTACAAGATTTGATATATATTTTGAAAAAACTTGTTTGAATCCTTTTTCATCTCTTATCTTCCATTTTGTTATTATTTCTTTGTTAATACCATTTCTATAAGTCAATCTTAAAAAGGATGGAAGAAGAAAAAGAGAAGCAATTTGTGAAATTATTACTCCAATTGCACTTAATAATCCAAACATTCTAAAAGGGGATAAAGGAGATGTTAATTGTGCTAAAAATCCTGCTGCAGTAGTTAATCCTGCAAGAATAATTGGCTTTTTATTCTTTATAATAACAGAATTAATTATAACCATTATTTGAGAGAAGGTAATATGGCCATTATAACTTAATATCTCTTCATAAAAATGACTCATTACATGAATAGTGTAAGCACTAGCAACAATTAAAAGGAGTACAGGCACTAGCATCGTGGCCATTGTAAAAGTTATATTAAAAATGACCATAATTCCAATTATATATGAGGCACTTAAAAATAGAGTAAGGAGAGGAAGAAATACACCAGATATTTTTTTTAATGTTAAAGCTAATACAAGTAATATAAGAAGCCCAACAATAGGAGATAGTCTTATCATATCGCTTACTAAAGATTCATTTATTTGTTGTTTTACGATGGGAATCCCAATAAGTAAAAATTCTTCACTGTTATGAGAATTCTCCTTTGTAAATGAGAGAATTGAGTCAATAAGATCTTTTTGTTTTGAATATTCAATTTCTTTATCTATTGTTATAATAATTGATGCCATTGTTTTGTCTTTTGAAATAAAAGTTCCCTCATATATTTCAGGCCAATTATTAAGTTTATTAGACATCATCTTTATTGATTTAGTATCAGCTCCTTCATAAAGAGGAACAACTTCTAATCCAAACTCATCGTCTTCTATATGACTAAGATTTGTGATACTGTTTACAGAATTTACACCATCTAGCATTTCAATTTGATTAGTTAAGGAATCTATTAATAATAAACTATTACTATTTAATATAGAATTTTTTTCATTAACAATTCCAAGTATTATAGCATCGAGGGAACCAAACTCACTTTCAATAATATCATTAGTTTTTACTGCTTCACTATTGATTGGCATAAACACTTCAGTTGAACTATCAATAGTAAGTTTTGAAATCATAGAAAGACATATAACTGCAAGAATTAATGCAATAGCTGTAATTAATGAGTCTATTTTCAATTGTATTTTTCTAGTTTTCATAATTTAATTATAATGATCAAACTATTAAATAGATATTAAACATATTGATGAAATGTATCACCTTTATGGGTGAATTTATTAAATTCTATACATCTTTTTAATTTAAATTTATTATAAAGTTTCGTCATTAATAAATAATTATAAAATTTATTTGTTATAAAATATCTTAAAAATTATAATTAACTTTTTTTCTTTTTTCTCATCTTTCCAGGTGTTAAATCTTCCATTTTCTTAAAAACTCGAATAAAGGAGATATCACTTGAAAACCCTGAAGCTAGAGCAACTTCTTTTACACTCATATCAGTTGTTAATAATAATGATTTTGCAAATTCAATTCTTTTTTTATTAATTTGATGAACAATACCAACACCACAATGATCTTTATAGACTGAAGAAATATATGTATTACTAACTTTTAATTCTTCACTAATACTGAATAAGCCAAGATTTACATCTTTAAAAGATCTACTAATAATATTATTTACATTAGTAACTATAGAATTATAGGACTCATTATTTTTAGATTTCCCTCTTAACAATGGCATAAATTCATCTTTACTAACCCTATTATTATCTACTTTGATCTGAATTCCACTATCATATTGTTTTATTTCAAAAATTAATTTTGATAATAAATCATAAGGTAAGTATTGGTTTTCTTTAAAAACTTTATCTATACATTCCTTATATAACTTAATATCATTATTCTCAAAAGATTTTTTTAAATCTTGTACAATAATAGTTGAATTATCAACAAAAGATGAAAAACCTTCCTTTTTATCTAATATATATTTACATTGAACATATCCATAATGAATATCGTAAATTGATATTAATAAATCACTTATACAAAATTTAACTTTATTTAAAGCAATTGAATTAATTTTTAGATAAGCTTCTAATTCAACAATAATACTATCTTTAATCTCTTGATCTTCTTCAATATTGATAATTCCAATTAATTCATCATTGTATTCAATTAAATTGATTTGGGAAGGGATATCAAAAAATAATTCTTCACTTGTATTTATTAATAAATCATTTGCTTTTTTATTAATAGAAACAAATACAACAAAGCTTGAATATGGGAAAACAATGTCATTTTTATTAATTAAATAATTAAAATAATTTTTATCCATTTCATTAAAAACAATATTTGATAAAAATACATTTTGAATATCTAGTGTTTGTTTTAATATTATTTCATCTTTATAAGACTCTTCTTCTAGTAAAGAATTTATTTTATCATTTATTATTACAAGTGAATCTTTTGAGTATTTATTTGGAGATAACCTATAAGCAATTTCTCTAAATGGTTGTAAAATATTCTTACTCGCTCTTAGAGAATATGTAATAGCTATTAAAAAGGTAATTATTAATGTAAGAATTGAAGCTAATATCAAGAAAAACATACTATCTTTATAAGATTCTAAATTCATACTTGTTATTAGTGAAATATTAGAATAAGGTAATATATTTTTGTAAATTAAACTATCTTGATAATTTATCAACAAATTATCTAAAAGGTAATTTTCATCATTATTTAAATATTGATTAATACTATTTAGATTATTGGATTTCAATAAAATTAATTCATCATCAATTATAAAACCTAGTTCATCTACAAAAGCTTTATTATCTTCAATAGTTAATCCTTTTAAGTCAAATGAAAAGTTTATAATTTGTTCATTTTTAGGATTATTTTCTGCATCACGTGGTTCTGAAATTCTTGTATAAAAGATTTTATTTTCAAAATTTGAATTATAAGAAAAACCTGTCTGTTTTGAAAGAATTAAATCTTGTTGCCAATTCATATATAAGTTTTTATTTTGATATCCATATTGTGTTAGGTAAAACTCTTTTAAAGTATATATACCGTAATCACAGACTACTATATCAAATTTTGGATAATAAACAAATAATGTATCCACTAAAGGATTTGTTGTTACAAAAGAATTTAATCTAAGAGAATAGTTATATAAATCAGACTTGTCAAAATCACTCTCAGCTATTTTTTGATTTGCTGGATCTAATATTACACTTGTTGAAAAGTTTAGAGAATTTTGGAATTGATTTTGTACAATTGTAACTAAATAATCATTTACATCTTTAAAATTTGATTTTAACTCTTTTTCTATTCTAGTAAAAAAAATCGTGAAAAGAATAGAGCATATGAGAAATACAATGACTCCTAAACTCATCATTGTTTTAAACGTATTATATCTAGACTGAGTTAAGCCTAAATGTTTCTTTATTTTTCTCATATGCTTAATAATATAAAATACTTTTTTTATATTAATCAATAACTATTACATATTAATTATACTTATTACTTTCTCTTTTAAATTTAAATAATATTCGTTATTTCTAGGATAATCTTTAAATGTAAAATTATACTCTTCACTACCCTTTATTATATTTATTACTTCATCTCTTGAAGTCTTTTCTTCTAATATTCTTAATAGTTTTAAATCATTAAAAGCTTCCATTTGAACTTCATTTCTTATAGAGGTAATTGGACCTGGGTACACTAAAAAGGGATCTCCTGCGGGGAAAGCACATTCTCCATCAGTTGTAATAAACGGATTAATTGTTTTTCTTGAATTTTCACTTTCATAATAATTAAAGCCCCAGTGTAAAAATCCTTTAATATCGTAAAGATACATCAAAATTCCCATAGCCCTATTTCTATAAGATGGTAATCCAATAAATCTATTAGGTACTAATTTTCCTTGTGCTATACAATAATAAGTCCATAATTCATCTACATTATTTACAAATGGCTCTATATGATCATTTGATGGAATAGGAGTTTCAACCAATCCTTTTTCATAGAATGAAAAATCACTTAAAGCATCGATTAAATTGCATTCACCTAAAATATCTTTTACTTGATTTTTTGCTTTCTCATAATCTTTTATACAATCAAGATTAGGTTCATCTGAGATGTGAAAATATAGATTATCTTTATTGTATCCCATATTTACTAATTCTTTAATTAACTCAGGGATAAAAGCTTTTAAAAAGACTCTATACTCTTTATCTGTTGCCTTTACATGCCATCCAAATCTCTTTTCCCTTTTTTTATTATTATTTTCATCAGTAGTTGTTACTACTATTTTTGGAGTATATTTTGCACCCCATTGAGTAAAAAAGTGTGCTATTTCTAAATATTTAATACCATATTTTTTACAAATCCCACACCATCTATTTAGCTTTTCGAAGTTAAAAGTATATTTCTTATTTACATATTCTACATCAACTAATTGAACAGTTTTTCTCTCCTTATTCATATCTGTATCTAAAGATGGAGTAAAAATCGGAGTTAATAGCATATTAACATCTGATTTTTTAGCTGCAAATTCTATATATTTTTCTATTAATTGCCAATGCTTTTCACTAAAAATATCTACTTGATGATAATTAGCAATACTATCGGTGTGAAACCACTCTGTATGCTTTATTGGTAAATCAATTAATTGAGTATCAATTACATTAATATTTATTTCTTTTTCAAAAACAATATTATTAGTTTCAATTACATTACCAGTGTTATCTTCTAATAATACTTCAACTAATTTAATTGATATAATATCTCTAAAAGAATTGTTATCAGAAATAAATGATATCCAAAGAGATTTAAATTGATCGGGAAGCGGTTTTATTAAGCCTTTGTTATCAGTTAATAAATCAGGATATAATCCTGGAGTAGTATCTAAATAAAACCTATCCCTATTTTCTGTTGCTAAATACTCACACTTAACTAAATTTACATCTTTGACTTCATAATTTAACTTTGACTCAATAATTACCTTAAAATATCTGTTTCTAGCTTTTCTATCAGCATCAGATAAAAAATATACTAATTGTAAATTAAGTTTATCATTCTTTAGCATGCTAAAAGTATCATTTGTTAATACTTTAGCTCTTTTATTTGTAAATACTTTTTCCAAAGAAGAAGTTAAATAAAATTCATAATTTGCCATATTTTTATCCTTTAGTTCCACTTAATGCTATACCTTCTACAAATTGCTTTTGTAAAAATACATATAATATAAAAGGAGGTAAAAAGCTAAATGTTGCTCCAGCCATAACTAAACCATAGTTTGTTGAATATGATCCTTTTAAAGCAGCAATTGCTAGAGTTAAAGTCTTCATTGCAGGTTTTGATGCAATGATTAAAGGCCATAAGAAATCATTCCAACTTGTTATAAATGTAAATATTGTTAATGAAAGTAAAACAGGTTTTACTAAAGGAATAACAATTGATACAAATATCCTATTTTCTCCACAACCATCAATTCTAGCTGCATCTAATAAATCATCAGGAACATTAACCATAAATTGACGAATTAGAAATACACCAAATGCATTAATTATTGGAAGGATTAATGCTATATAAGTATTCATGAGTCCTAAATTTTTAATAATTACAAAAGTTGGTATCATTTTTACCTGTCCTGGAATCATTAAAGTAGCTAAATATATTGCAAATATTTTGTCTCTAAATGGAAATTCTTTTTTAGCAAAAACATAAGCAGCCATTGAACAAATAATTGCATTTAATATACAAGAAGATACTGTTATAATAATTGAATTCTTTAAATTTACTAATAAATTAAATCCCGCTATTACTTTTCCATAATTAACTAAATTAAAAGTTGTATTAGAAAAATCAAAATTTAACATATCTTTTTGTGTTAAAGAAATTAAAACCATGTAAAAGAATGGAAATATAGCAACTAAAGCTCCAAATACCAATAAAACTAATATTATATAATATGAAATACTTTTTTTATGTGATTTAATCATTATTTGTTTTCTCCTTTTTCACTTAAAAATCTCTTTTGAAGTGCCTGTAGAACTATAACTAAAACAAACATTAATAAAGCAATAGCAGCAGCATATCCCATATTAAAACTCTTAAATGCAGCATTATATATTGTAAGTACTAAAGTTACAGTCGACATACCAGGGCCACCATTTGTCATCGTAAATACCATATCAAATACCTGGAAAGACCAAATTGTGCCAAGTGTAACTATCAAATATGTTACTGAAGAAAGCGATGGAATTGTAATATGAATAAATTGTTGTATTTTTGAAGCTCCATCAACTTCTGCAGCCTCATACAATTCTTTTGGGACATCCATTATTCCCGCATAATATATTACTAAAAAATATCCAACATTTTTCCAAACAGTTGCCATACAAACAGAAAGAAGAGAGGAATTTTTACCACCTAACCAGTTAACAGACGGTAAATGCAAGAAATTTAATATAGAATTCATTAAGCCATAAGGTTCTAAAAAAATAGACCACAAAGTACCTACTAGTACGGCTGAAGCAATTACAGGAACAAACATTGCACTTTTAATAAAACCACCTAATTTATTTTGAAAACTACTAGCTAATAATGCTGCAATAATAAGAGCAAAAATAGTCTGTAAAGGAACTGTAATCAATGTAAATAGTAAGGTATTTCTTAAAGAAGCTACTATATAAGGATCTTTTAATAATCTAGCATAATTAGCTAAACCAACCCAATTTGGACTTTGAATAACATTAAATTGAGTAAAACTATAATAAATATTCATAAATATTGGTATGATTGAAAACACACTAATTAATATAAAACTTGGCAATATATATGAATAACCCATTATAGCATCTTTTTTATTTTTCATAAACTTATAACTCCAAAAATGAATACCTAGGAAAGAGTTTCCTCTTTCCTAGATAATTTAAAATATTAATTAAAGAACGTTTTTAGAATAATCAACAGTTCTATCAATAGCTTCTTCAGGTGAGATTTCGCCCATCATCATTAATTGTAAATTTTTACATAAATTATCAAAGATTGTTGCAGAAGCTTTAGCAACAGGTAATGTATGGAAGAATTCAGTTTCTGTTTCATACATTTCTTTAAATGCTGGATTATCATTATAAGGTTCTGATTTTGAGATTGGAGTAAATTGTGCAATTTCAGTATGATATTTAGCCATTACATCAGCACTTGTTATTTTTTTCATTAATGAAGCTGCTAATTCTTTATTTTCACTTGCACTGTTCATGATTAATGAGTCAGATGCAACCCAAATACCTTTAGTTTCTTTCATTAGTGATGGTACAAAAGTCCAGTTTACACCAGCTTCATCAAAAGATTTAGCTTTATTAGCACCGATACATACAAATGCAGCTTTACCTTGCATAAATTCATCTGTTGCATTAGTCATACCGAGTTGTGCTTCATCAATAATATCATATTTGAATCTTAAATCATGTAAGAAATTTGCTGTAACATAAGCAGCATCAGTATCTGTTAATGCTAGTTGAGTTCCTTCATCATTATAAATTTGTCCACCAGCTTGCCAGAAGTATGGGAAGAAATTATCATCTAATAATCCAATTGATGGATCAGCCCAAGATTGAGCAAAAGGCATAACACCAGGTACATTTTCTTTAATTTGTAAACAAACTTCAATAAAATCATCCCAAGTTACAGGTAATTCAGTTACACCAGCTTGATCTAAGATGTCTTGGTTAGCATATAAAACACGAGCATTACCTACAATAAATGGTAAACAATATTGACCACCCATCATATTTCCTTGGTCATAATAGTAATATTCATCTTTTTCAGCTTGAGTGAAATATTTATCTAAATCTTCTAAAGCACCCATTTGAATATAATCATAGAACATTTGCATGTACATATAACCAACATCAGGACCATCACCTGAAGCAAAACCAGTTAAATATTTTTCTTCATAACCACCCCAAGGTGTAATTTCAATTGATAAATCAACATTATTTTCTTCTGCCCAAGGTTGTAGTGTTTCACTCCAAAAAGTTTCATCTAATGCATCGCTGCTAGAAGCAAATGGTGGTAACCATAATAATAATTCTGTCTTTTCTTCACTCTTTGTGTCTGAAGTTTCTTTAGAACCATTGGCAAATACTGAAGTAGAACCAATAAGTAGTACTAATAAAATTGTAGCAATAATCTTTTTCATAAATTTTATCTCCTCTAAAATTAATTTAGACTAAGAATAAATAATTATTGAACATATAATCAATTTACAATTTTTTAATTAGCTCTATAATATAATTAACATTTTTTTAACTTAATTTAATTTGTATCATCTTATTTTATTTATCTGTAAGTAATTATATAAAATTACAAGTTCATATTTTTATGTTAATTTGTTTATTTTTTTTGCATTTTTTTTGCATATTTATGCATAAAATAACTTTTTTATTAAATATATATTAATTGTTGATTAAAAAAAACTTAATTTCATTTTAAGAAATAGGATAATATTCTAAAAAATATATAAAAAGAATTAATTTTTATCATAAATTCAATAATTATCATTGAAAATAATTAAATAATTGATTAAATTATTAATACACCCTTTGATAAAGAAAGGGGGTGTACCGGTTTCGACTGGCGTAGATCAGGCCAGTGGTTGCAAGCGGAGCGCCAACTCCTAAAACTAGCAAAACAAATTAACTGCTAAAAAAGACGAAGAATACTTCGAAACTGCAGAATACGCTTTCGCTGCTTAGTCGCAGTTGCGTACAAGTTATTTAGAGTGCCGCTCTTAGCTTTAAGTATCTTGTAAGACTTCAAGAGCTTACTTTTACAAGTGTTGATGGTGTAGAAGGACAATTAAGTCAACTTGGTTATAAAGAGGTTTGTTAATGAGCCAATTTATTTCGACACTTTAAATCATTAACTAAGCTTGTAGACGCCAGTGGGTGGCACGTTAGGACGGGGGTTCGAATCCCCCCACCTCCAAAAAAACCATTAATTGTGATAATTAGTGGTTTTTATTTTTTTTTACCATCTTTATTTTTTTCATAGTATAATATCGGTTATACTAGATTTGTAAAATATACAAAAAAGGATAAAAAATGATTGATAAAAATAATATAAATATATCATTAGTATTATTGATACTTATCATAATTATATCATTTATAATTAAAATTCTATCATATAAACAAACATCTCAAACCTTTCGTATTTACTACAATAAAATTAATAACAATATATTAGCAGATATGAGTAATTATGATTTAAATATTGTTGAAGCTTCTTTTTTCGAGATAAGTGATGTTGAAACAATTCATCAAAACAACTCTAAAGTTATAGGATATATTTCTTTAGTTGAAATTGGATATTGGGATGATGAGTTAATAGCGTATTTAGAAGAAAATGATTATTTAACAGATTCTAATAATAAAAAGATAAAATCTTTAGATGATAAAAATTATTTAGGAGATTTATCTTCTGAACATTTTCAAGAGATTCTTTTAAAATATATAGATAAACGAATTTTATCTAAGAATATGGATGGAATATTCTTAGATACATTAGACTGGATTGATTATTATAATTCAAATATTGAACTTCAATCTAAATTATTAAAAGGCTATAAAGAATTATTAATTAAAATAAAAAATAGATATCCAAATATATATATTATGCAAAACAGAAGTTTAGAAAGCTATTTTAGCACTAGCAAAAATTATATTTCAGCAATTTTATGGGAAAATTTCGACTCACCCTTCATAAATACTGAAAAAAAATCGATTATTAAATTTATGAAACTCTTTTTATATGCTAAACTATATAAGACAAATGTATATATAATTTCGTTTAGCAATGAAGAAATAAATAGGAAACTTGTTAAAAAAATGAATTGGAACTACATTTTTAGCCAAATGGAAAATAGATATTCTAAATGGGATATAATAGTTAGATAAGAGGGAAAAATGAAAAAAAAATATTTCATTGTTATAATTATAATTTTTAATACATTATTACTTTCTTGCTCGAATGAAGAGAAAGTAGATACAACAATAGTTGATAATGAGAGCATTTATTTAAATGATAATTTTAATGAAATAAAAGAAATATATATAACTGTTTTAGAACCTAAAAAATCAGATAAGAAATATAATTATACACTTTCCCAAATTAATTCAGTGTCCCTAGAGAACAGAGAATATGAAGATGGGGAGTTAAAAGTTATTTTCCAAGAAGGATATAATGGAGAGTTAAAAAGCAGTTATTATGGTTATGGACAAAGTGATTATAATGCAACAATGAAACTAAGAGGCCAGTCTGCAAGACTTTCTCCTCTAAAATCATATAAAGTAAGTTTAAATTCAAAAGCACCTTGGAATGGATATACTACAGTAAATTTAAATAAACACCCTTTTGATGATCTGAGAATTAGAAACAAATTAACTTTTGAGTTGATAAAAGATATCCCAAATATTACAAGTGCAAGAACTCAATTTGTACACCTTTTTGTAAAAGATTTCAGTGAAGGTGATTATACAAATGATTTTGTAGATTATGGGTTGTTTACTCAAATAGAAAATATAGATAAAGATTATTTAGAAAATCATAATCTAGATAAAAAAGGTTATCTTTATAAAATCGAAAATTTTGAATTTAGAAGATATAATGACGTTTTATTAAATGTTGATGATTTTGATTATGATGAAGATGATTTTGAAGAAATATTAGAAATAAAAGGTGAAGATAATCACGAAAAACTATTAAACATGTTAGATGATGTTAATAACTATAATATAAACATTAATACTGTAATAGATGAACATTTTGATAAAGAAAATTTATTAACTTGGCTAGCCTTAAATATAATAACGGATAACATTGATACACAAAGTAGAAATTATTTTATTTACAGTCCTGAAAACTCCCCTACTTGGTATTTCTTACCTTGGGATTATGATAAAGCTATGGGTGGATATGACAGTGATAGAGCAATTTGGCAATCAGGTATATCTAACTATTGGGGAATTATTTTAATAAATAGATTCTTAAAAAATGATCAAAATTATGAAGATTTGATAAACAAAGTTGAAGAATTAAGATTAATATTCAATCAAGAAAAAATTGATACTTATGTTTCTGAATTCGAGCCAATTATCTATGAGTATTTAACAAGGGCTCCTGACAATTCACTAGAAAGTAGTTTGAGTAATGAAGAGATACCACAAGCAATAAACAACTTAAAAAATCAAGTAAACAATAATATTAATAATTTTTATAAAAGTATTGAAAGACCAATGCCATTTTTCTTAAGTACCCCATACATTAATGGTAATTTTATTGAATTTAGTTGGACAGAATCATATGATTTCCAAAAAGATCCAATATATTATTCTTTTGAGATTAGTGATACCCCTGATTTTGAAAATACAATATATAAGGAGATAAATTTAAAAGATAATGAATTAATAATACAAAAATTAACTCCCGGTAGATATTATTATAAAGTTCTAGTTTATGATATTAATGGGAATACTAGTGATGCTTTTGATATATATCTAAATGAAACGGCTATAACTTATAATTATGGTGTAAAAGAATTTTATGTCTATTAGGAGCAATTATGAAATTAAGACATGAACATAAATTCCTAGTTGAATACGATGATTATATGAGAATTAGACACTCATTAACAAAAGTCATGAACTTAGATAAAAATTCAATAGACAATAAAGGATATCACATAAGAAGTGTATATTTTGATGATATTTATGAAAATGCACTTTATGAAAAATTATCAGGGATATCAGAAAGAAAAAAATATAGAGTTAGAATTTATAACTTTTCAGATAACAGAATAAAGTTAGAAATAAAAAAGAAGTTTCAAGATTTTACAAATAAAATTGGAACAGACATCAATAAAGAAGAATATTATAGATTATATAATGGTGATATTAATGATTATGCATTTAGTGATAACTTAGTTAAACGTAGCTATTATATAGAGACGAGGAACAACTTATTAAGACCAAAAGTTATTGTAGATTATTATAGAGAAGCTTTTACCCTTCCATATAATGAAGTTAGAATTACATTTGATCTTGAACTTGAAGCAGTTAAACCACAAAAAGATATTTTTTCAGATTCTATGATAACACATAAACTTCCACCAATGTATTCTAGAATTTTAGAAGTGAAATATAATAACTTTTTACCAACGCATATTAAGAGTATTCTAGAACCATATAATTTAACTAGACTATCAGTATCGAAATTTTTGCTATGTAGAGATATAATACAATAAAGAAGAGAGGTTTTTAATGATTAATTTTAATGACATAATCAAAAACAGCGCCCTACAATCATCATTTTTGGGGAATTTTACAGTTTTTGATATAATAAGTGTAATTGCCGTTACACTAATAGTAAGTATGTTTATGTTTTACATATACAAGAAAACTTATAGTGGTAATGTGTACAGTCATAAATTTAATGTATCCTTAGTTATAATGGCATTAATTACAGCAGAAATAATAATGACAATTAGTTCTAACTTAGTTTTATCCTTAGGTATGGTTGGTGCATTAAGTATTGTAAGATTTAGAACAGCTGTAAAAGAACCGTTAGATATCGTATTCATGTTTTGGGCTATTGCTATAGGAATAACATCAGGTGCAAGGCTTTATGCTTTATCAATTTTAAGTTCATTACTTATTGGATTAGTATTAGTCTTATTACTTAAATTTAAAAATACTAATAATATATATTTACTTATTGTGCATCATAATAATGAAGCAACTGAAAATGTAACATCAGAATTAAATAAGTTGTACTATACTTTAAAATCTAAAACTATTTCTAGAGGATTAATTGAATTAACAGTTGAAGTAAAATTATCTGGAATGGGAACTGATTTTATACAAGATATATCTGAAATTGAAGGTGTATCAAATGTTTCCTTAGTTAGTTATAACGGAGAATTCGCACAATAAATATTAGGAGAGAAATATTGATTCCTACCGAAAGCAAATTATATAGAGCTGTTGTAAGCATATTAGAAACAATACTAATTAATTTAATAATTTATGTATTCTTTTATTTAAGACCAGCAAATCAAAATATTTATTTATTTTTAAACCCTCACCCTTTATTATTTTTAGCAATGGCAATGGGACTTCGTTATGGAATCCAACTAGGAACAGTTTCTTCTATTATTTCTTGCTCCTTTTATATTTATACTTTTTATCAACTTTATGATGATTTTTCTTTACTTATTAATAACTTTCAATATTATAAATATCCATTACTCTTCTTATGGATAGCTTTTATATTTGGTGCATTTAGAGATAATAATAAGAGAAAACAAAAAGATAAAGATGAACAAATACAAATTCTTACAAAAGAAAACTACAACCTTGAAAAAGATTTTGAAACTTTAGACAAGATTCAACAAGAATTAAAAAAACAAATCATCGGTGCTGATGATAGTATTATTAGCTTATATGATATAGCTACAAAACTTGAAACTTTTGAAACAGAAGATATATACACAGAAACAATTGGTGTATTAA
Source organism: Pleomorphochaeta sp. (assembly GCF_050031695.1). Lineage (GTDB taxonomy): Bacteria > Spirochaetota > Spirochaetia > Sphaerochaetales > Sphaerochaetaceae > Pleomorphochaeta. The sequence goes on along the minus strand of NZ_JBNAIC010000024.1, from coordinate 51,491 downwards.
AAAAATATTTACATGTAACGAATGTTTCACTATACGCTTTTGATAAAGTAAATAATTACTTACGTCTTAAAATTACTTATGGAGATGTAGAAGACGATAAAAATTCAATAGATGCAGCCAATTGTACATGGTTTGAGAAAGTAAATAATGAAAAACAAGTTGTTAAGTTCATTAGTAAATCTAAAAATGATAACCTTCCATTAATGTCAGCTCCTTTAATTAGAAATGGCGAACTAATAGCCGTAATTAATATAAAAGGTATGAAATTTGACATGATTAGTGAATATGCTTTCCAACTTTTCCAATTAATTATTGATTGGATTAATAGAGCATTAGATAAAGCTACATATGTAGAAAACTTATTAGAAACAGTTTATATAGAAAACACTAAATTAGTAACAGCTCCATTCTTCAAAAAGAGGATTGAAATTGAAAGAAGACGAAAATATAATTTTGGTATGGATTATTGCCTATTAGCTTATAGAGTAAAAAATTTAGATATAAAAGAAATTGATACGCTAGTTCAAAAAACTTTACGCCCTGTAGATATAGCTTATTATAATATCAAAAACAATACATTAACTTTTTTAATGCCAGCCACTAAGAAATCATTTTCTTTCATTTTAGAAGATAAAATAAAATATAACTTTAATGATTCTCTTACAAAAATTGAATTAAAAACATTGGAGGGCTAATGAAAAAGTTATTATTATTCTTGTTAATGATAGTAGATATATTAATATTTATATTTCTTTTTATAACTCAAGATTATTTATTAATAATTTTAATTCTTCATGTAGTTATATATACAATTTCATGGAAACTTAACAAGAAAATTGATAACAACAAACATGAACTCCCCTTCTATATAATATTATTTATGCCAATAATTGGGCCTTTTATTTATTTCTTATTTTATTTCAGTTTAAATTATTTCTTTAGTGATAATGAATTAATTATGGATTATGAGAAAATGATAGATGCAAAATTAGAAAATATATCAAAAAATAGAATTGAATACGAAAAAGAAATCAAGACAATGAGTTTTATTGATATGCTATCCTACATGGATCCTGATAGAAAAAAAGAAGTTTTAATTGACTCTCAATATTCTGTACGAATTAACAATGCTAATATTTTAAAAAAAGGATTAGAATCTGACGATAAAGAAGTTCAACATTATTCAGCAACATTATTAAACAGCAAAGAGAATGAATTAACTAATAATATTAGTTACTTAAGAGAAAAATATAATAACAGTAAAAATGAGGTATATTTAGATCAGCTAATAAATTCTTATAAAGTATATATTAATTCAACACTCATTGAAGAAGATAGTATTAATATATTTAGACAAGAATATATTGATGTATTAAATATTAAATTAAAGAATAATACTTATACATTAGAAATTCTAAGCGAATTATTTAAAACATATATTCAAATTATTGACTTAAATAATGCTGAGTTAATTAACGAAAAAATCATTAAAGAATACGGAGAAAGTGAACAAACACAAATTAATACATTAAATATTTTATACAAAAAAGGAGAATTCAATCTATTAAAAGATAAATTAATAAAGATAGATGATAAATTATTAAACAATAGTGATAAATTAATAGAATTAAGAGATTTTTTTATTGAGGAGAATGAATAATATGACTATATGTATGATAGCAGAAGGATCTTATCCATACATCGCTGGTGGTGTATCAAGTTGGATAAATCAAATAATATTAGCATTCCCTGAACATGATTTCAAAATTGTCTCAATAATGCCAAGTAGTAAAGAAACAATAGAATACAAATACAAAATTCCAGATAATGTTGTTAAAGTTAGAACTATTTTTCTAGATGATTTTTTAAAGATTAAACACAAAACAATTAAAAAAAATCCAAGATTATCTGAAAATGAAAAAAAAGAATTAATCAAAATGATTAGAATTAAAAAAGATGTTGATTGGCAATTTATTGTAAATTTCTTCAAGCATAAAAAAAGAGTTGGAACATGTATTGATTTTTTACAAAGTAAATTTTTCTTTTATGAAACAGTAAAATTTTATCAAGAATTTTATGATAAAGAAATTTTTAATATCTTTTTTTGGACTATAAGAAATATGTTACTCCCATTAATATATTTAATTCAAGAAGAAAGTGAAAGTGCTGATGTATTTCATTCCTCTTCAACAGGTTATGCAGGTATTTTAGCCACATCGTTCTCAATCAAAACAAATAAACCATATGTTTTATCTGAGCATGGTATATATGGAAGAGAAAGAGAAGAAGAATTATTAAAAGCTAAATGGGTTACAGGAATATATAAAAAGTTCTGGATTGATTTCTTTTATTCAATATCTAATGCAGCATATTCAAGAGCTGATGTAATCACCTCCCTTTTTAATGCAAATAGAGATATACAAATCAAACTTGGAGTTCAAAGAAAAAAAACTGAAATTACTCCTAATGGTATTAATTATGACAATCTAAATATAGAAAAAATTGAACACGAAGGTATAATAGTTGGAGCAATTCTTAGAGTTGTTCCTATAAAAGACATAATGACGATGATAAGAGCTTTTAGCATAGTAAAAAGAAGATATGAAGGTGAAATTATATTTTATTTAATGGGGCCAACAGACGAAGATCCTTCTTATTATCAACAATGTAAAAATCTAGTAAACCTATTAAATCTTGAAGAATCTATAATCTTTACTGGACGAGTAAATATAAAAGAATATTTAGGAAAAATTGATATTTTAGTATTAACGTCTATTTCTGAAGGTCAACCTTTAGTTATACTTGAAGGTTGGGCTGCTAAAATACCTTTTGTTTCTACAGATGTAGGTAGCTGTAGAGACTTATTAGAAAAAGATTCTTTTGAAGGCGATTGTGGAATAGTAACAAAATTAGCTTCTCCTAGTGATACAGCAAAAGCTATTTTAAAATTAATAGAAAACCCAAAACTAAGAAAAGAAATGGGAGAAAATGGATTAGCAAGGGTAAAAAGACTTTATAATGATAAAGTTTTAATAAAAAGCTATAGAGATATTTATGATAGATTATATAAAAAACATATAAGGTAAGGTGGTATAAAAAAATGGCAGGAATTGGTTTTGCACTAAAGAGGATGTTTCAAAAAGAGACCTTTACTAATAGGGCCTTAGCTTATTTATACTCATCTTTCATAGCTGCTGGTCCTTGGATTTTAAGTGTATTATCAATTAATATATTATTATTATTATTAAGATTATCTGATGCTACTATAGATGAGAGGAATCTATTTTCAGCAACAATAGTATATAGTTTCATTTTTTCACAAATATTAGTTTCGCCAATTCAACTAGTAGTTACAAGATACATTTCTGATAATTTATACCAAAAAAAATATGATAGAGTAAAATCTACTTTTATTGGAGTAAACAATCTTACTTTAGTATTAAGCTTAATAATTTCTATTGTTTTTTATTATAATAAACCTATACCTATATACTATAAAATTATTTCTTCATATCTTTTTATTATTATTTCTATGATATGGATATTAATGATATTTCTAAGTGCAGTAAAAAATTACAAATTAATTGCAAAAGCATATCTAATAGGTGGAATAATCACTATTGCTTTAATATTTATATTCAATGATTACCCTATTCCTTTTGAAAACTTACAACTTTCTAGTAATTATCTATTTGCCTATGTTATAGGACTTAGCACAATATTAGTTTTATTTTTATTTAATCTATTCTCTACTTTTTTCCATGGTGATGTTTATAAGTTTGATTATATAAGTTATTTAGGTAAATATAAAGCTATTGGTTTTGTTGGTTTCTTTTATACATTAGGACTATGGAGTGATAATATTATTATGTGGTTTAGCACATATCAGATAAAAATATATAATACTTTTATTTTTGCACCTTATTATGATAATGCTGTATTTATTGCCTATTTAACAACAATACCTACTCTAGTTTTATTTTTTGTTATTATTGAAACTGAATTTTATATAACTTATAAAAATTATTATGGACAAGCTAATTCAGCAGAAACATACAAAAATATTGATTTATCTAGAAGAGTTATGAGAAGATCTCTTTCATATAATTTATTTTATACTTTTTTATTTCAAATTTTAATAACTATTACTTTTATTTTAGTATCTAAACCAATTTTTAAAGAATTAGGTATTAATTATTTAGTTAGAAATATATTCCAAATAACAGCAATTGGAACTATGTTTAATATTTTTGCTTTTGTAATAATATTAGTATTACTATATTTTGAAAGAAGAGCAAAAGCTAGCATAGTTGCTATTATTTTCTTTGTATTAAACAGCAGTTTTTCATATTATTTTACATTTCATCAACCAATAAAATATGCTGGATATGGATTTACAATAGCTTCAACATTAACATTTTTCATAGGATTATTTATTTTAATCTCATTTTTTAAAAATATTAATTATACAACATTTGCTACCCAACCAATATATATAGAAAAAGATAAAGATATTTTTATGAAATTAGCAGATAAACTTAATAAACATACCCATAAAAAATATACTGAAAATAAAAAATAATATTAATCAACTTTTATATATAAATCATTACCACATTTAGGACAACTTGGTAAAATATCACTATCACTATCCAGTATTATTTTTTCAAAATCATTTGTACAGTAATATATTCCTTTTCCAGGTTGTTCACCAGCTTTATAAAACATAATCAGACCTCATAGCTCTTTTAAGGTATACCACTATTTTTATTAGATGTCTAACACTTCTTAAAAAAAATATCAAAAATTTTACATTTATAAAGATTCATTGACAATTTTAATGTTTAAATATAATAATATTATAAACACGCATTTAGGAGTATGTTTTGAATAGCAAAGAGATTGCAAAATTAGCAGGAGTTTCTAGAAGTACAGTTTCTAGAGTTATTAATAATTATGACAATGTACCTTCAAAAACAAAAAAAAAGGTTATGGAAATAATTGATAAATACGGATACACTCCTAACTATTCTGCTAAAGCTTTAGCTGGACATACAAATGATATTATAGAATTGGTTATTTCAGATTTATTTACAACAAAAACTGATTCATCTTGGTCTGGTTTAAATTCTCCCTACAATACACAAATCATTTTTTCTATAATAAAAGAATGTAAAAAAAGAAATCAATTAGTTTTAGTAAATGTAATTGATAATGAAAAAGATTTAGTAAAGTTAGAAAACAACTATAAAAACAACTTTATTAGAGGTGGAATATATGTTGGTTTTGACTACAGAGATCAACAAATAATTAATTTACATAAAGCTAATTATAATATTGTTGCAATTGATATATTTGATAGTGAATTTAACAAAGATAGCAAAATTAAAACTGTTAATTGCTTAAATTATCAAGCATGTTCTACAGCAACTGAATATTTAATAAAATTAGGACATCAAAATATAGGTTTTTTAGAAGGCGATACAAGACTTTCATCTATTGAAAGACGTAATGGTTTCATAGATACAATGAATAAAAACAACCTACCTTTATTACCAAATTCAATGCAAAAGGGTTATTTTTGTGAATATGATGGATACGTTGCAACACAAAAAATACTTAATAATAAAAATATAACTGCTATAATTTGTAGTAACGATATAATGGCATATGGTGCTATGAAAGCTATTTATGAAAAAAATTTAAAAATCCCTGAAGATATATCTTTAATTGGCTTTGATAATGATAAACTAAATTATAAAAATAACCTAAAACTTACATCAGTTTACTTTGATTTAAAAGAGTTAGCAGAAAAAACTGTTAATGCTATTTTTACTTCTTCAAATATTCATGAAACCTGTTCATGTAAAATTTATGAAGGATCTTCAGTAAAATAGAAAATATAATATTGACAAAAATTTATTTTATGATAATCTTCAATAAACACGCGTTTATTATATTTTGGAGGCATTTATGTCAATATTTATTAACAATACTAAAAATTTAGAATTTCACTTAACTAATGGTAATATTAGCTACATTATTTCAGTTTTAAAAAATAAGCATATAGGTAATTTATATTTTGGTAAGGCTATTAAACATCGAGATGACTTTTCTCATTTAATGGTACATAGGAGTTGCGTTTTAGCTCCAGCTATTTATGAAGACGATATGGACTTTTCTTTAGAAACAAGTAGATTAGAATATCCTGTTTTTGGAAAAGGAGATTATAGAAGTGAAGCTTTTCGAATTTCTGATTCTTTAAATAGAATAACAAACAATCCAATATTTCAATCCTACAAAATATATAAAGGTAAAGAAGAAATTAAGGGCTTACCTTCTACATATACAACTGATGAAAATGAAATTACAACTTTAGAATTATTATTAGAAGACAAGGTGCAAAATTATCAAATAATATTAAAGTATCATTTATTTGAAAAATTAAACTCTATTTCAAGAAGCACTACTTTTATTAATAAATCAAATGATGTTTTAAGTCTTAATAAAGCTTTATCATTTAATATAGATTTTGATAATAATGATTTTAATTTAATTACTTTAGATGGAGTTTGGGCAAGAGAAAGACACGTTAACGAAAGATCTCTTTTGCCTGGAACAGTAAAAATAGAAAGCTTACGCGGTGCTAGTAGTGCTAATCATAACCCATCTCTTATATTAAAAGATAAAAATTGTGATGATGAAAATGTTAATGAAGCATATGGTTTTTCATTAATATATAGTGGTAATTTTGAAGCTAATGTACAATTAGATAATTATAAAAATACTAGAGTACAGATGGGTATAAATTCATCTACATTTAATTGGATTCTTGATAAAGATGAAATATTTAATACTCCAGAAGTATTAATTTGTTATAGTGATAAAGGCATTAACTCATTAAGCAATACATTCCATAAAACAATTACTAAACACGTAATGAAGAGCAAATATCATGATAAAGTAAGACCAATTTTATTGAATAACTGGGAAGGTACATATTTTGACTTTGATGAAGAAAAGCTTATTAATCTAGCTACAAAAGCTAAAGAAGTTGGCGTTGAGTTATTTGTACTTGATGATGGTTGGTTTGGTAAAAGAGATGATGATACAACATCCTTAGGGGATTGGTATACAAATTTAAAAAAACTACCTAATGGAATAGAGAATTTAGCAAAATCTATTAAGGATTTAGGATTAAAATTTGGACTTTGGTTTGAACCAGAAATGGTAAATATTGAAAGTGAACTTTATAAAACCCATCCAACTTGGATAATTAATACACCAAATAGATTTAGTTGTTATGGAAGAAATCAATTTGTATTAGATTATTCTAACCCTGAAATAGTAGATTATATTTATGAAAAAATGGCTGCTATTATTTCAAAAACGAATTTAGATTATATAAAATGGGATATGAATAGAAATATAACTGAACCTTATTCAGCCATATTATCACCTAAGAAGCAAGGAGAATTTTTCCATAGATATATATTAGGGGTGTATAAATTATATGAAAAATTAACTACCACTTTCCCTAATGTTTTATTTGAATCTTGTGCATCAGGTGGAGGAAGATTTGACTTAGGTATGATGTATTATGCCCCTCAAGCATGGTGTAGTGATGATACAGATGCTACTGAAAGACTTAAAATACAATATGGAACTAGTTTAGTTTACCCTATTAACTCTATGGGATCTCATGTTTCTGCTATTCCAAATCACCAAGTTGGTCGTAATACTTCTTTAAAATTCAGAGGGGATGTTGCATATTTTGGAACATTTGGTTATGAACTTGATATTACAAAATCTAATGAAAAAGAAATCAATGAAATGAAAAATCAAATTAAATTCTATAAAAAGTATAGAGAATTAATTCAATATGGAGATTTCATTAGATTAGAATCTCCTTTCAAAAATAGCACTTGCTCATGGATGGTAATTTCAAAGGATAAAAAAACAGCTATTTTAGCTTATTATAAAATTTTGGCTACCCCTAACCCACCATTAAATAAAATTAAGCTTAAAGGATTAGATGATGATATAGCATATGAAATTAATGGTACAGTTTATTATGGGGATGAATTAATGAATATTGGTTTTAATTTAGAAATACCATTCAATGGAACAATGAGAAGCGAATATTATAAAGGTAAAATAACTCCTGGAACTGATTTTGGCGATTTTACATCACAAATATATGTATTAAAAGCTAAGAATTAAAACAACTGATTTTACTATCGATATCAGTATTTTTTAAAGCAACAAAATTAAATTCTTTAACTATATTTAAATTTGATATTCTAAATTCTGCTAAATTTGAATCACTTTTTAATATTGATTTATAAGCAAAAGTTATATAATCAGTTTCGCTAATTATATTTTTTATTAACTCAAAACTACTTATACAATGGACAGTTTTAAAACTGTTTATTGTATAATTATTTTTAAAGAGTTCTCTTTCTAAGATATTTCTTGTACCAGATCCTTTTTCTCTTAAAACTAAACCTTTTTCAATTATTTTATTAATTTCAATTTCTTTATTAGCAAATTCATGTTTCTTATTACAAATGCCAACAAATGCTTCTTTTTTGAATAATCTAGAATCATATTTTGATTTATCAAAAAGACCTTCAATAATTAACAAATCTAATTGGTTATCATGTAATTTATCAAATAGTGATTTTGTATTATCAATTAAAAAGGTTACTTTATTATTATTGTTCACTAAGCTAATTATCTTTTCATTAATAACATAATTACCTATTGTTTTAGTAGCACCTATATTAATTATTACTTTACCCTTTTCATTTAACTCTCTTTCAAGATTTAGCTGATTATTCACTAAGATTTGAAAATGCTTTTCTAAAACTATTGCTGATTCTGTTTTTATTAACTTCTTTTTATCATAATAGAACAATTTATGATTATAATAATCTTCTAATAAATGAATATGTTGTGTAACAGACGGTTGAGACATATTAAGCCTTTCTGCAGTTATCCGATAATTCATACACTTACATAATTCTAAGAAAGTTTTTACTTTATAATCTAACATTACTACTCCTTTATCAATTAATATTATTAATCAATTAATCAAAAACAATTATTTTATTTTATTGCTGATATTTGATATATTCAACTCATAACTGATTAATAAATAAGGAAAATATAAGAAAAATGAAAAAAGGTATTATATTAAGTTTAATAATAGCGTTAATCTCTTTTTATTTAGGTACAATTCTACCAATAATTGGGGGACCTGTTTTTGCTATTATTATTGGAATGATTTTAAATAGAGTAATAAAAGATAAAAGTAAATATTTAAAAGGAATAAAATATTGTTCTAAAAAGTTGCTTCAATATGCTGTAATTTTACTTGGATTTGGACTAAATTTATCTGTGGTAATGAAAACAGGGAAAGAATCATTACCAATAATACTATCTACGATTACTACATCATTATTAATTTCATATACTTTAGGTAAAATTTTAAAGATAGATTCAAAGATTACTACATTAATTGGGGTTGGATCTTCTATTTGTGGAGGAAGTGCTATTGCAGCAACAACTTCAGTTATAAATGCAAAAGAAGATGAAGTAGCAACTGCTCTATCTGTAATATTCTTTTTTAATGTAATAGCAGCTATAGTTTTCCCTCAACTTGGAATTTTATTAAATTTTGATACTTCAACTGGTAATGCGTTTGGAATTTTTGCTGGTACTGCTATAAATGACACTTCCTCTGTTAGTGCAGCTGCTTCTACGTGGGATAACATGTTTAACCTATCTTCAATGACATTAGACAAAGCTATTACAGTAAAATTAACAAGAACTTTAGCAATTATACCAATCACATTAGTTTTATCTATAATTTATTCTAAAAAAGAAAATAAAGAAAACACCTATAACTTCTCTAATATTTTCCCACGCTTTATATTATATTTTTTATTAGCTTCATTAATTACAACAATATTAACGAAATATAATATAACACCAAAAATATTTTCATCAATGAAAAATGTAAGTAAATTTTTAATAATTATGGCTATGGGAGCAATAGGTTTTAACACTGATTTATATTCTTTAATTAAGAAAAGTGGCAAACCTATTGCATTAGGATTTAGCTGTTTTTTAGCGATTACTATAGTAAGTTTATTACTTCAAAAAGCATTAAACATTTGGTAATTATACTATCGGGATATTAAATAGTATATAAAAACCACCTCCGATAATACCACTAATTAATAAAATTATAATTGGATTAACTTTTTTAAAATAAATAAAATAGAAAGCTATTAAAAAAATAATTAAATTATAAACATTAAAAGAGTGAGCATTAAGTGAAAAAATTGCCAAGATAAAAATTGAGATACCAGCTTTTAAGATCATAGCTACTACCGCAGGTCTAAGTCCAGCTAAAACGCCTTCTAGTAGATAATGCTTTTTATACTTTTGATACAAGTAACCTAGAACAGCTACAAAAATAATTGATGGTAAAATACAGCCTAATGTAGCAACTATAGCTCCCTCTATACCAAATAAGTTAATTCCAACAAATGTTGCACTATTAACGGCAATTGGACCAGGTGTCATTTCAGCTATAGCAATAAGATCTGTAAAATCACTCATACTCATCCAATTATTAATTGTAACTACTTGTTGTTGTATTAAAGGTAAAGCAGCAAGGCCCCCACCAAAACTAAATGCACCTATTTGTAAAAAACAAAGAAATAAAGCAAATAATGTCATTACTTAACCTCCTTTTTTTGTTTATATAGAGCATAAACACCACCTAAAACAGCACATGCTAATATTACAAAGATAATGTTAATATTTAAAAAATAAGTAAATATAAATGCCAATACCATAATAATAATAAAATATAATTCTTTTTGCTTAACTATGTTTTTACCTAATTGAATTACAACTGAGATAATAATTGCAGCAATAGCAGGTTGCATTGCTTTTAAAAAAGCACTCACATATATATTTTCTTTAAATTGGTTATAAAAAACCGAAATTATTGAAAGAATGATAAATGGAGGTAAAATAGTTCCTAAAATAGAGACAATAGCTCCTCTAATACCACCAACCTTATAACCTACTAAAATAGATCCGTTTACAGCAACAGCTCCTGGTGAAGATTGAGCAATAGCTACTAAATTAAGCATTTCTTCTTCTTCAATCCATTTTAATCTATCAACAAATTCATTTTTCATTAATGATACAATTACATAACCACCTCCAAAGGTGAATGCACTTAATGTAAACATTATTCGAAATAATTTAAAATAATCTTTTTTCTTCATATTTTTCCTTCGATGTTAATATACACTATTTGCTTATATATGTAAAATATAATATATTAATAATATATATAAGAAAATTATTATAGGTTAATTATTATGACATTAAGACATTTAAAAATTTTTATCGCAGTTTGTAAGTATAAGAGTACTGTTGAAGCATCTAAACAATTACATATAGCTCAACCCTCAATAAGTTTTGCAATCAAAGAAGTTGAAAATTATTATGGTATAAAATTATTTGATAGAATAAGTAGAAAACTTATTCTAACTGAAGATGGACAAATTTTCTTATATCAAGCAACTGACATAATAAATAAGGTTAACAATCTAGAATATAGTATGAAAGATAGTGATAAGAAAAAAGTATTAAACCTTGGCTGTAGTGCCTCTATAGCTATATTTATCTTACCTTATATAATTACAAAATTTAACGAAGAAAATTTAAGTGTTAAAATCAATATAACAATTAGAGATTCTAAAACTTTAAAGAATTTAATTCTAGAAAATTCCATAGATATAGCATTAATAGAAACACCTATATTCGATTCTAGTATTATTTCGACTAATTTTTATAAAGATTCATTATTACTTTATATATCTAAACTAAATCCATTAGCTAAAAAAAATAACATTGTACTAAAAGATTTATTAGATCAAAACATAATTCTTAGAGAAAAACATAGTGCTGTAAGAGCATTAATAGACTCTGCTTTTATATTAAATAATATTAATATAAAGATTGAAAATGATAGCACTAGTACACAAGCTATTCTTTCATTAGTTGAAAATAATTTAGGTGTTTCTATTCTTCCATCTTTATGGAAAGATTCACTGCATAATAACACAAATATTGTTACAAAAGAGATAATGGGGGTATCTTTAAGAAGGGAATATTCAATTATTCAACACAAAAATAAAAATATTACGAATGCTATTAATCAATTAATTTCAATATGTAAAACAATTACTTATTAGAAACTATTCTTGCAATTTCTTTAAATTGGTCTAATCTATTTTTAAATAAATACTTATAACTTTCACAGAATTTAAATTTATTATTACTATCTTTATACCTTGGGCACCCACCTCTGCATAAATATAAATATTCACAAGAGATACAATCATCAAGTAATAATGGAGGATTTTTAACAAAATTTATTTCTTCTCTTTTTTTATCAAGATCATCATAATTATCTACTAGAATATTACCTAATAAATAATCATCTAAACAATAAAAATCACAAGGAAATACATCTCCGTTAGATTCAAATACATATTGAATTGAACATATCCCATTCATATCACAAGCTTCAGGAGGATTGCCTAATAAAATTGCTATAAAATTATTAAACAATCTTATTGAAATATTTTTACCATGACGTAAATCAGCATACCATAAATCAAATAATTCAACTAGAAATTTACCATAAGTATTAGGATTTAAAAATTTATTACTATCTTCGTAAAAAGGATCTAAACATGCAATAAACTGTAAATATTGCTCACCACCATTTACTAAGCTTGAATATATTTTATTTATATTCAATGCAACTTCATTGGTAACTACAGTTAATACATTATAATCAGCATTATACTTTCTTAAATTATTAATACCATTTATAACATCTCTAGAACTTTTTTCTTTAGTACTATATTTTCTGTGTATATCATGAATTCTACTAAATCCATCAAAAGAAACACCTACTAAAAAGTTATTTTCTGATAAAAATTTAGCAAAAGGCTCATCTATTAAAGTTCCATTTGTTTGAAAAGAATAAGAAATATTATCACCATCTTTTTTATAAGTATTTACTAAATTAATAAAATTTTCAAACCAATTTAGAGTAGCTAATGCTGGCTCACCACCCTGAAAAATATAATTAATTATATTAGATTCTTTATGAGTTTTTTTAACAATTATTTCAATAGTATCATTTGTCATAATTTTTCTATGCTTATCTTCTCTATTTTTTTCTTCATCTAAATAGAAACAGTAATCACATTTCAAATTACACATACTAGAAGCGGGTTTTATCATTAAAGTTATAGGTCTATTCATTTCAATCCTCAAATAAGAATATAATGCTTTCATAACAGAAAGAAAAGGGGGCACAAACTGTGCCCCTTTTTTATTATTAAGTGTTTTTAGTTATTTATTATTAGCTTTTTCAGATTTTCTCTTATCATGAGTTTTTTCAATTGCTGTAACAATAGTATCATAACCAGTACATCTACAGAAATTACCTGAAATTTGTTTTCGAATTTCATCACGTGTAAAATCTTTATCACTTTCAATAATTGGTAATGAACTCATTATAAAACCTGGTGTACAAAATCCACATTGAATTGCACCTTCATCAACAAAAGCTTGTTGAATATCACTTACATTACCTTCTTCATCAGATAAACCTTCTAAAGTTGTAATCTCTTTACCTTCAGCCCAAATAGCCATATAGATACATGAGTTAAAAGTCTCCCCATTAACTACAACAGTACAAGCACCACACTCACCTACATCACAACCATGTTTAATACTTTGTAAATGTTCTTCACCTCTTAAAAGATCAGAAAGAGATGCTCTAGGATCTATATAATTTTCACGGATTTTGCCATTTATTTTACATGTAACTTTTACTTTTGTCATTATAGTTGACCTCCAGCTTGTTCAATAGAATCTTTTAAAGCTCTTCTTGTAAGTTCTTTAATCAATTGTATTCTAAAGTCCTTTGATGCTCTCCAAGAATTTCTAGGATTAACATCTTCCATAACAGCCTGTGCAGCATCTTCTAATAATTGAGCATTTACTTCATGGCCCTTTAATGCTGCTTCAGCATTAATTGCTCTTAGTGGAACAGGTCCTGCTACACCATATGCTATTCTAACTCTATCAATATTTAATTTATCACTAGATAAACGAACATTAACAGAACAACCTAATGTTGCAATATCCATAGCTTTACGCATTGAATATTTAATATATTTACCAAAAGTATTTTCATAAGATTCTTTTTTGATTCTTATTCCTGTTAATATTTCGCCTTCTCTTAAGTCAACACGACCGGCACCTTTACTAAAATCTGCATAAGGAAGAATACGAATACCATCAACACTTGCAATTTCTAAAATAGCATCATAAGTTTTTAAAGTAGAAGCAGAATCAGCACTAGTAACACCGTTACAAATATTACCACCGATGGTACCAATATTTCTAATTTGTGGTCCACCAATTTGATCAACAGCTTCACCTAAAGCAGGAATATTCTCTTGAATAATTAAATTATTAGTTATATGAGAAAAACTTGTTAATGGTCTAATTAAAATTGTACCATCATCTTCTAAACATATTCCTCTAAGTTCATCTAAAGGATAAATACTGATAACATCTCTACCAGCTAATTTACCTTCACGGCATTGAATTAAAATATCACTACCACCAGCTAATACTAAAGCTTCAGGATGAGCTTTTTTCATTTTTAAAGCTTCTTCAACTGTTTTTGGTTGATATATATTATTGAAATCATACATAATTTGTCTCCTCTATTTAATTAAGCCTGCATTACTAAATTCTTCAAATAATCTTTGTGGATGTAATGGAATAGCATTAACGGCAACTCCTGTTGCATTTTCTACAGCATTTCTTAATGCTGGTGCTACTGGAATTACTGGAGGTTCACCTAATGCTTTATTACCATAAGGTCCAGTTGGATCTTCAGGTTCAACAAAATCAAATCCTAAATCAGGAGTATCAAGAACAGTCATTAACTTATAATCTAATAAATTATCATTATTAGTTTTACCAGTTTTTGGATCAATAATCATTCTTTCATACAATCCATATCCAATACCCATGCTCATACCACCATGAACTTGGCCTCTTGCAGTTTGAGGATTAATAATTTTCCCTGAATCATGAACATTTATAATATTTAATATCTTAACCTGACACATAGGGATATCAACTTCAACTTCAGCAAAACAACAACCTAATGCATATGTATTATCTGAACAGTGATGAGTTTCTTCTGCACTAATATGATTAGAGTTTTCTAAAGAATAACAAGCTTCCATAGCAAGTTCTTCCATAGATAAAAATCTTTCTCTTGAACCAACATGTACTACAAAGTTTTCTTCTATATCCAAATCTGCAACATCTTTGTTCAACATATAACCAGCAAATTCACAAATTTTCTTTTTCAATGAAAGACCAGTTTTCTTTACAGCCATACCAGATACATAAGTTTGTCTTGAAGCATAAGCCCCTGTATCGTATGGAGTTACATCTGTATCTTGAGTTGAAATCATATTAACTTTATCTAAAGTAAAACCTACAGATTCAGCTGCCATTTGAGCAAATACTGTATCAGCACCTTGTCCAATTTCAGTTGCACCCATTTGAACTTGCATTGAACCATCTTGGTTTAATACCATTCTAACAGCACTAGTTTCTAAAGCTATAGGATATACACCTGTTTTATAACAGAATAAAGCCATACCAACACCACGTCTAACATCACCTGTTTGGTTTTGATACTCTTTTATTTTTTCATCCCATTTAACATATTCTTTACCACGAACTATACATTCTTCAAGGCCTGAAGAATGACATGCAATTGTTGTAACAGGATCAACAAATCCAACTTGCATCATATTTTTTCGTCTAAATTCAACTTTATCAAAATTAGCTACTTTACAAATATCATCTACGTGTGCTTCTAGAGCAAAACCTATTTGTGGAATACCATAAGCTCTCATTGCACCTGCTGTTGGAAGATTTGTATAAACTGTATAGGCATCACCTTTTACAGCACCAACTGGATACATCATTCTAAACCCATTTACAGCATTTGCTACAAGTGCATGAGCGTGTGAAGCATAACCACCTTGAGTTGAATAAGCTTTAATCTTTCTTGCTGCGAAAGTACCATCTTTTCTAACATAACTTTCAATAAAGAATTTCATAGCATGTCTTGTTCTAGTACAAACAAAAGTTTCTTCTCTAGTATAGAACAATTTAACACATCTACCACCAACTTGTGTTGTTAAGAACGCATTTAAAGGTTCTGTTAAAGCATCTTGTTTATTACCAAAACCACCACCAATATATGGTTTTATAACTCTAATTTTACCCATTCCACAATCAAGAGCTTGAGAAATTACACGTCTTACAATATGAGGAATCTGAGTTGAAGAAACTACAACGATTCTTCCTGATTCCATATATGCATAAGAACCAGCATTTTCAATGTGACAGTGACTTACAATAGGTGTTTCATATACGCCTTCAACTTTGATTAATCCTTCTTCTTTTAAAGCTTCATCATAATTACCCATTTCATAGTTACTATGTACAACTACATTATTAGGTTTTTCTTCGTGTATTGCTCTAGCACCTTCTTTCATAGCATCTTCATATGTTAATAAAGGTTCATATTCTTCATAATCAACTTTAATAAGTCTTAATGCTTGATTTGCTGATATTTCATCTTCTGCAATAACTGCTGCTATATCATCACCATAAAAACGAACTCTTGTATTTAATAACTTTCTATCAGAAATATCTTGATGAGCTTTGTGTGTAGACCAAGGGTGACCTGGTGTAGGAAATTGTTTATCAGGCACGTCAAAACAAGTTACAATTTTAACTACTCCCGGAACTTTTAACGCATCATCTAAATCAAATGATAAAACTTTACCATTAGCTATAGTAGAATGTAATACTCTAGCTACTAAAGCATTAGAATCAACTAAATCACCAACATATTTGGCTGTACCATTAGCTTTAGCCATAGCATCTACCCTGTTTATAGATTTACCGACTATCATGAAATCCCTCCATGTAATATATTGAACTAAATGGAATATCCATTATATATCCAATTCTAAATAATTTATTTCAACTAAAATATAAACGGTATATTTTAATATGTCAAATTACCTAGAGTATCGATTTTTTTTAAAACGCTATTTAAACGCTTTAATTTGATTATATATTTATAAATATAATGGTATATAAACTTTATTCTAATGCAGTTAAATTTAAAAAATATGAGTTTTTGTTACTATTTTAACATTTAATATATTTTTTATTAATTGAAGTGTTTTATTTTTGACAAATGTCAATATCTATGCTCCGTTTTCATAGTCAATATTATTTTAATAATTTATAGTAAAAATATCTTTATTTTTTTTATAAAAAGTTACTTTTTAAGAAAAAAACCAATAAAAACAATCAATATAACTTAATTTATGTTAAGTTAGTTTTACAGTTAAACAATAATTCATAGTTTTTATTAATATTAAGATGTAATATTTTTTTACAGTTAATTAAGCTAATATATTTAATATTGCAAACAATTAAATATACATTTAATATGTACGCATATGAAAAAAGTAAAAACAACACTATATACTAGATTATTTATATATTTCTTTATAATTATTGCAATTCCAATTATTTCTTTATCAATAGTTTCTTCAACTTTAGCTAAAACAAAACTAATAGATGGATTAAAATTAAATTTATCTACACAAACACAAATGCAAGAAATAAAAATAGAAGAGATATTTGAAGATTATAGGCATAAAGCATATTCACTTTCCAAAAATGAAGAAATAATAGAATTAATTAGAAATAAAGATTTAGTTAATAACGAAGATTATATCAGTGATATATATAATATACTATTTCAAACTATGAAAGGTGATACTTATTATGCTGAAGCATTAATAACTAGCATTGATGGAGAGGTAAAATTATCAACTCATCCTTTTCCTATAGAATATGATTTAAGAAACCATTCAACAATATTAGAGATGGCTACTCCATTAATGGAATCTAAACCTTTTAATTATACTAAAATTTTAGCAAATGAAAATTATTCTCTTAATAATAATGTTTCTTTAATAATGCTTAGATATATTTTTGATGAAAATGAAAATCCTATAGGTTTTGTTGTAATAAATATTTATGAGCAAATTTTTAAAGATATGATTGGAACAAAAACACTTGCAACTTCACTCCTAGTTGATACTAATTCATATGTAGCTGCAGAATTAGATAATGCAAATGAATTCTATTCTTTTAGTTATTATCCAGGGTTAAATAGTAGAGGTCATGAAGAATTTAGTGAAAAAACTTTTTATAATAACAATTATGTTTTATCACTTAAGCAAATATCAACAACACCTTTTTATATAGCAAATTATATCAAAGATCAAACCTTTAATGATAATTATAAACAGATATTAATTCTCGGTATAATTGCTATTTTTATAGGCCTAGTATTATCTCTTATAGTAGCTTATTTTTTAACTAAACAAATAACAAAACCTATAGATAATTTGATTAAAAGCATGAAAAGAGTTGAAGAAGGCAATTTAGCCATTACCATTGAAGATAATAATATTTATGAAATGCAAGAATTAAATGAAAGTTTTAATAAAATGGTAATTCAAATTGTTAATCTATTACAAACTACAAAAGAATCACAAAAAAGAATATATGAAGCAGAGAGAGCGGCTCTTCAATCACAAATAAATCCTCATTTTTTATTTAACACTTTAAATACAATTAAGTCTCTTGCAAATATTAACAATCAAAAAGAAATATATACCATTTCTATAAAACTTGGAAAGCTATTAAGATCTTCTATCTATAACAAAAACGCCAATTGTGAACTTGATAAAAGTATTGAACTTGTTAAAAGTTATTTAACAATTCAGAAGATAAGATTTGATGAAAAATTAAATATTGAATATGATATAGATGAATCGTTATTAAATATTCAAACGCCAAAACTAATTATTCAACCTCTTGTTGAAAATACTATTATTCATGGATTGAGTCCTAAAATGGGAGATTGGTTTATTAAAATTGAAGTTAAAAAAGAAAATAATTATTTGCTTATTAACGTTATTGATAATGGAATTGGCTTTAAAGATAAGAAATACATGAATAATATAGAATTATTTTCTAATACTGAACATATTGGTGTTTACAATGTATATAAACGATTAGAATTAGCTTACAATGGCAAAGCTTCTTTATCATTTAGTGATATTAAAGAAGGTGGCACAAAAGCTACTATAAAGATACCTTTATCAAATTATTATTTTGGAGAACCTAATGAAATATAATGTTGTAATTATAGAAGATGAAAAATTTGAATTAGAAGAACTCTCAATGATTATAAACAATGAAATAAATAACCTCGAACTAATTGGAACTGCAATGAACGGTATTGATGGTCAAAATATTATCAATACTTTATGTCCAGATATAGTAATATCAGATATTCAGTTACCAGGACAAACAGGATTAGACATGCTAAATAAAATTGAGCCTCCCGTAAAATCAATAATTTTATCAGGTTACTCAGATTTTAAATATATGCAAAATGCTATTAGATTAGGAGTAGAAGATTATTTATTAAAACCAATTGATGATATCGATTTAAAAAAAGCTTTAAACAAAATTACTACATCCCTTGATATTTTAAATAATAAAAAAGATAAAATTAATAAAATTGAATTAAATGATTCTGTACAAAATCATTTAATTAATAATGCAATAAAATATATAAAAGATAATTATATGTCGCCAATTGGCCTTCAAGAAGCTGCTACATATTTAAATGTAAGTGAAACTCATTTATCTAGATTATTTAAAGAATTAGTTGGTATTAATTTTTTAACTTACTTAAATTCTTATAGAATTAACATTAGCATAGATTTATTAATTAATACTAATGAAAATATTAATGAAATTGCATATAAATGTGGATATTTAACACCAGGATACTATGCTAAAATTTTTAAAAGATTTATTAAAACTACTCCAAAAAAATTCAGAGATTCCCAATAAAAAAAAGTGCTATTACAAAATTCGCAATTCGTAATAGCACGAGTGATTTATTTTAAAAAAGGAAGGGTTATCCTTTTCTAGATTCAAATACAGCAGCTCCACCTAAGAAATACTTAGATAAAAAGCCAAATAGTAAAAACATTGGAATAGAGGCTAATAAAGCACAAGCCATCATCGCACCTTCATCGGTTTGTTTTTCTTCACTAAATTTAGTGATATATAATGGAATGGTTTTCATAGTTTCTTTTTGAGCTACTAATAATGGCCATAATAAATTATCCCATTGGTTTCTAAAACTCAAAATACCTAATGTTGCAATAACTGGGGTACAGTTTGGTAATACAATACTTAAATAAATTCTAAACTCACCTAAACCATCTACCCTAGAAGCATCTAAAAATTCACTTGGGAAAGTAAGTAAATATTGTCTCATTTGGAAAACTCCAAAAGCACTTACTAAAAATGGGATTATAAGACCTCTATAACTATTCATCATATGTAAATTAGCAGTAACAATATATAAAGGAATCATAATTGCTTCAAATGGAATCATCATTGTTGCCATAATTGACATGAAAATTGCATTTTTCCCTTTAAAATTAAATTTAGCTAACCCATATCCACATAGTGAAGCTAAAAAAACTGTTGTTAAAGATACAGTTATAGCAACAATAAGTGAATTAAAAAGAGTTCTAAAGAAAATAGCATTATTGTTATTTCCTAGAATTGCTTTTATAAAGTTTGTAAAAAATGTTCTATCAGTAGTTGTAAAGTATTCTTTTGAAGGGATCCAAGAAAAAGGCATAGCCAAAATCTGTTTTGCATCCATAAAAGAAGCTGATAACATAAATAGAATTGGTAGTATAGTAAATCCAAGCACTAAGATTAATAGAGCCCAAACTATAACTTCTGTAATTGTTAATTTTCCAACAAATTTATTCATCTCTATCTCCTAATACTCAACATCATCTGCATTATTTACTTTAAATTGTAGTAAAGTAAGTAATAACATGATTACAAATAAAATAATTGACATAGCACTAGCTCTACCAATTTTACCGTTACGAATACCTGTAAAATAGATATTCATAGTAATAACATCAATTGGTTGACGTGCTGTACCACCTTGTTGGAACATATATTGAGTTGAGAATGTTTTCAAACATTGAAGCATTGCCATAACAGAAACTAATAAAACAGTTGGTTTTAATAATGGTAATGTTATTCTCCAAAAAGTATGCCATTTAGTAGATCCATCTACTGTTGCAGCTTCATATAAAGTTGGAGGTATTGATGCAAGTCCTGTTATAAATAATATAACGAAATACCCAATATACTTCCAAAAGTAAACAATCATCGTAGATATTTGTAACATTCTTGAATTAATTAGCCATCCATAGTCTTGGCCCGAAGTAAACATGAGTGTATTACTAAATTGATTAATTAATCCCCTTGGATCAAATAAAATCATCCAAATAGATGCAGCTACAACACTAGATAATACTGCTGGTAGATAAAATCCAATTTGGAAAAAACCCCTATAACGATTTTTTCTAAGTTGCATTAACAAGACAGCAAGAATTAATGAAATAATTACCATAGGAATAAAAGTCCCTAAAGTAAAGGTTAATGTTGCTCTCATAGAATTTGCTAATGAAAAACCACCATTATCTTTAGTAAATAAATAAATATAATTCTTAAGACCAATAAATTTAGATGTTCTTGAAAATACTTCTTTATTAGTTAAGCTAGTAATAAAAGCACTAATAATAGGATAAAAACTAAAAAGTGCAAAAAAAACCAAACAAGGTATAGTGAACATAAAACCGTATCTAGCTTCTCTTTTTTCTATACTATATTTTTTTTGTTTTTTGGACATAGGTCCCCCAAATATTTAAAATTAAAATAGTATGATATTGGAATAATTAAATTCCAATATCATTTTATAAAGTTTTATTCTTCATCAATTAATTCTTGAACAGAAGCTTTTAAGTTTAAGTAAGCTTGTTCAGGGCTAACATCTTGTAACATAACATTTGAAACAGCTGTGCCTAATAAAGATTGAATTTCTGTTGAATTTTCACCGAAGTATAAGTGGTGAGCTCTATCCATATCGCCATTGAATACATCTGCATAAGGCATGTTTAAATATGTTTCACTACTCATTAATGATTTTGTAGGTGGAATTAAGTTAACTTCAGTTAAATAATCTTGTTCATTAGCTACCATTGAACCAATCATTTCCCAAGCTCTTTGTTGTGTTTTTTCACTTTCATCAGCATTAACCATGTAGAATTGACCATAGAATGAAGCTGAAGTGTTATTAACAGCATTTTCGAATGTAGGGAAAGGTACTACCATCCATTCACCACTGTTATAGAAATCAGGGTTATCATATTTAATTCTTGCTTCTTGATATAAACCTGATAAACACATAGCAATATCATCATTGTTAGCATTGAAAAGTTTTCTTGCATTTTTGTATGTAGGAGAACCTAGATTTTGACCATTTGGACCCCAATTTTGCATATATTCTAATACATGAACCCAAGCATCTTTTCCAACAATAGCTTCACTACCATCTTCACTGAATAAAGATCCTCCTAATTGTTCTACCATTGGTACTAAGATTTCCAAATAATAAGGATATCTGAAGTCAAAACCACGTCTTTCAATAATATGACCATCTCTTTTTACTAATTTTTCAGAAACTTCAACCATTTCTTCCCAAGTTTTAGGATAATCAGTATCAGGGTTTAATCCAGCATCTTTAAATACGTTTTTGTTAATATATAGACACCAGCTTAAGCCTTCAAAAGGAATACCATAGATTTCACCATCATAAGTTACAGGATCTAACATACCATCAATATAGTGTGCTTTTAAATCTTCTGCATCTTTATAACCTAATGCTTCATAATTAACAGGAGCAACTCTTCCAGCTGCTACGAAAGGATAAGCATTATGACTTTCTAGATTGAAAATTGTTGGGCCTTCATTTGCAGCAAAAGCAGTTTGAACTAATTCAATCATTTTTTTAGATGATTGACGTGTTGCATTAACAGTAGTATCAGCATTTGCAGCTTGGAAATCTGCAATGTATTGATCTTCGATTATTTGTCTATTTGCATCTTCGTGTGTCCAGAATTCAATAGTTACATTTTCTTCTTCTTTTTCACCTTGAGCAAAAACAAAAGTAGGTGCAATTAATAAAATTGCTAAAATTGTTAATAAAATTTTTTTCATATAACCTCCAAGTTATTATTCATAAACTTATTTTAGGTTAGATATAGCATTCTGAAAAGAAAACATATTTTATATTAATTAAACAAAATTAGCATTTATTAAAATAAATTATAGATTTATCACATAATTTCAATAAGATCACTAAAAATACTTTTTAAATCATCTAATTTTAAAGTTGCATATTTATCATAAGGGGTAGAATCTCTATTAATTATTATTAGTTTCCCTTTATTTTGTAGTGTATACATTGGTAAAGAAGCAGCAGGTTGAACAATTAAGGAAGACCCTAAAACTATAGCTAAGTCACTATTAGAAAAACTTTCAACGGCCTTATCAATAATTATTGAATTTAGATTTTCTCCATAAAAAATAATATCAGGTTTAATTAAACCACCACATTCTATACAATAAGGAACTTTATCATTTTTAACATCATTAATTATATCTTTATAATCATATTTCTTATTACATTTTGTACAATGATGTGTTTTTATACTTCCATGTACTTCATATACATTTTTACTATTTGCTTTGGAATGAAGCATATCAATATTTTGAGTAAAAATATTATTAACTAAATTTAGATTTTGAAGTCTAGTTAAAGTTGTATGAACAATATTAGGATTTATTAAATCCATATCATACCAGGTATCCTTTGCCCATGAATAAAAAATATCAGGCCTTTTAAAGAAAAAATCATAGTTCAAAATATCCTCAACACTTAAATGATGGTATTCTTTTGAGTATATTCCATTAGAAGATCTAAAATCTTTTATTCCACTTAAAGTAGAAATCCCAGCTCCGGTTAAAACCGTAGTCTGGGAACTCTTTTTTAATAAATTATATAAATATTCAACACTATCCATACAATTATTATAAATCTATTTATAAAAATATAAAGAACTTTATACTTGTTTTCCTACAATTGTATTACCATTAACAGATAAATATTCTACATTAACTATTTCACCAGGAGTAATAGCATTTTTAATATTAAAAGCAACCATTTGATTATGTTCATCTTTGCCTAACATTTGTGAAGAATCATTCCTACTAGTTTTTGTTACTAATACTTTATGAATACCATGAGCATATTTAGCTTTTTCTTCGTGGAAAATTTCTTGTTGTCTATCAATTATTTTTTGTAATCTTTCATGCTTTACTTTATCAGATAATTGGCCATCCATTTTAGTAGCAGGTGTACCTTCTCTAGGATTCCAGAAATACATATAAGCTTCATTACATCTTAAGATTTCCATTACTGAAAGTGTATCTAAACATTCTTCTTCACTTTCACTAGGAAAGCCTACCATTACATCTGTTGCAAAAGTTATTTCAGGAATAATTTCTCTTGCTTTTTCAATAATACTTAAATATTTTTCTCTATCATATCTACGATTCATTAATTTTAATATTCTTGAATTACCGCTTTGTAGAGGAATATGTAAATGATTAGCAACTTTTTTTTCTTCTTTAACTACTTGAAGAAGTTCATCACTAAAATCTTTTGGATGTGGTGATTCAAATCTTACCCATTCAATATTGTTACATACTTTACTTACTGCACGTAATAATTTAGGAAAATCATAAACATTATTATTTTCATCTTCATAATGATAGCTATTTACATTTTGACCTAATAAAGTAATTTCTTTAACTTTTTTAGAATCTAAAAATTTTACTTCATTAATTATTGATTCTAATGATCTAGAGACTTCTCTCCCTCTAACATAAGGTACAATACAATAAGTACAAAAATTATTACAACCATTCATTATTGGAACGAAAGTGGAATAATCTCCCTCTTTATAATAATTTTCTAAAAATGAATAAGTATCATCTTTTACTAGATTGTGTTGACCGGTAGCAATATCAAGAACTTTATGCTTATCGTTTGTTCCTAATACATAATCTACCCAAGGAGCACTATCTTTTAATTCTTCAGCTAATCTTTCAGCCATACATCCAATAATCATTAATATCATTGGTCTTTCTTTTTTTATTCTTGAATAATTACCAATTCTTCCCCATACTCTATTTTCAGCACTTTGTCTAACTGAACAAGTATTTAATATTGCTAAATCTGCACTCTCGTCATCTTTAGCTGGAGTAATCCCTACTCCCTCTAACATTGTTTTTATAGCATTGCTTTCTGCAATATTCATTTCACAACCATAAGTTTCAATCCAATAGGTTTCAACTTTTTCTGGTGTTTTATATTTAGCCATTAATATCCTTCTCTTCATGCTTTATAGCACTTTCAATTGTATTTTCCATAAGCATAGCAATAGTCATCAATCCAACTCCACCTGGTACAGGTGTTATTGCACTTGCTTTTTTACTTACATTTTCATAATCAACATCACCCACAACACGATATCCGCGTTTTCTAGAACTATCTTCAATTCTATTTATACCAACATCAATTACAACTGCATTATCTTTGACCATATCTTCTGTTACAAAAAAAGGTCTACCGATTGCTGCTATTAATATATCTGCAGCAGATGTTAATTCTTTTAAATTTTTAGTTCTACTATGAGCAATAGTAACTGTTGCATCTCTTCCCTTTTGAATTAATAAGGAAGCCATTGGCTTTCCAACAATGTTACTTCTTCCAATAATTACAACATTTTTAGATTTTGTTTCAATATTGTAATAATCTAAAATTGCCATAATACCTTTAGGTGTACAACTAACAAAACAATCTAAACCAATTAATAATTTTCCTACATTTTCAGGATGAAAGCCATCAACATCTTTATCACTTTTTATTCTTTCAATTACTTCTTGCTCATTTAAATGTTTTGGTAATGGCATTTGAACTAAAACGCCATCCACACTCTTATCATTATTTAATTCATCTACCAATGAATTTAAATCTTCTTGTGAGGTATTTGCCTCTAATATATAATCCTTATGTCCAAAACCAATTCTTTCACAAGCTCTTTTCTTAGATGCTACATATGTTTGACTTGCAGGATCTTCACCAACTAAAATAACTGCTAATGTTGGTTTTCTACCATACTTTTCAATAAATTCTTGAGTATTAATTTTTAACTCTTCTAACTTATTATTAGATACTTCTTTTCCGCTTAAAACAATCATAATTTACCTCACAATGGTTTTATATCATAAATTAATATTTTATAAAATATTCTATCTGTATTTTTAGGGATTTAACTCACAAAAAGAACATAGTTTAATTATTGCTTAATATTATTAAAAATGTTTTACTATATATGATTTATCAATTGAATAAATTATGTAACATTTTGCATTCTTAATTGATATAATTTTTGACAATATAATTTTTTGAGGTATATATGAAACATAAATTTTTATGCTTAGTTGCTATATTAGCTCTTTTTTCGACAAGTATTTTTGCATCTGATACTTTCTATCAAAAAGGAGATCAAAAAGTAACCTTTAATGTTGGGCCAAGTATTCCAGATTTTATCTATTTTTTTACTACTACAGATACTTCTCATACATCTAATTGGTACTCTGGTTTAGATGTTTTAGATATTGGAGGATATGGTTCTGTCAACTTCGATTTCTTCTATAATGAAACAAGCAGTCTAGGTATAGAAGTTGGATATGATTTTCACTATGACAATGGTGATGTTTTATATTCTAATGTCCCTATTTTAGCTACTCACACATACACTCCAATTCAAAACGGTACTTGGGATTTCTCAATAACTAATGGTTTAGGAATATCTTTTAATACCAGAGATGATCAAACTTTAGCATCACTAATTACTACTTTAAAACTTAATACAACATATTATTTTGACCAAAATTGGGGTGTTGGATTAAGTGGAGGCTTCTATGCAGTACCTCAAATCAATTACACTAGTGATTTAACTGAAGATAATGGAATCTTAGCATATTCACCTGCTACAATATCTTTAACATATAGGAATTAAATATGAACAATAAAATCAAATATATATTAATTAGCTTATTAACTTTAGTTTTTCTTATTTCTTGTGATACTGATGCAAGTAGCGGAATTTTATCAAACATTGTTAATTCAGAAGAAGAAACTGAATATGAAATGAATGCAATAACAGCTAAAGATAATGATAATCTATATTCATTAGAAAGTGACGGTATTTATTTATCAACAGATAATGATAGTGATGATGATGATACAAATTCTAGAGAATTAATATTAGATACTTCAAATTATTTAAACATTGAAAATCTTTATTATGCTGATTCAAAAATTTATTTCATTTGTCTTGATAAAGATGATTACACAGAAAAGGTTCTTTATTATTTTAATCCAGATGATGCTTCTCCAACACCAACTGAAATTAGTTTTGAAGAAGACGGAGAATTACTTACTCTCTACTCTAACGGTTATGTATCAGCTATAATTGACGATTATTATTACTATCAAAAATTATCAGATACAGCTGCAATCACAGATTCAACCGCAACTAATACTAACATACCAGATTCTAGTAGCTTAGCTATTTCTATCCCTATGGGGGAAGATATGATTATTCAAACAGTTGATTATGATGATAGTGAAGATGAAGCAACTTATGACTATTATTTCTTAGATGATACAGATAATTCAACTACTAATTTTAAAAGTGATCAAGATTCAAAAATTGTTGCAGCTGTAACTGATGGTACTAATTATTATGCTGTTTTAAGTGATGCTGATTTAATTTATATAAATAACCCAAAAACTGAAGATACAACAGTTACCACTTATTATGATGCATCTGACGATTCATATGAGTTTGATAATTTAACTCCATATATGTATTTTGAGGATGAAGATTTCTTATTATTAGCAGATGATTCTAATTATGTAATGTTATATGATTTAACTGATACTGATACAGATTCCGGTCTTACAGTATTAAGTGAAGGTTTTGCAAACATTATTACAAATACTTCAGATATTGTTTATTATAAAGAAGTAAGCAATTCAATTAATGAATATGTATTCTATCTTGGAACAAATACTAACGGTTATTACACTATGATAATTGAAGATGCTACAATTTTAGAAGATGATGATAGTGATAACTCTAATTACACTAATGAAATTAATGCTGATTTAACTATGGATGATTAGTAAATAGTTTATAAAATAAAAATGAGATGCTTTTGCATCTCATTTTTTTTATCTCAAATTAAAAGCCCTAAAATAAATTAGGGACCTAAATTAATAATTATACATTATCACCACGAACTTCATGTAAAATATCTCTTACTTCAGCATCTTCAAATTGTGAATCAATTTCTTCACTGCTTAAGCCAATAAATTCATGACAATTATAGTGTATCCATACTTCATCTTCTGGTTTAGCTATAACATGCTTTCTGCAATAATAATCTGGTTGAATTGGTAATGGATCTTTATCAGTATTTTCAAAAACTTTATAGTCAAATACTGCTACTTTAATATCTTCACGTGGTATACCTTTACTCATAACAACATTAGTTAATTCATTTACAGTTTTTCCTGTATCAAAAATATCATCAATAATTAAAATTTTATCTCCAGTTCTTAAATAATTAGGAGAATATGTCCAACCATCAACAATTACTTTTGATTGAGTTCTAAGATACCCATAAGATCTAGCAACAACAGCTGCATAAAAAACAGGACGTTGATTATTTTTTAATCTTACCATCTTATAATATTCACTCATTACATTTGCCATATAAGCACCACCACGAAGGGAAGCATAAATAATATCTGGCACAAAACCATCTTGTGTATACATTTTATGAACAAGCTTTAAAGCTGCATCTCTAATATCATCTGTTTTAACGAATTCTTTACTCATTAATTCTCCTCTAAGCCTTTGTTAATATTTCTGCGCCATCTTTAGTAATTACTATTGTATGTTCAAAATGAGCTGATGGTTTTCCGTCAGCAGTTTTTACAGTCCAACCATCTTCAAAATTATCTCTAATCTTTCCAGTCCCCATATTAATCATTGGCTCAATAGCAATTACCATTCCAGCTCTTAATCTAGGATTAGGTGATAAATGTGATACATAATTAGGAATTTCAGGAGCTTCATGTAATTCTAAACCTACCCCATGACCACAATAATCTTTTACAACGCCATAACCATTTTTTGTTGCATGATTATATACAGCTCTTCCTATATCACTAACTCTAGCATTTTTCTTACTAGCAGCTTTTATCCCTAAAGCAAGACATTCACGAGTTACTTGACATAATTTCTCATTTTCTGCTGATGTTGTGCCACCTACAGGGATTGTACGTGCACTATCTGAAATATACCCATTAAGATTTATTCCTAAATCCACAGAAACCAAATCACCTTTTTTTAATTTATGTGATTTTTTAGGTATACCATGAATAACCACATCATTTACACTTATACATGCAGTAGCAGGAAATCCACCATAATTTAAAAAAGCAGGAGTACCTCCTAAATTAATGATATAGTCATAACAAAAGTCATCTATATCTTTAGTACTCATGCCCTCTTTAATAAATCCAGATTCTAAAATATCTAAAAGTTTGCCTAATTCTTTGCAACTTTTCCTAATTCCTTCAATTTGTTTTTCACTTTTGATAGTAATCAATTGAATTTTGCCTCCAATTTATACTTCTTTTGGAATGCATCTAAAATCCCATTGATGAATTTGTAATTAACTTCACTAGAAAAATCTTTAGATAACTTTACAGCCTCATCAATAATAATATGTGGATGTACTTCATTTTGAAGTAAGCTAAATATACTTAGACGTAATATATTTCTATCGACTATATCGATTTTACTTAAAGGTCTATTAAAAGAAAATTCAGAAATTGATTTATCTATTTCTTCAATCTCAGATAGAGTTCCTCTTAAAAGAAAAGAAGCATAAATTTTAACTTCTTCTTCTAAATCATCAATCTCCGCTTGTGTTAAACAAGGGAAATAATCATTTTCAATATTATCAAGTGATAAATTATTTCTGATATCCATTTCATACAATGATTGTAATACTAATTCACGAGCTCTATGTCTTGTTTTCATAATATTCCTTATAACTAAAAATCTTAAAATATATTGTATTTATAGTAACAAATGATGGAAACTCTTACAATCCATAAATGTTATAAAAATAAAAAAATCTCTAGCATTTCTGCTAGAGATTAAATCAACTAAAGTATATTTTACTTTGTTAAATAAGTGATTGTTGCATCTTCTCGTAAATCTTGTGATAATTCAATTAATGCATTCTCTGCTAGAATTTGAGTCTTTTGGTTTGCTAATGACTCTGTAATATATTCTCTAACTGTAGTACTGTCAGCTGGACTAATTGGATCATCTAAATCTAAGAATTTTGCATCTAAATGTTGTTTTACTTTTATTATATGATAGCCTTGAGATGTAATAATCAAATCAGAAGTTTTACCAACATCTAAATCAAATGCAGTATTAAAATACTCTAATCCTAAAACTGTTTTAATATTTTGATCATCATCTTGAGTTAACCAACCAATATCACCATCACTTTTTGTATTAGATACATCTTCATTATATTTTGAAACAGCATTATTCCAAGATATTTTATATGATTTTAAATCAGCAGCTACTTTCTTTAACAATGTTTCATTAGAATTATTTGTATCATTATCACTGAATGGAACAAAAATTTGTCCAATATTTACACATTCAGGATTAATTAAACTACTCTTATTTGCTCTATAATAACCATTAATTTCATCTTCTGTTGGAAGAGCGCTATCACCTGTAAATTTATTACCTTTTTTTAATAATAAATATTGATTAATTACTGATTGTGACTTTAGATATTCTTTATATTCATCGACAGAACCAACTTGTTGAGAAATAATTTGTTCAAATTCACTATCACTAAAAGATCTACCAGCTTGTTGTTCAATTGAATATTTTTGTTGTAAGAATAGCTGATTTAATTGACTATCACTTATAACAACACCATCTCTAGCGGCTCCAGCTTCTAATAAAATATTATCTATCATAGAATCTAATACTTTGATTTTAATATCAGATGCATTAAGATTTTGACCTTGGGCTTTATACATAGCAACTACACTTTCAACTTGTGTATTTAATTCAGTTTCTGTTATTGGGAAAGTTTGACCATTAAATTTTACAATTGCAGCAGGTTTTCCTAGTGGAACTGCAGCAAAAATAGTATTTACACTTATTAATAAACATGCTAATGATGCTATGATTTTTTTAGTTTGCATAATTGAGGACTCCTATTTAATATGTATTCTTTTACCAATTGCGGTTGCTTGTTGTTCTTTTTTTATGATATCACTAGTTTTTAAATACATCCCTTGCCCTTCCATAACTTTCATCAATGCTTGCAAAGTTTTATTACTTCTTAAACCAGGTTTACACACAAAAGCCATACATCTTTTTCCAGAAATTGCACCAGCTCTTGATAAAAAACTATCAACTAATTTAGGGATACTCCCACCAAAAGAACTTATACCTTCAGCACCTACAATAATGTAATCATAATATGAAACAACTTTACCTTCTTCAAGTTTCATATCAAATACATCAACTATATGATTTTGCTGTTCGATGCCTTTTGCAATTGCGTTTGCTATATTTTTTATATGATTTGTATTATTTGATTTTGCTGCATATAAAACACATACTTTCATAATTTTTGTCCTCACTTTTAAGTAGAAACCGATCGCACGGTTGGCGATCGGTTATCTGTATTAGTAATGTAACACTTTATTCAGCAGGTGCATCTGTCCACCATGATTCTGATTGTTGAACTTGTTCAGTTTCAACTGAATCTAGTAAATTTGAGTCAGATGGAGCTTTATTAACTAGTGCGATGCATAGTGCTAAAACCAAGAAAACTCCGCCTAAAATAGCTGTAACTTTAGTTACAACACGACTTGTATAAGAACCAAAAGAACTTTGTGCCGCTGATCCAAATACGCCGCCTAAACCGTCGCTTTGTTCATCTTGAATTGCTACAATAAATACTAATAAAATACTCACGATGATAAAAAGTACCATCAGAATAACGTTTAAAACACCCATATTTTCTACTCCGAAAAATTACTTATCAAAACAAACAATAGGTAAGAATTGTTCTACAGAAAGTGAAGCACCACCAACTAATGCTCCGTCAATGTTTTCTTTAGACATTAATTCTTTAACATTTGCTGCCTTTACTGAACCACCATACTGTATTATTGTATCTTCTGCAACAGTTTTATCAAAAAGTTTTTCAATAATGCTTCTAACAAAAGCATGAGCACTGTCTGCATCTTCAGGAGTAGCTGTTTTACCAGTACCAATTGCCCAAACAGGTTCATAAGCTAAAGTAATATGACTCATCATTTCTTTTGAAACATTTTTTAAACCTTCTGTAACTTGTCTAGTTAATACTTCTTCTAGTTTACCACTTTCTCTTTCTTCTAAAGTTTCACCGATACATAAATCAACATCCATACCTTCAGCTAAAGCTAATAGAACTTTTTTGTTGATTAATTCATCACTTTCACCATAAATTGCTCTTCTTTCACTATGGCCTAAAATTACATTAGTAATTCCTAAATCTTTTAACATAGCTGGTGAAACTTCACCTGTGAATGCACCTTTTACGTTATCATTCATATTTTGAGCTGCAACTAAGATATGAGTATCTTTTAATACTTCCATAACACCAGGAATAGTAACAAAGTTTGGAGCTACCATAACTTTTGCACTACAACCTTTTGTTGCTTCAGCTAATTCTTTTGCTAATTTAACACCTTCACTTGGAGTTAAATTCATTTTCCAGTTACCTGCGATATAAGGGGTTCTCATAATATATTTCCTCTCTTTTATTTTTCTAAAGCTTTAATTCCAGGAAGAGTTTTACCTTCTAAGAATTCTAAAGAAGCACCACCACCTGTTGAAACGTGGCTAATTTTACTTGCTAAATCAAATTTATTAATAGCAGCAACACTATCACCACCACCAACAACTGTAATACCATCACATTCTGCTAATGTTTTTGCAACTTCTAATGTTCCTTTACTAAATGCATCAAATTCGAATACACCCATTGGACCATTCCAAACAACACTCTTAGCTACTTTTAATTCACTAACAATAGCTTCAATTGTCTTTGGACCAATATCCATACCGATTAGATCACCTTCAATAGAAGCATTATCTACTGCAACAGCTTCAGCATCTTCACTGAAAGAAGCGCCACAAACATGGTCAACAGGTAAAATAACTTTTACACCTTTTTCTTCAGCTTTTAATAAGAAACTTTTTGCTGTTTCGATATAATCTTCTTCTAATAAACTTTTACCAATTGTATGACCTTTAACTTGTAAGAATGTATAAGCCATACCACCACCAATTACGATAGTATCACAAGTGTTTACTAAGCTTTCTAAAACTGTAATTTTAGATGAAACTTTAGAACCACCAATAATTGCAACGAATGGTTTTTCAGGATTAGTTAATAAAGGTCCCATGTATTTAACTTCTTTTTCAATTAAGAAACCTGCAAAAGAAGGTAAGAAATGAGAAACACCTTCTGTTGAAGCATGAGCTCTGTGAGCTGTACCAAATGCATCATTAACAAAAAGATCACCATATGAAGCTAATTTCTTTGCAAAATCTGCATCATTATTTGTTTCTTCATTATAATATCTACAGTTTTCTAATAATAAAACTTCACCTTTATTAAGAGAAGCTACCATAGCTTCAACTTCACTACCAATAACATCTGGAGCTAATTTAACTTCTTTTTCTAATAATTCACTAAAACGTTTTGCAATTGGAGCCATAGAAAATTCTGGTTTCTTTTCACCTTTAGGACGTCCTCTGTGGCTCATTACTACAAGAGTAGCACCTTGTTCTAATAAATATTTTATTGTAGGTAAAGCAGCTTTTATACGAGTATCATCTGTTACTACACCATCTTTGATAGGTACATTAAAATCTACACGAATAACTACTTTCTTATTATCTAAATTAGCATCTCTAATTGTATTTAATACCATTTTTTACTCCTCAAAAAATAAGCCTGCCCTAGCATAATGACAGGCAGGCTATCTCCGTGTTAGGGAAATTAAAACTATTTAGCTAGTTTAAGAGCTAAATCAACAACACGTGTTGAATAACCCATTTCATTGTCATACCAGCTCATTACTTTAAACATTTTTTCGCCCATTTTCATAGTTAATAATGCATCAAAGATTGATGAGTGATTGTTAGCAACGATATCGTGTGATACGATTGGATCTTCTGTGTATTCTAAGATACCTTTTAAAGGACCATCAGCAGCAGCTTTAACAGCAGCGTTTAATTCTTCTACAGTACAATCTTTTTCTAATTCAACAACTAAGTCTACTAAAGAACCAGTAGGAGTAGGAACACGCATTGCTAAACCGTTTAATTTACCATCTAATTCTGGAATTACTTTTGCAACAGCTTTAGCAGCACCAGTAGTAGTAGGAATGATTGAAACAGCACCAGCTCTTGCACGACGTAGGTCTGGGTGTGGTTGGTCTAACATAACTTGGTCATTTGTGTATGAGTGAATAGTTGTCATTAAACCTTTTTCAATACCGAATGAGTCATTTAATACTTTTGCTAATGGAGCTAAACAGTTAGTTGTACAAGAAGCATTAGAGAAAGCAGTGTTGTTTAAATCTAATTCATCATCATTAACACCACAAACAATAGTTTGGTCAATTTCATCTTTTGCAGGAACAGTTAAAATTACTTTTTTTGCACCAGCTACGATATGATCTTTATAACCGCCTCTTGGGCCTTCAGCAGTTCTAAATACACCTGTTGATTCAATTACAACGTCAACTTCTAATTCACCCCAAGGTAAATTTTTAGGATCACGTTCTTTATAAATACGAATTTCTTTGCCGTCAACACTAATTGATTGTTCACCAGCTTTTACTTCATGGTCATATACACCATAAGTTGAATCGTACTTTAGTAAGTGAGCTAAAGTTTTTGGGTCAGTTAAGTCGTTAATTCCGACAATTTCAATACTTGGGTTCTTGGAAGCAATTTTAAAAACGTTACGTCCAATTCTACCAAAACCGTTAATTGCAATCTTCATGGAAAATCCTCCAGATTTTATTGTTAGTTTATAGACTAGATAATACTAATATCTGCAAAATTGGTCAACGAAGTAACAGAAAAAAAGCATAAATTAGTTAAAAAAGACAACAATGCAACAAATCGCAACACATCATTTATCATAAAAATAAAAATATATCTAATTTATTATTTTTATATTCTAATTTTACTAATTAATATTCAAAAAAGAACATAAAAAGAAATTATATAACTCACAATAATTTAAGTGTATAAAGTTTATAAAACAATTAAAAAAATTTATTAATTTTGTTTTAAAGAAATTAAAATCTTCTCAATTTTATGTCCATCGATTTGTTCAACTTTAAATATATTTTCTTCAATTTCGATACTTTCTCCATCTTCAGGGATTCTACCAAAATTTTCAAAAACTAAACCACCGATTGTTTCAAAATCTTCATCCTCAAGATCTAATTTTAAAAGTTCATTTACATCTTCAATACTAGCTCTTGCATCTACCAAATATTGAGATTCATTAATTTGTTTAATTTCTTCTTCTTCTTCATCGAATTCATCTTGGATTTCACCAACAATAACTTCTAAAATATCTTCAAGACAAACAATACCAGAAACACCACCATATTCATCAACAGCTACAGCAATATGGATTTTTTTTAACTTAAATTCTCTAAGTAAATCATCTAAATGTTTGCTATCTGGAACAAAGAAAGCTTCACGCATTAATTCTTTAACATTAAAATTATTTTTAATATCTTTTGTTAATAAATCTTTAGTATATAAAACACCAATAACGTTATCAGTATTATCTTCAGAAACGGGATATCTTGAATAACCATCTCTTGCAATAATGTCATAAAAATCTTCCAACTTAATTTCACTATCTACAAAAGTTACATCAACACGAGGAACCATAACTTCTTTAACAGTCATGTCATCAAGTTCCCCAATACCCTTAATCATTGTTTCCCGCTCAGCCCGCTCGGCCTCCTGGGTTAATTCTTCTTTTTGATTATCCTTTTTTTTGAATAATTCGTTAAAAAACCCCAATTTATTGCTCCCTAATATTAGATAAAATTTTTTCTTGTAATAATAACATAGGTTCTAAACTATCATTTGTTTTATGATCATATCCTAATAGATGCAAAACACCATGAATTAATATTCTATCTAATTCTTCATCAAATTGCACGTTAAAATTTATGCAATTTCGTTTAATTGCTTCTAAAGAAATAATCAAATCACCTAAAACTGTAGAATCATTTTCTACAGATGGCCAAAATTCGATTTCTTCTACATTATCAGCTTGAACAAAAGATAAAATATCTGTTGGCATATCTTTGTTGCGCCAAACTTTATTTAATTCTTGAATTTCATCATCACTTACAAAAGAAATTGACAATTCAACGTTAGTTTTTGAGAAATAAGATAGGACATCATTAACCATTTTCTCGACTAATGGAATAGGTGCTTCTTCTTCGTAATTTTTTAAATTATATTCTATATCAATTATATTATTCATTTTCTATTTTTATCTCTTCTTAATTATTAATAATTCTATAGGTATTAGTCAATTACTATTCTTTATTATTTGTTTTTTCAGCATCATTTTGATACTTAACTCTTGTATGAAGTTTACCAACTAATGATTGCTCTAATGCTTTCTCAATTTGTACTAATTCAGTTAAATCTAAATGGCTAGAATTTAACTGACCTCTATCTAGTTTTTGATTCACTATAGTCTCAATTAATCTTCCAACTTTTTGAGCACTTGTTTTTTGTGAATGAGAAGCAGCTTCTACACTATCAGCAATCATCACAATTGCACTTTCTTTAGATCTTGGAGGATTTCCATTATAAGTATAATCTAATAATTCTACACGATTATAATTTTTTTCACTGTCTTTTACGGCCTCATTGTAAAAATATTGAATAACATCATTACCGTGATGTTCACTTATTATATCAATAAGCTCTTTAGGAAGTCCTTCATCCTTACATAAATCAACTCCTAATTTTACATGAGATCTAATTATAGAACCACTCATTGATGGAGTTAATTCATCATGTTTATTATAATTATCATCTTGATTCTCTGTAAAATATTCAGGGTGTTCTAATTTACCAACATCATGATATAACGCTGCTACTTTACATAAATCAGCATTAACACCTATTGTTTTTGCAGCTTCATAAGCTAAATCTGCTACATTTACACTATGAGTATAAGTACCTTGAGCATTAGCTTTTAATCTTTGCAATAATTTATTATCGGTTCTTCCAAGTTCATCTAATCTAAATATAGTTGGAATATTTAATTTATTATCAACGAAGGGTAGAAAAAATCTTTCTAAAACAAAACATAATAAAATATTAATTAATACAATTGAAATTGATAAATATAAATCACTAAATGGATAACCTTGAATAGCATAAGAAATAAATGTCATAAATATAGCAATTACACAACCTTTAAATATACTAATTATCCTAGAAATCCTATCACTATTATATTGTATGATATATAAAAAACTAACACCTATTGCCGATAAATAAAAAAACGTAAAAAATGTTGAACCTGGGAAAAGTGTCGAGTAAAGAGCATATTGTATTGTAAATAAAAAACCAAACCGTTTTTTATTTGTAGTATTTTTTAAGAAGAAAGTACCAAATAAAACTGGTAGAAAGGGAGATAATACTCTAATTTCACAATTAGAGAAATATCTAGTTATAAAAACAGAGAAAACTAAAGTTAAACTCATTACTATTAAATATATATAAGTAAATTGTACACGTCTAAAAGTATATGCTGTTCTAGATAAAAACCAATATAAAGAAAACATAGTTATTAGTAATATTAATATTACCCTTGCAAAAATTTGAATATTAGAAAAGATAGCATTATGATCTTCAACCTGCTTTAATAATTCTAAATCAGACTCAGAAATAATTGAATCTTTTGTTAAAACTCTAGTATTAGCTGGAACAAATACTGTTACATTTTTAACATTATTAACTGCGGTTTCTTTTGCTTTTTCACTTAATAATAAATCATAATGAACATTAGGTTCTAATAAACCTTGAATTGAAAGATATAATATTTTAATTGGAATAGAACTTACAATACTACTATTTTTTATATTATCATTAATTATATTTACTAGATTATTCTCTTTGACTAAATTCTCAATCACATAAACATTCGAAATATTTATTTGCTCAATGTTAAATCCATCTGATAATACACCTAATATAGATATCTTATTTTCATTCTCATCAATAACCAAATCCAATTCGTCTTTATTAAAATATCCTGATTTGAGGATTTTTCTACTTATTTCAAAGACCCAAGAAGATAACATGCTTTTTTGACTATTATTAAGTTGTAAATAATAATTTTTAAAAGTCTCTTTCTCTTCTGTAGTTAAAGATGATAAATTATCAATCATCCCTTGTATATCATCTTCTTGAATATTATAAGTAAAGTTTTCAACTTTATCTAATATCCCATAAGTTTTAGATAAATCATAAGTAAAGATTGGATACACTTTCTCTAAAGCTGCTTCTTTTTTTTCAAGTGTTCTATCAACATCTATATATTCAAAGCTTCTCTTTACATACAAATCTTCAGGGGCTAATTGTTTAACCTGCAAAGAATCAGAACTAATATGAGAACCTATTAAATTACCTGAAACTACATAAGGCATGATGATTAATATAACAACAATTAATATAAATAAAAAACTAAAGCCCACTATTGTTTTAACATTAAATTCATTGTCTTTTACTTTTATGTTACGAAAAATTGGATTTTTCTTACTCACTATTACTATCCTTACTATAAGCATCAATTATTTTTTGAACAATTTTAGCTCTTACAACATCTTTTGAAGAAAAATTAACAAAATCTAGTCCACTTATATTTTGGAGAATATTATTCGCATGAACTAAACCACTTTTATGATTTCTTGGTAAATCAATTTGTGTAATATCTCCAGTGATGATTGATTTCGAATTTTCACCTATCCTAGTTAAAAACATTTTCATCTGTTCAATACTAGTATTTTGTGCTTCGTCTAAAATAATTATACTATTGTGTAATGATCTACCCCGCATATATGCTAAAGGTGCTATTTCTATCACTTTATTGGATTCTAACTTTTCTATAATAGACGGTGGTAACATCCATTCCATTGCATCATATAATGGTCTAACATAAGGATTCAATTTTTCACTCAAAGTTCCAGGAAGAAATCCTAAATTTTCTCCTGCTTCAACTACCGGTCTACTTAAAATTATCTTTTGTTTTTTACCACTAGTAATTTGTGAAAGTGCATAAGCAATTGCTAAAAAAGTTTTCCCTGTTCCAGCTGGACCAATTGCAAATGTAATTTGATTTTCAAACATAGATTTTATCATCTTACTCTGATTTATTGATTTAGAAAAAATAGTTTTATTATTAACACTTATATAATTATAATCATCAAACAATGAACCTTCTTCAACTAAGTCTTCAATACTTGGAGAATTAATTAAACTTTGATATTCCATAAAGATTTCATTTTCACTAATCTCTTGATTATTATTTACTATTAATGATTCTAATTTTTTTATTAATGCTTCAAAAATTATTAATTTTTTTTCATCAAAATCTTCGACAAATAATGAATTACCTTTTGTTAATATCTCTATTCCTAACAATATTTCTATATATGTTAAATTTCTATCATTAACTCCACAAATAACTCTTAATTTTGATAAATCATCTACTACTATATTTTTTACCATCTTTTGTCCATCTATGATTTTATTCCCAACCATCTCCATCGTTAGAAAAACTTTGATCAACGGTTAACTCAGGTAATGCCTTCCATTGTAGGTAAACTGATACACTAGGAACCCATTGATAAGTATAACTAGATAATACAACGGATCCCTCATATGTGCAATGTAAATCCCAATCTTCCATCATATGAGTTATATCTAATGATATACTTTCTAAATTAAATTGAGTAGAATAAACTCCTCCATTAATAAAATCAAAACTACTAATTAAATCACTAAACATATCACTAAAACTAAATACTCCATCATCATCATAATATTGGTAAAAACTATAATTAGATGTTTCTACATTAAAATCTATTTGTAAGAATTCTGCAATTCTATAAGAGATTGAAGTTTCTAAACTAAAATAAGTAGAATAAATATCTGAATAACTATAATTAAATGTCATATCTAAATCAATATTTAATCCGATTCGGTTTTTCCACCAATATTTTTCTAAATTTTCGAATGAAATCGTATTTTTTAGATAGTCCAAAGTTAAAGTATCATCTTCACTATAAAAATTTAATTTTGTCATCAAATATGAGTTTTTATATGTAAAGTTAAATTTACTAAAATAATCATTATCACTATCATCATACAAGCCATAATATTTATTAGTATGTGAAAAATATTGATTTTTATCTTTATTATAATAAACAATACTTGTATCAAGCTCTAATGGATCAATAACTCTTGTAGAGGTTTCACTCTCTTCAACATCATAATTAATATCAAAATCAAAACTTACATTATCAATTTTAAACTCTAATTCATTATCGATTTCAGTAAAATCAAAAGAAGAAGATGAAATATCAAATGTTAATGTTGTTTGATTTGAAAAATCATCAATTTCAAATAAGATTGAAGGTTTTAGTGCCCAATCTAATGGAGGCAAATCTAAGCTGATTGAAGGACTTATTTCTAAATCATAAATTTCATAAGTATCAATTAACTCTATTTCATGTTTTGTTATACAATCTTCACTAAATTCAAATTCTGTAATTTCTGTTGAACTTTCATCAGAATCTTCTGTGTATTCATATTCGTATAAAATTGCATCAAAATAATAATTTAGGTTTATTTTTTCAAATGAAATTATATTTGAAGTTTCTAAATCAACTGATGTTTCTATTTCATAATCACTATCATCATCTTCTTCATCATATATATATTCAAATTCTAATTCAGAATCAATGGCTATTATATCTGGTTCTAAATTCCCTTCTATATCAAAATCTAAGGTTGTTTGATTATATATATCTTTATTATCATCACTATCATAAGTTGAAGAAAAATCATTGTCTAAATCATATTCAATACTAAAACTAGAAGGATCTATATCCTCATCATTAGTTGAATATGTTGAAGCATACAAATTATCTAATAATGAAGTATCATCCCCATCATCTTCTTTTCCCTCTTCACTTGTATTATCTTTTTCATTATCTACTATATTTTCATTACTTATATCTATTAAGGTGCCAGACATATCAAAATCAATATCGGGTAATGTGACTTCATCTATATAATAAGAATATACATCATCTTCACTTGTCCATTCATAATCTACTTCTACAGTTATTTCATTTATCTTAATTTCAGAAATAATAGAATTTAGAGTTTTAGGTGTATATGTATATTCACCTGTAAGATACATTGTATAATCACTGATATCAGAACTATAAGTTGTTGGAAAAGTTTGATCTGTATCCCACAAAGCATCTATAGAAAAGGTTGATAATCTATTGCCATAAGTTTTCATAACTTGAGGGTCTGATATTAAAGGAATATAAAACTCTATCTCTCCATTTTCAAAATCAAATGTTGTTTTAAAATCAATATCATATCTAAATATTGGATAATCAGAAGAATCATCAATAACATCAACTCCATCACTTGCAATAGATGTTATTGCAGTTGATTGTATTTTTAGAGAATTATTTATTAAGTTCAATTCAGTAGCATAGGATAGAGCAACACTACCATTATCTTCATCTTCAATAGCATATGGATTATTTTCATAAGAGTCTAACATTAAGGCAAAATAACTACTTGTTTTCTTTGCCCATAATTCTAAATCATCTTCAGTTTCACTCTCACTATAAATAGGGCCATCAACATAATCATTTGAATTTTCATCACTTTCTAAAAATGTATTAAAACTATTAGAACTTGTTGATGAAAAATTTGGATATGATCCAAAAATTTCAAAAGTAGTATTAACAAAAGCACCTCTTGAAGACTCATAACCTATTGCAGGGTTACCTAGCATTGTCGCACCAGGAGAATAAAAATATGGTAGATACAGTACATCAATTCTGCCTAATGATATTTTGGCATCCTCAAAATACATGTCTCCATGATTTAGAATCGCAATTTTCTTTGCAGAAATAGAAAAGTAAGCAGTATTTTGATTTGTAGAAATAAAACCATCATTTAAAACTAAAGAGCTGTTAACTGTATCTATATTCATAGTAGAAGATGTAGCATAAAAGGTTACAGCTTCTCCTTCACTATTTTCTTTCTCTGTTGTTATACTCCCACTATTTACAATTAATTTTTCTTTATCCCAATCATAAGATATAATATCACCATAAATTTCTTGGGAAAAGGAACCTATTGTAGATTGATCACTCTCATATGATACATTAATTAAAGCAACTAATTTGGTATTCTCTTTATCAATAATTACTTTCTGTGCATATATGGTATTATTTCTTTCATCTTTTTCTTGAAAAAGTAATTCAACATTGCCTTCTAAAATAATAATTGAATTATTATCATTTATTAGTTTTAAAGTATTTGCATTTTTTATTGTAAATGATAAAGAGTTTTCAATTGTTTTTATATCTAATTCTTCACTAGCTTGTCCAAATTCATCAATAAATAACTTTTCTAATTGTGAAATCATCTCTGATCTTGAAAGATTACTTTCAAGACCTCTTATTTCACACATCATAGCTAACTCATCATCACTTGCATCAGAAAGTGATATAACTGCTAAATTAGTAGCTAATATA
The DNA here is from genome assembly GCF_050031695.1 of Pleomorphochaeta sp. GTDB lineage: Bacteria > Spirochaetota > Spirochaetia > Sphaerochaetales > Sphaerochaetaceae > Pleomorphochaeta. Next base: position 8,119 of record NZ_JBNAIC010000024.1, on the reverse strand, counting down.
CTTTGAATAAAAATAAATATTATAGATAGAAAAGCTAATATTTTTTTCATAATCTAATTCTTCAACACATCTTTAAGAAACTGCCCAGTATATGATTTCTCATTTTTAGCAACTTCTTCAGGAGTTCCTGTAGCGACAACCATTCCACCACCATCTCCACCATCAGGACCTAAATCAATTATATAATCTGCAGCTTTAATTACATCTAAATTATGTTCAATTAAAATAACAGTATTTCCATTTTCTACTAGTCTATTTATTACATCTACTAATAATTTAACATCAGCAAAATGAAGACCTGTAGTTGGTTCATCTAGTATGTATAAAGTCTTTCCTGTATTTGTTTTAGAAAGCTCTAGTGATAATTTAACTCTTTGAGCTTCACCACCACTTAAAGTTAGGGCACTTTGTCCAAGCTTTAAATAACCAAGACCTACACTATCTAATGTGTCTAATTTTCTTCTTATCTTATTAAAAGGTTTAAAGAACTCTTTAGCTTCTTCAACAGTCATATCTAAAACATCGTAAATGTTTTTCCCCTTATATCTTATAGCTAAAGTCTCTTTATTATACCTTTTACCATGACAAACATCACATTTAACATATACATCAGGCAAAAAGTGCATTTCTATTTTTAATTTACCATCACCATTACAATTTTCGCATCTTCCTCCACTCACATTAAATGAAAATCTTCCACTTTTATAACCTCTAGCTTTAGATTCTGGTAAAGATGCAAACAACTCTCTAATCGGTGTAAAAGCACCAACATAAGTTGCTGGATTTGATCTAGGAGTCCTTCCAATAGGACTTTGATCAATATTAATTAGTTTATCAATATTTTCAAAACCACTTATTTTAGTATATCCATCATATTTATGTCCCTTTCCACTTAAAGTTCTTCTAAGTGCAGGAGCCACAACTTCATTTAATAAAGTAGATTTACCACTTCCTGAAACACCAGTAATTACAACTAATTTTCCAAGTGGTATATCAACATCAATACTTAATAAGTTATTCTTGCTAGCCCCTTCAACTCTTATTTTATTACCATTTCCTTTACGTCTTTCTTTAGGTACTAAAATCTCTTGTGTCTTAGATAAAAATTGGCCAGTTATTGATAATGGATTTTCTTCAATCTCTTTAGGTGTACCTTCTGCTATAATTTCTCCACCATGAACTCCAGCACCAGGCCCCAAATCTACAACATAATCAGCTTCCCTAATTGTTGCTTCATCATGCTCAACAACTATTAAAGTATTACCTATATCTCTTAGTTTTTTTAAAGAATTAATTAACTTCTCATTATCTTTTTGATGCAAACCAATGGATGGCTCATCTAAAACATACATAACTCCAGTTAATGCAGATCCAATTTGGGTTGCTAATCTTATTCTTTGAGCTTCACCACCACTTAATGTTCCACTATTTCTATCTAAAGTTAGATAAGATAATCCAACATTATCTAAAAAAGAAAGTCTATTATTAATCTCTTTTAATATTTCTTGAGAAATCTTTTGTTTAGTTTCATTAAACTTTAAGTTTTTAAAAAAGATTATACTATCTTTTATAGAATACGAAGTTACTTCCATTATATTTTTATCACCGACTAAAACATGAAGAGCTTCTTCTTTTAATCTATGCCCCTTACAAGTGGGACAGGTTTTATGAGATTTATATGAATCATACCAAGATTTCATATTCATACTACCTGTTTGATAATATCTTCTCTGTAATTCGTTTATTATCCCTTCATATTTACGACTAAAAGTTTGCTCCCCATCTATACCATTATTGTATGTAACCATTATTTTTTTATTATAACCATATAATAAAATATCATAGATTTTTTTTGGTAATTTGTTTATTGGTGTATCAAGAGAAAAGTTCAATTTTTTAGACAATGCTAAAAACATTGATTTATTCCAATTAGCTTCAGGGTTATGTGTTTTAATAGCATGTTCATTAATACTTAAATTTGAGTTTGGTATTATCAAATCGATATCAAATTCGCTAACTATTCCAATCCCTTTACAGGTTGGACATGCGCCATAAGGATTATTGAATGAAAATAATCTAGGTTCTAAATCTGCAAAAGTTATTCCACAATGTGGACAACTATTCTTTTGTGAATATATCTCTTCGTGTTCTTTTTTTACACCATCTTCTTCAACTAGATATGTTACTTTTACTAAACCATTTGTCATTTCGATTGCAGTTTCTAAAGAATCAGATAGTCTAGATCTATTTTCTTTTTTTAAAACTAATCTATCTACTACAATATCAATATCATGTTTATAATTCTTATCAAGTTGATCAACATCTTCTAAAAAGCACATTTTATTATCAATTTTAGCTCTTTGAAAACCTGAATTTCGTGCATCTTCAAAAACTTTCTTATATTCGCCTTTTCTTCCTCTTGCAATAGGAGCACTAATAATTAGTTTGGTATTTATTTCATAGTGAAATATAGCACTAATTATTTGGTCAATGCTCATTTCAGTTATTTCTCTACCACATTTAGGGCAATATGGTATACCTACCCTTGCCCATAATAATCTATAGTAATCATATATTTCTGTTATTGTTCCAACTATAGACCTTGGATTATTACTAGTTGATTTTTGTTCAATAGCAATAGATGGAGATAGCCCTTCTATATAATCTACCTGAGGTTTCTCTAGTCTCCCTAAAAATTGTCTAGCATAAGCAGATAAACTTTCTACATATCTTCTCTGCCCTTCTGCAAAAATAGTGTCAAAAGCTAAAGAACTTTTGCCACTACCACTTAAACCACTTATTACAATCAGTTTCTCTTTTTCTAATGTTAAATCTATTGATTTTAAATTATGCTCACTAGCACCTTTTATTATTAATTTATTATTCCCCATTAATCGCCTCTAACAATGCTTTTTTAGCATCATTAACATCAACTTCTAAACTTAATTTACCTTTTTTATACAAAAATACTTTCTTCCCGATTCCAGTTATAGCAAAATCAGCTTCTTTAGCTTCTCCAGGTCCATTAACTTGGCATCCCATAATTGCAACACTAATATCTTTGTTTATAGTTAATAAATCAGATTCAACACTTCTTAAAAAACCAATAGAATCAAAAGAATTTCTACCACAACGTGGACAGCTAACTATCCTAATTCCTTTTTCTCTTAACCCTAAAGTTCTTAATATTTCAACTCCTGCAAATACTTCATCTTCAATTTCACCAGTAATTGATATCCTCATAGTATTCCCGATATCTTGTTTCAATAAATTACCTAAAACCCAAGTTGAACGAGCTACAGATGAAACAACTGAACCTGCTTCAGTAACACCAATGTGTAAAGGATAATTACTTTTTTGTGCAAAAAGTTCATTAGAAATTCTAGTTTCTTCTAGATTTGTTGATTTTAAAGATACAACAGTATTGTAAAAATCTAATTCTTCAAACCATTCTATATATTTTAAAGCATTATCAACCATAATAGAAGTATGATCTCCTATTCCTTTAGGAAGAGATCCACTGTTTAATCCAATTCTAATAGCAGCACCATGATCTTTAGCAGCTCTTACAACCTCATCAACTTTCCATCTAGCTCCAATATTACCAGGATTAATCCTAATTTTACTAAAACCGCACTCTAAGGCAGCAATTGCTAATTTAAAATCAAAGTGTATATCCGCAACTAATGGCATATTTGACTTTTGATTTAAATATGTAAAAGCTTTTCTATCATTATCACTTGGGTATGAAAATCTCATAATATCACAACCCATTAACTTTAGATTATTCATTCTCTTTAAAAGTTCATCTAACTCTTTAGTAGAAGAAGGAATAGGACTATCATACATTGTTTGAATGGATATAGGATAACCTTTCCCAATTTTTATATCTTTTACAGTTGCTATTCTATCTATAATCATATTATTTCCTTCATATCTATTTCATTTAATATTTCATCAATTTTTTTATTATTAGAAATTGAAATAAATAATTCATTTATTAAATCTAATTCTATAATAATATATGAATATAATGACAATGTTTTATTAGATTTATTAAGTTTAATATATTTTTCTAAATTAATTAATATTTCACAAGCAAAATTGAAATAATTTAATACAAAGAACATATTAGCATAAATAAATAATTCATCTGCTTTTTCATAATTAATATATTTAATATTGTTATAAAAATATATTGTTGCTTTTTCTTTTAAATCAAGATTAATTAATAATAATAAGTAATAAAAGTTAAACTCTTTTTTATCTAAAAAATTATAGCAAACTCTATTTAAACAACATGAATAAACTTTTCTGTTAAAATAATTTAATTGTTCTACTTCAATTAATAATTCTTTATAATTATTTTCATTTATATTATTAATTTTCTTCTGTAGTCTTTCTATTCTATCAAAATTTTTAACTATTATTCTTAAATCTTCTAATATATCATAATATAAATTGTATTCTTTATCTAATTTAATCTTCTCAAAATAATAATTAATACTATTTATATCCTCAAAATTGATTGAAAATTCTAAAGTTGATAAGTCTTTTTCAAAGTCACTAATTAAATCTCGAGAATTTAAATTCTCTAAAAACAAACTCTTATTCCCACTATTACTAATAATTATATTTAATATAGCACTGAACTTTTCACTGCTATTTATAAAAACATCTTGATAAAAACAATTTATAATATCATTAATTGATTCTAATGGGAAATTTTCTAAAAATATGGGTAAAATATTAATAAAAGTATTATATGAAACATTAGAATATATAGTTCTCATTACTTCATGTATATAATTATAATCACTAATTTGAATTAAATCTTTTAAAAAGTTAACACTAAACAAGTTGAAATACTTAATTAATACATCATCAGAAAAATCATAGATTTGTGCAATTTTGTCTAATAAAAGAGTTAATTCTTGATATATTTCTATTCGATTTTTAATTTCTATAATTGAATAATCTAAATACTTAAAAGCATTTTCAAATAATAATAAATTATCATCAAAATTATTCTCTTCTTTACTATTTTTACAGTCCTTACCTATTTCTGCTATTAAATCTAAATAATTTTTTTTACTAATAGGTTTTCCATTAAAAGGCTTTTCATAAATAGATATTGCACTTGAGAGTGTTATATCTTTAGTAAATGATAATCGAGGATTATCTAACATTTCATCTAATATTTGAAACTCTAATAGCTTATCAAATTTAACTTTATTACAAATCTCATTAATTTCTATAAATTTATCATCAAATGCTTCATTTACATAAATTACTTTTGAAAAATGTTGACCTATTTTTCTATCTAATTGAAGCTTCGATTGTTTATCAAATATATTATTTGAATTATCTATTGTTGAAATATCTTTATCTTGCAGATTATAAAAATCTTTCAGTTCATTAAGAATCTGATATTTTGTATACCCATTTTGGTAAAGTAATTTAATTCTCTTATTAAATAAGCTAAACATTTTTTTACACTTTTCCATTAATATTCCTAATAAAAAGAGTTTTTAGATATTTTTCATTATCTATGATACAATTATAACAGATATTAATTATAAATACTATTTTTAGCTTTTTAATTATTCTATATTATTTTCTTTACTTTCGTTGTATTTGCAACGTAAACATCTTCTTATTTAGTATATTATATTAATATCTAATAAATATTAGGAGAAAAAAATTATGGATTTTGATATGTTTTGTTATCAGTGTCAAGAAACTATCGGTTGTACAGGTTGTACAAAAAAAGGCGTATGTGGAAAAACTTCTACAACTGCAGGTCTACAAGATTTATTAATTTATGCAACAAAAGGTTTAAGTGAAGTAACAACAAAATTAAGAAGTGAAGGTAAAAGTGTAGATAAAATTATCAATCATTACATTAGTATTAATTTATTTACAACAATCACTAATGCTAATTTTGATGATGACGTATTTTATTCAAGAGTTGCAGAAACTATTAATTTTAGAAATTCTTTAGTAAAAGATTTAACAGAGAAAAACAACTTAAGCGATGCAGCTACTTTCGCAGTTTCTTCTAATGAAGAAATGGATGTTAAAGCAAAAAGCGATGAAGTTGGTGTATTAGCTACTAAAAATGAAGATATTAGAAGTTTAAGAGAATTAATCACTTATGGTTTAAAAGGTTTAGCAGCTTATGTAAAACATGCTAATGCATTAGGTCATGAAAATGAAGATGTTGATATCTTTATGCAAAGTGCAATGGCAAAATTATTAGATAATTCATTAAGTGTTGATGAATTAGTTGCCTTAACTTTAGAAACTGGTAAGTTTGGTGTTGATGGAATGGCATTATTAGATTCTGCAAATACAGAAACTTATGGTAATCCTGAAATCACTAAAGTTAATCTAGGAGTAAAAAATCGTCCTGGTATTTTAGTATCTGGTCACGATTTAGGAGATATTGAAGAACTTCTAAAACAAACTCAAGGTACTGGTGTTGATGTATATACTCACGGTGAAATGCTTCCAGCTCACTATTATCCAGAATTAAAGAAATATGACAATCTTGTTGGTAACTATGGTAATGCATGGTGGAAACAAAAAGAAGAATTTGAAAAATTTAATGGTCCTATCTTAATGACTACTAACTGTATTGTACCTCCTAAAGGTTCATATGTTGATAGAATTTATACAACAGGTGCTGCTGGTTTTGGTGGTGTTAAACATATTGAAGGCGAATTTGCTACTACTAAAGATTTTAGTGAAATAATTGAACAAGCAAAAAAATGTGATCCTCCAACAGAACTTGAAACAGGTGAGATTGTAGGTGGCTTTGCACACGATCAAGTATTTAAATTAGCTGATACAGTTGTAGATGCAGTAAAATCTGGTGCTATTAAGAAATTTGTAGTTATGGCAGGTTGTGATGGTAGAGCAAAAAGTAGAAATTACTACACAGATTTTGCAAAGGCTCTTCCTAAAGATGCTGTAATCTTAACAGCAGGTTGTGCTAAATTTAAATATAATAAATTAAATTTAGGTGATATCGGTGGAGTTCCTAGAGTATTAGATGCTGGTCAATGTAATGATTCTTATTCATTAGCATTAATTGCTTTAAAGTTAAAAGAAGTATTTAACTTAGATGATATTAATGATTTACCTATTGTTTATAATATTGCATGGTACGAACAAAAAGCTGTTATTGTATTATTAGCTTTATTATACTTAGGTGTAAAAAATATTCACTTAGGACCAACTCTACCTGCTTTCTTATCTCCTAACGTAACTCAAGTATTAGTTGATAATTTTAACATTGCTGGTATTGGCACTGTAGAAGATGATATTGATTTATTCTTTAACTAAATACTTATATTAAAAATATAAAATAAAAAGGATTGATTTCTTAATAAAAGAAGTCAATCCTTTTTTATTTAATCTATAGAGATAAAAGCAAATGTTTTTCAAACTAGATTGTAATTATAAATAAATTAAATCAATAGAATTTCAATATATTTAATTTAAGAATAATACAACATTTTTTTAGATTCAATTTTCAACTAACTTAATCAATAAATAAACCTAATTCCTTGTATAAACAAAACTTATTAGTATTATCATTTTACTAAAAGTTTTAGACACTTACAAATCATATATAATTTTTTACCAACTCTTTTCATTATTAAAATTCAATTTTTAACTTAATAGATCAAAAAATAAATATAATTCCTTGTATATACAAAACTTATTAGTATTATCATTTTACTAAAAGTTTTAGACACTTACAAATCATATATAATTTTTTACCAACTCTTTTCATTAATGAGATTCACTTTTCAACTTAATAGATCAAAAAATAAATATAATTCCTTGTAGAGATAAAAATTATTAGTATTATCATTTTACTAAAAGTTTTAGACACTTACAAATCATATATTTTTCTTTCCCCTATCCTATTTTAATAAAATTCTTTGTTCTTATATTTATTATTAAATCTATATTTAATGTTTTATATACATTTATTTGATATAAAGGATAACTTTTAATTAAAAAATATTAATTTATTTTCTTTGATTATATTAAGTTATAATTAACACAAAAATAAACAGCCTAAATTAAGACTGTTTATTTTTGT